>NZ_JAESIQ010000010.1:0-74994 GCF_025289055.1 Collinsella aerofaciens
CACTTACAACACTATAGGCTTCATTGACGCAATCTTTTTCTATGTAGTCGGCCCCTTATCAAGCGAACTGGTCGCTTTCCTTGTCTGCCTCAACCTGAATCAACGAAGCCAAACTCATTCAGCGACTTCGGCCAAACAAGGAATCAATCTCTTCGCAATAACGATAATTCTGCAAATTCTGACAGTGTTGATTATCGCCCTGACCGCAACAAACGTTTTGAGGTATGAGTTCGGATTCATCGTGAGCTGTCTCGTGGCAATTGCCGCGGGTATAGCGGTCTCGTATACGACACTGGCAAAGAAGTGGCTCAACTAACAGGGCCTATTTGGAATCCGAATCGTCCATGGAGCCGTCGATGCCGATTTTGGTGTCGTCGTCCGTATTGGAATCGTCATCCTTGGGGCTTATAGGACAAATTGTGTATATCTCATAATGTATACGTTGCACCATGAGAGAGGGGTCTGTCATGAGCTGGAAACCGAGAAAATGCGTTATCGCCGGTCTCGTGACAACCGGTCCAGGCGGCGGCTTTTTTGCAACCGCAATGACATCGTACCGACTTTTCACTTGCATGCTCTGAAAGGAAGTCGCCATGTTGTCGCAAAATGAATCGAGATACTTGAACACAATCGGCTTTGCCCTGCTTGCATTACTCTTTGCTAGCGACCTTTTGCTGAAACCGCCCAAGGAACTCGTTTCGCTTGCCATAGCCTGCATTTCCGCCCTTTACTTTACGGCAACCCTATTCGTCGGACTAAAGGAGAGGAAAAAGGGCGCAGTCGCTGCATCTGCCGTAGGCGTGATCATAGCCATTGCCTCATTCTTTGTCTGACGCATTGGTGATCTAGGGGCGATATCGTAGGAATACGACCGGGGGAGCCGGGACCAGATTGCCCGGGTTGCCCGGTCGGCTCGCGCGACGGCGCGGCGGTTCGACAGAAAGCTCTCCGGACTTCACGCCGTTTCTGATCGCATTGTAGACAGCCATCTCGTCTTCGCAGTCGGCGAGCACGCGGTGTGCGTCGTCGTTTTGGATGTACAGTAAATCTCGAAGGTCCTCCATGCACCAGCGTCCGAGATTTGGCCATGCGCGTCGCGCGAGCTGATAAGTGTCGATTGCGATGTTGTAGTTAAAGTCCAGGCCAAAGCCGTCCCAGGCAGAACGGCATTGTTTCCTTGATTATCAACTTCATCCGGACACTTCCCGCATTCATCCGTGTGTGTACGGATGAATGCGGGGTTCGATACCCCGGCGGCCTGATCGGCAGGCCGCCGGGAATTCTCACTCCTCGATAAAAGCCGGCACTCGGTTAGTCCTGCGCATCTTGAAATCGCCAGTCTCGTGGGAGACGTAGAGAATACCGTCCATCCCGTCTCGCGATGCATATGACAGGTGAACAGAACCGCAATCCGATCCATCATTGTCGAGAAGATCGAACGAATTCGGATCGCTCGTTGCGGCCAAACGACCGCTCAGACAAGAGCCATCGTCATTACAGATTTGCCATTCCATGTCTTCGCCTGCAAGAATCGCCATAGACGGCCCGGTCGCGCCATCGCTGACATACATCCCGTCTATGCCAAAACCGTTTTCAGCGCCATCGATAAACGACTGCTCGGACCTATACCTCGCGAATGATGCGCACAGCGCCATTGCAAGACCGATCGCAAGGCCAACAATCGCTATCTTTGCATAGCTCTTGCCTATCATGTCATTCACCTCCCTCGTATGTATCGAGGTATTTCTGCTTGAGCGTCTGCGAGGACGACTTGATCTTTTCCACGAGCGTGCCGGCCTCGATGAAGTAGAACGAGTTGGTGAGGTCTGCCAGGTCGTCGAGCAGATGGCTTGAAATGAGCACGCTGCGTCCCCGCGCCACCTCGCTGCGCATCGCGTCGCAGGAGGTTTTCCGTTTTCCAGGATCGAGGCCGTTCAGCGGTTCATCGAGGATGAGGTACGGGCAATCGGTCGCTATCGCCATGGCAAGCTTTACCTGCTGCTTCATTCCTGTCGAGAGTTTACGGGTCGGCTTGTCGAGATATGGGGAGATTCCGAGGGAGTCGCAGAGCGAGTCGATGTCGGCGGCCGATTTCCACGCCTCCCTAACGAAAGCAAGGTGCTCGATGGCCGATAGCGTGGGATAGAGATCCGCGCTGCCCGAAGAGCTCAGGTAGACGAGTTCTGCAAATTCGGCTGATCGACGTTGGCAGATTCCGTCTGCCGCCAGGCTTCCCGAGCGGATGCGGGTGGGAAATTGGCCCGACAGCGCTTCAAGAAGGGTGGTTTTCCCCGAGCCGTTGGGAGCAACGAGGCCCGCCGCCGTTCCCGGGCTCAGGAAAAGCGACCCGATTGAAAGTATCGTCGTGCTCCCGTATCCCACGCTCGCGTCTAGAAGCTCGAGCCCATGGTGCTTTTTCGCGGGTCCAGGCTGTTTGGGGGAACGTGTCGCAACGGCGCCGACCGCAAAAAGGACCGCGACGTATGCCAGGGCCACGGCAAGCATCGATGCGCTGCCCGAACCGGAGCCAATGAATTCTGTCGGGAAGCATCCTACGTAACCCGTTGCCTCGATAGGCGAGAACACGGCCAGCGGCAGGAGCCCGAGCGCAGCGTTATGCCCTAGTGCCGAATCGGACAGTAACGGGAATGCCGGGGCCGCGACAAGCAGCGCGGAGGTAAGGGGGCCCGCGAGGACGCGCCTCGTTGCGGTCGATAGGACGGCGGAGCAAACGGATATCAAGGTTCCGCCCGCAAGCAGCGCGAGAAGCAGGGCTGTGAAGACGTTTCCCGCGGTCGTGGTGGTAAGCGCGCCGTCATGGAAGAAGGCGATCGGGTACCCAATTTGCCCGAAGCCGTTTAGGGCCAAGGCGTAAATGCCCCCGGGTGCGAGGCCGGCGAGGAGCATCGCGGTCCCCGCGACGATTATCGAAAACACGATCTGAATAAGGCGCCGGAATTTGGGCACGGGCGCCTTTGCCGCCAGGGTCCCGGGCCTTGTGGCGCCGAGCACGAGTATCGACGAGAGAAGGAAGGGGATGAAGGGAAGGAAAGACGGCGCCGTGGCAATGGCGTAAGGCAGGAAGGAAAGGAATGGCAGGTCGTTTGCGGAGGCCGGGATATCCGTGATGCCGGAGCTGCTCAGGGCACGGCAATACGCGAGGTCTGCGTCATTGGTCTCTTGGTCTCCCACGATGGACCCGGATTGGAAGCCTTCGTCCATGAGCGCGTAGTAGCTCTCGGCAGAATCGAGAAAGGCGGCGTCAGTTTGAGCGGCAAGGGCGGCGTTCGCGTATCTTGCAAGCTCCGCGTCAGCTTGCTGCTCTGGAGATAGGTCTGTGCCGCTGGCCTGGGGCGCGCGCGTATTGAATGCGTCGACAAAGCTCTGCATGCCCTGTTTCATAAAGAAGGGCCCGTAGATGGGTGAATTGAACGCAATGGGGACGGAAAAGGCTGCAGCGAGAACGAGCGTACAAATCCATACGGCCTTGTCTCTTAGGATTAGTTTGAGAAGAAGTCGACAGTACATTTAGAAGCACCTACGTTCCTCAAAGAATTGTTAGATTAAAAGTAACAGACCGGATGAAGATGCGTAAGATGGGGGCGAGGCGAATGGCTGAGCGGTATCGATACGCGGGTTCAACGGTATTATATTGACCACATAGATTATTAACTTGCTTCACTTGTAAACCTAATCGTCCTGTCATCATATTCAACTTCGAAAAAAGGGGAATGAGGGCATCCCGATGCATCGAGTATTACTGGAACCCTGGCGATACGCTGAATGATTTGTGACGAATAGTCATGTCCATCAAGAAGGCTCGACGCTTCGGGCAGCTAGTCAATCGATATATCAATTCTTGGAGGCATGTATTCCTACCATTTTTAAAGAAACAACGGCGGTAATCGCTATCGCGATTGCGCCAATAATACCGAGCGCCATCTATTTATACTTGATTTAAGGCGGAGTGGAATGTGGGCGCGCAAGGAGATGCGGAATCGATGAGAGCCTCAAAAAAAATTACTGCAGTGTTATCATCTTTCATCCTCTCTTTTCTTCCATTTCTGATTCTATGGGCGGCTTGGTCAGTCCTCCCTGATACAATTCCCGCTCATTGGAGTGGGGGTGTGGTTGATCGATGGGGTAATAAGCTTGAATTGCTGGTTGTTCCGCTGTTTTCTCTGATTGGTTCTATTGCAATTTCTGTGTACCTTATTGTTTCCACGCGGCGAAGAGAGTTCGCGGATTTCTCTGTTCGAATGCGACGGGACTTTGTTGCGTGCTATATTTCTAGTCTTCTTTTATCGACAACCTGCTCAGTGATAATTGCCGTTTGGGTTCAGTTGATTCTTACGCAAAGCACTGCGGTTGATGGGGGGCTTGGACTATCGATCCTGTATTCCCTTCCCGGGCTATATGTGATCTTGTGCGCTTTGCCGCCTTTTTATGCGAACGGCGAGAGCAAAAAGGCAGAGCGCCTGATAACAGTTCTTATTGGCGGCGCGGAAATTGTTCTTTGTGGAATAGTGCTTGAAGGTTCGGCTGCCTCTTATGCGATGATTGGACTGATGATTCTGTTCTGTGCGTTTGAGATTGTGTCACAGGTAAGGGATAGCCGGTCCTTATGAGTTGAATTACGCGCGTGCGGATATAAAGGTTGGCATGTTAAGCTGGTCGTTTTCTCGTTCTGTGACATTTGCAGTAGGATGAGTGGGACTAGGCGCGCTGCGGTGTGATGGTGACGGTTGAGACTTGTATCGCTGCAAATCCGCTGATGCACATTTTGCTATTGGGCTTGAAGGTAGGACCGACAGGCCTTTGTTTGGGATGTTCTGGTCGTCCAACGCGTGTTGCACGGCTGTATATTGTTACGCTCGTTCGGCGCTCCGTTGGAGCATTTCCGGGTTTGTCAGCATCATGACTTGGCCAAGTGACACGCTTGCCGGGACGGTTGTAACGCCGCGCCGGTTCCGTGTGCTCCTTCGTTGTTGGCCTGTCCAGCCGGGGGCGGATTCGGCCTCATGTTGTGGCGCACGGCCAACACCGAGATCGACTGCGACGTCCTATTCCAGTACTGCGACCTGCGCGAGGTCTACAAGCCGCTCGAGTACCTCAACGTCGCCCTCCAGTACGATGATATCCCGTACCGCAAGTGGTCGTCCCCGCTCGACCTAAAGGAGATCGGGATGGACGACCCAGCCTGCACGAGAGGTGCGCCCTGCAGCTCGGCTGGGAGCTCGCGGGGAATGACGCCACACGCGACCGCGCCGACATGTCCGTCGATGAGCTGATCGGGATGGGCGAGAACGAGGCGGAGGGCCGCGAGCTGGTCGTCTGGCTCCACGGCTACATGGACCCCTATGAGGGCGAGATCGACACCGCGAGGTATTCCAAAGACCAACTCGTCGAGATGGTGTTTCCCGACGGGATGCTGCCGTAGGCCCCCGACGGATGAAGGGGTCTGGCCGGCTTGGGCTCGTTGCCGGGCACGGTTCAGCCATCGAGTGGCCCCAGGCGGGGCGGGGAGGATATGCCGCTGCATGCGTTGCGGCTTCCCTAGGGTTGGCTGTATCCGAACCCATTCGAGCCTATACACTTCGCCGGCTTTTTCCATCGGTCTTGCCGCAGCGGCAATGTCCGCACGAGCAGATATCATCGGATTCACGGAAAGGCGTTCGCCGCAGACGCACGCGTCGCGGCAGGGGGAGGAACCATGCTGGCTGAGAAACTGGTACGCGCGAGGGGCGCCGGCATACCGTGGGCGGACAAGACCGGCATACAGCGCTTCTTCACTGTCTTCGGCCCGGTCATCTACATAGCCTGGGGACTCCTGCTGGCGTTCGGGACCGTGTGCGCGGCGATCATCGCGTGTGCGTTCGAGCGGAACCCGCCGAGGAGAAGGCGGTAGGTGGCATACACCCCTCGTCGCACGCACCGGGCCTCAATCCCTAAAATATATAAGTACGCCTTCCGTTTTCAGGTTTTCGATGAACCTGTCCGTGGCACCATTGAGCCTCACGGTGACGTCGACGTCCCTGCCGAGTGCGGACGCGAGCGAGTCGAGCATGGACAGGTAATCGGAGGACGTGCAGGACGGATCCAGCCCGAGGAAGAAATCGACGTCGGATGAATCCTTCTGCTCGCCCCTTGCGAACGAGCCGAACAGTACGGCCTTTTTGACGAACGGGTTGGCAGCGAAAACCGAACGGGAGCGAGTGACGGCATCGAGACGGTTGCCCACGGGGGCCGAGGGGTTCTCGCAGTCCTCAACGAGCCATTTCATCGCCGCTTCCTCCTTCGGATTAACCCATTGTCTTCGATTGTAATTTTCCCGCCATGCCGCAGGCGACAAGTTTTCGCAATCGGGTCGGGAACGCACCTATATATAAGTGTATATCCCAGACGGGCTATCGCCTTCAGGCAAGCGACCACGCGCACGGTAATCTTCCGCGCCGTGCCCGTAGCGGCCTACGCCGCTACACGGCTAC
This sequence comes from Collinsella aerofaciens, assembly GCF_025289055.1. Taxonomy (GTDB): domain Bacteria; phylum Actinomycetota; class Coriobacteriia; order Coriobacteriales; family Coriobacteriaceae; genus Collinsella. Next base: position 6,489 of record NZ_JAESIQ010000010.1, read on the forward strand.
ACGCCTACGGGGCTACACGCCGCCGCCCGGCCGAACGGCGGGTGGGTCGCCCATGGGCGCCCTCGGGCCATGCTCCCATTTTTGAGAGAGCTGCCGTCGGGGCTTCCCGAAAGCCGCCTGCATTCCCGCGGACGCATTGCGCAATCGTAAAAAGAAGGGCACGGACGTCCGCGTTCGCGGAAACCCGTGCCGCATTTGCGTAACCGAGAAGACCGGGTAGAATCTATCTAAACGCGTTTCCACATTCCCGTACTTGCACTACGGATTTGGGAAAGCGAATGCCTCAGCCTCTACTCGACCACGGTCGCCTCGGTCGGGATGGCCCCCAGCACTGCCGCGTACTCGGTGGGGTAGAGGCGGCTGATGGTCTGAACGTCGCGGATGAGGACGTTGCGGTCGTCGGGCTCGGAGATGCCGTAGCCGAACGCCTCGAGCGTCTCGATCGCCTCGCGGATCTTCTGCTGGAACATGGGGCCGGGGTCCACCCTCAGGCCGAGATAGCCGCGCCACAGGCTCGGCGACACGCGAAGCATGTTCTGGATCTTGGACATCGGCTCGATGTCGGCGTAGACGTTGAGCGTGACCATGGCGTCCTTGTGCCCGAGGATCGACTGCAGCGCCTTGATGTCGCCGCCGTGGCGGATCCACTGCGTCGCGAAGGTGTGGCGCAGGCCGTGGAACGTGATCAGCTCGTCGTTGGTGCCCATGAGGCCGTTGGTCTCCGAGAACGTCTTGAACGCCCTGCGGATGTAGCTGGTGGTGGCGAAGGAGCCGTCCGGCCGCGACACGACGTAGCTGTCCGCGAGGTCGCGCAGGCCGAGGGCCGATGCCTCCCGGAGCCTCTGCGAATCGATATCGTGGATCTCTTTCAGGAAGGGGAGCAGGCCCACCGGGTCGATGGGGATCGTCCTCAGGTCGTGGTTCTTGGTGTCCTTGATGAAGGAGCCCCTGTCCTTGACGTAGGCCACCGAGTGCCTGACCGTGATGAGCCCCGACTCGAAGTCGACGTCGCACCAGCGCAGGCCGCAGACCTCGCCGATGCGCATCCCGGTGTGCAGGGCGAGCACGACCGCCCGCCTGAAGGTCGAGTCCGGCATCATCGAGGTCACCGAGTTGAGCTTCGGCACGAGGTCGGAGCGCAGCGCGTTCCTGGGCCTGGCGATGACCCTGGGCGCGAGGGCGCCGTCGAACGGGTTCCTCCCGATCGTGTCGTTGCTCCTCTTCAGCAGGACGGCGTAGAGCCGCTTGCCGAGCTTGAAGGACTTGTTGAGCGTGTCCGGAGCGGTGCCCAGGGCGATCCTGCGCCTCGACCACGCGTTGACGTCGTCGGTCGTCACCTCGTTCACGGGGACGAGGCCGAGCTCGTCGCGCTCGATGTGCAGGGCGCTGTAGTGGTAGTCGTCGCGGGTGGTCGGGGTGATCCTGTTCATCTCCAGGCAGAAGTCGATGAACTTCTCGAGCGCCTCGGAGAGCGGCAGCGCGGCGTAGTCGTCACGCTTCTCGGCGGGAAGCCCGGCGCCGACAGCGGCCCTCGCCTCCTCAGCCTCGGCGAGCTCGAGCTCGATCTCCGACCTGAATTCCGAGAGGAAGCGCATCGCCGCCGCCTTTCCCCTCGTGCTCTGCTTCAGGCAGGGCACGCCGGTGTTCTTGGTCCTCTGGACCTTCTTCCCGGTCATCTCGTCGGCCACCGTCACGACGGCCTGCCACTTGCCCTTGTTCTTCCTCACGCCGCCGGGTCCGCATACGCGTAAGGTTTTATTGCTGCATTTCTCGTTTTTCATGTCTGCTCCTAAATCCACAGTTGATTAGAAACAGATGGGCCCACCTGCGGGAACCCGGGGAGACGACGATTCGGGGCTCCTACCCCCGTTGATTAAGTCATCGGCTGCACCGCGCTCCGCAAAACCGATAATATTCTAACTTGACAAAACGCGCTGAGCTGGGTTAATTTACATACGTAAAAACGCTCTACTTGCGCTATCTGCGCGTGCTTTAACAAAATAACCACAGGTCAGGGCCATTCTGGGCCCGCTGGGGGTCAAGGGGTCGCTGGTTCGAATCCAGTCGTCCCGACCAGAAGTTTGCAGGTCAGGCACCTAGTGCCTGACCTTTTTTTATGCTGGGTCACCAGATGGGTCACGAATGGGTCACCGGCTGTTTTTTTAGATGATAAAGACATGCCTTTCTACCTGCCGCGCCCAACCCGGATAGGTATCCGGCGGTGTCGAACGCCAGTTCATAGCCGTTCAGGGTCGCTTTGCCCAGCAGCACCGCGCCGGGGCAGCGGGTTTCAACTTGATGGATATCAAGGTTGCTACCGTACGCGAAGTTGATGATCGAGGGTGCAGTCTCGGGGTGACGGGCTGAGGCGTTGTTGCGCTTCTCATTGTACTTCATGGTTCACGCCTTTCGGTGTTGTGATGGGCTTCGGTCGCTCGAGCTGATTGCAGCATACAGTCTGAAGCCGAAAAGGCGTGAAAACCTGAGATTGTCATTTTAAGAAATAGAACGAAAAGGACGGCCATGCACGAAATCGCGCAGGCAGAAAGCGCTGTTCGAGGCGCATCCTGCGAAAGGATACCCGTTCAGAAGCGTTGTTGCCAGTTTTTATCGATTCAATTTTTTACGAGCGCACGAAGAGGTTGCGTTTAGAAAAACGCAAGGGCGGCTGTTTTGCCTGTAAGCAAACATGAAATCGACCGCAGCGGTACCGCCTGGGAGGGCGGACGAGGGACTTGGCCGCAACCTAATCCCCGGGTGCGGCTGCTACGCTCACTACTTGAGAATCGTAGACCGCCCAGTATGTTCCATCCAAGAGTCGCAACACGAAACAGCGGTCATCTTTGCCTATTTCGGCGGCGTTTACGCATTTCTGAAGATCGGCGTGGCGCGCGTAGCGGCCGACGAGCTTACCTCCATTTACAAGCACGACTTTAAGGTCGAGGCCCATCTTCTCGTACATGACAATGCGATCTAAAACGGACACCTCGCTTGAGTCGAAGTCGGGCCTTTGCCCACCGCGGCGAATCCCTCGTTCAGTCAATGCCCTGTCGATCCCGCCCTTTGCGTAGTCGCTCAGCTGGGAATAGATTCTGCCAGCGAGATCATCGGCCAAGACGCGCTCTGGGTCCCCGCCTGACCGTTCCGCTCGAAACTCGCCTAATGCCGACAGCATCAGGTACACCTCATGCAATCGCAGCGGCAGGAAGATCGGGCGAGCCGTCGACTTCAGGCCGCCGCGGCTTGTCGGCTCGGCCTTGATGTAGGAGTCGCCAAAACGCACGCCGCCTGCCAGGGCGCTCAGGCGTTTTTGCACCGCCGTGCGCGAGCAGCCCAGGTACGCGGCGATCGCTTGCTGGGTCATTCCCTTATGCGCCGCTTTGAGCAGCATGAGATTTGCCTCGTCCGTGCCTATGAACGATTTGTCCAAGTTGTAGTGGCGCTTTTTCAGGGCGCCGCCAATCTCGTTGCCCTTTTCGAACAGCTCGTGCACGCTCAGGAACAATTCATGGCGGCCGTTGCTTTGGGGGCCTTCCTCTGAGTTGGCATAATCTGCCAGCGCCTTGCAAAACGAGCGATAGTTTTCGTCGGTGACGAAAATGGGCCACTGCATGTTGTGAAAGCGTGTGCCTTCACGTGTGTCGGCGAATTTCGCATACGCAGACTCAGGATCGCAACCGACCCTTTCCGCAATTTCCGCAACTCTCATGCCAATCCCTTCCGCAACCCAATCACACGCACGAAAAACCTATCAAGCCAGAAGATTGATGTGGCAAAAAAGAAGAAGAGGCATTACACCCCTCCTTCCGGACAGCCTGTATCCCGGTTCCCTGCCCGCCAGTTCGCCCTCCCCGAAACCCTCGGGGCGCTATGGGGTCGAGCCCCTCCGCATGGAAAATTCTATCGCGGTCATGCCCGCTATGCGTGTCACGCACACCACGCCAAACGTCAGGTTTACCAGCCGGGACTGAGCCCTCTTTCGAGAGCAGGGTTATATTAGCATCTACAAACTCGAAAAACCCTGCCGCATTTGAGGAGTACCAAGAAAAAGGTCTACACCTTGAATATCAACCTCATCCGAACACCTCCCGCATTCATCCGAACAAGTACGGATGAATGCGGGAATCCGATACCCTGAGGGCCGGATCGGCCGAGCCACTGGGCACAAGCGGGACACGGTCCAGAGGATGCCGGGGCGCGGGGTCCCGTGCGGGGAGATCGCGAGGGAGCCGGGCAGGTCGCCCTCGACGATGAGCGCAGAGATACCGTCGCGCCCACCCATGAAAAGAGGGTTCCCTCGCAGGCGCCGCATCCGCACGTCCCCGCAAAGAAACCCTCGCACTCGCATCTCTACCTGCGAACCCGTATGCAGCCTCGCGCGTGTGTTCCGCAGTTGCTAGTCGCGGTAGAACGAGCCCATGTAGCGGATGTACTCGTCCTCGGTGTGGTTTGCCTTCCAGTCGTGGACGGAGTCCTTGTTGCGCTGGCCGGCGATGACGGAGAGCTCCTTACCCAGCTTCTCAAAGGCCTCGTCGACGCACTCCTCGGGGGTGAGGGCGATCTTCATGACGGCCTCGCCCTGCGGGCCGCCGGGGAGGTTGGACAGCAGGCTGGGGGTTAGGGTGGTGCCGAGGGTGATGACCTCGACGTCGACGCCGGTGCCCTCGCACTCGCAGGCCACGGCCTCGGTCATCTTGAGGATGAAGGCCTTGCCCGCGCCGTACTGGCCGTTCCAGGGGCTGGAGCTGATGCCGGTCATCGACGAGACGTTGATCACGGCGCCGCGGTCCTGGGCGGCAAAGATCCGCATGTAGTGGTGGAAGCACTTGAGGAAGGTCACGACGTTGACGTTGATCATGGCCTCGTGCTTCTCCCAGGGGGTGTCCTGGATCTTACCGAAGCTGTGCAGGCAGGCCACGTAGCTCATGAAGCCCATGTCCAGGCCCTCGGTCGCGGCGAAGACGGTCTCGGCAGCGCCGGGCTGGCTAAAGTCGGCGCGCACGACCTTGGTCTCCACGCCGTAGGTCTCGCGGATCTCGCCTGCGAGCACGTTCAGCTTCTCCTCGCGACGGCCGACCATGACGACGTTCATGCCGCCGGCGGCGATCTTCTCGCAGAACGCCTTGCCGACGCCCTCGGTCGCGCCCAGGATCAGGCCCCACTCACCGTACTTCTCCCTCAGGTTCATGCTGCATCCTCTCTCTCGATGCCCATGCGGGCACATCTCCTTTAGCGTGCGACCGCACAGCCGCACACGGTGCACCATTATGCGCTGAACAAGAGGGGAGCGTGTTCACGACTTTGCGAACGAGCCCGTAACAACGATGAACGGTGTCGGTCTATCACCACGAAGAAACCCTTGCGGCATCGAGAGAGGAGGTGCTGGCAGGTGGAACCAAAAGGTGAACGCCGCCATCTCTAGCTCCACCTTATCGGGTTTCCCGTCGCAAGCGATGCTTCAAAGAGCTTGCGCAGCGAAACGTTGGCGAAGGTCCAGGACCACGCTTTGCTGCTGCCCACTGTGACTCGGCCCTCGGCTCTGCGTAGAACCCGAAGCCGCTTTTGCAGTCGATGCGATTGACTCCGTCGAGGTCGGTGAGGGTGTAGCTTTCGCCCTCTCCATCCTGGCTCGAGCGTCCCTTGCGCTCGAAAGCAAAGTGACTTGACGCGAAGAGCACCTCACCAGCGCCGTTAATTTTTGGCATCTTTGGGGGCTGATGTACACAAATGCGACTCCACGTGCCGACCAGCAACGTCCTCCACATGTCTGGACTCTCTATGCTTGCGCTGGATAGACATCGCAGGAACGGGTATAGTATCGAAAGTTTTGTCGTTAACCAGCGGGGGAGTCCTGTGGGCATCAAAAAGAAGATCAAAAAGGAGCTTATCGGCACTTCCGATTACCCGTCGAATAAGATCTTTACGATCTCCAATTTCATCACCTTTACGCGCCTGATCCTCACCCTGGTATTTCTGTACCTGTTTGTGACGGACAACAACCGCGTCATCGCCATCGTTATCTACGCCGTTGCCGCCTCCACCGACTGGATGGACGGTCAGATCGCCCGCATGACTAAGACGGTCTCATGGCTCGGCAAGGTCATGGATCCCATCTGCGACCGTGCGCTGCTGTTCACCGGCGTCTTGGGACTGGTGGTCCGCGGAGAGCTACCCATCTGGGTCTGCGTGCTCATTATTGGCCGCGATATCTATCTGGGCATCGGCACGCTTATCGTGCGTCATTATCACCGTCGCCCCATCGATGTCGTCTTCCCCGGAAAGATTGCCACAGCGCTGCTCATGACCGGATTCTCGCTCATGCTGCTCGGGTTCCCCGTTGTTGACGGCCTGCAACTTTTACCTTCAACCCTCACGGCCTTCCCGGGCCTCAACGGAAGCTCGGTGCCCCTCGGCATCTTCTTTGTGTACGGCGGCGTGATCTTCTCCATGCTCACGGCTGTCATCTACTCCATTAAGGGCGGAGCGGCCATTAAACAGGCTCTCACGCATCCCGAGGACGAGGACATCGACTTTCTGAACCCTGAAATCGAAGACTGATTCGTTGGGGTATGATTACGTACGGTTCATTATTTGCGGCACGTCCGCGATAAGTTAGGGGTTGTCATGGACAACATGGTTAACAATATGCCTCAGAATGATAAGACTGCTGACGCTACCTGCGTATTCCGCGTGCCTTCAAGCGACGTCACCGTTCCCGACCTCATGGCCAACGTGCGCATCACCGCCCCCGTTCTGTCCATCGTCAAGGGTCCGCAGACTGGTGCCGCCTTTGAGCTCGAGGACGACGTGACCACCATCGGCCGCGATCCTGCGAACGGTATCTTCCTCAATGACATGACCGTATCGCGCAGCCATGCGCGCATTATTCGCGAGGGCCTCGGCGCTCGCATCGAGGACCTGGGCTCGCTCAATGGCACCTGGGTCGACGGTGCCATCGTCAATGCAGCCCCGCTGCACGACGGTTCTTCCGTCCAGATCGGTACGTTTACGCTCATCTACCACGAGAGCACGCCGGAGCGCATCGAAACCGGTGAGTAGGGCATGGCCGAACGCAACTATCTGAGTATCGGCCAAGTCGTCAACCTACTTCGAGGCGCATACCCCGATCTTTCGAACTCAAAAATTAGATTTCTAGAGGATGAGGGGCTCATTACCCCTCATCGTACGCCTAAGGGATACCGTCAGTACTCCAAGGAGGACGTTGATCGCCTAGAGGTCATTCTGCACTTGCAGAAGACTCGCTACATGCCGCTCAACGTGATTAAGCAGCGCTTGGAAAATGCCACGGACCTGTCAACGCTCGCCTACGAGGTGGGCTTGCTGTCCGATGTTCCGCTCAAGACGGAGCCCAAGGAGACTAAACAAAAGCTGCATCCCATCGAGACCATTCCCGATATGCTGGGCGTCGAGATTTCGTTTATCCGCTCGCTCGCCGAGAACGACCTCATTCGCATCATCAAGAGTCCGCAGAATCGTGAGCTCGTCGATGGCCGCGATTTTCCGATTATCCGTTACTGCGCCGAGCTGTCACGCTTCCATATCGAGCCGCGCAACCTGCGCCAGTACGTGTCTTCCGCCAACCGCGAGTCCTCGATGTTTGAGCAGGTGCTCGTGAGCATGCTCGGAATGGATACCTCCGATGACGAGCGCGACGCCAAGCTCGAGCGTGCGTTTAAGAAGCTTCACGACCTGACGGAGGGCGTGCACACCGCGCTGCTCAAGAACCGCGTTTTTGAGTCGCTCAACGCCGTGGTCGAGGACGCCGACATCGATGCACTCGATGAGGAAATCACTCGCTCCGAGTCAACCAAGGCCAAAAACGAAGAGATAGGCGCGCCGGCTTCGCACGAGGATTCCCTCGTAAAGCCGCTCAAGGTCGTCACCCCTTCGCAATCCGGCACCGCCACCGCGGGCAAATAACAGTTGCCGCTTATCCGGCAACCCATTGAAAGGTCATGCAATGTACGACTTCGAATCTCAAATCGTCGACATCCCCGACTATCCCGAGCCCGGAGTCATCTTTAAAGACATCACGCCGCTCTTTGGCAATCCCGAGGCGCTCAAAGCCATGACCGATTCCCTCGCCGAGCACTTTGCCGGCATGGGAATCACCAAGGTCGTGGGCCCCGAGGCTCGCGGCTTTATGGTTGGCGTACCGGTGGCTGTAGCCCTTGGCGCCGGCTTTGTTCCCGCACGTAAACCGGGCAAGCTACCGCGCGAGACCGTGAGCCAGAGCTACGAGCTCGAGTACGGAACGGATTCCATTGAGATCCATGCCGACGCTATCAGCTCTAAAGATACCGTGTTGATTCTGGACGACTTGGTCGCGACGGGCGGAACCGTCGAGGCAACAGGTAAACTGGTGCGAGATATGGGCGCAAAGCTTGTCGGTTACGGTTGTATCCTTGAGCTTGCGTTTCTCAACCCGCGCGAGAAGCTCACGCCGTCTGATGACGATGTGGAGCTCTTTAGCCTGGTGACGGTGGACTAGCCGTTACCCTTAGTTACTGGAAAGGAAGCTACATGCGCACAGCAAACACGCACAAAAACATGGCACGCTGCGCTGCTACGGCAACCCTCGCTTGTGTTTTGGGCTTGGGCCTCGCGGCTCCTGCCTACGCCGATACCGCATCCGACCTTGCCGCTGCTCGTACGAAGCTCGAGCAGATCGGTACCCAAACCCAGCAGATTTACGATGAGCTCGCCACGCAGACGCAGGCACTCGATCAGACTGCTGGCGAGATCACGCAAAAGCAGCAGGAGATCGCCGATGGTCAGGCCAAACTCTCGACCTATGTCGCCGGCGAGTACAAAACCGGCGGTCTGAGCCTGCTTCAGGTTCTGACGGGTGTCGATGACCTGAGCGATATGCTCAACCGTTTGTTCTACTACGGCAAAGTTTCCGATAAGCAAGCTCAGACCATTCAAGAGGTCAAAGAGCTTAAGCAGCAGCTCACCGATAAGCAGGCCGAGCAGGAGAAGAACGTCGCCACCACGCAAAAGAAGGTTGACGAGCTTAACGCCCAGCAGGCTGAAGCCCAGAACGTCGTAAACTCCCTGGATTCGCAGCTGCAAGCCGAGCTTGCCGCAGAGGCCGAGGCCAACGCCGCGCTGCAGGCCGGCATCAACGCCAGCACCGCCGAGAAGGCCACGGTGAGCAACGAGACTGCCGGTACGACCGAGAAGACCAACAACGGTGGCCAGACCAGCAATAACAACAACCAGGGCGGCAACACTCCGGCTCCTACGCCGGCACCTGCTCCGACGCCGCAGCCCTCCACACCTGCTCCGGCTCCGACGCCTTCTGCTCCGAGCCAGTCCGTCGACGGCGGTTCTGTTGTATCGCGTGCATACAGTAAGCTTGGTTGCGCTTATTCCTGGGGCGGAATTGGCCCGAACAGCTTCGACTGCTCTGGTTTTGTTAGCTATTGCCTCACTGGTCGCTATTGCCGCCTGGGCACCACGGGTACCTTTATGGGCTGGACGCGTGTGTCCGATCCGCAGCCCGGTGACGTTGTGGTCAACTCGTACCACACCGGCATTTACATCGGTGGTGGTCAGATGATTCATGCTTCCGACTACAACACGGGTGTTATCATCAGCTCTGTTGCCGCCGGCATGAACAATAACTACATCTTCGTGCGCTACTAAGTATTCAGATAAAGCAAACGGATATGGACCTCGTGGCTTTGAGTCATGGGGTCCATTCTTTTACCTTTCGTGCAGGTCGCTATCAAGTTTTGAATACTAGATAGCGACCCAATCGGTCTGCAAGATGGCTATAATTGTTAGGGAACAATTAGAAAGGACCCTCTATGAGCTGGGCACTTATCTCCGATTCAAGCTGCAACCTCCGCGATTGGCAACCGACCGCGCCCCATACCACCTTTTCATTTGCGCCCCTCAAAATTCGAGTGGGGGAGCGTGAATTCGTCGATGACCTTTCGCTTGATGTTCATGAGCTCAACTGCGCTGTTCAGGCGGAGACGAACGCTTCTTCGAGCGCTTGTCCCAGCGTAGGGGAGTGGGCCGAGCTCTTCAAATTGGCAGACAAGACCATCTGCATGCCGATCTCTGAGGGCGTGTCGGGCAGCTACAACGCGGCAGCCACGGCTCGCGATATGGTTCTTGCCGAGGAACCGGACCGACAGATTCATCTAGTCAATTCACGCGCAGCTGGCGGCAAAATGGACCTCATTTTCCTGCTGTTCGACCGCTATCTTGCAAGCAACCCGGATGTCTCATTCGAGGATGCTTGCGCATACTTCGATAGTCTTGAACAGAACAGCAAAATCCTCTTCAGTTTGTGCAATTACGAAAACCTCGCCAAAGCCGGACGTATCCCTAAGGCAGCCGGCGTCATTGCCAACAAGCTCAATATCCGCATTTTGGGCACGGCGAGTGAGGCCGGTAAAATCGAACTCGTCGGGCACACGCGTGGCGAAAAGAAGATGCTCAACAAGATCATCGACACCATGGAAGCCGAGGGCTTTACGGGCGGTGAGGTCGTCATCGACCATGTGGAAAACGTATCGAGCGCCCAGGCGCTGGCCGATCGCATTATTGAGCATTGGCCCGACTCCAAGACCATCATTATGCCCTGCAATGGCCTGGATTCCTATTACGCCGAGATGCACGGCCTCATCATCGGCTATGGCATGGGCGTAGCTTCGGGCAAATAAAGTCCAACCAGCAAAATACGGGCGGGACAAAGCGACAGATGGCTCTTTGTCCCGCCCGTTTTATACGTCGGCTAGCTATTAAACCCGTTGAACTTGAGATAGCTCATCAGGTACGCTTTCGAAACAAAGGATGAAACCGCGCTGCGCACAAGCAGCGACTCACGCGTTACCTGATGCGCCGTATCGGGAACCGGCGTCTGCTCGACAGAAAACGCCGAACGAATCGATGCCTCGAGCTGATCGACCACATAGTCGAAGGCCGTCGGGGCATCGTAGCTCAAACGCTGAATGTTAAAGAGCGCCTGCACCGCAGCAATAGGTAGCACCTGCTTAAAGATGCAGATAGCGATCAGGCGGGCAATCTGCTCGCGACCATACTGCTTTTTGACCGGAGCAGGCACCAGGCCGACCTTCACGTAGTTATTGATCATCGATGGCGTAATGATAGGCTGCTCAACGCAAATGGACAGCGGCTCCATCCAAAGCGCAACATACTCAATAACCTGGTCGCGGTAGAGTGTCACATTGGGCAACTGGTCATAGCGCGGCAGACTCAACGTATTGAGTTTGCGCACGATATCGGACTGAATAAATGCATCGGGCAGCACAGTGGGCTGAATATCCTCAGGCTTAATGCTGACCGACGAACCGGACATCGGGATAACGCGTTTGGCGTGGTTCATAAGGATCCTCCGTTCATTAGCTATATTGTATTCTAGGTTATCTAGTTTTGCATACTATATAGCAGGAAAGTAAAAGAGGCTGGACAGCACATTGATGCACCGTCCAACCACTTTGTTTTAAAGATAGCAACCTTACATAAGATATATTATCGTACTTATCTACGGAGAAATGCGTATGCGCTGGTTGCCGCTATGGCTCCGTCAGAAACCGCGGTCACAACCTGGCGCAAACGCTTGGAACGGATATCGCCAGCGGCAAATAGACCTGGCGTGCGGGTCGCCATGGATTCATCAGTCAGAATGCCGCCATCAGGCGCCAGATCGACTAGATGCTCGACAAGTTCGGTATGGGGTTGCGTCCCGGTATAGACAAAGATGCCGAAAGAGCCGGGCTCAAATGACTCGGTATGAATTTCCCCGGATGAATTGTCCTTAAAGGCGATCGTCGTTGGCATGGCTTCGCCCGAGAGCTCCACAATACTAGTTTGGTACCTAACTGTAATATTGTCCTTTTCGAGTACTTTCTGAACAACACCATCGGGCGCACGGAACTGGTCGCGGCGCAGCACGATGGTCACACTGCTGGCAATGTCTGACAGGAACAATGCCTCTTCGCATGCCGAATTGCCACCACCGATTACAAAGACCTGTTTGCCGCGGAAGAACATGCCGTCACATGTTGCGCAATATGAAACGCCACGACCGCGATAGGTATCCTCGCCAGCGAAACCTGCCGGACGCGGGGTGGCACCCATGCAAGCGATAACGCTCGAGGCCAGCGTATCGCCCATGTCGTGATGCACCGTAAACAGCGCTGCATCGGCATCGTAATCGATACCCGTAACCATGCTCCATGCGACCTGCGCTCCCAGGCCCTCTGCATGCTGCTGAAAACGCTCGCCGAGTTCGGCACCACTCAAGAGCGGAATGCCCGGATAGTTCTCGACTTCATTGGTCGTGGCGATCTGACCACCCGACATGCCCTGCTCAATAACGGTCGTCATCAGGTTGGCACGCGCAGCGTAAATGGCGGCAGCATAGCCCGCGGGGCCTCCACCGATAATCGCAACATCAATCGGCTGATCGGTAGTCATGAAGAATCCTCTCGTCGAAACGTTGTCGTTCTTTGCGCTCATACCCAAATTTACGTGAACATGACACTCATGCACTACAATGTTAAATCGCGTAACAAAGCTGAAGGGGAGTTATCGATGGATCAAACGCAGACGGGCAATAGCGCTCCCCTGCCCATGCAAGCTACTCCCCAACCGGAGCAAATGACCGTTTCACCTGCACAAAAACCCCTAGTAACCATTGTGCACGCATCGGTTGGATCGGGCCACAAAGCCGCCGCCAACGCGATTGCACAAGCATTTGACCTTATCCGCGGCACCAAGGGAATCCCTGAGGATATTGAGATCGAAGTCCTGGATATCCTCGATTTTGGACGCATTAGGTTCGATGGTAATAAAACAGCAGCGTCGTTTACCGGCGCCACGCGTCCCATTTACGACCTGACCTGGCGATATACGCTTACGGGACATCTTCTCTGGGGTGGCGGCACGGCATGGTCGCGAATTATGTTCCCCGCCTTCAACGAATATATTCGTCGCCGCAGGCCTATAGCCGTGGTCGCAACGCACATCACAGCAGCCAATGTTGCCGTGGGCGCCCGCGTCATCACGGGTATCGATTACCCGGTCATCTGCGTACCAACAGACTATGAAGTCGAAGGCTTTTGGCCCCACAAGGACACCGACCTGTTCTGCGTGGCCAACGAGTTTATGGCCGAAACGCTGCGCCCGCGCAAAGTTCCCGAGTCAAGGATCCGCATAACGGGCATCCCCATCCGAGCCGGTTTCGATTCAGATTACAAACGAGAAGATGAGCTCAGCAAGTTCAATCTCCCCATAGACAAAACCGTCGTATTGGTGATGGCCGGCGCCAGTTTGCCCCAACCATACGTGCGTTTCCGTGCCGCGATGGACCACACGCTCCCCTTCTTACGCAGCTTTGAGGACATGCACTTTGTCTTTTTACCGGGCAAGGATAAGGAATACGCCACCCGACTCAAGACGCTCTTCGACGCCATGAAGCTCGACAACGTGACGGTACTGGACTACGTAGATGACATGGCGGCCCTCATGCACGGCTGCGACCTGGCAATCCTCAAATCGGGCGGACTCACCGTCACCGAGTGCCTGTGTGCTCATCTGCCGATGATCCTGCTGGGCAAGTCCTATGGCCAGGAAAAGGCCAACACCACCATGCTTACCGGCATGGGCGCCAGCATGCACGTCACCACGGCACGAGAGCTCATCGTAACCCTGCGCCACCTGCACGACCATCCCGAATCACTCAAAGCCCTACTCATCAACGGCGAAGTACTACGCCGCCCCCACGCAGCGGAGGACATCGCTATCGCAACCATGGAGCTCGTAGGCAAACCCCAAAAGCGCAAACGAGCCTTCTGCCGCTTCTACTGGGGCGGAAAACCCGCGCATATCCGCTAGTCGAATGTCCGCCGCTCTGCCGGAGCCGCCCTTATATCATTCCATGCTCAAACATTATCGCTTCGCTGCGAAACTGCGCGTGGAACGATATAAGGGCGGCTCCGGCAGAGCGGCTGCGTTTACTTACTAGCAGCTACTTCGGTATCCCCTCCATTAGAACCTGCAAAGGTAAAACAGGAAAATATAAATACAGTAAGCCGATGCTACAAAGGGACAGCCCCTTTGTCGCATCGGCTTACTAGAAAAGTAAATATTGTTTCAAGCGAGTAGCCACCCGCCCGCCTCTCACACATATCGTTCCACGCGCAGTTTCGCAGCGAGCGAAGCGAAGCGAGAATGTTTGAGCATGGAATGATATGTGTGAGAGGCGGGAGGGAGGGATATGAGCGCCCCTAGGCGACGCCGCTGGAGCCGAAGCCTCCGTTGCCTCGGTCGGTTTCGTCTAGTTCTTCTACTTCTACGAGGTTAACCGTGGGGACTTCTTGGATGACGAGTTGGGCTATGCGGTCGCCTTTGTTGATTTGGATGTTGTTGGAGGGATCCAGGTTGATGAGGATAACCTTGAGTTCTCCTCGGTAGTGGGCGTCGATGAGGCCCGGTGTGTTGACTATAGACAGGCCCTGCTTGATGGCGAGACCGCTGCGGGGCTGGACGAAGCCGGCGTAGCCATCGGGCAGTGCGATAGCCAGCCCAGTAGAGACCAGACGACGTTCGAAAGGCTTCAGGACGCAGTCCTCGTTGGAGCGCAGATCCAAGCCGGCATCGGTGGGATGGGCGTATTTGGGAAGCTCGACGGTGGGATCGAGACGCTTTATGTTGAGGGTAATGTTGGACATGGAATCACCTTAGCTTGTCGAGCTCTTGCAGAAACTCATCGACGTCTTTGAAATCGCGGTAGACCGAGGCAAAGCGGATGTACGCCACCTTGTCGATCTTGGCCAAGCGTTTGAGCACCATGTCACCCAACTCATGGGACGTGACGGCCGTCAGCGTGCGAGAGCGCAGCTCCACCTCGATGTCGTCGATAATCTCATTGAGCTTCTTAGTGTCGATATCGCGCTTGATGGTGGCGCGCATCAAGCCGACGAGCAGCTTATTGCGATCGAACCGCTGCTTGGTTCCGTCCGACTTAATGACCTCGATTGGGTCTTCGCATCGCTCGAACGTTGTAAAGCGGTAATTACACGAGCAACATTCGCGACGGCGCTTAATGGTGTTATTTGACTCCTGCATACGGGAATCAACGACGCGGGTATGTGCCTTGCCGCATTTAGGACAGCGCATGGTACCTCCTCTTAAACGATAACAAGGGTACCATGCGCAGCGCGATAATGATTACGAACGAGCAGGAACCTTAAGATGCGCACCGGCGGCGAGCGAACCATGCTCCAGATGATTGACGTTACGGATCATGTCGGAAGTCTCTTGCGTGGAAAGGCCTTCGATTGGATATTCCTCGGCAAGCGACCAAAGAGAATCACCAGGCTGAACGCGAATGGTCTCGTAGGTAACGTTGGAAACGGACTCGGCATACGCGGCGTGACGAGCGCTAAAGACCGACGTAGCGAGGACAAAAAAGAGCGTGAGCGCAACGGCGACGGCAACAATCGTCGAGACCTTCAGGGCAGCGGGAGTCGGCGCGGCAACAGCATACTGAGTGCGAGCAGACTTTACGGGCAAAGGCTGATAACCGGAACGTCCACCCTTGACAACAGTAAAAGCGGGCGCGGTAGGCGTCTCGAGCTTAAGGGCGAGGTTTCCCTGGACCATATTCGTTGCGTTCATCATGTTCTCCTCTCGCGTGTTTTGCTGAGAACAGTTTTATCAAGCCGCGCGGACAAAAATGTCTAGCGCGAGAACGAATGTTCGGTTATTATTATCTTCGAACAGTTGTTCCTGTCAAGCAAAATTCGAACATTTGTTTGACATGGGTAGAGAGGATGCCCTGATGGCTCGCAAAATTACCAAGCGCCAGCAGCAAATTTACGACTTCATCAAGGAATATCAGCAGGAGAAGGGTTATCCGCCCAGCGTACGCGAGATGGCTTCTGCCGTGGGCCTATCCTCCCCCAGCACCGTGCACGCCCATCTATCTGCTCTGGAGGCGCGCGGGCTACTCAAGCGCGATGCCACCAAACCGCGCGCCCTGGAACTCTTTAACGAGGACGGTTCCTCTGTCTCAATTTCTAAATCTGACGAGCCCACCGCACCTCGCGGAACGGTCTCGCTACCGCTCGTTGGTCGCGTCGCGGCTGGGATTCCCATTCTGGCCGAGCAGAATATCGAAGACACTTTTACTATCCCGACCGAAATCGCCACCGATCAGGGTTCCTTTATCCTTGAGGTGCATGGGAGCTCAATGATCAATGTCGGCATCTTCAATGGCGATTACATCATTGTCCGTGAACAAAAGAGTGCCATGAACGGCGAAATTGTCGTGGCCATGATTGATGGTTCAGCGACCGTCAAGACGTTCTACAAGGAGCAGGGACGCGTACGCCTGCAGCCCGAGAATGACACCATGGAGCCTATCTATGCAACGAATCCCGTTATCTTGGGCAAAGTCGTCGGCTTGATGCGCCGGTTCTCGTAATGCAAAAACGCATCACCATCTTTGATACCGTCCGCGGGTTTACGATGATTTCAATGGCAGGTTTTCACGCTTGCTACGATCTCGCCTACCTGTACGACTGGGATATGCCCTGGTTTACCCAGACCGTCTTTCAAGACATCTGGCGCGCCAGCATCAGCTGGGTATTTTTGTTTATCGCGGGTTGGATGTGCACCCTTTCGCGCAACAATATCAAACGTGCCGCCAAATACGCCTTAGCAGCACTCGTCGTCTGGCTGGCAACAACACTTGTCTCAGTCGACGATTCGGTTAATTTTGGCATCATCTACTGCATGGCCGCATGTACCGGCATCGTGGCGTTGACCGACCCCGTCCTTAAGAAGATATCGGCGAGATGGGGCATGTCCCTATGCCTTGTGTTGTTTGCCCTCACCTGGAGCATCCCCAAAACGATCTACCCTGTCCCCTACCTGGCGTGGCTGGGATTTCCAAGCCCTGGGTTTGTCTCAGGTGATTACTACCCCATCATCCCGTTTATCTTTATGTATCTTGCAGGATACTTCGCCGCACATATAGCGCAGGGAATCGATAAGACCGCCCCAAGCTGGGCCTACGCCAATCCCGTCCCGGAGCTCGCCAGCCTTGGACGTCATGCACTCCCCTTTTATCTGCTGCATCAACCCATCATTCTGGGCATTTTGGAGCTCGTCTACTCGGTGCGATAACGCTCGAGCCGCGGCGCGATACGGGCCGGCAGCTTCGCCACAATGCGAACGCCGTCCTCAAGATATTCCTCATGCAAAAGGGTTCCCTGCTCATGCACCAGCGTGATGAGGGCGCCCTCGCGATACGGGATATCAGCAGAGAGCAACACATCGGTAGCAGCCGCCTCACGAGCAATACGGTCGACGAGATCGTCGAGTCCCTCGCCCGTCTGGGCCGAGAACAGCACGGCCTCGGGATAGCGACGACGGAAACTCAATCGATCAACGCTATCGAGAAGATCGATTTTATTAAACACCGTAAGCGTCAAACGCTCGCCGGCACCGATCTCGTCAAGAACGCGATCGACTGCCTCGAGCTGGCGCTCATAGTCCTCGTCAGAGGCATCCACAACTTTAAGGATCAGATCGGCACCAAGAACCTCAGACAGCGTGGACTTAAAGGCATCAACGAGACCATGCGGCAGCTTTTGAATAAAGCCGACCGTATCGGTAATGGTCATGCCGCGACCGCCGGGAAGACGATACGAGCGCGTCGTCGGGTCGAGCGTAGCAAACAGCTTGTCCTGCGAAAGTACCGTAGAGCCGGTCAGACGATTGAGCAACGTCGATTTACCGGCATTGGTATAACCGGCTAACGCGACGCGAAACGCCGGTGACTCAATGCGGCTCTTGGATTGAACATCGCGACGCTGTTCAACCTGCTTGAGCTCACGACGAAGCGCAGCGATCTTATTACGAATAAGGCGACGGTCGACCTCGAGCTGGCTTTCACCCTGACCAAAGCGTGAGCCGATGCCGCCGCGCGTCTGTTCCTTGGCGAGATGGCTCCACATGCCACGCAGACGAGGCAACAGATATTGAAGCTGTGCCAGCTGTACCTGTAGGCGTCCCTCACGCGTCTGAGCATGCAGGCCAAAAATATCCAAGATCAGTGCCGTACGATCGATAATCTTTACCGGCTCGCCCACGGCTTTCTCCAAATAGGATTGCTGCGAGGGCGTCAGGTCGTCGTCAAAAATAACGACATCGGCATCCATGCGATGCACCAGGCCGCACAGCTCTTCAACCTTACCGGAACCGATAAACGATTTAGGATACGGCTTTACCAAACGCTGTGACAAGCGTGCCACGCACTGGGCACCAGCCGTGTGGGCAAGACGCTCCAGCTCATCAAGCGAGCGATCGAGCGGCCATTCATTGTCGCGCCACTCAACACCAACTAATATGGCACGCTCGGGCTCGGGTGCCGTGGGAACAAGGGGGAAACGGGCCATTAGGCAGCCTCAATACGATGCAGGATGTCCTCAACGACCTCATCGATCGTAAACTCGTCCATATCAAACCACACGATACGGTCATCGCGCTTAAACCACGAAAGCTGACGTTTGGCATAGCGACGCGAACGCATCTTGATGAGTTCGCGAGCCTCATCCATAGAAATCACGCCATTGAAAGCATCAATGATCTCTTTATAGCCAATTGCCTGCATCGAAGTCAGGGCATCTCCCAGCCCCTGTTCCATAAGACCGCGAACCTCATCGACAAGACCCTGTTCAAACATCAGATCGACACGCAGGTTAATGCGCTCGTAGAGCACCTCGCGATTACGCGTCAGACCAAACCATAGAGCATGATAATGCTCGCGCGGAACACTAAACTGACTTTTTTGCCTTGCATAGGAGATACCATCATCATGCATCTCGAGCGCACGAATCACACGGCGCACGTTATGGGGATGAATAACAGCAGCCGATTCTGGGTCGCGCTCAGCAAGCAGGGCATGCAGTTCTTCCTCGCCAATACGCTCGGCAAGCTCCTGATAGCCCACACGGCGATCGTCCTCAAGTTCACCCGAGGGAAAGTCCATCTCATCGAGGGCGGCCTTGAGATACAGCCCCGTACCTCCGCAAAAAACCGGCAGACAACCCGAACCAAGGAGACGTTCAACATGTGCGCGAGCGTCAGCCTGATAAAGCGCAGCAGAATATGCCACACCCGGATCTACAATGTCGACGAGACGCAGCGGCGCCGTACACTCATCGGGCGTCATCTTTGCGGTACCGATGTCCATGCCGCGATAGATTTGCATCGCATCGCACGACAGCACTTCGGACGAAAGACGAGCGGCCAAACGGTCGGCAACATCACTCTTACCAACCGCCGTCGGACCGACGATCGCAACGGCGGAAAGACCTGCCCCGGGAGAAACCATTAGCGCGGCTCGCCCACAACGGAGCCGGACAAATACCAGGTCTTGGCAACGTCAACGTCAACATCAACGATCTTGCCAACAAGCTGATCTATACTGTAACCCTCGGGAATAGGCGCATGCACGGTCTGATTCTTAGGACTCTTGCCCAGCAGGACCGCGTCGTTCTTTTTACTCGTTCCCTCAATGAGCGCCGGCACCACAGTATGAAGCTCACCCTGGTTATACTCGTGCGCCGTAGTCTCGATAACCTTAACCAGGCGGTTGAAACGCTCGAGAATAACCTCATGCGGCGTAGGATCGTCAATCTCTGCGGCCGGGGTACCGGCGCGCTTGGAATAGATGAAGGTATAGGCCTGGGCATAGCGGACCGTCTCGGCAAGCGAGAGCGTCTGCTCAAAATCTTCTTCAGTCTCGCCTGGGAAGCCGACGATAATGTCGGTCGAGAGCGCGATATCGGGCATACGGTTGCGAATGCGATCGACCAGGCCCAAATAGTCCTCGCGTGTATAACGGCGATTCATCTCTTTGAGGATCCGCGTCGAACCTGACTGGACGGCCAAGTGCAGCTGCGGCATAACGGCAGGCGTCTCGGCCATAGCGTCGATGGTCTCAGGCAACAGGTCCTTGGGATGCGAAGACGTAAAGAAGATGCGCTCCACACCCGTATCGCCCACGGCACGCAGCAGATCGGCAAAACGCGGCTTGCCAAACAGATCGCGACCATATGAGTTAACGTTTTGGCCTAGCAGCGTAATCTCACGCACGCCCTGGCGCACCAAACCAGTCACCTCGTCGACAATCTCCTCGAAGGGGCGGCTCTTTTCGCGACCGCGCACGTACGGCACGATGCAATAGGTGCAGAAATTATTGCAGCCCGTCATGATGGGCACCCAGGCGTGATACTGGGTCTCGCGATGCCACGGCATGCTCATGGCATCCGTATCCTCATGCTCATTGGTGCGGATATGACGCTTGCCGTCAAGGAACGCCTCGGCAATGAGCTCGGCCACATGTGCGATAGAATGCGTGCCAAAGATGACATTGACGTTATCGACGTTGGTGAGCAGGCCCTCGCCATCACGCTGCGCAATGCAGCCGCCCACGGCAACCACGCGCTTGCCCGAAGGCGAAGGCGGCAGGCTTTTGCAGGAATTGCACTGACCGTACAGGCGAGTATCGGCGGCCTCACGCACACAGCATGTCATGAAGACAACGATATCGGCATGCGAGGGATCGAGCGCCATGAGACAGCCATACGAATCAAGCAGACCGCTCACGCGCTCGGAGTCGTGCTGATTCATCTGGCAGCCAAAGGTGCGGATAAAGTAGGTTTTACCGGCAAGAATATCGCGTACGGAACGCTGATCCATGTGCATAAGTCCTAACGTTGGGGAGCGAAACGAGGCAAGCAGAAGCTATGCCACAGGCTTAACATCATCCATGACGACGTTATCCATAGCAGCTCGATTGATCTGGTGAACGTAGATAGAAAGGCGGATGGCCGTGCGCGACTCCCCGTTAATGAGGATGTCGGAGAACACGGGCGCGCAGGAAATATCAAAACCGGTTGGGATCAAAAAACCGCGCGCGATGGCAACGGCCTTAATGGCCTGGTTGACAGCACCGGCGCCGACACACTGGATGTTGACGGGTACACCATCCTTGACCATGCCGGCGATGGCGCCGGCAACGGACGCGGGCGATGATTTGCTTGATACCTTCAGGCAATCCATGAAGAAACTCCTGCGTTTAAAAGTACGTTTTAACTGCAATAACTGTATCGTACCGAGAGGACACGGTAAAGATGCTATTCCTCTTTGGCAAGATCGAAGGTCACAGTGATTCGATCACGCGAAACACGAATCTTTGGGTCGCCGCAAAGGTTGAGATAGTACCTGGCGGCAAGGTCATTGAAGTCCCGCTCCACAGCACGCGAAAACTGTGCCATGTCATCCTTGGCAATACGTAGCCCGCGACGATCCTTCGCGAGATCGACAGGAGCCGGCGCATGCGAGGACGAATCACGCTCGCGCAGCAGACGCGCGGTCACACCGCGAACGGGCTTAATCTGCCCTGCCAAAATGCGATGTGCCGTGCGCTCGGACATCTCAAGACCCAAACCCGAGCAGATACGGATAAAGTCCTCGGCATCAGAGGCAAGGCCTAAACGATCGACAACCGGAAGCTCGCTCTCGTCATCAATGAACAGGAGACGCGACGTATCGAGCCGACTTGACGCCTGAGCATAAAGGGTCGCGGCAATCTCAGACGGAGAACCAAGATAGACATCGCAACCACGCAACTCCTCGAGCGCAAACTCACAAGCAGCGCGAATAATATTATGCGGACCGCGAGCACAGACATAACGTCCATCCTCATCCTTGACGGCCTGGGGCCAGCTGGACTGATCGGCACGCTCGCTGAGGCGGTCGGCCGCAACGCTCACCTTAAAGGCCGAGCCAAGATCGACACCGGACGTGACCACACGGGCCTCGTCGGTGTTCTGCTTGATCGAAAACAATGCCATGCCACGACCGTGAACGCCCCAACGGTCCATCTTCATGCTCTCGAGCTTGGAGGTAACGCGGGCATCGAAGATTCGCTCTTGCATATCCTGCGGAACGCCCGAACCGTTATCCAGAAAGACAAGCGTGCGGACGCCATCTTCCTTGGTCGTAGCGAGATAGACTTTGTCGGCGCCAGCATCGCGAGCATTACGGAGCATTTCAATGACGATATCCTCGACATGCTGAATGTCGTGCTTTGCCTGGCGCCTCTCGGCCTCCGAAACGCGGAGGCGGACATAACCCTCGCCAAGGTTCTCCTCGACGCGAAGGTTGCCCTCCCCCGACATCGACGCGATAAATGAGATGAGCTCGTTCGCGTCGCTCATGTTATTTAGCGATATCGACAGCGCGGCTCTCGCGAATCACGACGACGCGCACCTGACCGGGATACTCCATCTCTTCCTCGATCTGATGGGCGATATCGTGAGCCAGGACCGTGGACTGGGCATCGGAGATCTTGTCCGGCTGAACCATGACGTGGACCTCGCGACCAGCCTGCATGGCATAGGTACGCTCGACGCCTTCATGGGAGTTGGCAATCTCCTCGAGCTTCTCAAGACGCTTGATGTAGTTCTCGGCAGACTCGCGACGGGCACCGGGGCGAGAGGCGGAGACGGCATCGGCCGCCTGTACCAGGACATCGAGCACCGTGTTGGGGTCGACATCGGCATGGTGAGCCTCGATAGCGTGAACGATAACGGGCTTCTCGCCATAACGGCGGGCAAGCTCGGCGCCGATGACGGCATGCGGGCCCTCGACGTCGTGGTCGATTGCCTTGCCCAGGTCGTGCAGCAGGCCGGCGCGCTTAGCGGTCACAACGTCCAGGCCAAGCTCGGAAGCCATCACGCCGCACAGGTCAGAGACTTCGAGGGAGTGCTGAAGCACATTCTGACCAAACGAGGTACGGTAGCGCAGGGCACCAAGGGTCTTGACGATCTCGGGGTGCAGGTCGTGGATACCGGTATCAAAGGCAGCCTGCTCGCCAGCCTCGCGCACGCGCTGCTGAACCAGGTCGGCAGCCTTGTGATACATCTCCTCAATGCGGGCGGGGTGAATGCGGCCGTCGGCGATGAGGTTCTCGAGGGCAACACGGGCGGTCTCACGACGGACCGGGTCGAAGCTCGAAAGAACGACGGTCTCAGGCGTGTCGTCGATCACGAGGTTGACGCCGGAAACCTGCTCGAAGGTCCGGATGTTGCGACCCTCGCGACCGATGATACGGCCCTTGAGGTCATCAGAGGGAATGTGCACGGAGGTAACGGTGACCTCGGCTGTGTGGTCGGCAGCGCAGCGCTGAATCGCCAGGGACAGAATCTCCTGGGCGGTCTTGTGGCACTCGGCGCGAACCTGCTGCTCGGACTCGCGAATGATCGTGGCAGCCTCGTGGGTGACCTCGCCGCGAACCTTATCGAGGAGCTCCTTGTGGGCGTCCTCACGGGTCAGGTCGGCGATACGCTCGAGCTCGGAGGTCTGCTTGGCGCAGAGCTCCTCAAGCTCGCGGGAGCGCTTCTCGACCTGACCGGCCTGGCTGGACAGCTGGTGCTCACGCTTGTCGAGAGCGTCGTTTCGGCGATCAAGGGACTCCTCGCGCTGCATCACACGGTTCTCGAGCGTACGAATCTCGCTCTTACGCTGCTTGTCCTCGGCCTCGGCGGCCTGCTTGTTCTTGATGATCTCCTCTTTAGCCTCGAGCAGAGCCTCTTTTTTGAGGGTCTCGGCCTGACGCTTAGCATCACCGATCAGGGACTCAGCCTGTGCGTGTGCCGACTGGATCTTTTCGTCGGCCTCGTGAAGACTACCCTGCTTGGCGGTGCGCATGTAGGCAATGGCGGCGATGGCACCCAAAACGATGCCAACGAGCGCTGCGATGATAGGCATGCTCACTCCTTTTTATGGATTCGTTACACAACAAAGCGAACCGTCCTTACGAACGGCTCGCGACATTTGAGTAATATGGGCGCAGCTTATGCGGGTCGGATACAGATAAACATATAAACAAACTCATCACAGATGAGCACATATCACAAAGCAAATGACAGTGTTTATCGTACGTTGAACCACAACAAC
Organism: Collinsella aerofaciens; assembly: GCF_025289055.1. Lineage (GTDB taxonomy): Bacteria > Actinomycetota > Coriobacteriia > Coriobacteriales > Coriobacteriaceae > Collinsella. The sequence goes on from NZ_JAESIQ010000010.1 coordinate 30,531, forward strand.
TGTCAAATAAATGGCCCCGGCACGGCGGCTAAAACACGGTGAACGGCAGGGCCACAAAACGCATACGCCTAAACCGCACATTCCTCGCGTTCGGCATCGAGACGTGCCTTAACGGCATCGGCGGCGACGTGATACGAGAAGCCCTTGCCCATCAAAAACCGAACCAGTTTTTCGAATGCGCGCGTCTCTGGAACACGCCGCTTGGCGAGCAGGGCTGACGCACGCGCCAAATCGTCTTCGACGGCAAAATAATCCTCGGGATAACCGGGAATGTCATCGAGCACGACATGACGGCGCTTGAGCTCGGTCTCGATTTTGCGCTGTCCCCAACCGCGCCGCTTGCGCTCCTCGATAAAGTACGAGCAAAAGCGGCTCTCGTCTAAAAAACGATACTCGGTGGCGCGCTCGACGGCGAAATCGATCGCAGGCTGGTGAAAGCCGTAGCGAGCCAGCTTGTCACGGACCTCACCCGTCGCATGGTCGCGGCGCGATAACATCTCGGTCACCATGGTAAGTGCACATTTACGCTCAATGAGCTGCACCGCCTCACGGAAGTTGTCCCAATCACAGGGAAGATCGGGGCGGTTTTTGACATACAGCCGCGCGACCCGCACGGGAATCCAAATGGACCGCTCAAAACCGCCCTCAAGCTCACAATCGATATGTGCGCAAGGCTTTTTGGACGCATACCCGCTCGAGAACGAGGAGACCGCCTTCTTATCGGGAAAGACGACCGTGGCCTCGGTCACCGTATACGACATGAGCGTAACCGCTACTCGTCGTCATCATCGAGCATGGCGGAACCATCGATGGCGTAAAGCTCGTCAAACTCCTCAGGCGCAGGCTGATCGGTCAGCTCGACCTCGGACGGAGCATCGTCATCAAACTCAAGTCCACAGGCAAGGCGGACCTTATGCTCAATCTCGTCGGCACAATCGGGGTGTTCGCGCAGGAACGCCTTGGCGGCCTCGCGACCGTTGCCGAGCTTATCCTCGCCATAGGCAAACCAGGAGCCCATCTTCTTGCAAATGCCGCACTCGACAGCCATGTCCAGAATCGAGCCCTCCTTAGAGATGCCCGTACCGTACATGATGTCGAACTCAGCAGAACGGAACGGAGCTGCCACCTTGTTCTTAACGACCTTGGCGCGCACGCGGTTACCGATAACCTCGTCCTTAAGCTTAATGCTGTCGATGCGGCGAATGTCGATACGCACCGAAGAGAAGAACTTAAGGGCGCGGCCGCCCGTCGTGGTCTCGGGGTTGCCGAACATGACGCCGATCTTCTCACGCAGCTGGTTAATGAAGATGCACGTCGTGTTGGACTTGGACAGCGAGCCGGCGAGCTTGCGGAGCGCCTGGCTCATCAGGCGAGCCTGAAGACCGACCGTAGTGTCGCCGATTTCTCCCTCGATCTCGGCACGCGGGGTCAGCGCAGCGACGGAGTCAACGACGATGGCATCGATGGCGCCGGAACGCACGAGCATGTCAACGATCTCGAGCGCCTGCTCACCCGTATCGGGCTGGGAAATGAGCACCTCGTCGATATCCACGCCGATGCGTGCGGCATACGTGGGATCGAGCGCATGCTCGGCATCGATAAATGCCACAACGCCACCCATTGCCTGGGCCTCGGCCAGGATCTCGAGCGAAAGCGTCGTCTTACCGGAGGACTCAGGACCGTAAATCTCGACGATACGGCCGCGCGGCACGCCGCCGATACCCAGCGCGGCATCGAGGGCCAGGGCGCCCGTGGGAATGGCCTCGACCTCGAGCTCGGGGCCACCATCGCCGTACCTCATGATGGAACCCTGGCCGAATTTCTTCTCGATCTCGGCCTTGGTGGTGGCGATCATCTCATCGCGCTCTTTACCCGTCGTGCGAGCATGAACGGTACGTACGGGACCTGAATTCTTGGCCATGAATAGCCCTCCTCTTAACAACCTGCATCGATAATAAACGAACGGCTGTTCGTGGTCAACCGTTCAGGCCAATCATATGCAGGCAGTCTTTCCAAAACCAAACCAAACGCCGACCAAACACTGACCAAATGCTTGACCACAAAGGGCCAAATAAGAGCAAAGAAGGCGAGAATACATCTATAACCAGCACAAACGCTAAATTTGTCAGAGGTCCCTATCTCCACAATTAAGGGGCCCGGAGGCCCCTTAAAACACGTCTATTCCATAGAATCGAGCACGCAGACAATGCGACCCAGTGCCTCCGCGACCGCATGGGCACGAACACACGAACGGTCGCCCTCATAGTGGCAACGCACAGAGTCCACGACCGGCACGCCCCCATCGGCGGAACGATACGCCCAGCCAATATAGAAAGTGCCAGCCGGATCGTCCTCAGTGCCACCGCTGGGGCCGGCATAACCCGTTGCGCTCACTGCAATATCGCTCTGGTACAGCTCCAGCGAACCCACCGCCATCTCACGCGCAGTCTGATGCGACACCGCGGTATAGCGGTCGAGCGTCTCCTGCTCAACACCAAGAACGCGATGCTTAATCTCATCGCAATAGGTCACCGCACCGCCGCGCAGCACCGCCGACGCACCCGGGATATCGGCAATCGTCGAGGCGATCATACCCGCCGTCAGCGACTCAGCCGTCGAAACCGTCACGCCCCGAGCGCTCGCGCGCTCGACAATATCACGCGCCAGCTCCTCGTTATGTGCGGAAATCTGCTCAAAAGAGTCCGTCATACCCACCAGGACCTAGACCGAAAAGACGATCTTGCGGCAGTTCCAGAAGTACTGGGCGCCCGAGATAACGGTCAGGACAACGGCAACGGCGTACAAGAAGCGCGACACCGAGTAGATGCCGAGCGTCAGCGCCACCGGGCCAAGGTGCAAGCCGGCCATAGCAAAAACGCACAGGTAACCGCAGATGGAGACCATCGTGGTTGCCGTCTTGTACTTGCCGAGCTTATCGGCCGCAACGACCACACCCGCCGCACTCGCGACCATGCGAAGGGCGCTCACCAGAAGCTCACGGAACAGGATAATGAACACCGACCACACGGTCACCGCGCCAAAATCCAAGAACAGCAGCAGGGCCGAGAACACGAGCAGCTTATCGGCGATGGGGTCCAAGAATTTACCGAAGTCGGTGATCTCATTGCGCGAACGCGCCAGATAACCGTCGACCTTATCGGTGAACGACAGGATCACATACAGAATGAAGGCAGCGGCGGCGAGCGGGCCGTCGAAGGTGCTCCAATCCGTACCGGCAACACTCGTGTGAGAAAGCGCCGACACGATCATGAACACCGGGATAAAGACGATGCGAACGCACGTCACGATGTTGGCGGGCGTCCAGACACTCGTCAGTTCCTTATTGCTCTCGTTTGCCACGACGCTCTCCTACTCCACAACATGACCGATAAGCTCATAGCAGAAGCTATCGGTAAACTCGACAGTCAGAATATCGCCCACGGACGCCTCGCTGGCGTCCAGATGCACCGCTCCATCGGAATCGGGCGCCTGGAACCAGGCATGGCCGATCAGCTCGGCGCCGTCCTCGGTCTCTTCGATACCGTCGACGATCACCTGGGCGCGCTCGCCCACATGGGCGGCGGTGGCGGCAAAGCCGAGCGACTCGGCCAGGTCCATGGCCTCCTGGGCGCGCTCGAGCTTAACCTCCTCATCGACCTGACCCTCCATCTTAGCGGCCAGGCTGCCCTCCTCCTGCGAGTATGCAAAGACGCTCGTGTAGTCAAAGCCGACGGTGTCCATAAAGTCGATAAGGTCGCGGAACTCGTCGTCGGTCTCGGTCGGGAAGCCGACCATGGCCGTGGAACGAATCACGATGCCGGGGATGCGCTCGCGAAGGTCGCGGAACAGATCCTCGAGCTCCTGGCGCGAACCGGAGCGACGCATGGCCTTGAGAATGCGCGCGTCGCAGTGCTGCACGGGGATATCGATATAGGGCAGCACCTCGGGCGTATCGCGAATCGTCTCGATGAGTTCGTCAGTCATGCCCTCAGGCTGCAGATAGAGCACGCGGACCCAGACGTTGTGCGGGCGCACGGCCTCGGCGACGGCACGCAGCAGCTGCGCCAGATTGCGCGGCGAGCCATCGGCGACGTCCTCGTCGGCAAAGTCGGTACCCCAGATGCCCGTGTCCTGGCCGATCAGCACGATCTCGCGCACACCGCCGGCAACCAGGTCGCGCACCTCGGAGATGATGCTCTCGGCATTGCGCGAATGATAGCGACCGCGAATATAGGGGATCATGCAGAAGCTGCAGAAGCGGTTGCAGCCATCGGAAATCTTGACGTAGGCGACAGCACCCTCGACGGTACGTTTGACCTGCGGGATATAGGCAGCAATCTCGCGCTCGACGCCCAGCACGCCATCGATGACCGCCACGATGCCGTCCTCCTCGTCGGCCTTCACAAAGGCAGCGACCTCGGGCAACTCGTCAGGCAGGTCATCGCCATAGCGCGACGGCACGCAACCGCACATAACGATGGGGCAAGAACGAACACCGTCCTGAACCTCGTTGGCGAGTTCGAGCGTGGTCTCGATGCTCTCGGACGTTGCGGAGGCGAGGAACGAGCAAGTATTGACGATAGCGATATCGGCATCCTGCGGGTCGAATGCCTCCTCGTAGCCCGCGGCGGTCAAAAGAGAACGCATACGGTCGGTGTCAACCTCGTTCTTAGCGCACCCGAGGGTGATGTAGAGCACGGAGCCCAAAGGTGTATCCATGTTGGAGAGCGGTCCTTTCGATTGATATTAGCGGTAGTTGGTGAACTGCAGCGGCTGGCCGTAGTCCTGGTCGCGCAGGAACTGGATCACGGTCTGCAACGCGTCCTTCGAAGCAGAGGAAACACGCAGCTTATCTGCCTCGATGGTCACCTTGACCTTGAGCTTTTGGTCCTTGATGTCCTTGTTGATCTTCTTGGCGGTCGCCTGGTCGATACCCTCGACGATATGGCCGAGCACGCGCACGGTGCCGCCCGACGCCGCCTGCGGAGCATCCCACGAGACAGCCTTGAGGTCGATGCCGCGCTTGATGAGCTTGGAGCTCAACACGTCGATAATCTGTTTGGAGACAAAGTCGGCCGGGGCGTTGATCGTAAAGAGCTTGTCGCCCTTCGAAAGCTCGATCGTGGCGCCGGAATCCTTAAGGTCATAGCGCTGGGAAATCTCGCGCGTGGTCTGCTGGAAGGCGTTGTCGACCTCTTGCATGTTGACCTCGGACACGACGTCGAAGCTGGAATCTTTAGCCATGATGTTTCCTTTCGCGTACGAGCGGCTTAGTAGCTATCGTACGAATAGTCGGTAGAATCGGTGGGCGTCTGACCGTCAGATGCGGTATCGGCGCCATCCGTGGACTGGGCATCGGTGCCGTCGGTGGTGTCGGTACCATCGGTGGTGTCGGTACCATCAGAACTTTCACCATTCTCGGAATCAGTCGTCTCCTTCTTGGGAACGGTGATCGTCACACGCGCCACGCCCGAGGTCTTGGTATCGTAACGGACCTTTTCGCCGTTCTTGGTAACGGTGACATCGGAAGGCTTGGACGTGGTGATCTCGATCGAGGACTCGGGCGTGTACTCCTGCTCAAAGGGGCCAGTCGCCTGGGCGCCATAGACCGACTTTCCGTCGACCTTGACCTCAATCCACGCGGTCTTTCCCTTGGCAACGGAGACCTTGACCTTCGTGACCTCGTTCTCTTCCTTCTTGGCCGTCGTCTTGGTGGCGTCCGAATCAGTCGACTCATCCGTCGCCTCATCGGTGTCTTCATCCTCGTCGACCGTTTCGGTCTTCTTAGAAGACTTCTTAGTCGTCGTCTTGGTGGCAGTGGGCGTCTCGGGCGTGGTCTCGGGCGCCGAAGATGCGCAGCCGCGCAGAAGCACCACGATGAGCACAATCAACAGCAACGCCACGGCACCGATGCCGGCGTAGACGATACGCGGATCGAGCCCGTTGTTTTGAGGAGCACGTGATCCGCCGCGTCCACGACTGGAACTGTTGCGGCCGCCTCCCTGAGGCATACGACCACGATTGCTATCGGAACGGCCGCGATAGCCACCCTGGCCCTGAAGGCTGCGCTGACCCGAGCGGGGCGCAAGTTCACCGCGGCCTTGATAGCCACGCTGGCCCGAACGCGGAGCCGAAGAGCGCTGGCCATACGGCTGTGATTGAGAGCGAAGACGCGGCGTCACCTGCGTGGTATCGGCATCCGCATAGCCACCGCGAGAGCGTCCGGTGGAGACACCACGGTAACCGCGATCAGAATAGCCGCCGTCGCCGTAGCCGGCACGAGGGTCACGCGCCACGCCGCGGGCAGCGGGAAGTGCACGGTCCTCGGGCATCGGCGTACTGCGGAACCGGTCACGCTGTGAGCGAATCTCCTCGCCTGAACCCGTCTCGGTAATATAACCGGCCTGCTGAGGACGCTGTCCATAGCGGGTCGAACGACCGCCCTGAACCATCAGGAAGCGCCCGTTATCGACCGAGGAACGTGAATTGACGTAGCCGGCGGCGTCCTGAAAACGACCGCCCTGCTGCGACGTCTCACGTTCGTATGCCATCAGGTCGTCAAAGTAGGCATTGACGACCTCGCGCGGATTGAGGCCCAAAAAGCGAGCATAGCTCGAAATCATGCCCTGCGCATAGCCGCGCGGCGGCATCGAAGCAAAGTTACCGGTCTCGAAAAACTCGATGATCTGCGGCCTGATTTTGATGGTGTTGGCGACCTGCTGAATGGAAAGGCCCATTCGGCGACGCTGCTCGAGCAGCATGTCACCAAAGCGTGCAGCCATCAGAATCCTCCAAACTCACGATCTTCACGTGCCATCTCGGCGTCGACAGACTCCAGCGCGGCAAGCCCCTCCTCGTCCAACAGGACCTCGCGCGGCTTAGAACCGTCGGGCGGGCCGACGACACCCTTTTCTTCCAGCATGTCCATAATACGCCCGGCACGCGCATAGCCAACCTTCAGACGACGTTGCAGGCCAGATGTGGAGCCAAGCTGCGATTCCACCACAATATGGGCGGCTTCCCAAATGAGCGGATCATCGTCTTGCGGCTCGGCGACTCCGGTGCGGACAATGCCGCCGCCACCCGCCATGGACATGGAAGCGGGCGCCACGGCAGACAGGATCTCCTCGTGGTAGTCGGGCTCGCTCTGCGACTTGACGAACTCGACAATCTCGTTGATTTCGTCGTCCGAGACAAAGCAGCCCTGGATACGGCGAGGCTTGCCCCAGTCGACCTTGGAGAACAGCATGTCGCCCAAACCGGTGAGCTTTTCGGCACCCATCTGGTCGATGATGACGCGCGAGTCGATGCCCGTGGCAACGTTAAAGGCGATACGGTTGGTGATGTTGGCCTTAATGAGGCCCGTCACCACGTTGGAGCTCGGGCGCTGCGTGGCCACGATAAGGTGGATACCGGCGGCACGGCCCAGCTGAGCAATACGCACGATCGAGGCCTCGACATCCTTACCGGCGACCATCATCAGGTCCGAGAGCTCGTCAATGATGATGACCAAGTAGGGCATCTTTTGCGGCGGGTTGTCGTAATGCTCAAACTCGCCGGCGGCCTGCTTTTCGTTATAGGTCGAAATCTTACGAACGTTAAGGCGCTCGAAGACCTTCAGGCGACGCTCCATCTCGGACACGGCCCATTGCAGAGCGCTCGCGGCCTGCTTGGGCTCGGTCACTACAGGCACGTAAAGATGCGGCAGACCGTTATAGCCCGCAAGCTCGACGCGCTTGGGGTCGACCATGATCAGGCGAACGTCCTCGGGAAGGGCGCGCATGAGCAGGGTCGTGATGATGGAGTTGATCATGACCGACTTGCCGGAACCCGTGGTACCGGCAATCAACAGGTGGGGCATCTTGGCAAGGTCGGCGACGACCGGCGTGCCCTCGGCGTCGCGGCCGATGGCGAGCTCGAGCGGACCGCCCTTCACATAGGGCAGCACGTCGCCCAGGTTGACGTTCTGGCGCTTGCGGTTGGGAATCTCGATGCCCACGAGCGAGGTGCCGGGGATCGGGGCAAAGATACGCACCGACTGGGCAGCGAGCGAAAGCGCGATATCGTCCTCGAGGCTCGAAATCTTACTCACGCGCTCGCCCTCGCCGGGCTGAAGCTTAAAGGTCGTAACCGTGGGGCCGGCGATCCAGCCGACCACGCGGGCACTGCGGCCAAACTCAAGCAAGGTGGATTGCAGTGACTCGGCAGTCTGTTCCAGCTCCTTGTCCGAAGACGCGGAGGACGCCGACTGCGGGTTGGCATGCAGGATCTCGAGCGGCGGAAGCTTGAGGCCGTCCTCTTCTTCGCCCTCGTTATCTGCGGCGCCGCCGTCCGCTCCCCCATCGCTAGCCGCAGCCGATTCGACAGCACTCGAGGCAGACGCATCGGCAACCTTGGGATGCTTCAAGAAGTCGGGGATCTGAGGTGCTGCCGAGACAGGATTCACGGCAAACGGCGGCTCGGACTCGTCGATCTTATCGGGGTCGTCTTCCATCGAAAGCTGACCGGTTACCTGGTCGCGCTTTGCATGGCGGCGCGGCAGCAAAGTTGTCTTTGCGGTCTCAATCGGAGCCTCGTCATCCTCGTCATCGCCCTCGGTGAGCTCAATCTCGCTATCGGACCAAGACGGGTCGGGCTCGCTTGTATTGAGCTTAGGCGCAGCCTTGCCCTTCTTGGCATGGCGGCGCGGCAGCAGCGTCGTCTTAGCGCGCTCAGCCTCAACCGACTCGGACACGTCGACAAACGGATTCTCGTCCTCGTCGTCATCGTCCAAAACCGGGTCCACATCGTTGCCCATGACCGTGGTCACGGCAGCATCGGAGCCCTTTTGACGAAGAATGCTCAGGTGCGGACGGGCAACGCCGGGCACCGACAGGGCTTCGTCGTCACCCCACGGGCTGGCGTTGACATCGGCACGACGGCGCTCGACAAAATCGGCCGCACGGTCGCGAGCAGAGCGCAAAACGCCGCCAACCGAAAAGCCGATGATGACCAAGCCCACGACGACAAAGCCCAACAGGACTACCATCGCGATAGGCTTACCCAGGGCATTCTGCAGCGCACTCGCAATAAACGCACCGATGTAGCCACCCGAGGCGGACAAATTTTGCGGCGTGAACATAAGGTCACAAGAAACACTCGTACCCGGCACCATCAGCGAAAGAATGGAGACGACGGCGATAAAGACCACGGCGCCGCCCGCAACAGAGCGTACGTTGAGCGGCGAGTCCTCGCCTAAAAAGAGCGTGGCGGCAAACAGCAAAATGACGATCGGCAGCACGTAGGCGCCCAGACCAAAGCCCAGGTGGTAGAAACCGGCAACCGCAGCCGTAACAGGTGCGGTCGCCGGCGAAATCACGGCAATGAAGGACGCAATCGCCAAAACGGCGATGACCACGCCGGCGATATCACGGTTGGCCGAGGGCTCAACCAAAGGCTCAAAATCGTCGAAGTCCGCCTCGTGGCCCTTATTGGCACGCAGATGGGAACCGGCACCCTTAGCAGATGCCGGTTGATTATTGGCCTTATTGCCTTTGGCGTTTTGTGCAGATCCACGCGCCAAACTAAACCTCCATGACGACCGGGATGATCATCGGACGGGTGCGCGTACGGCTCCAGATAAAGTTAGAGAGCGAATCGCGCACGGCCTTACGAATAGCATCGGAACCGCTGCTCGTAAAGCTGAACTTGCCCTTCTCGATCGTCTTCATGATAGACGCGGAGGCATCCTCAGAGAACTGGTCGTCGATGGCAAACGAGACGCCGCGGCCCGAGAACTCGATGGCCTCGATCTTCTTGTGTTTAAGCGAGACGATGGCAACAGCGGTAACCATACCGTCATTGGCGAGCTTCTGACGATCGCGCAAGACGATGGGGTCGGTATCGCCGATACGAAGGCCGTCGACGTAGACGACGCCGGACTCGACGGGCGTACCGCGCTTGACGATACCGCCGCGCATCTCGAGCGTGTCGCCGTTATCGAGGATAAAGATGTGATCATCCTTGATGCCCATCTTGCGGGCCAGCTGAGCATGGGCGCGCAGATGCACGGCCTCACCGTGAACCGGCATAAAGTACGTGGGCTTGGCCATGGCCATCAGGAGCTTAAGCTCCTCCTGGCTGCCGTGACCCGAGACGTGGACAAGAGCACGGTTCTTATCCCACACGTCGCAGCCGAGCTTGGCCAAGCTGTTGACGACCTGCTGAACGGCTTTCTCGTTGCCGGGAACGGGAGTTGCCGAGAGGATGACGGTATCGCCCTCGTGGATGGAAAGCGTCTTGTGCTCGCCGTTGGCCATACGGGACAGGGCCGACAGCGGCTCGCCCTGCGAACCGGTGCACATGACGACGATCTTGTCGTCGGGCAGGTTATCGATATCGAAGGCATCGATAATATCGGCGTCGTCGATGTTGAGGTAGCCCAGCTCGCGCGCCACGCGGGTGTTAGTGAGCATGGAGCGACCGGTCACAACGACCTTACGGCCGCACTTGCGGGCAGCATCGCAGATCTGCTGCAAACGATGAATGTGACTCGAGAACGACGCGACGAACACGCGACCCGGGGCGTTCTTGATGGCGTGCAGCAAGTTGGGACCGACCTCGGCCTCGGACTTGGTAAAGCCGGGAACCGTGGCGTTGGTAGAGTCGGAAAGCAGCAGGTCGATGCCCTGCTTGGCAAAGCGGCTGATAGCGGCATAGTCGGGCGTGACACCATCGATGGGCGTCTGGTCAAGCTTAAAGTCGCCCGTGTGCATAACGGTGCCCTGGTTGGTGCGAATGAACACGCCCAGAGCGCCGGGGATGGAGTGCGTCATCGAGAAGAAGTCGAGTGAGATGCCGCCGAGGTTGACATGGCTGCCGCCCTTGACCTCGCGGAACTTGGGTGCGCGGATGCGGAACTCGGAAAGCTTGCCTTCGATAAAGCCAAGCGTCAGCTTGCTCGAGAAGATGGGCACCTTATTGTTGAGGTCCTGCAGCAGATACGGAAGCGAACCGGTGTGGTCCTCGTGGCCGTGGGTGACGACGATACCGCGGAGCTTCTCCTCGTTCTCCAGGACATAGGTGTAGTCAGGAAGCACCAGGTCGATACCGGGCTGGGAGTCATCCGGGAACATGAGACCGGCGTCGACGAGCACCATGTCGTCGCCGCACTCGAAGACCGTCATGTTCTTGCCGATGCCGTCAAGGCCACCGAGCGGAATGATCTTCAAGGGAGATGATTTTTTAGCTGCCATAGGTTAGTGTGGTTTCCTTTCTTCGAAACGGGTCTGGAACAACCGGCGGGGCGCTTCTGGCAAACCGACCGCCGGGAACGTACAAACATGCATCATAGAGTCGACGCAGTAACCACAGTATGATACCCATTTGCCCACCAACAGACCACCCATGCATCAAAGCCCCATCTGAACTGGTCCATCCCGCCGGTTTCCCGTGGGGCGGGCACTGATGAAGTTTCCTGCTCTACAGTCCTGCTCACGACGGAGGCCACATTAAGTGGCCTCCTGTTCGTGCGGAACTCGCGATAAACTTCATCAGTGCCCGCCCCACGGGAAACCTGCCAAATAGAGACAGGTTTATTTTGGTCGGTTTTATCTGGGAAGATGCTGCTGCGGCTATCTACAGATCTGTAATCTGACTACTGAATAGACTGTCTAACTAAATAGCGAGCGGCATTAACCAGCCCTTTTGCTTGCGCCCGGGAGGGACGCATATGAAGTTTATCGCGAGTTCCGCACGCAAAGGAAAGCACTTAATGTGCTTTCCGTCTTGCGCAGGACTGTAGAGCAGGAAACTTCATATGCGTCCCTCCCGGGCGCAAGCAAAAGGGCGACCCCATTGCGGAGTCGCCCTTGTTGAGCTGCTTATGTGTAGCTGTTACTCGGCGTCGTGGTGACGGCGGGGCTTGCGGCCTCCGTTGTCACCGGGACGGCGCGGACGATCGCTGCGCTCGGAGCGCTCGCGACGCGGACGCTCACGGCGCTGGAAGTGCTCGCCGTCGCCTTCGGAGGCACCCTCGGCACGAGCAGGGGCCTCGGGCTTGTCAAGACGATCGAGCGAGATCTTGCCGCGATCGTCGACCTCGATGACAACCACCTTGACCTCGTCGCCCACGTTGAGGACATCCTCGACCTTCTCCACGCGGCCCTTGGCGACGCGGGAGATGTGCAGCAGGCCGTCCTTGCCGGGCAACAGGTTGACGAAGGCGCCAAAGGGCTGGATGGAGACCACGCGACCGGTGTACTCCTCGCCCGGCTCGGGAACCTTGATGATGAGCTTGATACGCTCGACGGCCTGGTCGACGGACTCGCCGGTGCCGCCGACAAAGACGGTGCCGTCCTCCTGGATGTCGACCGAAGCGCCGGTCTCGTCCTGGATGCCGCGGATGACCTTACCGCCGGAACCGATGACGTCGCGAATCTTATCAGTCGGAACCTGGATGGAGACGATACGCGGAGCGGTGCTGCGCGTGGTGTGGCGCGGCTCGGGGATCACATCGAGCATCTTCTGCAGGATGAAGGCGCGACCCTCCTTGGCCTGCTGCAGGGCGCGGGCCAAGATGTCGAAGGTAAGGCCGGTGGCCTTGTTGTCCATCTGCAGGGCGGTGATGCCCTCGGTGGTGCCGGTGACCTTAAAGTCCATGTCGCCCAGGAAGTCCTCGAGACCCTGGATGTCGGACAGGACCACGGTCTTGCCCTCCTCCTGGATCAGGCCCATGGCGATACCGGAGACCGGGCGCTTAATGGGCACGCCGCCGTCCATAAGGGCGAGCGTGGAGCCGCAGGTCGAAGCCATCGAAGAGGAGCCGTTGGACTCCATGACCTCGGAGACGACGCGGATGGCGTAGGGGAACTCGTTCTCGTCGGGAAGCACCGGAAGCAGAGCGCGCTCGGCCAGATTGCCGTGACCGATCTCGCGGCGCTTGGGGCTGCCCATGCGGCCGGTCTCGCCGGTGCAGAACGGCGGGAAGTTGTAGTGGTGCATGTAGCGCTTGCCCTCGGTGGGCTCGATGGTATCCAGACGCTGGCCCTCGTTGAGCATGCCGAGCGACAGGACGGAAAGCACCTGGGTCTGGCCACGCTGGAACAGGCCGGAGCCGTGAACGAGCGGCAGGTAGTTGTCCTTCACCATGATGGGGCGGATCTCGTCGGCGGCACGGCCGTCGACGCGCTCGCCGGTCTCGACGACCATGGTGCGCATGGCCTTCTTCTCGAGCTTCTTGAGCGCCACGGGGATCTCGCGCTCCCAAGCGGCCTGCTCCTCCTCGGTGAACTCGGCACGGATGGACTCCTTCAGAGCCTCGACCTTACCGATACGGGAGAGCTTGTCGGCGTCGCGAAGGGCGGCTGCCATCTCGTCGTAGTGGGCGAAGATGCGCTCCTGGACCTCCTCGACGGGCTGGTCGAGCGGGTACTCCTTCTTGACGATGGCGCCGTTGACCTGCTCCCACTCGGCGACGAACTCGTCCTGAGCCTGACAGAAGGCAGCAAGGGCCTCCTGGCCAAACTTCATAGCGGCGAGCATGTCGTCCTCGGAGATCTCCTCGGCGCCGGCCTCGACCATCGAGATGAAGTCGGCAGAGCCGCCCAGCTCCAGGTCCAGATCGGAGTTCTCGCGCTCCTCATAGGTGGGGTTGACGATAAACTCGCCGGTCTCCACGTTGCGGCCGATGCGCACGCAGGCAAGCGGGCCCTCGAAGGGCACGCCGCCGAGCGTCATGGCCAAGGAGGCGCCCATGACGTTGATGACGTCGAAGGGGTTGACCTGGTCAGCGACGAGTGAGGTAGCGACGATGTGCACCTCGTTACGGAAGCCGTCCGGGAAGCTCGGGCGGATCGGGCGGTCGATCATGCGCGCGGTGAGCGTGGCCTTCTCGCTGGGACGGCCTTCGCGCTTGAGGTAACCACCCGGGATGCGGCCGGCGGCGTACATCTTCTCGTTGAAGTCGACGGTCAGCGGGAAGAAGTCGTAGTTCTTGCGCTCCTTGGAGACGACCACGGTGTCGAGCATCGTGGTGTCGCCCTGCTTGACCAGGCACGCGCCGGTGGCCTGCTTGGCAAGCTCGCCCGACTCAAAGGTGTAGGTCTTGCCGTACAGCTCAAAGGTCTTGGATACGAGTGTCATTGTTCTCCTTTACCCCGCAGACCCCTTGTCTGCGGGCTTCTCATGTGACGCGAGCCCCCTGCCCCCGCCACGCTTCAGAGCGTGATTGTTCACGCCCTTACACAAAAAGAGCGCCCCGCTGCGCAGGACGCTCTTAGCATGTACAAATCCTTACTGGATGTTGTCGCGAATGCCCAGAGCCTTGATGAGCTCACGGTACTCGACGATGTCGTTCTTCTTGATGTAGGAGAGAAGACGACGACGACGGCCGACGAGCATGAGCAGACCACGACGGGTGTGGAAGTCCTTCTGGTGGGACTTCATGTGCTCGGTCAGCTCCTTGATGCGCTCAGACAGGATGGCGACCTGAACCTTGGGGTTGCCGGTGTCAACCGGGGTGTTACCGAACTGGGCAGTCAGCTCCGCCTTGCGCTCTTTGGAAACAGTCATTGTTTCACCTTTCGTTTTACGTCGCCCGCGGGCGACTCAATTCGCCTCGGACTGGGAAGCCGCCGGTGGAGCGAGCAACCAAGGTCGAGGTACCAACAGGTCGGTATGTTACCACAAGCAGCCTGTGCCTGCGCATCATCACCGACCCAACATGAATTCCATCGCACGGAGCCGCTGATCGGTATGTGTTGCCGCCCAGACATGCGAAAGCCCGAGCAAAAAGGCTGCGGTATGGGGGTCGATCCTCTCGGCCATGAGTGCATCGAAGGTCATGGACATGAGGGCGCGCAGCCAAGCGACCTCACCGGTCGACACCAGCTCGGCACCCGGAACGCTCGAAGCGCACGACCCGCACATGAGACCGCCCGCCTGGGGCGAAAAATACGACAACATGGGGTCTCCGCACAGCACGCAGGCCGAAAAATCGGGGCGATAGCCAACGTGCGACAGCAGTTTAAAGACAAAGGCCGCCACGAGCAGGTCCATATGCGCCGAGTCGAGCCCGCTGCCGACAAGCGTGAGCGCCCGCTGCGTGATGGCAAAGGTAAACGGGTCCTCGGCGTCCTCGAACGAGCACACGCGCGCGACCTCGGCAATCGCGCTTGCGGCGCAAGTCGTCTCGTAATCGGGCGCGGCGCCGAGCGGCGCTTCCATAAGCTCGGCCTGAGAAACCACGTCGAGCGACCGTCCATGTGCGAGCAGCATATCGACGGTACAGAACAGCTCGCAGCGTGCCGCCAACCGCCCGCCGGGCTTACGCGCACCCTTTGCCACGGCACGAACCTGCCGACCCCGCTCGTCAAGCATCGTCAGGATCAGGTCGGTCTCTTTGAGCTTGGTCTTATCGAGGACGAGTACCTTTGTGCGATATGTCCGTGAGCCTGCCATGAGCGCTGCGCGCCCTTAGTCCTCGGCGTTGTAGCCAAAGCGGCGAATCTGTGCTTCGTCGTCGCGCCAGCCGGCTTTGACCTTCACGTCCAGCTCCAAAAAGACCTGGGTGCCAAAGATGCGCTCAAGATCGCGACGGGCGTCGATACCGATATGCTTGATCATCTCGCCGCCCTTGCCGATGATGATGCCCTTCTGGCCCTCACGCTCAACGTAAATGGTGGCATGCACGCGCAGCACCTTCTTGGTCTGCTCGAGCGCATCGCAGATCACGCCCACGGAGTGCGGGATCTCGTCACGGGTGCGGCGCAGAACCTTCTCGCGCACAAACTCGGCCACAAGGGTCTCGTCGGAAGCGTCGGTACCCATGTCCTCGGGGAACCAACGCGGACCCTCGGGCAAAAAGTGCGCAACGGTATCGATAAAGGCATCGACGTTGAAGTTCTTGACCGACGACGTCACGATCTCGTCGTCATATTCCATGAGCTCGTGGGCGGCCTTGAGCTGTTCCATAACCTGGGCGGGATCGGCCTCATCGGCCTTGGTGAGCACCAGGACCTTTTTGGAACGAGCGTTCTTGACGCGTTCGGCAACCCAAGCGTCTCCCCTGCCGATCGGCTTGGTGGCATCAATCAAAAACGCGACGACATCGACATCGTTCAACTCGAACAGCGCGCTCTTGTTGAGCTCGGATCCCAGACCGTCCTTGGGCTTATGAATACCCGGGGTATCGACAAAGACCAGCTGGTAGCCGGGACGGTTGACGACGGCGCGCATGCGGCGACGGGTCGTCTGAGCCACCGGCGAGGTGATGGCGACCTTTTTGCCATAGCAGGCATTAAGCAATGTGGATTTGCCTGCGTTGGGGCGTCCGACCAGGGCCACGAAGCCGCTGCGGAAACCAGGCTCAACGTCGCCAAAGCCCATAGGACCGTCGTCCTCGTCGCACAGGGCGTCGAGCTCCTCATCGCTCATGCCCTCAAACGGGTCGAACTCCTCGACATCCTCGAGCCCCTCGGTATCCACCGCGTCCAAAGTCTCGTCGTCCAGGATCTCATCGGTAGGCTGCATATTGTCGGACATGGGAATCCCTTTCTAAATAAAGCCGAGCGCGTGGGCAAATACCAGCACGCCCACAATCGCGGCGGTAATGGAAAGAATGTAAACAGAGGCGGCGGCGATGTCCTTCGCACGCTTGGCCAGCGGATGGAGCTCCTGGGTCGCTAGGTCGACGATAGCCTCCATAGCGGTGTTGCACAGCTCGCCGTGAATCACCAGGCCACAACAGATGATAATCGTGGCCCACTCGGCAATGTCGAGGCCCACGATGCAGCCGGCAATGACGGTGCACACGCCCGCCACGAGCATGACCTTAATGTTGCGCTCGGTCTTGACGGCGGTGACGAAGCCCTCCATGGCGTAGGAAAACGACTTTAAGAAGGACGGATGGTCCTTGTTCGATCCGGGAATCATAGACGGCTCCTAGTCGTGGGCGTGGTTGGTGATGGGGCCGACGTGGACTAGCTTGGGGTCCTCGCCGCGCTCGAGCGCCAGATCGCGCAGGATGGCGTCCTCGCGGGCCTCCATGACCTCGGCCTCGTCGTCCTCGATATGGTCATAGCCCAGCAGGTGCAGCATGCCGTGTACGAGCATCAGACGACACTCGTCAGCGGGGCTATTGCCAAAACCGGGGGCCTGACGGGCAATGACCTCCGGGGCCAAGATGATATCGCCGAGCTCGAGCGTCTCATCGGCGGGAATGTCATCGTCAAAGGCCGAATCGCACTCAAACGAGAGCACATCGGTGGTGCGGTCGATACCGCGCCACTCGTGGTTGAGCTCGTGCATCTCGTCCTCGTCGACATACGAAAGGGAAATCTCGACTTCACGCTCAACGCCCTCGGCGGCAAGCACAACCTCGCAGATGTGCTCCACCTCCTGCGCGTCGAGCAGCGTATCGAGCTCGGCATCGTTGCTGATCAATACACTCAACGGGACTCCTTTCGGTCGCGCGGGCGCTGCTCGCGCACGTCATCATAAGCTTCATATGCCTCGACGATACGACCCACCAGGGCATGGCGCACCACGTCGGCACGCTCGAGGTGAGAAAATGCGACATCGTCGACACGGCCCAAAATCTGCTCAACGTCAGCAAGACCGCCACGACGACCCACCAGGTCGCGCTGGCTCAGGTCGCCGGTAATCACGAACTTGGAGTTGAACCCAAGGCGTGTCAGGAACATCTTCATCTGCTCGGGCGTGGTATTTTGCGCCTCGTCGAGCACCACGAAGGCATCACTCAGCGTGCGGCCGCGCATGTAGGCAAGCGGGGCGATCTCGATCACGCCACGCTCCATAAGCTCATCGGTGCGCTCGCGATCCATCATGTCAAAAAGGGCGTCGTAGAGCGGACGCATGTAGGGATCGATCTTTTCCTCGAGGGTGCCGGGCAAAAAGCCCAGATTCTCCCCCGCCTCGACAACCGGACGCGTCAAGATCAGACGGCCCACCTCGTGACGCTTGAGCGCGGCAACGGCGAGCGCCATAGCCAGATAGGTCTTACCGGTACCGGCAGGACCCAAGCCAAACGTGATGGTATGCGAGCGGATGGCATCCACATAGCGCTTTTGCCCGAGCGTCTTGGGGCGAATGACGCGGCCGCGATACGAAAGCAGCACGTCATCGCGAAGCGACGTAGCCTCGTGCTCACCGTCGCGCAAGACGGCCAGGCAGCGAGAGACATCGTCGGCAGACAGCGTGCGCCCGGCGGCCGCCTCGCGAAAAGCGTGCTCGAAAAAGCGCGCCACGAGTTCGACCTCGTCCGGGTCGCCGCTCACGGAGATGCTATCGCCACGGGCGACCACATGGGCGCGAACCAAGCTCTCAAGCGCACGAAGGACGCCGTCGCCGGCGCCCAAAACGCGCGAGGGATCAATTCCCTCGGGAACGGTAAGTCTAATCTTCGAGGCTTCCATGAACCTCCCTGCGTGCATGGACCAAGCCGGAATCATCGACTCCGATGATAGCAACATCGAGCAGGCACGGGGCTGTAAGTCCACAGGTATCGTCAAGACGGGCATGATGGAACGAGCCGAGCGTCAGGTTGTCACCATACTCGAGCACGGCACGCTCGACCGTGCCCACGCGACGGCGAGCGTCGGCAATAGCGAGCTCCTGTGCAGCGGCCCGCATACGGCGGCTGCGCTCGGCCGTAACCTCGGGCGGAACCTGGTCGGGCATGTCGGCAGCAAGGGTACCGGGACGCTTGCTGTAGCGGAACACGTGCATACGCGAGAAACCCACACGGCGGCACAGCGCCAGCGACTCCTCGAACTCCTCGTCCGTCTCACCAGGAAAACCGACGATGACATCGCACGAAAGGGACGCCTGGGGCAAGTTGGCGCGAATCATACGCACCGTGTCCTCAAAGGCCTCGGCGCTATAGGGACGGCCCATGCGATGCAGGGTCGCCGTGCAGCCGGACTGCACGGGCAGGTGCAAAAACGGGGCGATACGCTGCGGGTAGCGCGCCATAACCTTAAGCAGGCGCTCGGAGATATCCATGGGCTCGACCGAGGAAATGCGCACATGCGGAATAGACGTGCGCTCCATGATGGCCTCGAGCAGCTCATCGATTTCGACATGCTCATCGGTCGCGCTCTTGCCATCGTAGGCACCCAGGTTCACACCGGTCAGCACCACCTCGGGCACGCCGGCCTCCTGGGCCTCGCGAACTTGCTCGAGCACGGACTCGACGGGCACGGAGCGCTCGGGGCCGCGTGCCTTCCACACAATGCAATAGGTGCAGCGATGGTTGCAGCCGTCCTGAATCTTCACGCCCAGGCGAGAGCGACCGAGCGCATCGACCACCTCGCCATCGCTGCAGGCGGGAACGCTATCGGATTCGACACCCAGCACCTCGCAGACGCGCTCGGCGACGTCAATCTTGGACGGCTCGGCGATCACGCGATCGGAGAGCTCCAGCAGCTCCTCGGGATGTAAATTGACCACGCAACCGGTCACGAGCACATAGGGCTCGTTAGGATGGGCCAGCGCATGACGGACGGCCTTACGGGTCTTGGCCTCGGCCTCGCCCGTAACGGCACAGGTGTTAATGACGATCAGATCGGCATCCTGGGGATCCACAATAGCAAAGCCCAGGCGCATAAGATCGGCAGTGATACGGTCAGACTCAACCCGGTTGACACGGCAGCCGAGGTTGACGACGGAAATATGGGGTGCGAGCACGCGGGCTCCTTAATCGAGGATATCGTCGAGGGCACTCTTGATACGGTCGGTCACCGACTTCTTACCAGAAGCGACGTCATCGCCCATCTCATCGGCAAAAGCACGGAGCAGCTCGCGCTGCTTATTGGAGAGATTGGTGGGAACGACCACGCGCAGTTGCACGACCAGGCGGCCACGCGAACCGCCACCGCCAATGCGCGGCATGCCGTAATTATTGACGCTCACGGTGTCGCCGTACTGGGCGCCGGCGGGAACCGTCACCTTAACGACCTCGTCGGGCATAATGCCCTCGACCTCGATCTCGCAGCCGAGCGCAGCCTGCGCAATCGAGATATCGCTCACCAGGTACAGGTCGTCACCGTTGCGCTTAAAGCGCTCATGGTCGGCAACACGCACGTTGACAATCAGGTCGCCCGAGGGCTCGCCGCGAAGGCCGGCCTCGCCAAAGCCGCTCACGCGCAGCTGGCGACCGGTCAAAACGCCGGCGGGAATATCGATGTCGATCTTTTCGTGCGAAGGCGTGCGGCCCTGACCGTCGCAGGTCTCGCAGGGATGGTCGATAACCGTACCCTCGCCATGGCAGTCGGGGCAAGGCGAGGAAGACTGAACCTGGCCCAGGAACGAACGCTGAACCGTCGTGACATAGCCCGTACCGTGGCAGCGGCCGCACTGCTTTTCCTGTGCGCCCTCTGCCCTACCGGTGCCATTACAGTCCTCGCAAGGAGCAAGGCGGTCATAACTGATCGTCTTTTTGCAGCCGAGCGCCGCCTCCTCAAGGGTCACCGAAAGCGAGATGGCCATGTCACGTCCGCGACGACGCTCACGACGGCTGCGGGCGCCACCGCCGGCACCGCCGCCAAAGAACGACGAGAACAAGTCGTCCATGCCCATGCCACCAAAGATATCGTTGATATCGACGTAACCCGAACCACCAGGGCCGTCAGCAGTGCCGTAACGGTCGTAGTTAGCACGCTTCTGCTCATCGGAAAGAACGGAATAGGCCTCGTTGAGCTCCTTGAACTTGGCCTCGGCCTCGGGGTCGTCCGAAACATCCGGATGTACGGTACGGGCCTTCTTTAGAAACGCACGCTTAATCGTCCGCGCGTCGGCATCCTTGTCGACGCCAAGCACCTCGTAGTAATCCCTATTTTCCGACACGACCGAATCCTTCCGACTTTCATTATTGTCACAGTGCGTCCTATACCCAAGCTGGGCCGACCGCAAACAGAGGGTTTGATGTTATTGCATTGCGTAGGGCGAAAGCATGGCACGTTGCGAGCAGCTCGCGAACCAAACCGACACGAGCGCGAACATGAAGCCGTTGGCAAAACCGTTGGCAAACTGCATCGCACCGCGCTTCCACCACAGCAGACTACGATGAAGCACACCGTCCGAAAGCACCATAAACAGGCCCATGGTAAACGGAATAAAGCACATCACGGCAAAGGCCGAGAACACGCCCGAAATGGCCGACAGCACCAAAAACGGCGCCACGATGCCCATCAGGTAAAAACCGGTACGAGCTTTGCCTTCCAAGCGCTCGGCTTCAACATGGGCGCGGCCGACCAGGTCGCCGCCCGCGGCACCGTTGGTGCCAGCATGCCCCATGCCGCTAATGCGGACCTCGTCGCCATCGTGCGTGCCGGCAGGAAACTCAATTGTCTGCTCGGAGGTCACACGGGTCCGCCCGCTGCCGCCGCAATCGGGGCAGGGGTCGGCGACGACCTTACCGGAACCGCCGCACTCGGGGCAGACTGACTGAAACGTGCCCGCACCAAACAGGAAGGACAGGTCGACGTCGATGTGGCCGCGGCCGCCGCAGCTCGGGCAGGTATGGGCATGCTCGGAGGAGACAGAACCCGAGCCGCCGCAATGTCCGCATGTATCGAAACGCGTGTAGCGGACGGTCTTGCGGGCACCGCCCTTGGCCTCCTTGGCGTCAAGTTTGATATCGACGACCACATTGGCGCCGTTCTCGGGATTGTAGGCAGCCTGGCCGCGACGCTGCTGGCCCCAGGCGCCACCAAAGGGAAAGCCGCCCTCAAAGGGATTGCCATAGCCTGTGTTGCCGGCGTAGCCGCCACCATAGGGCGAAGCCGTAGGAGCACCGGCAAAGGGATTGCCCGAGCGCATGGCGTCGTAGCGCGCACGTTTTTGCTCATCCGAAAGCACGGCGTAGGCCTCGGAAACCTCTTTAAACTTTTCCTCGGCATCCGGCTCTTTGTTGACGTCCGGATGGAGCTTGCGGGCCTTTTGCTGAAAGGCCTTTTGAATATCACGCGAGGTGGCGTCCTTGGAGACACCCAGAATCTCGTAATAATCTTTTTCGTTCATCGTCGCCATGCGCGGCAACCTCCTGCTCACAGCAGCGTATATATTCCGGTAATTCTACCCGAGCGGCCTAAGCTAGATCCCAAAACAGCTCGAACAGAACATTTCCATCGAGCCAGCCCAAGTGTGTCGGCGCCAGACGAGCTCGAACATAGCCCGCGACGACATCTGCCGAAGTGAAAGGTCCCTCATGGACCCCGAGCGTCTCGGGCACCCAAGTGGCAAGACCCAATTCGAGCGCGCGATCGCAGGCAGCTGCCAGCTCATCGGCCGGGATGACACGAGCCGCGCGAACCAAAAGGTCGGACGCGACACCGCGCGTCATGCGACAAGCAAGCATCAGGTCTTCGGCCGCAGCCTCGCGCTGCGACAGATATTCGGCCTCGAACGCCGTCGCGACATCGTCACGTTGCACCAGACGCACGCGGTACGAATCGCCTCGAGAAGACACGCCGGGGAACAAACCTACAAGACGGTCGAAATCCTCGGCGTCGAGCATGCCCGCGGCGGAACGACCCAGGCCCAGGTAGCCCCGTCCGGTCCAGTAGGCAATGTTATGGGCGCACTCATGGCCGTCGAGCGCATAGCTTGCCACCTCATAGGGATGATAGCCGGCCGCACCCAGACGCTCACGCGCCACATCCATGCACGAAGCTTGAAAATCCTCGTCGGGCTCGAGCGACTCATCGCGGCACGCCATGCGATAAAGGGGCGTCCCCTCCTCAAGCGTGAGCGGGTAGACCGACACATGATGCGGAGCCGCCGCCAGCACGCCATCGAGCGTGCGCTTCCAACTCACTGCGGTCTGCCCGGGAAGTCCGCACATAAGGTCGCACGACACGTCAAGCCCAGCGTTCTTGACCGTCGCGATGGCAGCGAGCGCCCGATCGGCATCGTGAATACGGCCGATGGCAGTAAGTTCGGTGTTATCGAGCGTTTGCACGCCCAGAGAGACGCGTGTGACACCAACCTTGACAAGTGCAGTGGCAAGCTCGGCGGTCAGCGACTCGGGATTGGCCTCGCAGGTAAACTCAACGGGGGCGCACCACGCACGAATACGCCGCGCCAGCTCCACCAGGCGCTCCCCCGCCAGCGACGGCGTACCGCCGCCAACATAGACGGTGCGGATCTGGTCGAGGGCCCCAGCCTTGCCAAAAGCATCGAGGCGCGCGTACAACTGCTCAAAATAGGAATCGAGCGCAGCGCTCAGGTCGCACGGAGCAAAACTGCTCGAGTCAAAGTCGCAATAGCGGCATTTTTGAGCGCAAAACGGCACGTGCACGTACAGCGCGGTAACGGCCACCCTTAAGCCTCCAGCGGATGAGGGGGCACCAATTCGCCGGCGGCAAGGGCAGCCTCGCAGGCCACCACATCGCGCTCGATCTCATCGACCAGCGCCATGAACTCCTCATACGTGGAGCAGCGCACCACATGGGCACGCCAAGCGGCGGCATGGGGCATGCCTTTTAAGTACCAGCTTGCGTACGTACGGGCACGCGACATGAGCGGCAGGAGCTCATGTGTCAGCGTTAGGTGCTCACGCAGGGCGTCTAAGCGCTCGACGGAGCTGCGCGCCGGCACCGGCGTGCCATCGAGCGCAAGGGCGCGAGCATCACCGAACACCCACGGATTGCCGTAGATGCCGCGCGCGATAAACACCGCGCTGGCACCCGAGCTGCGCAGATGCTCCGCGGCATCCTCGGCGCAGAACACATCGCCCGAACCGATCACGGGAATCTCGACGGCGTCGGCCACCTCATCGACGACCGACCAATCGGCCTGCCCTGTGTAGAGCTGCGTGGCGCAACGACCATGCACCGCCACCGCGGCGGCACCGGCGCCTTCGAGCATCTGGGCAAACGTCGCGGCATTACGGTCCTCGGCGTAAAAGCCCTTGCGGATCTTTACGGTCACGGGCACGTGCGCCGCGCCCACCGTGGCCTCGACGATCTTCTCGGCCAAATCGGGCGTGCGCATAAGGGCAGAGCCCTCGCCCTTGGTGACAACCTTGCGGGCAGGACAGGCCATGTTGATATCGATGAGCGACAGGCGATCGCCCACACGCTCCTCGACGGCGGCGACGGCACTCGCAAACTGATCGGGCTTGGAACCAAAGAGCTGCACGCAAATCTGCTGCTCCTCGTCGGCCGGCAACACCAGGCGCCACGTCTTGTTGCTGGCATAGGCAAGGCCTGCAACGCTCACCATCTCGCTGTAGGCAAGGTTGGCACCGCGGCGGCGGCACATGATGCGATAGGCGGGGTCGGTCACGCCCGCCATAGGAGCCATAAGGAACGGCTGCTCGGCATAAGCACCCAGCAGCCGCTTGCTGTATTCAGAAAGCGCCATAGACCTACTCGTCCACCTTGAGGATCGCCATAAAGGCCTCCTGCGGGACCTCGACTGAGCCGATGGCCTTCATGCGCTTCTTGCCCTCTTTCTGCTTCTCGAGCAGTTTGCGCTTACGCGAGATATCGCCGCCGTAGCACTTTGCAAGAACGTCCTTGCGACGCGCTTTGACGGTGGAACGGGCAATGATCTTGTTGCCGATAGCACCCTGGATGGGCACCTCGAACAGCTGACGAGGAATAATCTCCTTGAGCTTGTCGCATAGGCCGCGGGCAAGACCGTAGGCCTTGTCCTTGTGGACGATAAACGACAGCGCGTCCACCTCGCCGCCCGAAAGCAAGATATCGAGCTTGACGAGCTCGGAGGGACGATACTCGTTGAACTCGTAGTCGAGCGAGGCATAGCCCTTGGTACGGCTCTTGAGCTGGTCAAAGAAGTCCAAGATGAGCTCGGCAAGCGGCATATCAAAGCGCATCTCGACCGACTTGCTCGTGAGATGGATCATGTCGGTAGTAATGCCGCGGTGCTCGATAGCGAGCTGCATGACGGCACCCGTATACTCGGGCGGGCAGATGATCTTTGCCTTGAGGTAGGGCTCCTCGATACGCTCGATGCGCGTAGCCTCGGGCAGATCCTGCGGGCTACGGACATCAATCATCTCGCCGTCAGTCTTGTAGACGTGATAGTCCACCGAGGGGCTCGTGGCAATGAGGTCCAAGTTGAACTCGCGCTCCAGGCGCTCCTTGACGACTTCCATGTGCAGCAGGCCCAGGAAGCCCACGCGGAAGCCAAAGCCGAGCGCCACCGAGGTCTCGGGCTCCCACACCAACGACGGGTCGTTGACGTGCAGCTTATCGAGCGCATCACGCAGGTTCTCGTAGTCCTTGTTATCGATCGGGAACAGGCCCGTATAGACCATGGGCTTGGCCTCGCGGTAACCGGGAAGCGGCTCGGGGCAGGGATTCGACGCCCACGTGAGGGTATCGCCCACGCGAACGGCCTCGGGGTCCTTCAGGCCCGTGACCACGTATCCGACCTCGCCGACCGTCAGCGCGTCGACCGGGGTCTCGGCGGGACGCTTGACGCCCACGCCATCGACCAAAAAGTCGCCCTTTGCCTGCATCATGCGCAGGGTATCGCCTTTTTTGATGGATCCGTCAAAGACGCGCACCGTGGCGACGACGCCACGATACTCGTCGAAGTACGAATCCAGAATGAGTGCCTTGAGCGGCGCGTTCGCATCGCCCTTGGGCGGAGAGATCAAAAAGACAATGGACTCCAGCAGATCGTGGATGCCCTCGCCGGTCTTGCCCGAGACACACACGGCATCATCGGCAGGGATCGCCAGGTCATCCTCGATCTCGGTCTTAACCTCGTCGGGATGAGCCGAGGGCAGGTCGATCTTGTTGATGGCCGGCACAATGTCCAGATTGGCGTTCATGGCGAGCGTCGCGTTAGAGACGGTCTGCGCCTCAACGCCCTGCGTGGCGTCGACAACGAGCACCGCGCCCTCACAGGCTGCCAGCGAGCGCGAAACCTCATAGGTAAAGTCCACGTGGCCCGGCGTATCGATCAGGTTGAACTGATACGTCTCGCCATCGTCGGCGTCATAGGAAACGCGAACAGCATTGGACTTGATCGTGATGCCGCGCTCGCGCTCGATATCCATGGTGTCGAGCAGCTGCGACTCCATGTCGCGTTCGTCGACGGTATGGGTGAGCTCGAGGATGCGATCGCTGATCGTGGACTTGCCATGGTCGATGTGCGCAACGATTGAGAAGTTGCGGATGTGGGAAATGTCAATTGAAGTATTCATGCGGACTATCTTACCCGAGCGGTACAAAAAATGGAGCCTGTTCCATAAAACAGGCTCCATTTATGCGCGTAATCTGTGTGGTGTGAAATTTACAACTTAGGCGTTGATGCTGTTCACGAGCTTGGCAAGACCGGACTTGCGGTTGGAAGCCTGGTTCTTGTGGATAACATGCTTGGCGGCAGCCATGTCGAGACGCTTGGTGACGGTCTTGAGGGCAGCCTGGGCCTTCTCGGCGTCGCCCTCGGCGACGGCGGACTGGACGTGCTTGGTCAGCGTCTTGAGCTCGGACTTGACAGCCTTGTTACGCATGCGAGCTGCCTCATTGGTGCGGATACGCTTCTTCTGAGACTTGATGTTTGCCACTTCTGGAGTTCCTTTCGAGTTCCTTGCAAAAAATGTATGACACCTCTGAGACACGGTGAGGTCATGCAAGCGCCTACTATAGCACGCTCCCCCTCAAAGGGATAGAACGAATTTGTCAAATAGGCAGGTATCATCACGATTTTCTCAAGATGTTCGTAATCCAGAGCAAAAGCGCGGTCTCAGAATCGGCCGAACCCTTGAGCGCGAGCTCTACATCGACCGCCCCCTCGAGCGCTGCGACGAGCTCTGCCATCGAAAAGCGACGTGCCCAGGTCAGGTGATTCTTGACCTGCCAGGACTGGAGCTTGAGCGTTGCGGCCAGCTCACGACCCTGTCCGCGCGCATCGAGCGCCTTGGCGACGATAAGCTCGCGGATGCGGCCGCACAGCAACGTGTAAGTCCACACGTAGCTCTTGGCGGGCAATAGATTGAAAAACTCAAGCGAGCGTCGCATGTCACGGGCCGAGACCGCATTGAGAAAGTCCCAGGGCTGGACCTCGGCCGTACGTACAATCCAGCGCTCCACATCGGCAAGCTCAATTTGGGGCGCCTCGACCATCTGGGCAAGCTTAACCAAGTCGTTATCGAGCATGCGAGTGTTTTCACCCGAACGCGAGACGAGCTCCTCGGCGGCCGCCGTCGAGATCGACTTGCCGTGCTGCGTCGCCATCTGCTGCACGCGACGCGGCAGCTCCCAGCGCTTGGTGCCGGAGCAATCGACCACGGCCTTCTTGTCGATTTTGGCGATCGCCTTATACAGGCGCGTGTTCTTGGCAAGCGAGTCGGCGATGATGAGGCAGACCGTTGTGGGGCTGGGACTCGCCAGATACTCAACGAGCGGCTCCGAGACCGCCTTGGCGAGCTTTGAGCAGCCATCAAGGATTACCAGGCGAAACTCGCTGCCCATCGGAAAGGTGTTAAGCGATCCGATAATGGACTCGATATCGGGGTCCTTGGTCATGTCGCGCTCGTCGATGTTGAACTCGACCATGCCCGTCTTTTCCAGACGCGCTTTCATACGCGAGACGGCGTGATCGCGCTTGACTCCGTCGGTACCGACGATCAGATATGCCGGCAGCAGACCGATTTCGGACATTGCGCTCCCCTCCCGCAGGCCTTCGTATTCGTTCCGTGCCATTCTAGCCCAGGGGCCCACCACACGCCAACGACGTCGTCACGGTCGCTGGCATCGCATCGCAAAGCCATTCGCAGTTGGCGTGACGGTAATGTCGCCGTGTTCGATGGTGCACGCGAACACGCCGCCCGCTTCCTTAACGGCATCGATGCAGGCATCGGACGGATGGCCGTATCGATTCCCCTCGCCCGCGCTCGCGAGGGAAAGCTCGGGCTTCAGGACGTCCAGCAACTCACCATCGGCTGAAACCTTAGAGCCGTGATGCCCAAGTTTAAGTACATCGATATCTCCCACCTCCTGCACGAATTCCCGTTCTTGATCGAGCTCGGCATCACCGGTGAGGAGCACACGCAGGCCCTTGCCTTCCTGAACATAAGAGAGCAGCAGGACAAGCGAGTCCTCATTTCCCTCGCCATCCACGGACTCGAATGGCCACATCACGCGGGCGCAAAATGAGCCGATGTCGACCGTATCCCCACGGCGCACCTGCCGATACTCCACGCCAGGTCGGTTCAATACCTCGGCAGGAGCATCCTCCAGCGCATCCGCCGCCACGGCAATCGTTCCGACCGAAAACTGCTCGAGCACGGCAGGCAGACCACCCCAGTGGTCCTCATCCCAATGCGTCACAAAGACGGCATCGATATGGTGCACGTTATTGCGAACCAACGCCGCTACCACGCGCTCGTCGAGCCCGCAGTCGACGAGTGCTACTGCGTCGCCCTGGCGGATAAGAATCGCATCCGCCTGGCCCACATCGAGCACCGTCACCGAAGGCGGAGCGAATCGATCCCAGTAGACGTACGGAATCGCAGTCAAGAGCACCAGGCATGCAAGCCCCACCGCCATAGAACGTGCGCGGGGACGCGGCCACCAGACCAGCAGAACCGCCAGCAAACACGGCACTAGGTAAATCCACATGCTATCGGGCGGCACACTCACAGATGCACCAGGCACGGCGGCAAACAGCTGCTCGAAGAACAGTGCGCAACGGGCGGCAACCATGGGCACAACGAGCGCCCAAATCCGCAACGGTTCCACGAGCGAAAAGGGAACCAGCACGATCGACACAGCAAGCAGTACGCTCACCACCGGACCGATGACTGCATTTGCCAGCGGAGCAATGAGCGAGAACGTACCGAAGGCAGGAATGGTAATGGGAAGTGTCGCCAGTTGCGAGCACAGCGTGACGGAAAGCATGCTGGCGACGCCCGATGGCACACCCAGCTCACCCAAAGCGTAGGTCGCATAGGGACAAAAGCACAAAATGGCAAAGACGCTGGCACATGAAAGCTGAAAGCCCATCTCGAACAGCACCGTCGGCCGCAGCAGCACAAAGATGGACATGGTTGCGAAGAGTGCCGAAGCGCCGTGCCGGCGACGCCCCGCGCCGTTTACGACAAGCGTCGCGAACACCATGCAGCACGCGCGCACGGCCGAGGGAGACGCGCCAGTAAAGGCAGCGTAGCCAACAAGCGTTATCGCCAATATCGCCCGCTGAAGACCACGTGAGCACCGAGTTTTTTGCAATAAACCCTCGATTACAAACCCCACGATAGCCAAATGGCTGCCCGAGACGGCGATAAGATGCGCCGTTCCCGTTACCGAAAACCAGTCGCCCGCCGGCTTGGCGCGCAGCTCGGCCGAACGACCGC
The DNA here is from genome assembly GCF_025289055.1 of Collinsella aerofaciens. Taxonomy (GTDB): domain Bacteria; phylum Actinomycetota; class Coriobacteriia; order Coriobacteriales; family Coriobacteriaceae; genus Collinsella. Next base: position 59,866 of record NZ_JAESIQ010000010.1, read on the forward strand.
AGACGACACCGGCTATGAGCGCACGCGCCGGGTCGGTCGCAGGCGCGATGGACGCTAGCAGCCCATTTCGCAGCCGAAGCAGCGGCCCCGGAGAGCCCTCATCGACCGGCACAATCCGAACGGCTTGAACCTTGCGCACCTCGCCTCGGAGCACACGCGATCGTCCATAAGCATCGTTCTCAAAACGTGAAACGCGACCGATAACACGCACGTGCGCCCCGGCCTTGAGCTCGCGGTCACACGATAGGCGAACCGTTGCCAAGTTCTTACCGTCCGCGCGTGCCTCGCAGGTATAGGAATACACGTCCTCGTTTATGGATGGATCTCCCTGCACGACAAACTCGAGGCTGCTTGCCGCCCGACCGTCGAGCGCCTTCGAGGCGCTTAGCGCGCCCGCAGCCCACCACGCCGAGACGACCGCTCCCGCCACGAGACCAACGGACGCGGCATACAGCCACCGCTTCCAAGGAGCAAGCGGTGCACAAAATTGAGCCAGCACAACGAATACCGCCGCCGCAACGGGAATGGCCCATAGCAGCCCGACCGCCGGCGCCTGCTCCCTCAGCAGCACATCAGCGGCCACGTTGAGCACCAAGGCGCAGCTCATGCACACGCCGGCACACAGAGCCATCGTCCACGGCATCAAGGGCCGCGGAGGCATCACATGCTCGCGCTCTGTCGCACTCATACGCAGATGCAATCTTTGATTTTGGCAAGCTTCTTCTCGCCGATTCCCGACACACGCATCAGATCGTCAACCGAGGCAAAAGCACCGTTCTTTGTACGCTCATCGATAATCGACTGGGCCATGGAGGGGCCGATGCCCGAGAGCGTCTGCAGCTCTGCCGAGCTTGCCGTATTGATGTTTACTAGGCCTGTTGCGCCACTCACACCCGATGATGCGGAAGCCCCACCATCAACACCGGCTTCCGCAATGGACGCCTGCTGTTCCCCTACCGTTGGAACGTGAATTTTTTGTCCATCAGTGACCTTAGACGCCCGATTGAGCCCCGTAACGTCTGCCTCGGGCGCCAGCCCGCCGGCGGCATCAATCGCCTGAGCCACCCGCGCGCCGTCCTTGAGGCGATATACGCCGGGCGACACAACGGCGCCATCGACATCGACATAGACCTCTGCCGCGGCAGAAGCCTTTGTCGAAGAGCCTTCGGATGCCTTTCCGCTCGAGGCATCGCCGGATCCCGGCTTCACCAACGAGCCTGAACCGTCAGTGCGCTCAAACGACACGCCGCCGGCACCGCCGCCAAGGTTCGCCATCGCCAAGCCGCTCGCCATCGCAATGACGACCAATATCGCCATCACCACTGCCTTATGACCGAACAGCTTGTCCGCCCAGTGGTCCATCTTTTTGACCCGTTCGTGTTGTTCGCGCTGCGCCATAGCAAAACCTCCCAACACCATCGTGTCAGGAAAGGAGTCCCGCAACAGCCACGCCCCAAAACCGGTTTTAGCGGTCAAACCAAAAGCTGACCAAAACCTTGCACAAATCTGTCCATTTATTCAGGCACACGTCAGCAAATGAACACTTAGCCGCAAAATGCCCAGATAGCAAAAGACCGACGATGCAAGCGCATCGTCGGTCTATGCACAAATTTACTCGTGATCTTGGTAAATCTCACGCGGAGAAAGCTCCGAATGTTTGCGTTTTAAGGTCTTAGGGGCCTTATACGTGTTGCTCTCAAAATCGATGTACTCGGTCTGCTTGAGCAGGCGCTCAATCATCTCCTCGTGATCGAACAACTCCCAGGCCTCATGCACGGCATCGAGTTTAGCGTGCGTCTCGGGACGGCGCGGCATAAACAGCGTGCAGCAGTCGGAAGCGGCCTCAGTCGAGATATCAAACGTACCGATCTCCTCGGCGCGCGCGATGATCTCCTGCTTGTCAGAACCGATGAGAGGGCGGAACACGGGGATCTTCACGGCCTCGTTAACGGCCATGATATTCTCAAGCGTTTGGGAGGCAACCTGTCCAAGCGATTCGCCCGTCACGATGGCCTTGGCGCCCTCGATGTGTGCAATGCGCTCGGCAACCGAATACATAATGCGGCGATACATGATCACGCGCAGGTTGCTGGGACAGGTGACCGAAATCTCACGCTGGCAGTCGCCAAACGGCACCACGTACAGGCGGCCGATCTGGACACCCGGCTCAAGCGCACGGATGATGTCCTGCACCAAATACTCGCTCGTGTCGGGCGTCTGCGGACGACCGGAGAAATGTACCGGCACGCACACCGCGCCGCGACGCGCGAGCATCCAGGTCGCTACCGGAGAATCGATGCCCGACGACAGCAGCGTCACGACCTTGCCGGCAGAACCCACCGGCAGACCGCCCACGCCGCGCTCGGAGCGCGCGTACACATAAACGCTACCCTGGACCACCAGTACGTGCACCATCGCATCGGGGTCGTGCATTTGAACCTTTTTATCGGGGAAGGCCTCGCACAGCACCTCGCCCACCTGACGATTGATGTCAATCGAGGTGAGCTCATAATCGGTATTGGAGCGCTTGGCGTGCACCTTAAACGAATCGAAGGAACCAAACTCGCGCAGCGCCTTCACGGCGGCGGCACAGTACTCCTGAGGGTCGCGATTGGTGTGATACGCCAAAGACACACGAGCAACGCCGGGAACGGTGCGAATGACACGCGCCGCCTCGTCGGCCTGATGCTCGTTAAAGGTCACGAGGATATAACCGGAAATTCGAGACACGGCATTCACGGAAAAGGCGGCCAAGGCCGCCTTGATGTTATCCATGAGGATATGCTCAAAATGTGCGCGGTTCTTACCCTTCAGTCCAACCTCGTGATAGTGGACCAGGCAGACGCGAGCCGCCATTTAGGCTTCAGCAACCTTGTGGCCGAGCGCCTTCTCGTAACGGGCCTCGTCGTAAGAGATGTCGCCGTCGACAATCTCGTCCATAGCCATCGAAATGGTATCGGCACCGGAAAGCCCGATGGTGATGTCATCGACATCCTGGACGGCAAGCACGCGGTTGTGCTGGCCACGCAGCATGCTGTTAATATCGCAGGCGCGCTTGGAGGCAAGCGAAGCGAGCAGGAAGCGGTTGTGATCGGTCTTCTCCAGAAGATCGTCAATGCAAGGCTTTACAACGGACACGGACCTCAGATCCTTTCATGCATATCGAGAACGCGAACGAGCTCATCGGTCGCGCGGTCGAGATCGTCATTAACCACGACGTCGTCGTAGCGGTCGGCAAGGGCAAGCTCATCGGCGGCGTTTGCCATACGCAGCTCAATCGTCTCGGGCGTCTCGGTACCGCGACCGACTAGACGCTCGCGGAGTACCTCAAGCGAAGGCGGCTTGATAAAGATCAGCACGGCCTCGGGAAAACGTTCCTTCACCTGCAGGGCGCCCTGGACATCGATCTCCAAAATCAGAGACGCGCCCGAGGCGAGCTTGGATGTGACCTCGCTCACCAACGTGCCGTAGCAGTTACCGTGGACCTCGGCCCACTCAACAAACTCACCGTTTGCCACGCGGCGGTCGAACTCCTCGCGCGTCAGAAAAAAGTAGTTGACGCCGTCGACCTCACCTTTTCGTGGTGCTCGCGTGGTAGCCGAAACCGTCAGGCCCAGGTTCGAGCGGCGCTCGCGCACACGAGTGACGAGCGTACCCTTGCCTGCGCCTGACGGTCCAGAAATCACAAAGAGCTTGGAATCCTGAGCGCTCACTTATTTGGTCAGCTGCTCGAGGAGCTGCTCGCGCTGACGGACGCCGAGGCCCTGGACGCGACGGGTAGCGGAGATACCGAGCTCCTCCATGATCTTGGCGGCCTTGGCCTTGCCATAACCAGGGAGAGACTCGATGAGGGTGGAAACCTTCATGCGGGAAGCGATGGGGTCATCGGAGTTGAGCACGGACTCGAGGGACTTCTCGCCCTTCTTGATCTGCTCGCGAAGCTCAGCGCGGGCGTGACGTGCGGCAGCAGCCTTCTCAAGAGCCTGCTTGCGCTGCTCATCGGTAAGCTGAGGGAGTGCCATTCGTACCTCCAAATAGTTGGGTTATATCTGATTCAATAATTGGCATTTTAGCACGTAGAACGTACAAAATGCCCAATCGCGGCTCCATAGGTTAGACGATACCCGCAAAAAGTGCAATATACTGCGCCCAAAGTTAAGCCCCTGACCTGCGATTCCACACAAAGGATGGGAAAGTTTACGCAGGCACAGGGGCTATTTTGTGCTAATGAAACCCAAAAGTGGTGACTTAGGGGAATCTTTTACGCGACGTTTTCGACCAGCTCGGCGACAATGGCGTCAAAGGCGGCAACCGGATCGTCGGCACCGGTGATGGGACGGCCCACCACAATGTGGCTTGCGCCACGCTCGATAGCCTGGGAAGGCGTCGCCACGCGGGACTGGTCACCAAGGGCGGCACCCACCGGACGCACACCCGGAGTCACGATCAGGGCATCAGGGCCCAGCAGCTCACGCATGTCGTGAGCCTCCATCGGCGAGCACACGATGCCATCGATGCCGTTGGCCTGAGCGAGCTTTGCCAGGCGGGCGGCCTCCTCGGCCACGGGCGACTCGACGCCGATCTCGCTCAAGGCATCCTGATTCATGCTCGTGAGCACGGTGATGGCGACGAGCTTGGCGCGGTCCTCGCGCGCCTCCTCGGCACCCTCGCGGCAGGCAGCGAGCATGGCGCCCGAACCCAAGCCGTGAACCGAGAGCAGGTCGGCACCGGCAAGCGAGGCCGAACGGGCGGCACCGCGAACCTGATGCGGAATATCATGGAACTTAAGGTCAAGGAAGACCTTAAAGCCCAGGTCCTTAAAGGTCTTGACGATCTCGGGGCCCTCAGCGTAATAGAGCGTCATGCCAACCTTAAGCCAGGCGGCATGGCCCGAAAGCTCGTGGGCGAGCTCGAGCGCACGCTCGCGGTCGCAGTCGAGAGCGACGATTACGCGGTCGCGGGCATCGGTCTCTAGCATTCGAAAGCACCTACCAGTTCGTTGATGTCCTTCACGCCTTGGGACTCAGCCCAGGCCTCGAGCTCGTGCGCGATCTTGAGCGAAGCGCACGGATCGACGAAGTTGGCCATGCCGACCGACACGCAGGTGGCGCCGGCCAGGATAAACTCGGCCGCATCCTCGCCGGTCATGACACCGCCGACGCCGTTGATGGGGATATCGACGGCCTGGGCAACCTCCCAGACCATGCGCACGGCGATGTGGTGGCACAGCGGGCCCGAAAGGCCGCCCTTGGGCTTGGCCACGCGGGACTTGCGGGTATGGACGTCGATGGCCATGCCCTGAATGGAGTTGATGACCGAAAGGCCGTCGGCGCCGGCAGCCTCGAGGGCCTTGGCAATCTCGGCGACGTTGACCGGCGCCATCTTCACGAACAGCGGCTTATCGGTCACCTTGCGGCAGGCAGCCATAACGGATGAGGCGCCCTCGGGCGTAGAGCCCATGGCGGCACCGCCGGCGGCGATATTAGGGCAGCTCACGTTGATCTCGTAGCCGGCAGCCCAGGGGCACAGCTCGACATACATCTCGAGCGCGCGGACAAACTCGTCAACGGAGTGGCCGGCAACCTGACAGATGACCTGGCAGCCGTCCTTGGACAGCTGTTCGAGCCACGGACCGGACTCGCGGGCAAAGGCGGCCACGCCGGGGTTCTGAAGGCCCACGGAGTTGATCATACCGCCGGGGATCTCGGCCATGCGGGGCGCGGGGTTGCCGGGCCAGGGCTCGGCAGCGCAACCCTTGGTGGTGATGGCGCCCAGCTGGGAAACATCAAAGAAGTTCTGGAACTGCCAACCGTAACCAAAAGTACCGGCTGCGGTGTTGATGGGGTTCTGCATCTTGACGCCGCCGAAATCGACGGCCATGTTCACGGTACCCACTAGAAGACCACCACCTTGGAAGCATCGAACACGGGGCCGCACATGCAAGCACCCTTCATACCGTCGACCGTCTCGACATTGCAGGTGTTGCAGGCGCCAAAGCCACAGCTCATCATGCGCTCGAGGGACACCTCGCAGTACGCACCGGCCTCGGCGGCAGCAGCGGCGACCTTCTTCATCATGACGGCGGGACCGCAGCTGGCGACGTAGTCGTAGCCGCCCTCGCCGAGCAGCTCGGCAGCAGGATCGGTGCAAAAACCGTGCGTGCCGAGCGAGCCGTCGTCGGTGCAAACGTTGACCGTGGCGCCCAGCGCGCGGAACTCATCGACACCCACGGCCTTGGAAGCGGTGCCAAAGCCCAGGCACACGTCAACATCCACGCCCTGCTCGGCAAGCATACCGGCAAGGCACAGCACGGGCGGAACGCCGATGCCACCGGCGACGAGCAGGGCCTTCCTGGTGCCCTCGGGAACAAGCCAGCCGCGGCCGCCAGGGCCCAACAGGTTGGACTTGGAGCCGGGGGCCATCTGCGACAGACGACGGGTGTCGTCACCCACGACGGCGTACCACAGCTCGACGGTACCGGCCTGGGCGTCGGCGCGATAGAAGCTCAGGGGCACGCGAAGCAGCGAGGACGCATCGCCGGGCACGGCAATGTTTACAAACTGACCGGGCTTGAGCGCACTTGCAAGCTTGGGGGCCGAGATGACGAGCGAGAAGATGCCGTCGGCGATCTCCTGGTTCGAGACGACCTCGAAGTCGTGCATGCGTGCAGTGGAAGGTGTGGGCATAGACGCTCCAATCCCCCATGCGGTTGCATGGTCAAAACGAACAGAAAGCGCGGCACCGCAAGGGCACCGCGCACAAAAGCGATAAGGCTATGCTAGCAGATGCAGCCGTCGGCGAGCGTCTGCTTACCGCCGACAAACACATCGGTGGCACGACCGGTAAGCGTGCGGCCGGCAAAACCGGAGTTCTCGGCGCGCGACTCGTAACCGTCCTCGCCGACCGTCCAGGTGGCAGAGGGGTCGAACACGGTCAGGTCGGCAACGGAGCCCGCCTTGACCTGAACCTGGTCGAGGCCCAGGATCTCACGCGGCTTGATGGCCATGAGCTCGACCATGCGGCCCATGCTCATCTTGCCCGTGTTGACCAGCTCGGTGAGCACGAGCGACAGCGAGGTCTCGAGACCGATCATGCCAAAGGGCGCAAGCTCGAACTCGCGGGCCTTCTCCCACGGGGTGTGGGGAGCGTGATCGGTGACGATAACGTCGACGGTGCCGTCGATGACGCCCTGACGGATGGCCTCGGCGTCCTCGTCGGTACGCAGCGGCGGATTGACCTTGAGCGAGGTGTTGTAGGTCTCGTCCAGGTCGTTCTCGGTCAGGAACATGTGATGCGGGGTGGCCTCACAGGTAACCTGAACGCCGGCGGCCTTACCGGCACGCACGATCTCCAGGCCATGGGCGGTGGAGATGTGCTGGATGTGCAGCTTGGCACCGGTCAGCTTGGCGATCTCGATGTCGCGGGCGATCTGGAGCTCCTCGCCGGCAGCCGGCCAGCCCTCGAGGGCCAGACGGGTCGAGACCTTGCCCTCGTTGATCTGGCCGTGGCCGACCAAGTCCTCGTCCTGGCAGTGGCTCATAAAGACCTTACCGAACATCTTGCCGTAGTCCATGCAGCGACGGAGCATGCCCGCGCCCTGCACGCCACGACCGTCGTCGGTGAAGGCGACGGCGCCGTGGGCGACCATATCGCCCATCTCGGACATAGCCTCGCCCTTAAGACCGCGGGTCATGGCGCCCGACGGATAGACGCGGCAGTGACCGACCTCGGCAGCGCGGGACTTGACGAACTCCACGACAGTGCCGTTATCGGTGACGGGCTCGGTGTTGGGCATGGCGCACACGCCGGTAAAGCCGCCCTTGGCAGCTGCGCGGGTGCCGCTCTCGATGTCCTCTTTGACCTCGTAGCCGGGCTCGCGAAGGTGAACGTGCATATCCACCAGGCCGGGGACGAGGTACTTGCCGGAAAGGTCGCGGACCTCGGCTCCCTCGACGGCGAGATTCTCGCCGACCTCGGCGATCTTGTCGCCGTCAATCAGGACGTCAACGACACCGTCAAGCTCGACGGACGGGTCGACGACGTGGGCATTCTTAAGAAGCAAGGCCATTATCGGCACCTCCAAGCAGCAGATACAGGATAGCCATACGCACGCAGATACCGGCGTAGACCTGCTCCAGGATGACGGAGCGTTGCGGGTGGTCGGCCATATAGGAGTCGAACTCGACGCCGCGGTTGATAGGGCCCGGGTGGCAGATGATCGCATCGGGCTTCATGAGCTTCTCGCGGTCCTTGGTCAGGCCGAAGAGCTTGTGGTACTCACGAATGGTCGGGAACGGGGCACCCTCGAGACGCTCCTGCTGCACGCGCAGCATGTAGACGACGTCCAGCTCGGGCAGGACGGAATCGAGGTCGCTCGTCACGTGGTCGCAGCCCAGGACCTCGGGCGACGGCGGCAGCAGCGTGCCGGGGGCGACGGCGTAGGTCTCGCAGCCCATGATCTTCAACGCGGGGATCAGCGAGCCGCAAACGCGGGAGTGGGCGATATCGCCGACGACGGCGACCTTCAGACCGTGGAAGTCACCCTTGTGCTCCCAGATGGTGTACAGGTCGAGCAGGGCCTGCGTAGGATGGTTGTGCTTGCCGTCACCGGCGCAGATGACGCTTGCGGGCGAGTTCTGTGTGACGATGTAGGGAGCGCCAGCGTGCTTGTCGCGCACGACAATGCAGTCGATCTTATAGGCGTTGAGGGTCTCGACGGTGTCGACAAGGCTCTCGCCCTTGACCGTGGAGGTCGAGGAGCCGCCAAAGTTGAGGCTGTCGGCCGAAAGACGCTTCTCGGCGAGCTCGAAGGAGCTGCGGGTGCGCGTCGAGGGCTCGTTGAACATGTTGACGATGGTCTTGCCCTTGAGCGTGGGGACCTTCTTGATCGCACGCTCGTTGACCTCGGAGAACGCCTTGGCGGTCTCGAGGATGAGCTTGATGTCCTCTTCGGAGTACTCGGTAATGTCGATCAGGTGCTTATGGTTGAACGCCACGGTACTACTCACCTCCCAGCGGCGCAGAACCCACGTGGGAGCCCGGCGCGACGTCGTTGATCTCGACGGCGGTGTGGCCGTCGACTTCCTTCATATATAGATGCACGTTCTCCTCATGCGACGAGGGAACGTTCTTGCCGACAAAGTCCGGCGAGATGGGGAGCTCGCGGTGGCCGCGGTCAACGAGGACTGCCAACTCAATGCGGCTCGGACGGCCCAGGTCCATGACGGCGTCGAGAGCGGCGCGGATGGTACGGCCCGTATACAGGATGTCGTCCACCAGCACGACGCGCTTGCCGTCGACGCTAAAGGGAATGTTGGTGGCGTGGATCGCGGGAGCGAAATTGGTCGCATAGTCATCGCGGTAGAAGCTGATGTCGAGGCTGCCGAGCGGAACTTCGACGCCCTCGATCTCCTTGATCTCGTCGGCGAGCTTCTTAGCCAGAAGGTCGCCGCGCGTGACGATGCCGACCAGAGCGAGGTCCTCACAGCCCTCGTTGCGCTCGAGAATCTCGTGCGCGATGCGGGTCATCGCTCGATTGACGGCGGTCTCGTCCATGATGACCGCCTTGGGGGAAGTCGTGCCCATCGATCTCCTTCCTCACATGTCTTGACTGCTGACACAGTCAAAAAAATAGATGCCCGACCGCTTAAAGCGGACCAGACACCCACAGGAAGGGCTGCTCTTTGGCAGCTATGTAATTCCATGTGGGTATCTCGTACCCCTTTAATGGTCAAGGGATAGTGTAGCCAACCTCGAGCTTAATTGCGAGCATAAATACAGAGCAATCCGTAAACGGAGCCCAAAGCCCAATAAACCTATATATATTTGTGGGACGAGCTTGAAAACGCACGCACGAGCTGGCATAATCCCCTCTGCTGCACGCAAATCGGATCTACGTCCAGGGCCGTGGCGTGGGCACTATCGCCAAAAGAGGAATATCTCTGTGTAGATTGCGCACAGGGAGCGACTTCTGTGCTATAGTTCAGGCTTGTTTGTTAACGCGACATGTTCGTTTGTCGCCCAAGGAGGGTCAGTTATGTCCAAAGTTTGCGAAGTTTGCGGTAAGCACCCCGTTGCCGGTCGCTCCATCAGCCACTCTCACCGCGTCACCAACCGTAAGTTCCGCCCCAACATCCAGCGCGTCTACGTCGTCGTCGATGGTCACCGTCGCAAGATGAACGTTTGCTCCACCTGCCTCAAGTCCGGCAAGGTTGCGCGCTCCTAAATAAGGTCTTACCAACAAGTACCTCGGACTCTCCGGGTCAAAGACCTCGCGTTCATATAGAACTTACCAAAGGCGTCCTCCCCTACGGAGGGCGCCTTTTTGCACTCATTGGGGACAGGCTTACATGAGTGCTTTCACGCATTGGGGACAGACGTGACGTACACATGCGGCGCCATGATCAGGTCCTGCCCAGCCTCACGCAGCCTCCCTCCAGCCCACAGTGGCCTTGGTCACGCTTGTAGCGCCAATGCCGGTGATACGGGCAATTTGCTTGACCGTGAGATGTGCCCGCCTGAGCCTCAGCAGACAGGCATCGCGATCGGGGCGTGGCAGGGCCTTGAGCAGCGCAGGATCTATGCTCGGCAGGACTTCGTGCGCAATGGAAAGGGCCTCCTCATCGGGGATCCGCCGGCGTGGAAGAACCTCCACTGACCAAGTGCGCCCGGCAACTTCCTCGAGATGCTCGCAATAGCAACGGGAGCCTCCGACGATATCGAGCATAGGAGCCGCGTCACAGATGTCAAAGGGATCATAGCCCAGCTGATATGCCTTGTAGCTTGACCAGCGGTACGCCTCGAGCGAGTCGAGCGCACCTTTCACGGGATTGAGATGGATATAATCGAGCAGCTGTACCGCCTGCGTGTCCGACTCGACCGCGACCCGTGAATAGCGATTGTCAAACAGATGGCCTGTTCTCCCCGTTTTCCCATTGAAATACTTGGCATACGCCGTCAGCGCACACTGCATTGCCTTTGAAAGATTGTCAAATGGGTCATCAACCATCAAATGGAAGTGATTGTCCATAAGGCACCAAGCCAACACCGCCACTTTATGGTGCGCGAACCTGTCCGAGATGTCCGATAAGAAACGATATCGGTCAGAGTCATCTTCAAAAATAATCTGTTTAGAGTTACCACGGTCAAAGACGTGGTAATAACCGGTGAGCGAAACGGCGCGGGCACATCGAGGCATAATCTCTCCTTTCAAAAACTGAACAGGCAACACCTAAAAGGAGAGAAGGAACGCGAAATGCTGAGCCTGTGACCTATTTATATCCAATGAGCGGCAAAAACAGGTCCAGAACGACAAAATGGCAAAACGATGTCTGTCCCAAATGAGTGAAAGCACTCATGTAAGTCTGTCCCCAATGAGCGGGGCGATGCAGCATTAGTTGAAACGGTTCATTTAGTTGAAGCGTTTTAGTGTGCCTTTTACGGGAATCTTACCGTTCGCCGAATAATTTCTTGCTATCATGCAAGGCGTAGGGTAAATCTCCGATCGCAAGGAGACACAAATGGTGAAAAAGTCACCGGAAAACACTACTCCCGCCATCGTGGACAACGTGGAGGCGCTTGAGGCCAAACTCAAATCTATGCGTGAGGCCCAGGCTAAATTCGCTGAGTACACTCAGGAGCAGGTAGACAAGATCTTCTACGAGGCTGCTATGGCCGCCAACAAGGCTCGTATTCCTTTGGCCAAGCTCGCCATCGAGGAGACCGGCCGTGGCGTTCTCGAGGACAAGGTCATCAAGAACCACTACGCCGCTGAGTACATCTACAACGCTTACAAGAACACCAAGACCTGCGGTGTCATCGAGCGCGACGACGCTTACGGCATCACCAAGGTCGCCGAGCCGATCGGTATCGTTGGCGCTGTCATCCCGACCACCAACCCGACCTCCACGGCCATCTTCAAGACGCTCATCTGCCTGAAGACCCGTAACGCCATCATCATCTCCCCGCACCCGGCAGCCGCCAAGTGCACCATCGCCGCCGCCAAGCTCGTTCTCGACGCAGCTGTCAAGGCCGGTGCTCCTGAGGGCATCATCGGCTGGGTCGACAAGCCGTCCATCGAGCTGACCAACATGGTCATGCGCGACGTCGACATCATTCTCGCCACCGGTGGCCCGGGTATGGTCAAGGCCGCCTACTCCTCGGGCAAGCCCGCCCTGGGCGTTGGCGCCGGTAACACCCCGGTCATCATCGACGATACCGCGGACATCAAGCTCGCCGTCAACTCCATCATCCACTCCAAGACGTTCGACAACGGCATGATCTGCGCTTCCGAGCAGTCCGTCACCGTCATCGACACCATCTATGACCAGGTCAAGGCCGAGTTCCAGAAGCGCGGCTGCTACTTCGTCAAGCAGGGTGCCGAGATGGAGGCCCTGCGTGCCGCCATGTTCAAGAACGGCGCTCTCGATCACCGCATCCCCGGCATGGCTGCCGCCAAGATCGCCGAGCTCGCCGGCATCGAGGTTCCCGCCAAGACCAAGATCCTGATCGCCGAGGTCACCTCCACCGATCCCGAGAAGGAAGAGTTCTCTCACGAGAAGCTCTCCCCGGTCCTCGCTATGTATCACGCCAAGGACTTCCAGGAGGCCGTTGACAAGGCAGAGCACCTCGTCCTCGCAGGTGGCCCGGGCCACACCGCCTCTCTCTACGTGCACCCGGCACAGAGCGAGAAGATCGCTAAGTTCCAGCACGTCATGAAGGCCTGCCGCATCGTCATCAACACCCCGTCCTCGCACGGCGGCATCGGTGACCTCTACAACTTCGGCATGAAGCCGTCTCTAACCCTGGGCTGCGGCTCCTGGGGTGGCAACTCCGTCTCCGAGAACGTTGGGGTGAAGCACTTGATCAACGTCAAGACCGTGGCAGAGCGCCGCGAGAACATGCTGTGGTTCCGCGCACCCGAGAAGGTCTACTTCAAGAAGGGCTGCACGCCCGTCGCACTCGACGAGCTCGGCACCGTAATGGGCAAGAAGCGCGCCTTCATCGTTACCGACCAGTTCCTCTTCAAGAATGGCAACACGCGTGCCATCGAGGCCAAGCTCGATGAGATGGGCATCGCTCACGACTGCTTCTACGACGTTGAGCCCGATCCCTCCCTGCAGTGCGCACGTCGCGGCGCCAAGCAGATGACGCTCTTCGAGCCGGATGTCATCATCGCCGTCGGCGGCGGTTCCGCAATGGACGCCGGCAAGATCATGTGGATGATGTACGAGCACCCCGAGGCGAACTTCGAGGACATGGCCATGGACTTCATGGACATCCGCAAGCGTATCTTCACCTTCCCCGAGATGGGCAAGAAGGCTTACTTCGTCGCCGTCCCGACCTCTTCGGGCACTGGCTCCGAGTGCACGCCGTTCGCCATCATCACCGACAAGGAGACCGGCATCAAGTGGCCGCTCGCCGACTACGCGCTGCTCCCCAACATGGCTATCGTCGACGCCGACAACTGCATGACCGCCCCGAAGGGCCTCACCGCTGCCTCTGGCATCGACGTCATGACCCACGCCATCGAGTCCTACGTCTCCATCATGGCTTCCGACTACACCAAGGGCCTCTCCGAGCGCGCCGCCAAGCTCGTCTTTGAGAACCTGCCCTCCAGCTTCACGAACGGCGCTAAGGACCCGCATGCCCGCGAGGAGATGCACAACGCATCCTGCATGGCCGGTATGGCATTCGGTAACGCCTTCCTGGGCCTCAACCACTCCATGGCCCACAAGCTCGGCGCTTTCCACCATCTGCCCCACGGCCTCGCAAACGCAGTCATCCTGACCCGCGTCATGCGTTACAACGCCGCCGAGGCTCCTGTCAAGATGGGAACCTTCTCTCAGTATCCTTACCCCAACGCGCTGCACAACTATGCCGAGATGGCTCGTTACTGCGGCATCGACGGCAAGGACGACCGTGAGGTCTTCGAGAACTTCATCGCCAAGCTCACCGAGCTCTGCGACTTCATCGGTGTCAAGCACACCATCGCTGAGTACGGCGTTGACGAGCAGTACTTCCTCGACACCCTCGACGAGATGACCGAGCAGGCATTCAACGACCAGTGCACCGGCGCTAACCCGCGCTACCCGCTCATGAGCGAGATCAAGGAGCTCTACCTGGACGCCTACTACGGCCGCGAGCCCCAGGACTACGCCGTCTGCTAGTTTTAGCACGGTTTTTAACGGCGGGGGTGCACGGGTGTTTCACACACCCCCGCCGTCGCTTCTATCGCATCGTTGAAAGGATGCAACCATGCTGCTACCCGATTCCAAGACCGAGCTCGTCCGCCGTGGCAACAAGGTCGTTTACGACCTGGGCGACAAGATCGTCAAGGTCTTTAACGAGACCAAGCCTGTCTCTGACGTGTTCAACGAGGCTTTGAATCTTGCCCGCATCAATGAGTGCGGCATCCGCAGCCCCAAGGCTCTCGAGGTTTCTCAGCTCGAGAACGCCAACGGCTGGGCGCTCGTGACCGAGAAGGTTCCGGGCACCACCCTTGCCGACAAGATGACTGCCGAGCCCCAGCGCTTTGGTGAGTACCTCGAGATGTTCGTCGACCTCCAGATCGAGATCCACGGCTACACCTCCCCGCTGCTCAACCGTCAGCGCGACAAGTTCGCCCGCATGATCGACAGCCTCGATCAGCTCAATGCCACCACGCGCTACAACCTTCAGGAGCGTCTGGACGGCATGACCAAGGAGTTCAAGGTCTGCCACGGCGACTTCAACCCCTCCAACGTCATCGTCGGCGACGACGGCCAGCTGTACGTCTGCGACTGGGCACACGCCACCCAAGGCTCCCCTGCTGCCGACGTTGCCACCACCTACCTGCTCTTTGCCCTCAACAGCAAGGATCAGGCCGAGGCCTACCTGGAGCTCTACTGCGACCGCGCCGACATGCCCATGCAGGTCGTGCGTCAGTGGACGAGCATCGTCGCCGCTTCCGAGCTCGCTCGTAAGCGCAACGTAAACGATGAGTTCCTGAAGAACTGGATTGACGTCGTCGATTATCAGTAATATCTGAGCGATTCATTTCGCATCGGAGGCACAAAGGAAAAACCCCGCAGCTCTGAACTGCACCCCAAAACTTGGACGGCTTAAATAAGAACTACGCCGCAAGGGACT
>NZ_JAESIQ010000011.1:0-74618 GCF_025289055.1 Collinsella aerofaciens
TCATGCCGAAATGGCGCGAAGCACGCGGTTGACAAAACTATAGAGACACGTCCCAGAAAAATCATTTAGCGGCGGGCACGGAGCTTTTCGTAGCCGTCGGCGAAGAAGGCGACCGTGGCGGCGTCGGCCTCCGCGGCGTCCGTCTCGGTTGCGGGAACCACGCCGTGCTCGTCGCTCACCAGGAACAGCGCGCCCTTAAGCTGCGCGGGAATGTCTACGCGCGTAACCGGGATGCCCTTGGTCTGGGCCAGCTGTTCGATGAGCGTCGCCGTGCCGCACAGGCACTCGTCCGCCGGCGCCACAAAGGCAAGCTCACCGTTGTTGACGGCAGCGAGCAGCTCGGGCGCCACGCCGGTCTCGTCGGCTTCGGAGCGAGCCTCGGCAGAACGGGCACGCAGCGCCTTGGCCGACGTATCGGCCAGCGGCTCGTACTCCCCTACCGTCATGGCGGCGTTGCCGTTGACGTCGATCACCAGCATGAGCACACCGTCGTGGGCGGTGTAGTCGCCCTCGGCAAGTGACCACTCAACGTGCTGCTTGGCCCAGCTGAGCATGTTGTTGGTAAGCGGCTCGCCCTGCACCAGGCGCTCGGATAGCGCACGGATGTGGCGGTTGAGCATGGGCACCTTTTTGTTGGACATGCGCCAACGGCAGATGAGCGCGGGCTTGTCGAGCGTGAACTTCTCGACCGCCTCCTGATTGGCGCAAAAGTCCTCGTACGCACGCTGATCCTCGGCATTGCCAAACAGCTCGGCATCATCCACAACGGCCATATCCAACCTTTCTCAAAAACATACACCGCACCGTTATACCCAAAAAAGCCGCCCGCACCAACCGGCACGGACGGCAATAGATAGCTTTAGTTCGGGGCGAGCCAATACCGCTGGTGGAGCACAAGCCAGCGAGCCAGCACCAAGTGCCTCAGGTCGCCGCGAAAGAGGAGCGACGCGTACTTCTGTACGCGAGCGACGGTTTGAGCGGCGAGATGAGGTGCTTGGGGCCGGCGCAGCGTCGAGCAGTTACGCGGTTTGGTAAAACCGCGTAACGATATTAGTGGCGGAAATGCCTGGCACCCGTAAAGACCATCGCAATACCATGCTCGTTGCAGGCCTGGATGCTCTCGTCGTCGCGCTTGGAGCCGCCGGGCTGAATGATGCAGGTCACACCATGCTCGGCAAGCACGTCGACGTTGTCGCGGAACGGGAAGAACGCGTCGCTTGCGCAGGCAAAGCCGCCCTTCTCCACGCCCTCGCGCTCGCAGAATTCCTCGGCACGCTCGCAGGCCAGCAGCGCAGAATCCACGCGGTTGGGCTGACCGGAGCCCATGCCAATGCCGGCCTTGCCCTTGGAAACCAGGATGGCGTTGGACTTAACGCCCTTGCAGACCTTCCAGGCAAACTCGAGCTCGGCCATCTCGGCGTCGGTGGGCTTGCGGTCAGTGGGGAACGTAAAGGTCGCGGGATCCTCGGTCACGTGGTCGACCTCCTGCACCAGCATGCCGCCGTCGACGGAGCGCAGCTCCACCTGGGCGCCGCGGTCCACGCCGCCGGTAGCCAGCACGCGCAGGTTGGGGCGCTTAGCCATGCGCTCGAGTGCCTCGGCAGTGTAGCTCGGGGCGATGATGACCTCGACGAACTGCTTGTTCTGATCGGCGAAGTGCTCAACCAGATCAAAGGGAACCTCGCGGTTGCAGGCGATGATGCCGCCAAAGGCGCTCTTGGGATCGCAGGCGAAGGCGCGATCGTAGGCGGCCGTGATGTCCTCGGCAACGGCGGAACCGCAGGGGTTCTGATGCTTGAGGATCACGCAGGCCGGCTCGTCGAACTCGCGGACCAGGTTCCAGGCGGCGTCGGCATCCAGATAGTTGTTGTAGCTGAGCGGCTTGCCCTGGATCTGCTCGGAGCCCACGAGCGGGAATTGCGAGCTCGCGGTGTTCTCGCAGCCCTCGGCAAAGCGGTAGACCGTAGCCTTCTGCTGAGGATTCTCGCCATAGCGCAGGTCGTCGACCTTCTCCAGCGAGATCTCGAGCTTGGCAGAGGTGTCCGCCACGTCGCTTGCCTGGACGGCAAGCCAACGGGAGATGGCCGTGTCGTAGGCGGCGGTGGTCTGGTAGACCTTCACCTGCAGGCGACGACGGGTGGAAAGCGTGGTGCAGCCACCGGTCTCGCGCATCTCGGCCAGGACGGCGTCGTAGTCGGCCGGGTCGGAAATGACGGTAACGCTCGCGGCGTTCTTAGCGGCAGAGCGCAGCATGGAGGGGCCACCGATGTCGATGTGCTCGATGGCATCCGCGAAGGTGACCTCGGGGTTGGCGACGGTCTTCTCGAACTCGTACAGGTTGACGACGACTAGGTCGATCAGCTTAATGCCGTGCTGAGCGGCCTCCTGCATGTGCTGCTCGGAATCGCGACGGGCAAGCAGCGCGCCGTGAACCTTGGGATGCAGCGTCTTGACGCGGCCGTCCATCATCTCGGGATAGCCCGTGAACTCCTCGATGGGGGTTACGGGAACGCCCGCGTCCTCGATGGCACGAGCCGTGCCGCCCGTAGAGATGATCTCGACGCCAAAGTCGTCAACCAGCGTCCGTGCGAAATCGACGACGCCCGTCTTATCGGTAACCGAGATCAACGCGCGTGCGATCTTCACATCAGATCCCATGCAGTCCTCCTGTCTGGTACGCCGCCGTGCTCTGTGAGTCGGTGATACGTCGATCTGCAGCGCTCGCTCAGCGGCATTGAAAATACTGATTCAATGTAGCGCATCGAGCGCGACGATGCACCCCGCAACGCGCGGCTGTGCAGAAAAAGCTTCGAGCGGGGGTTGCAGGAGCGCCACTGGGCACGGTGAGTTCATGGAACACAGGGGCACCATAATTAGATGCCAATGGCGTGGTAGAACTGTGCTCGATATGCATCCGCAATAGAAAGAGGCACCATGGTCTCGCGGGTTCTCTACCGACCGTTTGATACCGAAGATTTCGACGCCATCGCGCTGATCTTGCAGCAGCTTTGGCACAACAACTCGGATAACGATGAGTACAACCGCCTCGAGGCCGCGTGCGATCTTGCCTACTGCCTTTCGTCCTCGACGTTTTCGCAGGTTGCCGTAATCGACGGTCAGGCGCGCGGCATTGCGCTTGCACGCGCAGGACAGAGCTCCAGCGCCACCGTTAAGGAACATTGGATGGATACCGAGCGCGCGTTGCTGTCGCAGATGCGCGAGCTGGAGCCCGAAGCTTGCGCCGAGTACCTCTCGTTTGTGCGCACCACCATTCGAACCAACAACCGCCTGCTCGAGAGCAGCCCACTGCCGCATGACAACGAGGTCACGCTGCTTGCCGTTGATCGCGACGTCCACGGCCTGGGCGTTGGCACGGTTCTGCTCGACGCCGCAATCTCGCATCTGTCCTCGTGCGGGGCGACCAGCGCGCACCTGTACACCGACTCCAACTGCTCGTGGAAGTTCTACGAGTTGCACGGCTTTAAGCGCACGGCCACGCACCGAGCCAACCGCGAGGAACGCCGCCACGCCATGCCGCGCGAAAGCTTCCTCTACGAACTCGATCTAACAGCCTAAACCCGGCAGTTAGGGACGTTCCTTTTGTGCCGGCACCCCGGGACACTCCTTGGCAGCAACCGCACCTAGTCGTTGGGGACATTCTTGGGTAGCACAGTCGACGAAACCCTCGTTGGCGTCGCCCTATAGAGGGGTCTGCAAATAGCTGTGGGCAAAAAACATCAAATATGAGTACTGTTACCTTTTTAGTAGCAGCGATTTGGGGCATTTTAGAGGCTTTTAGACATAGCAGCCAGTCAGGCGAGCTGACGTATTTCCACAAATGTTCAATAAAATGGGCCCCTAACGAGAGATAATCTCATTAGGAGCCCATTATTTAGTGCAAATATATGTCACTATAATGGCAACAGTACTCATATTTGGCATTTTTTGCCCACTGCCCCCTGTGTGGGGATCCGTAACGGAAAGATAGACCCATTTCAAAGCATAAAAATGGGATAGATTTTCCGCCAACAGTCGCCGGAGAAGATCCATCCCAAAAATCAGAGCGCGCTAGAACGTTCCGCCGCCGCCTCCGCCGACGCCGCCGCCTCCGCCGCCAGAGAAGCCGCCGCCTCCGCCGCCGCCCGAGCTGTCGGAGCTCGACGCCAGCTCACGGATGCTCTCGTGATACACGTCATCGAACGAATCGAGCGGAGACTCGATACCGTAATGATGGTAGTACCACCAGTAGCAGGGATAATTGTCATAGAAGCCGTCGGCCTCGCGCACCTCGGGCGGCACGGCCTCGGCAAGCTGACGCAGCACTTCCTTGGAAACACCCAGCGCCACGCCCATCACCAGCAGCTTGTTCCACAGCACCAGATCGCCCGGGACGGCTTCCTTTAGACGAGTGAAGTCCTCGAGCCAATGCTTAAGTGCCTTGCAGCGAGCCGCCACCTCGGCACCCTCCGGCGTAAAGCGGCGAAACGTAAGGCCCACGCCGATACCCACCAGCACAATCGGCACCGAGATAACCGCGGCGGTGATGTTCGCCTGTGCGCCATCGGTAAAGAAAATGGATCCCACGGGAACAAAGGCAATCAGGATACCAAGAACCAGGCAAAACACCATTGCAACAATGCCGTCCGAGGCAACGTACTCGCTATCGGCCAGCTTGCCCTTAACGGTGTTCTGATAGTCCTCGAGCTTATCACCCACGGGTGTAGCGTGCTGCTTGACGTAGTGCTGCAGCTCGTCGAACGTGCGCGAACGGTCACCGTTCTCGTCAGGCTTAGCACCGGCAAAGAAGACCTTGAGCACCATGTGGTCAATGCCCTTGGCCGACTTCCAGCCCGCATCACTCACCGTCACGCGATACGTCTGCTCTTCTTTTTCACGCCCCAACAGACCCTTCTTGGCCTTGGTCACGGTCGCCTGCTCCAGCTTGATCACACGGTCGTCGGTGAGCTTCATGAGCGTGGCGATATATGCCTGATCGGGTACCTCGTTCCAGCTCATGAGGGCCGAAAGTACGGCGGGATGGTCGGCCGAAGGCACATCGCGGAAATATTCGTCCTGGAAAAGCGGCTTGGGCTTGCGGCGGCGCAGCTTGAGCACAACGATTGTGCCGGTAAAGGCCAACGCCGCGACAACACTTAACACGGCAAGCGCATTGGAAATCACGCGAGCGTGAGCGCGGCGGGCGTTAGCTTCGTCGGCCCATTCTTTCTCTTCGCTCAGAATCGTTGACATACGCTCCTCGCTCGAGGCGGAAAGCCATGGCACCCAGTCGCTGGGGAAGGCGATGCGCGCCTCGGCGAATTCGCCCTGATGCACGCAGGGAATGGTATAGGTGACCATGGGCTCGTCCTCATCGAGCGACACGTCGCCCGTCAGCGGACCGTGGCCCCATGCGCGGAAGTTATCGCCCTTGACGGCCGCCGTCCCGGCAGTGGCATTTGCAAAGCGCACTTCCATCTCGACATCGTCGGAATCCGCGGACCAGCCGTCACCCACGAACTTCCAGTAGAGCTCGGCGGTATCGGCCCAGTTCATGACCGCACCGGTCATGGTGTAGCTCACGTAATAGATCGCGCTATCGCCGCTCTCGTGAGGGCTGAACACCTTAATCTTTACGCCGTCACCGGTCTGCTCGACCGTGTAGACGCCAGAGTCGCCCTTGTTCGCGCTATCGACTTTGTTAAACGCGGTGTCGTCTTCCTCGACGCTCAGCACGTCGACACCCGCCGCACCGCCCTGCTGGTTGGTGCCCGCATTGATCTCCCAAAACACGCCGTTGACGTCGTCGTCGAAATCGAACTGGCGTCCCTCGACGACGGTCAGCGATCCATCGGCCTCGACCGTGGCGCCGATGTAGGTTTGGCTCATGGAGTAGCCGTCGGCGTGTGCGGCGGCAGGCAGCAGCAACAACGCAAGCGCGACGAACGCGCAGACGGAAGCGAATCGCGCAAACAAGCGGCGCTGCCGACTGACTTTGGCGGCGAGGGTGTTCATGGGCACATCCTTTATCTGTGGTACCAACAGCGTTATTGTCCCACGTTTACGGGCGCACATGACGAATATCTAGGCGACCGGAGCGCCAAATGGGACAAAAGTCCCACCCGAGCCTGGCACTTAGGGACGTTCCTTATCTGCCGGCAGTTTGGGACACTCCTTGGCATGGCCTGCACCAACGATAGATACCACTTCACAGCTCCGACACAGGTGTAGCGGCTTTGTGTTGCTGCGGCGCGCACTGATTGAGTCCGCGAGCAAGGGGCATAAAGCAGTTGAGCGAAAACGGTTTGCCCCTTTGCCGTTCGCTCGAGGATCATGTCCCCCTTTTCCGCGGAAACCCCGGCAGTTGCGAAGAGCTGCCGGGGTTTCTGTCGTTTGTGAAGCTGAGTCGATGCGCGGCGATCGAGACGTTGAGCCGCAGACCCGCCGCGCGCAATGCACAGCGCCGCCAACCTGCGAGCCACGGCAACGCCTTCTCTACCGTGTCCCGCGCTATACTCGTCCGCATGGATATCAAAGCACGCAACATAGCAACGCCCGCCGCGGACGCACCAACGACGCCGCCCGCCTCCGCCCACGCCCCCGTCGTGGGGCGCTTTGCCCCGTCGCCATCGGGCCGCATGCACCTGGGCAACGTGTTCAGCTGCCTGTGCGCGTGGCTTTCGGCCCGCAGCCAGGGCGGCAGCATCGTGTTGCGCATTGAGGACCTGGACGATCGCTGCAAGCGCCCGGAACTTGCCACTCAATTGATTGACGACCTGGCTTGGCTAGGGCTTGAGTGGGACGAAGGCCCCTACTACCAGCACGATCGCTTGGACCTGTACGAGAGCGCCCTGCGCCGGCTGCAAGACGCCGGCCTCACCTACCCCTGCTTTTGCACGCGCGCCGAGCTCCACGCCGCGAGCGCGCCGCATGCCAGCGACGGCACGCCCATCTATCGCGGCGCCTGCCGAGGCCTTTCTGCCGAGGAGGTTGCCCGCCGCAGCGTTCTGCGCGCTCCGGCCACGCGCCTGCGCGTGCCCGCCGTCGACGACCTCGCAGACGATGTGGTCGAATTCGTGGACCGCACGTATGGTGCCCAATGCGAAGCACTCGCCACCGAATGCGGCGACTTTTTGGTGCGCCGCAGCGACGGCGTGTTTGCCTATCAGCTGGCCGTGGTGGTCGATGACGCCGCCATGGGTATTACCGAGGTCGTGCGCGGATGCGATCTGCTGGGCTCCACGCCCCGCCAAATCTACCTGCAGCATCTGCTGGGACTTCCCACGCCACACTACGCGCACATTCCACTGCTCATGTCGCCGGACGGGCGCCGCCTTTCCAAGCGCGACCGCGACCTGGACCTGGGCGAGCTCCGCACCCGCTTTGGCGCGCCCGAGGCACTGCTGGGCTGGCTCGCCGGGCAAACGGGCATCGCGCCGGACACCACGCCGCGCACCGCCGAGCAACTGGTCGAGCACTTTAGCTGGGACGTTATCCGCGCACACCGGGAGAACATCACCGTAACGGCCGAGTAGCCAAACGCCTTGCCGCTACGCAACATCCCAGGGCTGGAGTTCGTCGCCCAGGCGAACGATGCAGTCGTAGAGCACGGTGTGGCGCTCGGCCGGGTTGGCGTCGCGATGAAAATGCCCGTAATACCAGCGCTTGTAATCCAAGCGGTCTTCCAGCTCATCAAAAAACGCCGTAAGCCGATCAACGTCGGGGCAATTCCAGCCGGGTGCCGGATAGAGCGTGGGCGAAAGCATGCGCGTGGAGCAGGTGTGGGTGATCACGTAGTCGACCTTCCAACCCACGCTGTCGAGCTTTGCCCGCGCCTCCTCAAAGTTGCGCTCGTCCGGCAGCTCCTGCGGCCACCAGCTGGAATAGGGAATGCGGTATTCTTTGTCCACGCTCGTGGCGCCGCCCATGGTAAAAATCGTTGAGCCGTCGAGCTCAAAAACCTCGCCGCGCGTCAGGCGCCGTATGGGAGAGGTATCCGACAGGCGCTGCGTCGGCCCACCGTGCCACAACTCCATGGGGCGTTCCGCCCAGTGATCGAAACGCTCGTGGTTGCCGTCGACAAACAGCACGGTGTAGGGGCGCGACTCCAGCCAAGCAATATCGGCACATTCCTCGGTAGAAAAGTCCCAGGGAAAGCCAAAGTCGCCCGCGATGATGAGATAGTCGTCGCTCGCCAGGCTATCCCCAAGCTCCCAATCGCGGAGCTTTTGCATGTCAGCGCCGCCATGAATATCGCCTGTTACATAGACCGTCATCGGATTACCACTTCCCTGTAAGTCGCTAGCCCACATTCTGCACGATCACTAAGCCAACCGTTCCAGCCCTTCCATCCCTTAGGGCTTACCCTTCGTTCTTCCATCCAAACGGGTCAAGCACCCAAAAAACCAGATCGAGCACGCCGCCGGTCATCATGGCGCCGGCAAGGGCCATGCAAACGTGCAGGGAACTGGCACTTCGGAGCACGTCGAATGGCCCCAGAACAGCCAGCAGCGCGACCGCTGCGCCGGCAAGGCACAACGCGAGGCACGGCCCCGCGTCCTTGACGCACTTCTTTGCGAGATGCTTGGTGTTATCGCTCATTGGTATCGAACTCCTTAGAGGGTCGTTGTTTGGGTACATGCCGCCGCGGCAGAGCAGGGCGGCAGGGTAAGTGTCCCATGCCGTGCGGACATCAATGGAGAAACCGCCTGCTCGACCAACCTTTGACGCCGTTTTGCACCGGCACCCCATCCCCCGCTATCGAGGTCTAATACTTTTCCCACCGCCACCCAAAAACTCATCCAACGTTAATCTTGGCTCAAGAATCGCTTAATCTATAACCTGCACTATAGAGTTCGACCAAGGGCGGGGCGGCGCCACGCAGGCCGCCGAACGCAACGCTCGCGCCCGGGCAGATCGCCCGGCGTCGCGCCCATCGAACGAAAGGACAGGTCATGGACGACCTCGAAAAAGTTGAAACCATCCGCACCAAGTGCAACGTGAGCTACACCGATGCCAAGGCCGCGCTCGACGCCGCCGACGGTAACGTTCTGGATGCCATCATTTGGCTCGAGTCGCAGGGCAAGACGCAAACCACGTCGGCGCACGCCGCCACCGAGTCCGTGCCGGTCGATGAGCCCTCGGCCGAGATGGTCGCCGCGCAGGCCGCCTACGAGAAGTCGAGCGAAAAGACCGACTTCTCTAAGAAGATGGACAGCGTGTGGGAGTACCTCAAAAAGCTCTTCCGCCTGAGCCTGGACACCAAGTTTATCGCCACGCGCCGCGATGCGATCATCCTCAACATTCCCATCCTGATTCCCATCGTCGCGCTGTTTGCCTGGGGCGCCACGATATGGCTGATGCTGCTTGGCCTGTTCTTTGGCATGCGCTACCGCATCGACAGCGACGGCGACGTGCCCGGCAGCATCAACAACCTGATGGATCACGCCGCCGATGCCGCGGACGGCATCAAGCAAAATCTGAACGACGACAAATAATCGCAGACGGGAGCACGTATGGCACGAATCCTGATCGTAGAGGACGAGGAGAAAATCGCCCGCTTTGTGACACTCGAGCTGGAGCACGAGGGCTACCAGGTGGAACATGCCGCCGACGGCCGCACCGCCGTGGACCTGGCACTGGAGCGCGACTACGATCTGATTCTGCTCGATGTGCTGTTGCCGCAGCTCAACGGCATGGAGGTGCTGCGACGCGTCCGCAAGCACAAGGATGTGCCGGTGATTATGGTCACCGCGCGCGATGCCGTGATGGACAAGGTGGCCGGGCTCGACGCCGGTGCTGACGATTACCTGACCAAGCCGTTTGCGATTGAGGAGCTGTTCGCACGGATCCGCGTGGCGCTGAAGCGCTCGGAGGCCGTGCGGGCGGCTTCGGGCGTTGGCGGCGTCGGTGCCGGGGCGAACGTAGTGGGCGGCGCGGGCGCCGGCACCGTTGCGATGCCCCTGGCCGGCGGCTCGGCCCAGGCATCCGCCTCGCCCTCCCCCGCCGCGCTCGTCGTGGGTTCGGTCGCGCTCGATCCCGACCGCCGCGAAGTCACGGTCGACGGCTCGCCCATCGTGCTGACCGCCCGCGAGTTCGACGTCCTCGCCCTGCTTATGGCACATGCCGAAACTGTGCTCACGCGCGAGCGCATTGCGCACGAGGCGCTGGGCTACGAATACGTAGGAGACACCAACAACGTCGACGTACACATCGCGCACCTACGCGCCAAGATCGAGGACGGCGGCAGTGCCCGCATTATCCAGACCGTGCGCGGGGTGGGCTATGTCTGCCGCGCGTAACGCCGAGACCAAGCGCGTCACCTCCATCGCCCGCGCCATCAACTGGAGCTACATGTGGCGCCGCTTGGTGAGCTACGTCTGGCTCGATCTGTTGCTGGTGGTGATTGCGGCGGCGATTCTCGTCTATGGATACAACCAGACGCTGCCCGACGGCGCGTTTACCGCGGGATGGATCCCCAGCGCCACCGTTCGCGGCATGTCGCTGACGCCCGCGCGCGGCTGGGACCTGACAACGCTCACCTATACCGTCGAGCTTGCGCGTACCACCAAGACCTTCCCCCTCGCGCAGGACCTCGCCGCGCTGTGGCCCCTCTATATCGTTGTTGTAGGTTGGCAGGTCATCAGCGTGCTCAACATGCTCGGCGGCGCCCGCCGCGTGCGCCGCACCATGGCGCCGCTCAACGATCTGGCCCTGCGCGTGGACGAACTCGGCCGCATGCAACTCGCCGGCGGCAAGATGGAAACACTGGAGCAAGCCATCGAGCGCGCAAGCGTCGACTCGCCGAGCGTCACTACCGGCGACGCCGACCTGGCAAGCATCGAGGTTGCACTCAACCGCCTACTGCGCCAGATGCAAGAGGCCAAACTGCAACAGATGCGCTTTGTCAACGATGCGAGCCACGAGCTGCGCACGCCCATCGCGGTGATTCAGGGTTACGTAAACATGCTCGATCGCTGGGGCAAAGACGACCCGGACGTGCTGGCAGAATCCATCGCGTCCCTCAAGGCCGAAAGCGAGCACATGCAAGAGCTCGTGGAGCAGCTGCTGTTTTTGGCACGCGGCGATGCCGGGCGCACGGTCCTGCGGCGTGCGGATACCAACCTGGCCACACTGGTCGGCGAGGTGTGCGAGGAATCGCAGATGATCGATACCGCGCACACGTATCGGCTGGCGTACGACACCGCGCTTGTCAGCGATTCGCGCTGCGACGCGCCCGTCGACGTGGCACTCGTGAAGCAGGCGCTACGCGTGATCGTGCAAAACGCCGCCAAGTATTCGGACGCGGGAACGACCGTCACATTTGGCATAACGCCGGATGCGGGCGCGGGCACAATCGACATAAGCGTTGAGGACGAGGGCATCGGCATGAACCAGGAATCCGCAGCTCACGCGTTTGAACGGTTCTACCGCGCCGACAACGCACGCAATGCCGGCGCGCAGGGCTCGGGCCTGGGGCTTGCCATTGCCAAGTGGATTGTCGATAGCCATGGCGGTGTCATTGGCGTGACCTCAGTCGAGGGCGTCGGCAGCCGCTTTACGATTCGCCTGCCGCGGTAGGAAGCCCCTCGGCATAAATAAAGGGATAGGGCCACGCGGCCCTATCCCTTTTTGCTAGCTATGGCAGCTTGTGCGCTATTCGCGGCACAGGTGCACGGCGAAACCGGCGAACTCGCGCTTAAAGTACACGAGCTTGGTACCACCGTCGGGCAGCAGCGCGCGCGACTCTTCGTTGACCTCGAGCCCGCGCTCGGCAAACCACTTCTCAGCTGCATCGATGTCGTTAACGGCAAAGCCGATGTGGCCCTTGGTGCCACGACCGTTCTGCTTCATGATCTCGACCAGCGAATCGTTAAAGTACGAAACCGGGGTCTCAGTGACGGGCAGGCCCATCATCGTCGAGAACAGCTCCGCGATCTCCAGGGCGTCTGCCGGGTCGGTGGCGTTAATGCCCACATGGGCAACGCGCATACCAAAGAGCTCTACCGGGTTGGCGTTCTGCTCACTCATGCAGTCAGCGCCTACTGAGCCATGACGTCGAGAACGGCCTTCTCGGCGGCAACGCGGTTCATGCCGGTCATGAAGGGCACGCCACTCACGTACGGGCAGGTGAGGCCCTCGGGGGCAACGGTGGTGGCGATCAGCAGGTCAGCGCCCTCGTCGCAGTAATCCTTGGCCTCGGAGATGGCGCACTGCACGATCTCGTACTTGTCGGCATAACCGTTGGCGTCGAGCAGAGTAGCGACCTTCTGGGCAACGAGCGTGGAAGTAGCAGCGCCAGCACCGCAAGCCAAAACGATCTTCTTCATAGGTAATGTCTCCCTTCATGGTTTACTTTAGGTAAGTGTACCGCAGCGAGCGATGGCACTCGGCCTCGATGAGCTTTTATGCCAGTTTGCTTGCGCGCTGCGTATAATACATCTAGTACGTGTTGTCATACCGCTCGCTTTATGAGCGACTAAGGACCCTAATATGCCCGATTCCCGCACCCTCTGGACCGCCGTCGTTATCATCTGCATCGCCGTGTCGGTGTTCTTTAGCGTCAAAAAACGCACCACGTTTAAGCGCCTGCAGCAGCTTATGGCTGCCAAGCAGTGGGACGAGTTCGATCGTTTGCTCGACGGCAAACTCACCAGCATGCTGTACCCGCGCTACAACCGCGACTACCTGCGTCTGAACTCCTATCTGCTGCGCGAGGACCACGAGCGCGCCAGCGAGATGTTCGACCTACTGCTGGGACTCAACCTCCCCAAGATGCAGCGCGTCGAC
Organism: Collinsella aerofaciens; assembly: GCF_025289055.1. GTDB lineage: Bacteria > Actinomycetota > Coriobacteriia > Coriobacteriales > Coriobacteriaceae > Collinsella. The sequence goes on from NZ_JAESIQ010000011.1 coordinate 12,787, forward strand.
TTGGTGATTAAGGCCTTTAACTACTATGTTGGCCAGGAGGACCGCAAAAAGTCCAAAGAGCTGTTGCACGAGATCAAGGGCTTTGAGGGCGGTCAGGCCGAGGCAGTTGCGCACGAGTGTCAGCTGATGTACGACACGATGATTCTCAAGCGCCACAACGACATTCCCGAGCTGGAGCGCATGCTCGAGGATGTCGGCGACGACCCGGTCAAGCGCTGCCGCTTGGAGTACCTGCTAGCCCTGCAGTACCAGAACAAGGGCGACGAAGCCAAGTTCCAGGAGTTCCTGGAGAAGTCGGGCCAACACTCGATGGCCGTCAACGCGTAACGGACGGCTTGTGCTAGACTTCTAGTCTCACGGGGGCGTGGCGGAATTGGCATACGCAGGAGACTTAAAATCTCTCGCCGCAAGGATTGTGGGTTCGAGTCCCACCGCCCCTACCATATGGAGCTTTCGAGCCCGTGTTCCTCAGGGATGCGGGCTCGCTTCTTTTAGATGCCGGTGGGACTCGAACCCGCGAGGGGGCGAGCGTTAAGCGGACGCGCAGCGTCCGTAGCGAGCCGGCGAGGGCGCCGACAGGCGGCCGAAGCCGGTGCGTATTTGCGCAGCAAATACGCAGACGTCCCACCGCCCCTACCATGTATTGTTTACGAGCTCGTGTCCCCCAGGGATGCGGGCTCGTTTCTTTTACACGCCGGCGGAGCTCTAAGTTGCGGTGGAATAGATCCTGTTTATACCGTTTACCAGCTTATTTAGGAACTATTTCACCGCAACTTATTTAGAGGGTGCTGAGAGTGGGGGTCCAGGCGATGGTGGGAGTCGCGCCGTCGAGAACCTCATTGATGGTGGCGGCCATGCCAGCGAGTAGGCTGTTCTCGCTTACGGTGAGCGCATCGTAGCCACCGGCGCGCATGAGCTCGCGAATCACCACGGCGCCGGCCAGAATCACGCCCGCGCGCTTGGGCTGCACGCCCGGCAGCGCAGCGATACCCTCCACATCCAGCGTAGATATACGATCGATGGCGGCCGAGATCTGCTCCATCGAAAGCTCGCGCAGGTGCACAAAGCTCGAGTCGTACGGCTCCAGTTCGTGGACCAGCGCCACGAGCGTGGTGACGGTACCGCCCACCGCGACGAGGCGCTCGGCGCGCTCAAAGTCGACAGGCAGGCCCTCAAAATAGGCGGAGAACTGCTCGCCCGCCCATACGCCAGCGGCGGCAAGTTCACCGTCCGTTGGCGGCAGCGCCGAGAAAAACCGCTCCGTCACGCGACGGCAACCGATGTCCAGTGAGCGCGTTCCCTCCAGCGCAAAGACCCCGCGCTCAGGCACATAGACGCCCGTCGCGAGCTCCGTGGAGCCACCGCCCGAATCGGCGACGATGATGCGCTCGCCAGCAAAGTCGTGTGCCACGCCAAAAAACGTCAGGCGCGCCTCGACCTCGCCCGGAATCACCTGCGGCTCAAGCCCCAGCTCGTGCAGGCCGTCCAGCAGCAGGGCGGCGTTGGACGCATCGCGCGCGGCGCTCGTGCACGTGGTGCAGATGCACGCGGCGCCAAAGGTACGCGCCTCGTCCACAAACATACGGCACGCAGCGAGTACACGCTCGACAGCCGCCTCGCAAAAGCGACCCGTCGCGTCCACGCCCTCGCCCAGGTCGGTAATCTCGGTATGCTTGGACGATTCCACAATCGCTCCGCCCTCGACCTGGGCCAACACCAGTCGCGACGACACCGTTCCCAGGTCGATCGCGGCTACCTTATAGCGTTTGCAATTTGTCATTGCGGGCTCCCCTCCGGGCGCTATTTGCCGTTGGACACGACCGTCTGGCCCTCGACGCCGTTAAACCCAAACAGCATGTCGAGCGCTTGGATGTACCACGGCGCGTCCTTACCGACTTCTTCGATTTCCTTGGCAACTTCGCTGGCCTTCTTGGCGTTCGACGACTTCTGGCTCGACGAGGCATCCGAATCGCCGTCCAGGCCCTGCACTTCAATCCTCTTCTCGCCGGGCATCACCAGGCCCAGGTCCTCGGATGCCGCGTCCTTGATACCCTCCTCCGAGAGCAGCTTGTCGACGCTTTTTTGCAGCTCATCATTGTATTGCTGGCGAATCTCGACCTGCTTGGCCAAGATATCGCTCGAACGCTTTGCCACGTACAGGTCGCGCACGGGGAAATACAGGCTCACGAGCACCAGGGCAACGACGATGCCGATGAATAGCCCTCGCTGAGGACCGTGGGTAAAGTCGTAGATCGCCTTGACCACCGCGTTGTCGTTGGCGTAGTGCATAAAGTCCGAGCCCGAAAGACGGTTCGAGGGCCTGCTCGACCCATCATGCGTTTGAGCCGACGAGCGCTGAGCATGCGACGAACGTGCTGGGCGCACTGGTCCATCTGTCGAAGTATTCACTTGAGCATTGGGGCGCGAGGTACTTGTCGGGCGCTGCATGGAGCGGTCGGCGCCGGCGTAGGCGGACCCACCGAGCTGCACCGTGCGCGCACGGCGAGGCGACGGCTCACGCGAACCGGCGGAATAGTACCTGTTGTCGTAAATCTGATCCATGTGCGCCTTGTGCGGTTGAGGTTTGTTTGCGCTAAGTATTCTAGTTATAGCACGAGCGCCCGCACCGCCTTCGCCAGCCTTTGCTCGACATAAAAAAGGCGCTGAGTCATATGGCCCAGCGCCCAATGGTGCTCAACAGCGCCCGGCTGGAGCAAGGCAAATCCGAGTCTTCCCCGCCCCCGCGACCTCCGCGTGCCTAGCGAATGTTGTAGAACGCGGCCTTGCCGGCGTAACGCGCGCTGCCCTCGAGCTCGTCCTCGATGCGGATGAGCTGGTTGTACTTGGCGATACGGTCGCTGCGGCACGGGGCGCCCGACTTGATCTGGCCGGCGTTGACGCCCACGACCAGGTCGGCGATCGTGGAGTCCTCGGTCTCGCCGGAACGGTGGCTCACGATGCAAGCGTAGCCGGCCTCCTTGGCGGTCTCGATGGCCTCGAGCGACTCGGTGAGCGTGCCAATCTGGTTGACCTTGACCAGGATCGCGTTGGCGGCACCCAGCTCGATGCCCTTCTTGAGGCGCTCGGTGTTGGTGACGAACAGGTCGTCGCCCACCAGCTGCACCTTGTTGCCAATGCGACGGGTGAGCTCAACCCAGCCGTCCCAGTCCTCCTCGGCCATGCCGTCCTCGATGGAGATGATGGGATAGGTGTCGACGAGCTTCTCCCAGTAATCAACCATCTGGGCACTCGTGTACTCCACGCCCTCGCCCTTGAGCTCGTACATGCCGGTCTCGGCGTTGTAGAACTCGGTCGAGGCCGGGTCCATGGCGTACATGAAGTCGATGCCGGGCTTAAAGCCGGCCTTCTCCACGGCCTTGGTGATGTACTCGAACGGCTCGGCATTGGTCTTAAGGTTGGGGGCAAAGCCGCCCTCGTCGCCCACGCCGCCGCCCAGGCCGGCCTCGTGCAGCACGCCCTTGAGGGTGTGGTAGACCTCGGCGCACCAACGCAGGCCCTCGGCAAAGCTCGGAGCACCCACGGGCATGATCATGAACTCCTGGAAGTCGACGTTGTTGTCGGCATGCACGCCGCCGTTGAGAATGTTCATCATGGGCGTGGGCAGCAGGTGAGCGTTGACGCCGCCCAGGTACTGGTACAGCGACAGGCCCGCCGACTCGGCAGCGGCGCGGGCAACGGCCAGCGACACGCCCAGGATGGCGTTGGCACCGAGCTTGGTCTTGTTGGGGGTACCGTCCGCGGCAATCAGCGCGGCATCGACGGCACGCTGGTCGAAGGCGTCGAGGCCGACGACGGCATTGGCGCACTCGTTGTTGACGTGCTCGACGGCCTGAGAGACGCCCTTGCCCAGATAGCGGCCCTTGTCGCCATCGCGCAGCTCGCAAGCCTCAAAGGCACCGGTCGAAGCGCCCGAAGGCACCATCGCGCGACCGAAGCTACCGTCCTCGAGCACAACCTCGACCTCGACGGTGGGATTGCCGCGGCTGTCGAGCACCTCGCGACCGTAAACGTCCAAAATATCGCTCATGTTGTCTCCCTCTCACTTGGAAACGTAGTGGATGCAAGCGACCGGCTGACCGTGCACCATCGGTGCGTCTCCGTAAGTTAGCCATGTCGCACTTTTTGCATTATGCCCTAAGTTAGCCGAGGGATACACTTGATTTTCGAAAAATTTAGCGGGAACGATGAGGCGTGTCAGCCCGTCGTTCCCGCAGTCTTACTCCTCCGCCTTTGCGGCATCCCACAGGTCGTTGAGGCCGTGGGTCGAAAGCTCGGCAAGATCCACGTGGGCATCGGCCGCCATCTGCTCCATCGCAGCCCAGCGACGGCGAAACTTGGCCGTGCTCGCGCGCAGGGCGCTCTCGGCGTCGATACCCTCCTTGCGCGCGACGTTGACCAGGGCAAAGAGCAGATCGCCAAACTCCATTTCGCGCTCGGGCGAGCCAGGGGCCTCGGCCTCAAACTCGGCACGCTCCTCGGCGACCTCGTCCCACACATCCTGGACCGTCTCCCACTCAAAGCCCACGGCAGCCGCCTTGCGCGAGACCTTTTGCGCTTGCATCAGCGCCGGCAGGTGCGTGGGCACGCCGTCGAGCAGCCCCTCGGGCGCGGCCTCGCCTGCCGCCACGGCCTTGTCCTTGGCGGCCTTCTCGGCAAGCTTGACCTCGTCCCAAATCTTGAGCACCTCGTCAGAGCTGTCGGCATCCGCATCGCCAAACACGTGCGGATGACGGCGAATGAGCTTGGCGTCGATATCGTGCGCCACGTCGGCCAGCGTAAACTCGCCGGCGTCCGCCGCGATCTGCGCATGCAACACTACCTGCATGAGCACGTCGCCCAGCTCCTCGCGCAGGTGCGCCGCGTCGTCGGCCTCGATGCAGTCGAGCGCCTCGTAGGCCTCCTCGATCATGTTCTTGCCAATGCTGCGGTGCGTCTGCTCGCGGTCCCACGGGCAGCCGTCGGGCTGACGCAGACGCCAGATGGTCTGCACCAGATGCTGCAGCTCGGCCGATGCATCTACCAGCGTGGACAGGTCACGCGAACCCTCGGCATTTTGCTGAGCCATGTGCTGCGCCATGGTTATTCCTCCTCCAGGACCACGTGGCGGAACGCGCCGCCCTCGTAGATGCCGTAGCTGTGCGTACCGTCCTTGGGGATGCTCACGCTGCCGGGGTTGAAGAGCCACAGACCAGGATGCTCCTCGCTCGCTTCGTTGACCTTGATGTGCGTGTGACCGTAGACGAGCGCGGAGCCCTCGGGCAGCGCGGGCGCGTGGTCGACGCTGTTGTGCATACCGGCGCCAAAAACGTGGCCGTGCGTCAGGAACAGCTCGCGGCCGTTCTCGTCGAATAACGTGGCATAGTCGGCCATGATGGGAAAGTCGAGCACCATCTGGTCGACCTCGGCGTCGCAGTTGCCGCGCACCGCGATGATGCGGTCGGCCAGGGCGTTGAGCAGCGGAATCACGCGCTTGGGAGCGTAGTCGCGCGGCAGGTCGTTACGCGGGCCGTGGTAGAGCAGGTCGCCCAGCAGCACAATGCGATCGGGCTGCTCGGACTCGATGGCGGCGCAAAGGCGTTCGGTCCAATATGCCGAGCCGTGGATGTCGGAGGCGATGAGGTATTTCATGGTGGTCCTTTCGGTGAGGTTGATGGGGTGGGTGTGGCGCGTCGCCGACCGTGTCACTCAAATTGCAGAGCCGCGGCTTGCGCCGCCTGCATCACGCGCTGGAGCGGCACATTGTGCTCACGAGCAAGGCGAGCGCAGTCCTCGTACTCGGGCGCTGCACGCTCGCTGCCATCGGGCAGGGTTGCCACCTTTACGGCCACCTCGCCCCAAGGCGTTGTCACCTGCTCGAATCGGCGCGGCAGGCAAACGCGTTCCATCACCTGGCGACGAACGGCGTTGGTCGTGGTCTCCAAAAAGATAATCGTCTGTAGGCGCTCGATATCCTCGTGCGAGCAGATCACCTGCAACTGCCATCCGGGGCGACCCTTTTTGCAGTAGAGGGGTAGCCAGTGCACCTCGCGGGCGCCGGCCTCGCGCAGGCGGTCGGCGGCATAGGCGAGTACCTCGGGCGACGCATCGTCGATGTCGCACTCCAACTTGACGATGGTCTCGGGCGCATCGGTCTCGCGGGACAGCGGAGATGTACTTCCACGTTGCATACGGTCCGGTTCCTTTCCGCGCGGGCTCGTTTTGTTCACTCAAACGCTAGCACATCGCGGGCGGCGTGGGGGCGGCGTCATGGGATGGGCGGGACTTTTGCCCGTCGCGGACGTCGGCGTGCGCCGGGATCGTCCTCGCCCCTATCCAAACGTGTACGGCAGCCTCCAAACACGTCATTTTTTGCAGCTTTTGGAGGCTGACGTACACGTTTTGAGGCAGGGTCGATGTCGTGCGGCAGCCCTTGCGCGCCGCCTGCCCTTTCCAGTCGGTTTCGACTTGTGGCGTTCCCGGCGCGCCAGGGGTCGCGCCATTACAATGGAGCGGATTCGCTTGACGCAAAGGAGCTGCCATGTCTGCTTGCCCGCTGGTCGATTGCCACACCCACACCTCGTTTTCGGACGGCCATGCCTCCTTTGAGGAAAACGTTCGCGCCGCCGCGGCGGCTGGCTGTCGGGTCATGGTCTCGACCGACCACCTCACCTTGCCCGCCAGCATGGATGCCAACTGCGAAGTGCAGGTTACTGAGGGCGACCTGCCGGCACATCGTCTGGCTTTTGAGGATGCTCGCAAGCTTGCCGCGCAGATTGCGCCGGAGCTCAGCTTTATCTATGGCTTTGAATGCGATTGGTACGAGGGCTGCGAGCCTTTGGTTGAGCGCTGGTCCCAGGGCGCCGTCGTACTCCTGGGCAGCGTGCATTGGATTGGCAACCCAGGCGATATTGCGGCAGGTGCTGCGGGCACGGCGGGGACGGAGGACGTCGCTCGTCCTGATACACCCGATTCCCTTTGCGGTTGGATCGACGATGACACCAACCTGCATGTTTGGGAAAACTTAGACGTACGCGGCGTGTGGGAGCGCTATGTCGATGACTGGTGCCGCGCCTGCGAGAGCCCGCTCAACTTTGATGTAATGGCTCACCCCGACCTGGTCATGCGCTTTTCGAAGGAAGGCTTTGCGCCCGATTTTGATACGGCACCGTTTTGGGAGCAGATGGCAGAGTGCGCACACGATACAGGCCGCCGCGTTGAAGTTTCGACCGCCGCGCCGCGCAAGGGCCTCGACGACTATTACCCCTCGACGGGGCTGTTGCGTTGCTTTGTCCACGCCGAGGTACCCATCACCTTTGGCTCGGACGCGCACCGCGCCTGCGACATCTGCTGGAATATCCGCGAGGCACAAGCCCACGCCTACGACTGCGGCTACCGAACCTTCGACATCCCCCACCCCACCGGCGAATGGGAACCCACACCCCTCGACTAGCCATCCCTTCATAAGTTGCGGTGGAATAGGGATTGTTTTGCCTGATGAAGCGCTTAAACAGTCCCTATTTCACCGCAACTTCCATGACCCCGTTACACCAACAAAGACTGTCCCAAACGACTAGTGGCGGCGGGCGTTGAGTTCGCCGGCCAACTCGTCGAGGGTGATGCCGTAGCGCTCAAGCGTCACGAGCAAGTGGTAGACCAGGTCGCCGGCCTCATAGCGAATGTGATCGTGGTCGTTATCCTTGCAGGCCATGATGACCTCGCTCGCCTCCTCGGCAAGCTTCTTGAGCAGCTCGTCCTCGACGTCGGTCAACAGACGAGCGGTGTAGCTCTCCTGTGGCGACGCATCGCGACGACCGTGAATCACCTCGGCCAGACCTGTCAGCGTCTCACCGATATTTCCATCCTGAACGTTTGCGGTGCGCACACCCATGGTTCAATCCTTTCTGGTGGCCGAGCGTCTAATCGAGCGCCCGCCCTACGCGAGTTTTTTAAAGAAGCAGGTACGGTTGCCGGTATGGCAGGCCGGACCCGGCGAGTCGACCTTGACCAGCAGTGTATCGTTATCGCAGTCGGCCCAGAGCTCCTTGACCTCTTGCATATTGCCGCTCGTCGCGCCCTTGTTCCAGAGCTCCTGACGGCTGCGGCTCCAAAACCACGTGGTACCGGTCTTGAGCGTCAGCCCCACCGACTCCTCGTTCATCCAAGCAACCATAAGCACCTCGCCGGTGTCATACTGCTGAACCACACAAGGAATCAATTCTTTGGCGTCGTATTTAAGATCCGCTGGAGTAGTAATTTCTCTCATTTCAATTCCCCAATTTAAACATCGCCGGTCGGCGAGGGTTGTCCAGGTGCCCGAGATTCCGAGCGACAAGCCCGACGACGCGTACTTAAGTACGCGAGGAGGGTTGGAGCCGGAAGGTCGGGTGCCTGGGCAAGCCGCAGCATTAGAAGTCCAGCCTCACAGGAATACCTTGAGAGGCCATATACTCTTTGACTTCGCGAATGCTGAACGTCCCAAAGTGAAAGACGCTCGCCGCCAGCACGGCGTCGGCCTCGCCCTCGATCACGCCCTCGGCAAAATGCTCGAGCGTGCCCACGCCGCCGCTCGCAATCACCGGAATCGGCACCGCGCGCGCCACAGCGCGGGTGAGCGCCAGGTCAAAGCCAGCCTTGGTGCCGTCGCGGTCCATGCTGGTCAACAAGATCTCGCCGGCGCCGCGACGAGCCGCCTCCTCGGCCCACGCCACCGCATCGATACCTGTGGCGTTGCGACCGCCCGCCGTGAAGACCTCCCACTTGTCGGCTCCGGATGCGCCGGGTAAGCCGACGCGTTTGGCATCAATCGCCACGACCACGGCCTGACTGCCAAACGCCGCGGCAGCTTGGCTAATCAGCGACGGGTCGCGCACGGCGGCAGAGTTAAGCGACACCTTGTCGGCACCGGCCGCAACCATGGTGCGCATGCCCGCCAGGTCGCGAAAGCCGCCGCCCACGGTATAGGGAATGGCCAGCTCCTCGGCCGCGTGCGCCGCCATCTCGATAGTCGTCGTACGGTTGTCGCTCGTGGCGGTAATGTCCAAAAAGACGACCTCGTCCGCACCCTCGCGGTCGTAGGCGCGGGCCAGCTCCACCGGGTCGCCCGCATCGCGCAGGCTCACAAAGTTGACGCCCTTGACCACGCGGCCGTCCTTAACATCCAGACAGGGAATCACGCGTTTGGTAAGCATGGGCTACTCCTCCCCTCGGGCGGCGGCCAGCGCCTGGGCCAGCGTAAAGTTGCCCTCGTAGAGCGCGCGACCGGTAATGGCACCTTCAATCGTGCCCTCACCCACCGCGGCCAGCGCGCGGATATCGTCGAGCGTCGAGATACCGCCCGACGCCACGACGGGAAAGCCCGCGACCTCGGCCACATGACGATACGCCGCCACATCGATGCCCGTCTGCATGCCATCGCGCGCGATGTCGGTATAGACCAGGTGTTTAAAGCCCAGCTCGGTGAGCTGCGCCACGGCGTCGTCGAGCGCCACGCCCGCGCCGTCACGCCAGCCGTTCACCCTGACCTGGCCGTCGCGAGCGGCGATGTCGGCCACGAGCAGCTCGCCAAAGCCGCGGGCCGCCACCTCGGCAAAACCCGGCTCGGTCACGAGCACCGTGCCCAGCGCGATACGGCATGCGCCGTAGCCGGCCAGCTCGTCGATGCGTGCAAGCGAGCGAACGCCGCCGCCCACGTCCACGGACAGACCGTCGACGCCGCAGATGGCCTCGATCGCCGCCGAGTTGGCAGCGCACGCGTCCTCGTCCTCGCCAAAGGCAGCGGACAGGTCGACGACGTGCACCCAGCTCGCGCCCTGCTCGGCAAAGGAGCGGGCAACAGCCACGGGGTCGTCGGAGTATACCTTGCAGCGGCTCCGGTCGCCGCGCTCCAAGCGCACGACCTTGCCGCCGATCAAATCGATTGCGGGAAACAGAATCATCGGCCGGCCCCCTCGACGATGCTCACGAAGTTCTTAAGAATGCGCTGACCCAGCGCAGAGGATTTCTCGGGATGGAATTGGCAGCCCCACACGTTGCCGTGGCGCACGATGCACGGGAAGCTCCGCGTATAGTGCGTGCGCGCCAGCACATCGGCGGCATCAGCGTCGTCTGCCACCGCGTAGCTGTGGGTGAAGTACATATTGGCGCCCTCGGCAAAACCGGCGAGCAGCGGATCGGCCGCACCGGCGGGCGTCATGTGCACCTGGTCCCAACCCACGTGCGGCACCTTCAGTCGGCTCGACTCCAGGCGCGTGCACGAGCCGCGCATGATGCCCAGGCCATCGACCCGGGGGCCGCCGGCCTGCTCGGAGGCATCGTCGTCCGCGTCCGCACCCTCGTCCGCCGGCACGCCCTCGTCGCCGCGCTCAAAAAACAGCTGAAGGCCCAGGCAGATGCCGAGCAGCGGAGTTCCAGCGGCAACGGCGTCGAGCACCGCGTCCGCCTCGCCGCTCTCGCGCATAAAAGCAATCGCGTCGTAGAACGCACCCACGCCTGGGATGACCAGGCCGTCGGCGTTGCGGATCTGCTCCGGATCGTCCGACGTGCAGGCAGCGGCACCAGCGCGCGCAAGCCCGCGCACGACGCTCGACAAGTTGCCCTTGTGGTAGTCGACCACCACGATCTTCGGTTCGCCCACGCGACCCCTCCCTTATCTCATCGTCCAAAACCACCACGAAGGTGCCTGTCCCCTTTGTGGTGGTTTTACCCTTGTGACGGTTACAGCGAGCCCTTGGTGCTGGGGATGCCCTGCACGCGGGGATCGAGCTCGCAGGCGTGGCGCATCGTGCGGCCCACGGCCTTAAAGGCGGCCTCGATAATGTGATGCGAGTTGCCGCCCGCCAGCTCGCGCACGTGCAGCGTGAGCTTGGCATCGCGCGCAAAGGCGTAGAAGAACTCGACGGCCAGCTCGGTATCAAAGCTGCCCACGCGCTCGGTCGGCACGGGCAGCTCGCAATAGGCCTGCCCGCGGCCCGAGATATCCACGGCGGCCATCACGAGCGTCTCGTCCATGGCAATCGCCGCGTCGGCAAAGCGCGTAATGCCCGCCTTGTCGCCCAGCGCTTGGCAAAACGCCTCGCCCAGCACAATACCCGTGTCCTCGACGGTGTGGTGCGCGTCGACCTCAACGTCGCCTACCGCATGTACCGTCAAATCGAACAGGCCATGGCGGCCAAAGGCGTTGAGCATGTGGTCGAAAAACGGCACGCCGGTCGAGATATCGCACACGCCGCTTCCGTCAAGGTCAAGCTTTACGACGATGTCGGTCTCCCCCGTCTTGCGGGTCACCTCGGCATAACGGCCCATCTACATCTCCTCCTTCACCAGCGCGGCAAACGCAGCCAGCACCTCATCGTTTTCCTGCGGGGTACCCACGGTAATGCGCAGACAGTCCGCAAGGCCCGGTGCGCAGCTAAAGTCGCGCACCAAAATCGAATACTCGTCGCGCAGACGCTCGCGCACGCGCGTGGCATGCGGCGTGCGCACGAGCACAAAGTTCGCCGCGCTCGGCCATGCTTCCACGGGCAGGCCCTCGGCAGCCATCGCGCGCAGGGCGCACAGCTCGTGCTCGCGCTCGGATGCAACCTGTGCCACCACGGGCGCGTACGCATCGCGGGCACGCACGCAGGCAAGCGCCGCTGCCTGGCTCAACACATTAACCGAATAGATCTGGCGAATCGCCGCGAACACGTCGATGACCTCGGGCGCCGCGATCACATAGCCCAGACGCGTGCCGGCGGCACCAAACGCCTTGGACAGCGTATGCAGAATCACCAGGTTGGGATGCTCGGCGATAAGCCCCTGCGCCGTGGTGGCCGCGCCAAACGAATCGTCGGCAAGCTCAACGTAGGCCTCGTCGACCATGACCATGCCGGGGCACGCATCGCACAGGGCCGCGACAAAGTCGAGCGGAGCCACATCACCCGTTGGATTGTTGGGCGAGGTCACGATTGCCAGGTTGCACTCGGGCGCGGCCGCGAGCACAGCAGCTTGGTCGAGCTCAAAGGTCGCCGGGTCGCGCCACACGTCGCGCACCTCGGTCTGGCAGAGCGACGCAAAGAACGCGTACTCGCTAAAGCACGGCGGGCAGTTGAGCAGGGTCCGCCCCGCGCCGCCAAACGCCAGCAGATAGTTATAGAGCAGCTCGTCGCCGCCGTTGCCCACGCAGATGTTCTCGCGCGTCACGCCATGCCAGGCAGCAAGCTCGTCGCGCAGGTCGTTGGACATGGGATCGGGATAGCGGTTGAGCGGTGTGGCAGCCAGGGCGGCGTCGACCGCCTCGCGCACGCCAGCCGGCACGGGATAGGTGTTCTCGTTGGCCGAAAGATTGATGCGCGTGGGCGTAAAGTTGGGATCGTAGGGCTCAATACCGGCCAAGTAGGGCTGGACGAGCTCCTTCATATGGGGCGTCAGCTCGGCCATTTTAGGCCTCCTCGACGACCGCGCCAGCGGCACCGCCCGCCGCCGCCAGGTCCACACCCTCGACAACCGTCGCCACGGCGTCGCCCGGCCAGGCGACCTTGGTTAGGTCGGCCGCAGCCAGCGACGCGGCGTTCACGGCATCCTCGCCCCGCTCCAACACGCGGCGGCGCAGTGCGGCAGAAAGCGCGTGCGCCCACAGGCCCTCGGCCTCGGCCAGGCGCTGCGTAGCGGGAGCGTCGGAGAGCAGGCCCTCGGGCGTATAGCAAATGACACTCGAGCGCTTAACAAACTCTTCGACCGAAAGCGGGTTGGAGAACATGGCCGTGCCGCCGGTCGGCAGCGTGTGATTGGGGCCGGCAACATAATCGCCGAGCGGCTCGGAGCTCCAAGCGCCCACAAAGATGGCACCGGCGTTGCGGATACCGCCAAGCAGGCCCATCGCATCCTTGCAGTGCAGCTCCAGGTGCTCGGGCGCCACGGTGTTCACCGCCTCGACGGCAGCGGCCATGTCGGCGGCGACCACGATGGTGCCCTCGTTATCGAGCGAGGCACGCGTGATCTCGGCACGCGGGGACTGCGCTACCAGAATGTCGATACCCGCCTCGACCTCGCGCGCAAACTGCTCGTCGCAGGTCACCAGATAGCAGGCTGCCAGCGGATCGTGCTCGGCCTGGGCCATCAGGTCGGCCGCGACCACCATAGGCTTGGCCGTGGCATCGGCCAGCACACAGACCTCGGAGGGACCGGCAACCATGTCGATACCCACGTCACCCGAGACAATCTGCTTGGCCGCGGCAACAAAGGCGTTGCCCGGACCGGTGATTTTGTCGACGCGCGGAATGGTCTCGGTACCGTACGCCAGCGCGGCCACGGCCTGAGCGCCGCCCACCATATAGATCTCGTCCACGCCGCCGAGCTTTGCCGCGGCGAGCGTATAGGGGCTAATCAGGCCGTCCTTTTGCGGCGGCGTCACCATGACCACGCGCTTAACGCCGGCAACCTTGGCGGGAATGGCGTTCATGAGCACGGTGGAAGGATACTGCGCGCGGCCGCCCGGCACGTAGATGCCGGCCGCAGCAAGCGGGGTCACCTTAACGCCGAGCATCGTGCCGTCCGGGCGCGTGGTAAACCAGCTCTGCTCGACCTCACGCTGGTGGAACTCGCGAATCTGGCGTGCGGCCTTCTCGAGCGCGGCAACAAAGGCAGGATCAAGGCCTTCGAGCGCAGCATCGATCTGCTCCTGCGGTAGGCGAAAACTCTGCAGCTCAACACCGTCAAAACGCTGGCAGTAATCGCGCACCGCGGCATCGCCGTTGGCGCGCACGTTGGCCACGATATCGCGGGCGGCGTCGACGATGTTTTGCGGCAGCACGCCCTTGCGGTTGAGCTGGTTGGTAACGAGGCGCTCACCGGGAGCAAGCTTGATGGTCTTCATTTCGGTATCCCCTATCGGTCGAGGTTGCGTTTGAAAAACGAGAGGCCGGGCGGCGGCGCCAATCGGCACGCAGCCCGGACGTTGGGGCGCCCGTGCGTGCTCGCGCTATTGTGCCGAGCCCGCAACGGGCTCAAAATGCTTGCCCTTCACGGCTGCCGCCAAGCGATCTGCCAGATTGCGTACGCGCGGATCCAGACGTGCGGCGCCCGGATTGACAAAGAAGCGGGCCGTGCAGTCCATGATGCGGCCGGTGATGACCAGGTCGTTATCGCGCAGCGTGGCGCCCGTGGCGGTAATATCCACGATGCGATCGGTCATGCCGACGATGGGGCCCAGCTCGATGTTGCCGTGCAGTGAGACGATATCGGCGTTCACGCCGCGCTCGGCATACCAGGCACTCGCGATGCGCGGATACTTGGTGGCCACGCGAAGCGACCCGCGGCGGGCATAGTTGCGCTCGGCCTGACCGGCGCGCCATGCGGGCTCCGCCTCGATAAAGGTGCACAGGCCATAGCCCAGGTCGACCAGCTGCAGCAGGTTGAGGTCTGCCTCGATGAGCGAGTCCCAGCCACAGATGCCGCAATCGGCACCACCACAGCCCACAAAAGCGGGCGCGTCGCTGGGACGCACGATGACAAACTCGATATCGCCGACCGTGCCCTCGCCGGCACGCGTGTCGCGACCGCGCACAATCAGGTGACGGCCGGGGTCGCGCAGCTCAGAGACGTCCAGGCCCGCGGCCTCGAGCACGTCGAGCGTGTCGGCCTTAAGCGAGCCCTTGGGCACGGCGATACGCAGCGGCCCCTCGGCGCCACGGCCCACGGCGTGGTCGCCATCGGAAGCGGCGTCCTCGGCCGAGGTGTGCGCGGCCTCCAGGCGCTCGAGCGAAAAGGCGAAGCCCGCCGCCGGCACCTCGATACCGTCGCCAAATGCGCCGGTAAAGATGGAGTCGTAGCGTCCGCCCGAACCGACCGGATCGGGCAAGCCGCCGGCATAGGCCTTAAAGACCAGGCCCGTGTAGTAATCGAAAGAGTTCATGATGGAGAAGTCGAAGGACAGCACCTGGGCGTCTTCGGGAGCCAGACCATCGACTAGGGCACGCAGTTCGCGCGTCAGCGGCGCGACGATACCGGCGGCCTCCAGCAGCGCGTCCACGCGGTCAAGTACCTCGGCACCGCCGTGCAGGCGCGGCAGCTCGCTAATGGCGGCCTTGACGGCATCGGACTCGACGCTTGCCGCCACGCGGGCATCGAGGCCCACAAAGTCGTTGGCATGCACGCAGCGCAGGGCCTCGGCAGCCAGCTCACCATCCTCGCACACCGCGAGCAATTCCTTAAAAGGACGCACACTGCCTGCGATAATGCGCGCATCGGGAAGTGCCAGCTCGCGTACGGCCTCGGCAACGAGCGAGACAATCTCGACATCGCCCGCGGTATCTCCCGCGCCGATGAGCTCAAAGCCCAACTGCGTAAACTGACGCGAGCCACCGGCATTGCGCTGACACTCGCGAACCACCGGCGCCTCGTAGCGAAGGCGCAGGGGCAGGTCGGCCGCGCGCATGCGGGTCGAGACCAAACGCACGATCGGCAACGTATTGTCGGGACGAACCACCAACAAGCGGCCGTCATCGTCAAAAAGCTTAAACGGCGTGTCCGCGATACGGCCGCCCTCCTCGAGCGAGCCCTTGTCCTCGAGCAGCGGCGTCTCAACCGGCAGATAATGATGCTCCCTAAAGCAGCCCTTCACCGTCAGCGCAATCTCCTCGCGCGCCTGAGCCTCCTCGGGCAATATGTCCCGGAATCCCCACGGTGTGGCCGTCATCTGGTGAGCCTCCTCATGCTGTGTTGCATACAGAACAAACGACCGGCATAGCTCCGCCGGTCTTTTGGGTACTTTAGCATACTAGAGTGCTTGCGGGGAAAATCCTTGTCCGCAGCTCACACCGTATTCATTTGGAAACATAGGGGCAGACGCTCAGCTAAATCTGACGATTATCTAGGCCAACCAGAAACCATATCCCGTTTTTCGTCTAAAAACTGGGATGCAGTTTCCGCTGAGGACCTTTTCCGAACTGCTTCTGCAGCGGCTGTTTTGGCTCCGGGACCGCGTCAATCGCATATCTTTATGGCGCCTTTATCCTACACATGTTGTATAACTACCAAATGTGGAATATAACAAAGAGCAAAACATAGGCTGAGCGTTATGGAGGATTGAGGTTGAAAGAGAAGCTATTTCGATGGGTCGTGAAGCACCGCAAACCCATCATCGCGTTCTATGCGGTGGCAGCACTGGTATGCCTGTTCCTGCGCCAGTTTGTAGGCGTTAACTACGACATTACGAGCTATCTGCCCGACGAAGCGGCGTCGACCGTCGCTCTGAATACCATGGGTGATGAGTTTGAGGGTGACATTCCCAACTGTCGCGTTATGGTGCCCAATGTCTCGATCGCTCAGGCGCTCAAATACAAGGACAAAATCAAAAAGGTCGACGGCGTCGAGGAGGTCCTATGGCTTGACGACGCGGCAGATATCGATCAGCCGCTTGCCACGCAAGACAAAGACACCGTTGAGACCTATTACAAAAAGAACAACGCCCTGTTTACGGTGACGGTTAATTCCGAAAAGGAGATCGAGGCAACCGACGCTATTCGAGATATCGTGGGCGACGAGGGCGCCATTACGGGCTCGGCCATGTCTAACGCGCTCGCCACCACATCGACCGAGCAGCAGATCAGCATTATCACGGTCGCTGTCATAGCGATTATCTTCGTGATTCTGGTCATCACGACTACCAGCTGGGCCGAACCCATCCTGGTGCTGCTGGGCCTGGGCGTCTCGGTGTTTATCAACTGGGGCACCAACCTCATCTTTGGCGAGATTAGCTTTGTCACCAACTCTGCGGGCTCCATTTTGCAGGTTGCCATCGCGCTGGACTTCTCGGTCTTTTTGCTGCACCGCTTTAACGAGGAGCGTGGCCGCCACGGCAGCGTTGCCGAAGACATGGTGCAGTCGTGCTGCCTGTCCTCGGTCGCCGTGTTTTCGAGCGGTTGCACGGTCTGCATCGGCTTTATCGCGCTTGCCGCCATGCAGTTTAAGATCGGCCCCGACCTTGGTCTTGCCCTTGCAAAGGGTATCGCCATCAGCCTGGTATCGGTCTTTACCTTTGTTCCTTCGATGTTCGTTCAGTTCGATGGCTTTGTGCAAAAATCGCAGCACAGGCCCTTTGTCCCGCCGCTGGGTAAGTTCGCCCGTCTGGTGCTCAAGGTCTGTATCCCCGCTGCCGTCGTGATCCTCGCCGTGGTTTACCCTGCGCGTGTGGCATCGACCTCCAGCGATATCACGTACTACTACGGCACTTCGCACATTTTTGGTTCGGATACGCGGCTTGGTCAGGATATGGACAAGGTCAAGGAGGTCTTTGGCAACTCCGATACCTACGTTGTGCTCGTTCCCCGTGGAGAGGTGAGCGAGGAGCAGGCACTCTCCAATGAGCTCAAGGCGCTCCCCGAGGTCAAGTCCATCCAGAGCTATGTTGACGTTGCGAGTCCCTATATCCCCACGGGCATGGCCGAAAAGGACACGCTCGATCTGGTGGAGGGAGAGCACTACAGCCGTTTGGTGCTCACGGTTACCGCGCCCTACGAGGGTCCGAGTACATTTAAGCTGGTCAAGAAGATTCGTTGTATCGCGGACAAACATTATCCGGGTAAGGCAATGCTCGCCGGCGAGGGCGTGAGCACCACCGACCTTAAGGACACCATCACCGTCGATAAGGGCAAGGTCGACCTCATCGCCGTCGTGGCCGTGTTCGCGGTCTTGCTGCTGGCCACCAAGTCGCTGAGCCTGCCGATCATCTTGGTGCTCGTGATTGAGACCTCGATCTGGATCAACTTTGCTGCACCGCTCTACACCGGTATGCACGAGTTCTTCCTCGCCTACTTAATTGTGAGCTCCATCCAGCTGGGCGTTGCCGTCGACTACGGCATCCTGATTGCTGACCGCTATCGTGAGGACCGCGTGACCATGCATAAGCGCGAAGCGCTACTCGAGACCATGGAAGCTTGCACGATTCCTGTTTTGACCTCTGGATCGGTTCTGCTGATCAGTGGCTTCCTGATCCATGCGATCTCGAGCCACGGCGTGCTCAAGCAGATCGGCTGGTTCCTGGGCGTCGGCGTGAGCATCTCCCTAGTCGCCGTACTCTTTGCGCTGCCGGGTTTCCTGTATGTGCTCGATGGCCTCATCGGCAAGACCACGCTCAAAGCTCATTTTTTGCCCAAGGATGCCCAGGATCCGGTTTCGGATACCACCGAGGCATCGGCTGCGGACGGCTCCGCTCAGTAACGTTTTACAAAGCAGTTGGAAGGAATACCGCAATGCATACCCATACCACTGATACCGCTTCGAAAGAGCTCAAAGCCCAACGCGATCTTGTACGTCGTCCCCATAAGCGCATCGCTGCGCTCGCTCTTGCCGCCGGTCTGACCGTGGCCCTTACCGTTCCCGGTGCCGTTGTGTTCGCCGACGGCGTAGGGTCGACGAGCGCTGCCTCGGCTACGAGTGAACAGATGGCGACGGACTCCGATAACAGCACGCCGGGATATAAGAAAAACCAGGTCGTATACGTCAAAACCGATGCCGACGGCAATCGCACGGGTGTTTACGTGGTCAATAGCTTCGAGGCCAATAAGGGCGTCAAGATCGACGATGCCGGCACCTATAACAAAGTGACCAACCTATCGACGACTCAAAAACTAACGGACGACAGCGGGTCGGTTGCCGTTACGGGCCAGGGAGTGCAGGACTTTGTCTACCAGGGCGATCTGGACAAGAACACTCAGATGCCGTGGAACGTCACCGTGGCATACCAGCTCGATGGCCGCGATATCGACGCCAAGGATTTGGCGGGCAAGAGCGGCAAGCTCACCATGAAGCTCAAGGTCGAAAAGAATGACGACTATACCGGTGGCGATTATGCCGATAACTACCTGGTTCAGATTACCGGTCAGCTTAAGGATGCCGAGGCACACGATATTGAGGCTGAGGGCGCCACGGTTGCTGCCAACGGCTCCAACACGCAGCTTACCTACATGGTGATTCCCGGCAGCACCGGAGACTACACCATTACGACCGATGTTGAGGATTTTGAGTTTGATGGCTGGCAGATTGTCGGCGTGCCGCTGAATCTTGCCATCGATGTGGACTCGAGCAGCATGGATACGAGCCAGCTCGTGGAGCTCTCCAACGGTATTGCTACGGCCAATAGCGGTGCTGGCCAGGTTGCCGACGGTGTCAAGACGCTCGCGGCCTCGCTTGCCACGGCCAATACCGGTGCCGGCACGCTGTCCAGTGGCGCCGCTGCGCTCGCGGCGGGTACGAGTCAGCTCAACGCGCAGGTCCCCACGCTGGTCGAAGGCGTGAGCAACCTTAATGCCGGTGCCGAGGGGGTTAATGCCGGTGCCGTGCAGCTTAAGGGCGGTGCGTCCGATCTTTCGGCGGGCCTTTCCAAGCTGCAGGGGAGCGCACAGCAGATCTCGGGCGGCATAAGTGGAATTGCCGCTGGGTCCGATACGTACGTCGACGCGCTGACGCTGGGCAAGCAGGCTCAGGAGGCAAACCTTGCCAAGGCGCAGGCTGCGGCCAAGGCGGCCCAGGACGCCGTGACCGCTACGTCGGGCAACGCCTACAGCGCGCTGTACGGGCCGCAGGGTCTTACGGCGGCGCTCAGCGGCGAGGGGCAGTACCTTGCCGGTGCACAGCAGGCGCTCGGCGGGGCAAAGCAGGCCGCAAGCGCCATGGGCAACGATGCGGCAAAGGCTAACGCCGAGAGCGCAAAGGCTGGCGCCGAGAGCACCGTTGCATCTATTGCCGCTGCCAAGGCGGCGGTCGCCGATGCTCAGGACGCGCTGGATAACGCGGCCGATCTCGACTCCGCCAAGGCTGCGGCAGCCAAGCTAAGCGAGGCTACGGCACAGCTGGATGCCGCCACCGCAAGTGCCGGCAGTGCTGCTACCAGCGCGGGTGCCGCCGCCACGGCGGCATCGAGCGCCGATGCGACGGGTCTTACCGCGCTTCTCGATTCTGCATCCAATGCCGTTGCGGGCGCGCAGGGTCTTAACACGCAGGTGTCGCAGGGCCTTAAGGGTGCCGAGTCCATGTTTGGCACGCTTACCGATCAGGTTACGACTTTGGCCCAGGCGGCCGGCGCCCAGGGCGGCGCCCAGGGTGCCGTCACCGCGCTCGATAGCGCCATTCAGGGCTACACCACTGTCCAGGATGGCCAACAGCTGAGCCTGGCCGGAGCCATCGCCTATATGAACAGCGCGATCAACCCGGCAAACCCCACGGCCGTGAACCCCGGTCTTGTCGCCGGTGTTGGCTCTGCAGCAACGGGCGCGGGTCAGCTGAGCGATGGCGCCGCGGCTCTTGCCGCGGGCACCGACCAGCTTGCTGCGGGCACACAGCAGCTCAACGGTGCCACGCCCGCGCTTGCCAACGGCGCATCACAGCTCAACAACGGTGCGGCGCAGCTCAAGACAGGTGCTGCTAGCCTTGCTAGCGGCATGAATCTTCTCTCCTCGGGTGCAGGTACGCTTGCCAGCGGCGCATCCGAGCTCGGCAACGGCATGCAGGAGCTTACCGACCGAACGAGCAATCTCGATACTCAGGTCATCGACACCGTTAAGGACAAGATCGAGGAAATGCTCAACCCCGGCTTTACGCCGACGGACTTTGTCAACGGCGAGCAGGGCGGACATATAAATCGCGTGCAGTTTATCTATATGACGGGCGCGATCAGCAAGTAGGCAGCCGCGCCCTTGTGGCGATTGGCATCGATAGCAAGTTATGAGGGGAGGGGCCGTCGGGCATTGTCTCGGCAGCCCCTCTTTGCTGTCAGCGGCCACTTCGCGTCTTTGCAGAAGCTGTACCGCAAGATTTGTGTTTGGAAGGAGACGCGCTTTCTGCAAGGGGCGGAGCGCGGAAAGCATGTCCCGGATTTGATGCTCGGAACGGGATGAGCTTTCCGGATCGGACCCCAAGCGGAAAGCGCGTCCCGTTTCGGGGCTTCAGAATGGGACGCATCCGGAAACCGCATCCCACTCTGAGCCGAAATTCCGGGATGAGATTTCCGCCGAGGACACCCTGCGCCGACGGCAACGCAAAAAGGGCGCCCGCGCGAATGCGGACGCCCTTGTGTAGGGTCGAGATATCAACCAGCCAAGATATCGGCCCTGCGGCCAGCTCTTAGTAGTCGAACTGGTGGTAGTAGCGGCGGTACTTGAGGTTGTGCTTGGTGACCAGCTCGTAGTTGCGCGAGAGGCGGTCGGTGGTCAGCACGGACAGGATCCACGGCGACACGATGACGCGGAAGTCGTCGTCCAGGCCCGGGATCGCGTACTCGGCGGTGTCGATGATGACGTAGTCCTCGTCGCCGGTCACGCCGCTGGTAAGGAAGGCGCGGACGCGCTCGTCGAGGGCGCGGCACTCGTCCTCTCCCATGAACAGGAACACCGGGACGCCGGGCTCGAGCAGCTCGAGCGTGCCGTGGAAGAAGTCGTGCGAGGTGATGTGGCGGATGCGCTTCCACTGCATCTCCTCGAGCAGGCACATGGAGTACAGGATGGTCTCGCCCCACAGCGCGCCCGAGCCGATGAACATGGTGTAGTCGGCCAGCGCGTACTTCCTGGCGAGCTCCTCGGCGCGCGGCTCGAAGCGCTTGCGGATGTCGAGCATGTCCTTCCAGACGTCCTTCGTCTGCTCGATGAACAGGTCGAACTTGGGGAAGCAGCCGCGGCGGTTGAGCAGGCGCAGGCCGAAGCAGTCGGCGAGGTAGTAGCCCTTCTCGCAGCCGCCGGCGCCGTGGTCGGAGGCCATCATGACGCAGTTCTCGGCGCCCACGGCCTGCCCGATCTTGCCCTCGGGGTTGGTCATGGCGAAGACGCGCACGCCCATCTCCCTCATCTTGCCGACGGCCTCGAGCACCTCGGGGGTGGTGCCGGACTCGGAGGCGGTCAGCACGACGGACCTGTCGGTCATGCGCTTGTGGCCCATGACGTTCCACTCGGCGGCGTGGATCAGGTAGACCTCGAGGTCGCGGTCGCCGAACTTGTTCATGAGGTACTCGAGCTGCATGAACTCGTCCCAGGTGCCGCCGACGCCCATCAGGAAGACGGCGTCGTAGCCCTCCTCGTGCACGCGGTCGGCCAGGGCGGTCATCTTCTTGCCGGCCTCGTAGACGTTCCTGCCGTCCTCGAGGTAGCCCTCCTGGTCGAAGTGCATGATCTCGATCTTCTCGGTCTCCTTCATGTGTGTCCTCCCATCACATGTGCGCAATTCTATACATCGCGCTTCTTGCTGATACCAATTATAGCCATACGATTGCTTGTTATTTAATACCAATCCAAACTCACGGAGATTTGCGGCGAACGGTCGGTTTCCTCGCCCGAGTGGTATTACAACGCCAATAGTTGTCTATTTCGAGCGCTACTGCCAACGGGTTCCCCACAACTCGCCAGCTATAAAAGCGTTGCGCCAGACCCGCCCAAGCGTTTCCGGCGCAACCGCGCAGTTTAGTTATTCGGCTTCCATCTCCGCTGTCACACGGCGATACATCTCGATAACCTGAGTCGTCGCCTTGGACGGATCCTGATAGTAGCGGCCATCACACGTCTCGGCCGAGACATAGCCCGTATAGCCGTGGCGCATGAGTGCCTCGAGGTCGGCACGCATATCACGCTCGCCGTCGCCCCAGGCAAGATGCGTCGTGCCGCCGCCCACATCTACAAAGTGGGTGTGAACGATCTTGTCGCCCAAAACCTCAAAGTAGCCGTCGATCGTGTCGCCGGCAACTTCCATGGCGCCAAAGTCGATACAGGCCTTCAGGTTGGGACGATCGACCGCCTCGAGGATGCGCGCGACATCCTGTGCGGTGTTGACCAACACGGACTCCGACGGCTGCAGGGCCTCGAGCGCGACGCGAATACCGCGCGTATCGGCGTAGGCGCACACCGAGCGCAGCATGGCAACGCTGCGGGCCCAGGCGTCCTCAGCCGGCTCGTCCAGATAGGCCCAACCACTCGTCACCAGAATCTGCGGCACGCCCAACTCAACGGCAACGTCGATCACATTCTTAAAGTACGAGAGGATGCGTTTTTGGCCCGCCTCACCGCGCACCGCGACGTTCCACGGCTTGGGGTTGTTCTGCTCGGGGCACACGCACACGATCTTGATACCGTATTGGGCGGCAAGATCGCGAATCTTATCCACCGAATCGTGCTCATGGCAATCCACATACAGGTGCATCGAGCCGGTCCACAGCTCGATATTGCGATAGCCGGCCTCACCTGCAGCCTTAAAAAACGTCTCGATGCTGTAGTAACGATGGTTGATGTTCATGAGCGAAAGCTCGGGTACGACCATAGCCCTCCCCTTTCGTACGGAGTTTTAAAAAACAGGGGGCCGCCGCAGATGCGACAAGCCCCCAAAGATCGACGCAACCGTTAGACGCGATGGAAGCGCGATTCGAACATATTAGGCAAGCACGCCAAAGTAAGCGCTGATGATGCCCACGACCATGGTGCAGAGGATCAGGACCATCGGGTTGATCTTCTTGGAGAGCAGCCAGTAGTAGAGCCAGAAGGCGGCCATACCGAGCATACCGGGCATGATGCCGTCCAGGATGTCCTGGAGAGTCTGGGCGGAGTCGCCCTGACCAATGGCGATGGGCAACGAAGCCCAGAACATGTCCTTGCTCATGGCGCCGACGACCATGACGCCGACAATGCCGACGCAGGCCATGATCTTTTGCATCAGGCCGGTCTTCTGAGCCTCGTCGAGGAAGCCAATGCCTAGCTCATAACCCTTGATAGCGCCAAAGATACGAATCAGGAACGCCGGGATGTTGTAGACGAGCAGGAAGGCGATGGGGCCAAAGACGTTGCCGGCCTGGCACAGGCTGATGCCCACGGCGGCGGCGACGACGCGCAGGGTGGACAGGAAGAAGGAGTCACCCAGGCCGGAAAGCGGACCCATGAGGGCGGCCTTGATGTCGTTGACGCTCTCGGGCTCAACCTCGCCACGAGCGACCTTTTCTTCCATGGCCATCGCGATGCCACCCACGAAGGGAGCGAGCTGCGGGGTGATGTTGAAGAATGCGCTGTGACGGTGCAAGGCCTCGGCGTAATCATCGGGACGGCCGGCATAGATCTTCTTGAGCATGTTGGCGACCATCAGGCAGAAGGCAATGTTCATCTGCTTGTAGTAGGTCCAGGAGAATTCCATGCCCAGGGCGCCGGTGTTCACGGCGCTCTTAATGAGGTCGGAGCGAGTAATCTGGTTCTCGGAATTAGAAGTCATCGTCCTCATCCCCTTCCACAGAAAGCTGGGACTGGGCGCCACCAAGGCCCAGCAGGTCGTACTTGTCGATGCCGATGATGATTGCGATCAGGGCGACGCCGAGGACGGGCACGTTGGCATAGGAGCACAGCAGGAAGCCCAGGAAGTAGAACGGCACGAGCTGCTTGGTAAGCACCAGACGGCCGAGCATGGCGAAGCCCATGGCAGGCAGGATGTTGGCTGCGACGCCAAAGCCATCGAGGACGAACGTCGGGATGAAGTCGAGCAGGCCCTGAACGGCGTCGGCACCCAGATAGAAGGAGACCGAGCACAGGATAAAGGCCAGGACGACAATCACGAGACCGATAATCCAGTGCATAGCGTAGATACCCTTGAGGTTACCCTTGCTGGCAAAGACGTCGGCACGGTCGACCAGAAGGGGCATACCGGCGTTGACGACGTTCTTAATGGCCAGGCACAGAGTGGCGATGGGCATCGCGAGCGCGATAGCGGCCTCGGTGCTCTGACCCAGCTGAATAGCGAAGGCGCAGGCGAGCACACCGCCAATACACTCATCGGGCGGCACGTAAGCGCCGATGGAGATTGAACCCATGAAGAGCAGCTCGAGGCTCGCACCGATGGCGAGGCCGGACTGCAGGTCCCCGAGGACTATGCCGACGAGCGGGCACAGAACGATCGGGCGGAACGCATAGAGCGTACCGAGCTGATAATCGAGCTTACCGAAGGCAGCGATAAGTCCGATGAGGATCGCTTGAACAAGCATTGTTCCTCCCTTTGATCCCTCTTGGATCCGCGCGGCGATTCCCGACTTGTCAGCGCGCCCTTTTCCATGCCGACAATCGCCTAGACAGATCCAGCTTGTACCGGTGTGCTGTTAACACCTAAACCGGTGCAAATGATTTGATACCAATTATATAGTCATGAGAAAACTATTTAATACCAATCGCTCAACGGGCGTGTACTCCCGGTGAACGGTAGATGGGGGTAACGGGTAAAGCGTTTATCCGGTACGCCCACGAATAGGGGCGGCGCCGTGCGCGCCGCCCGTGGTTCTCAATTAGAGGGCGCTTAGGGCATCGACCTTGGGGTCGTCGGCCAGAGCGCGAATCTCGACCTCGACACCGCGGCCGACGAGCTCACGAATGTCCTCTTCCTCGGCAGCAGTCACAAAGATCTGGCGGGAGATCTTACGGGCATCGGGACGCCGCTCGTCCTTGGACTTGGTGTTGCCCAGGTTGATGGAGGTGATCTGCGGGCAGCCGTCGACAAGCTGCTTGGCCTCGGCGATGCTGGCGACGCAGATGATCATCTTGTACTTATCGGTAACACCGGAGTTGATGGCCTCGATGGCGTGCTCCATGTCCTTGATGACGAGCTTGACGTTGGCCGGCTTTCCCATCTTGAGCGTAGTCTTCCAGACGGGATCGTTGGCAACCTTGTCGCCAACGCAGAAGATGCAGTCAGAGCCCAAGCCCTGGACCCAAGAGACGGCCACCTGGCCATGAAGCAGACGATGGTCGACGCGAAGCAGTTGAATCATGATTGACCCCCAAAGGTCTCATGCCGGAAACCCGGCCCCATTAATAGCAGGCGGTGACTAGAACTCTTCCTCGTCATCCGCATCGGTCAGCAGGTCGTTGACAAACTTGACGCGCGTGTCGTCAGCCGCGAGGATCTCGCGGATAACCTGATCGGCGGGAGCCTCCTGGTCCGAAAAGAGCAGCTGGATCAGCAGCGGCAGATTCATGTTGGCAACCAGGTAGGTGTTGGGGCGCGTCTGGACGATCTTGGTGAACTCGTTGTTGACGCTGCCGCCAAACAGGTCGGTGCACACGATTACGTCGTCGGCGGGGTCGAAGGTCGCCAGGAGCTTGGCGGCCTCCTCGGCGACGTCGGTGCGGCCGTCGACAAACATCGACAGGTCGTGGACGTTATCGCGCGCGCCCGAGAGCAGCTCGGTGCTCTCCTTGATGCCGGTCGCAAAATGCGCGTGGCTGGCGAAGATGTATTGCCTCATTGCGGTTTCCCCCAAATGAAATTAGTAGTCGAACTGGTGGTAGTAGCGGCGGTACTTGAGGTTGTGCTTGGTGACCAGCTCGTAGTTGCGCGAGAGGCGGTCGGTGGTCAGCACGGACAGGATCCACGGCGACACGATGACGCGGAAGTCGTCGTCCAGGCCCGGGATCGCGTACTCGGCGGTGTCGATGATGACGTAGTCCTCGTCGCCGGTCACGCCGCTGGTAAGGAAGGCGCGGACGCGCTCGTCGAGGGCGCGGCACTCGTCCTCTCCCATGAACAGGAACACCGGGACGCCGGGCTCGAGCAGCTCGAGCGTGCCGTGGAAGAAGTCGTGCGAGGTGATGTGGCGGATGCGCTTCCACTGCATCTCCTCGAGCAGGCACATGGAGTACAGGATGGTCTCGCCCCATAGCGCGCCCGAGCCGATGAACATGGTGTAGTCGGCCAGCGCGTACTTCCTGGCGAGCTCCTCGGCGCGCGGCTCGAAGCGCTTGCGGATGTCGAGCATGTCCTTCCAGACGTCCTTCGTCTGCTCGATGAACAGGTCGAACTTGGGGAAGCAGCCGCGGCGGTTGAGCAGGCGCAGGCCGAAGCAGTCGGCGAGGTAGTAGCCCTTCTCGCAGCCGCCGGCGCCGTGGTCGGAGGCCATCATGACGCAGTTCTCGGCGCCCACGGCCTGCCCGATCTTGCCCTCGGGGTTGGTCATGGCGAAGACGCGCACGCCCATCTCCCTCATCTTGCCGACGGCCTCGAGCACCTCGGGGGTGGTGCCGGACTCGGAGGCGGTCAGCACGACGGACCTGTCGGTCATGCGCTTGTGGCCCATGACGTTCCACTCGGCGGCGTGGATCAGGTAGACCTCGAGGTCGCGGTCGCCGAACTTGTTCATGAGGTACTCGAGCTGCATGAACTCGTCCCAGGTGCCGCCGACGCCCATCAGGAAGACGGCGTCGTAGCCCTCCTCGTGCACGCGGTCGGCCAGGGCGGTCATCTTCTTGCCGGCCTCGTAGACGTTCCTGCCGTCCTCGAGGTAGCCCTCCTGGTCGAAGTGCATGATCTCGATCTTCTCGGTCTCCTTCATTCCCGCTCCTTTCACGAGCAGTTTGAATTGTCGCACGGAATGAACGGGCTTGCCGCCCCGTCGCACCGCTTAACCTTGTGGACATCTTGGCCCCAAGCTCAACAATTCAAAGGTTCTTAATACCAGTGAACGATTACAGGTTAGCCGTTTTTAATACCGATTTTATGATTTCATCCTCCCCTCTCGGTAGACGGTCAGTTTTTGCCGCTCATCGGTCAAGCGACATATATCCGTAAAAACGAGCGCCCCCGCCATGCGCAGGGACGCTCTAGACGCTAATAGTTGTAGGTATATCCGCCGGCGTCGCCGCGGGTAGAAGACTTGGCATGCTCGATTGCCTGCCCACTCGAGTCATAGGTCAGGCCTTCCAGCACGAGCGCCAGATCGCCCGGCTCAAGATTGAGCAAACTCGCATCGCGTGCGCCCAGCGCCTCGATATCGAGTTTCTCTACCGACTGATCTGGCTTGCGTCCCAACATATCGTAGGTCTCGAACAGGCTGAAGACCGAAATGTCCACGTCTTCGATGCCCGGAAACAGCAGGCACGGAATCAGTGTCATCTCGATCGATACGGGCTCACCATCGATGCAGTTGAGGCGGCGCACCGAGTAAAGCAGATCGTCCTCGGCGATGCCAAACAAGTCGGCATAATACGGGCCGGCGTAGCGTTTGGAGCGCGCCAGGATGCGCACCGACGGCGTCGCGCCCGATGCCAGAACCGACTGGCGGAAGCCGCCCTTGCGTTCGTGCTCGTCAAACCACTTGTGTCCCACAAAGGCGCCTTTGCCCTGCACGCGACGAATCTGGCCACTTTTGACCAGCTCGTCCATGGCGCTTCGGATTGTCAGGCGTGTCGTGCCAAACTCCTCGGCCAGCTCGTTTTCGGACGGAATCATCGAGCCCGTCGGGTAGTCGCCGCGCTCGATTCGCTCCGCAATGCAGCGGCGAATTTGTTTGTAAACCGGCAAGTCTTCTACTGCATCAGCCATTCGACACCTACCTTCGTCGCAACGCCGTCTGCCTCGCCGTTATCGGCAAAACGATACTTGGTCGGCAGAATCACGGACTTGCAATACTCGACAAAGCCATCGTTCTCGTCACGCTCGTGCGAAGCCTTGTAAAACACCGGCGTGCCCTCCTGAGCACCCAGCAACTTGGCCTCGTCGGCGTTCAGACGGCTGATGGAAATATGCTCCTTGCCGTGCGCCACATGGACATTCCCCTCTTTGAGCAAAACGTCGTAGAGGCTTTCCTGCTCAAAATCGTGATCGGGAAGCGAGGGGCACAAAGACAGATTGACGTGAGCCGTCTCAATCGACGCCGGGGAACCATTAACCACGCGCACGCGCCGAATGCAGAAGAGCGGCATGCCCAGGTCGATCTGGGCTTTTTGGGCCAGATCGATATCGGCGTACACGACCTTGGACCAAACCAGGTGTGCGGTCGACTTTGAGCCAACCCTCTCCACCGCCTGCGTATAGTTCCATGTTTCCTGAAAGATATTCAGCGGTTTGGGAGGACACACATAGGTGCCCGAACCGCGGCGGCTTTCCAAAGTTCCGCACGAAATAAGACGCGTGATCGCAGCGCGCAACGCCGTGCGCGACACGCCCAGCTCTTCACAGAGCACACGCTCGGCGGGCAGCCGGTCACCACCCTGCAGGTCATAATGTTTGATATACCAAAGAATGCCCTCAAAGGCGCGATCTTTGGGCGGAATCGCATATGGTTCACTCGACATGGGCAAGGCTCCTCAACCGCTTGATGCTGCGGGCATCATTGCTCCGGACGCCCCATGGCGTCGAAGGCTTCTTTGATCTGCTCCGCAACGTTCCGATACGATCGATATAGGCCGGAGTCTCGCTTGACTTCGCCCGCGGTCACCGGAATCTCAAGCTTCGAAATCTCATCCTCGCCGGTTTGCACGGCAACGATGACACCCATACCAAGGCACATATTACGCTTGGCAGCGTTGTTTTTGGTAGCCTGAGCTGGATTAATCAAAATCTGCTGAGCTAGTTCGCGCTTGCTAACCTCCGGCACATCCTCGGGATTTCCGGTCTCGACAATCTCGCACTGCAGCACGTCCGCATAGTCAAAAATCTTAGGCTCTGCACCACGCTGATGCACGGCCCACTTGCGGCGCGTGGCATCCTGGTAGATAGCCGGCAAAAATGTAAACCGCGGCGGGTCCAAAATCGTATCCGTGATGGTAAACACATCGGGATCAAAGGCATCCTGCGGGTTTTTCTTCTTGAACAGCCCCATATCAGCCTCCCGTACTAGCGTTAAACAACTCAAGCTGAATATAGCACCAATTTCAAGCCGCTGCCTTACCCTATCGGTGCGCGGCGTCTATGGCTCGCCCAGCGGAAGAGTTAACGGACGAGGGCCGGGCTGCCTGCCTTGTTTTGAGAAGTGGGCTCCGCGAACTTCTCAAAACAAGGCAGGCAGCCCGGCCCCGCCGGCAAATAGTGGACACTCCGCATGCAATCTATGCAACCAAACAAGTACGCTTAGCTACATTCGGTAAGCTCGAGCACGCTGCCCTTAACGATAAGCGCCGGCTCCAGGACGACCTCTTCGGCACGTCTGCCGCCCCTACCGGCAAGACGCTTGGACATGCAGCCAAAAGCATGCTCCGCAAGGACACCAGGATCCTGCTCAATCGCGGTCAGCGCCGGCTCAAAGAGAACGTCGGCCGCCGAGTTGTCATAGCTCACCACCGAGATATCGCCCGGGATGCTCTTCCCCATCTCGTGCAAGCGCTTGAGCAGACCGAGGGCGATGTTATCCGAACTTGCGAACACAGCGGTGGCATCAGTTGCGAGCACCGCCTCCGAGGCCTCATAGGCACTCGGAATGTAGTACTCGCTCTCAAACTCCAAACGTGCGTCGATAGGCAGGCCAACCTCGCGCAGCGCGCGCTCATAGCCGGCAAGTCGCTTACGCCCCGTATTGGAACGGCGCGCGTTAACCAAGCAGGCAATGCGACGGTGGCCCTGCTCGATCAGATAGCGAGTGGCCATGTAGCCACCCATCTCGTGGTCGAACATCACCTTGTCGCACTCGAGCCCCTCAATGGCACGGTCGACCATCACGGCAGGGATAGGCAGATGGCTGACTTCTTCGCGCAGGGCGCGGTCGTCGGAGAACTCGTCGCCTACGACCAGGAAGACGCCATCAACGCCGCGCGTCACCAGCTGGCGCAGCAGCTCCAGATCGTCATCGGCGCTTCCGCCCGAGCTGGTAATGAAGAGCGCATAGCCGTCCTCGCGGCAGCGCTTTTCCAGGCTACCGGCGAGCGAGGCAAAAAAGCGGCTCTCGATGTTAGGGACGATAAGGCCCAGGGTGCGCGACTCGCGCATGACCAGGCTGCGCGCGATCTGGTTGGGAACATAGTGGCTGCGCGCCGCGACCTCTTTGATGAGCTTGCGGTTTTCTTCCGAGATGCGACAGGGCCGATTATTGAGCACAAGCGAGACCGACGAGGGGGAAAGCCCCACCTCCTGGGCGATCTGCTTGAGGGTGACTTTGTTGGCCATCTCGCTCCTTCCGGGTTTACGCGCAATCTCTTGAAAGTATAGCGACTACCCCTCTACCTCGGTGATAAACACTTTACCAATCCGGTAGACGGCTGTTTTATCGCCGCCAGCGCACCAAATCCGTCCGGGTGGGGTATATTGCAATCGATTGATGACGACGACCACCAAAAGGCGGACATTCGTATGCACGAAAACGATTTTTTTAACGAGGACCTGCTCTGCGCGCTCGCCGGTGTCGCCGGCGAGGACAACGTGCTGATGAGCGAGCCCATGCGCGAGCACACCACGTTTAAAATCGGCGGCCCGGCCGACGTCTTTGTCACGCCCGATACCGAGCAGGGCCTCGTCGCCACGCTCGATACCTGCTATCGCTGCGATCTGCCCCTCACCATCGTGGGCAACGGCTCCGACTTGCTCGTCGGTGACAAGGGCATCCGCGGCGTCGTCGTGGCGCTTGGCGAGGGCCTCTCCGACATTACGGTCAACGGCACACACGTCACGGCAGCAGCCGGCGCCTTGCTTTCCGATGTCGCCGCGGCGGCAGCCGAGGCCGGTCTCACCGGCATGGAGCCCATCTCGGGTATCCCCGGATCGGTCGGCGGCGCCTGCTACATGAACGCCGGCGCCTATGGCGCCTGCATGGCCGATGTGCTGGAGTCCGTGCGCGTCTACAAACCCGCTCGCCAGCTCGACGACGGCACCCGCGGCAGCGGCAATATCATTGAGTTCGATGTCGATGAGCTCAACCTGGGCTATCGCAAGAGCCGCATTGCCGACGACGGCTTCATCGTGCTTTCGGCCACCTTCAATCTCGCTCCGGGCAACGCCGCGATGATCAAGGCCGACATGGACGACTACCGCCAGCGCCGCGAGGACAAGCAGCCGCTCGACATGCCGAGTGCCGGCTCCACTTTCAAGCGCCCCGAGGGTTACTTTGCCGGCAAACTCATCATGGATGCCGGCCTGCGAGGACACGCCGTTGGCGGCGCGCAGGTGAGCGAGAAGCACTGCGGCTTCATCGTCAACGCCGACCACGCCACCGCCGCCGATGTCGACGAACTCATCCGCCACATCCAGGCAACCGTCAAAGACCAATTCAACGTAGACCTAGAACCCGAAGTCCACCGAGTCGGCGAATTCCTTTAACAAAGAAGGCCCCGAAAGGGGCCTTCACCATATTTATTCAGATAACCCAGTCCGGTGTGTCGCGCCCCGAACCCGGAAGGTCCGGGACCGCGGGCGAGGCATAAGGTTGGTCGCGAGTTCCGCACGCAAAGAAGGCCACTTAATGTGGCCTTCGTCTTGCGCAGGACTGTAGAGCAGGCAACCTTATGCCTCGCCCGCGGTCCCGGACCAACTTACTTCAAACCGCAGCTACGACAGCGCAATACCGCCAAGCCAGCCCCAGCGCACGCCAGAGCCAGTGCCGTAGAACCCAATGAACGAGTCAAGCGACTTAGACGTAATGGCACCCTCGTTGCTCATAACGATACCGCCGCCAACGTAGATACCCACATGACCGTAGATAAGACCCGGAGCACCCGTGCCGCTATGCGATGAGTCGGCCACGATCATGCCCACCTGCAGCGCCGAGCGGTCGGAGCTATAGCACCAGGCGTTAAACATGTCGCACGCATTGCCTCCAAAGTAGCCAACGCCGGCGTTACGGAAGACATTGGTGACCCACGCCGCGCACCAGTTCTGGCCCGGCGAAGGCGTGGAGTAGCACGCGTTGACGACGGCCTGTTGCTTGCCCGAGCCGGCATTCTGCTGCGGAGTTCCGGGCGCATACGATCCGCCACCCGAGCTCGAACCACCCGAGTAGGAATTGTTCTTGTTCGCGGCGGCCGCGGCAGCGGCGGCCTTCCTAGCGGCCTCCTCGGCCTGGGCGGCAGCGAGAATCTCGGAATCACGCTGAGCCATGAGCTCCTTGACATCGTCAGAGAGGCCGTTCAGAACCGTCTGGACTTCCTGCTGCTTGGCCTGCATGTCCTGCATCTGGGCAGTCTGCTGGTCCTTGAGCTTCTCTAAGTCGGCCTTCTGCGACTCGAGCTCGGTCTTTTGCGCATCGAGCTCTTCCTGGATGGTCTGAATGTCCTCGATGGCGTCGCGGTCGCTCTTGTTGATCTTCTCAACGTAATGCGCGTTGGCGACGAGTTCCTCAAACGAGCCAGAGGCCAGCAGCAGCGACAGGATGTTCGTGCCGCCGGACTTGTAGCTGGCGGCCACGCGATCGGAAAGGTCGTTGCGCTTCTTCTTGAGCTCGGCCTTCTTTTCATCGATCTGGGCCTGCGTGTCGTCAATCTTGCCCTGGACATTCTCGATGTCGTTGAGGGTCTGGGCATTCTTGTTGGCCAGCGCCGCATACTCA
The DNA here is from genome assembly GCF_025289055.1 of Collinsella aerofaciens. Classification (GTDB taxonomy): domain Bacteria; phylum Actinomycetota; class Coriobacteriia; order Coriobacteriales; family Coriobacteriaceae; genus Collinsella. The sequence continues at coordinate 46,010 of NZ_JAESIQ010000011.1, forward strand.
TTTGCGATGCTGTCGAGCTGGGCCTGAACCTCGTCGAGCTGGGCCTGGGCGGCATTCAGTTTATCGGTTGTTTCTTTGGAAGCCTCCGCCGCATGGGCGCGAGCGGGCAGGCCAAAAAGAACTGCCGCAGAAGCGGCGCCGAACAGGGCCTTGAGGGCAGTGCGGCGCGAGAGCTCCTGGGAAAGGATGGAATCGCTGTTTGGTGACATATGTACTCCGTTACATGTTTATTTATATGTCGCTCAACTCATACATATTAGCGTACATATGGCGCGTCCCAACGATTTCCACGAACGGCAGGAAACTACAAGGTCAGCGGCTCGTAAGCAAATGCCAAAGATCAGGTTATGCGTACGCAAGCTCTTCTATGAGTACGTTAGCACAATCCTCTGCTTTTCCCACAGCGCACGATTTGGGCGTCCCTGCCTGCGCTATACTCCCCTGAAGAAGTGTTCCTGATTCGATAGGAGACTACATGTCCAAAGCACTCGACCCCAAAGACACCTGCGTCCTCGTTACCGGTGGCGCCGGCTTTATCGGCTCGCACACCGTCGTTCAGCTTCTCGAAGGTGGCTACCAGGTCGTCATCGTCGATGATCTCTCCAACTCCAGCTCCGTCGCCGTCGACCGCGTCAAGACCATCGTGGGCGACGAGGCCGCCAAGAACCTCACCTTCTACGAGGCCAACGTGCTCGACCGCGACGCGATGAACAAGATCTTCGATACCCATCAGATCGACCGCGTCATCCACTTTGCCGGCTTTAAGGCCGTCGGCGAGTCGGTGAGCAAGCCCGTCGAGTACTACCACAACAACATCGAGAACACCCTGGTGCTCATCGACGTCATGCGCAACCATGGCTGCAAGTCCATCATCTTCTCGAGCTCCTCGACCGTCTACGGCGACCCGGACAACCCGCCCGTCACCGAGGAGGATCCTAAGAAGCCCGCGACCAACCCCTATGGTTGGACCAAGTGGATGATCGAGCAGATCCTTATGGACGTCCACACCGCCGACCCCGAGTGGGACGTCGTGCTACTCCGTTATTTCAATCCCATCGGCGCCCATCCGTCGGGCCTGATCGGCGAGGATCCCAAGGGCATCCCCAACAACCTGGTGCCCTATGTCGCCCAGGTCGCCGTGGGCAAGCTCGAGGCCGTTCAGGTCTTTGGCAACGACTACCCCACCCCCGACGGCACCGGCGTGCGCGATTACATCCACGTGTGCGATCTGGCATCTGGTCACGTGGCCGCCCTCAACTGGATGAACGGCAAGACCGGCGTCGAGATCTTTAACTTGGGCACCGGCACCGGCACCTCGGTACTCGAGGTCGTCGCCGCCTTCTCCAAGGCTTGTGGCAAGGAGCTGCCCTACGTGATCCGCGAGCGCCGCGCCGGCGACATCGCTGCCAACTGGTGCGATGCCTCCAAGGCCGAGCGCATGATGGGCTGGAAGGCCCAGTACGACATCGCGGACATGTGCCGCGATAGCTGGAACTGGCAGAGCCACAACCCCAACGGCTTCGCCGACGCCGAGTAGCAAAACCTACATACCGCTCTTGCCCCGATCTCACGTTGTGAGGTCGGGGCTTTTTCATGGCATGTAACCATTCGCCGAAAATCGACCAACTTTTTTATCTTGCCTGTACATGTTTAAACAACATGTTTTACAATAGGCGTATCGAATCAGAACATCGGAGGCGGACTGCACACCCATCGGCAGGCCGACCCCACAACAAGAAGGTTGGTGAGCGCATTCATGGAGCGTGCAAGCGGCGTCCTCATGCCCGTCTCATCTCTGCCCGGACCATACGGAATCGGCGGCTTTGGCTGGAATGCCTACGACTTCGTCGATTTTCTCGCCTCGTGCAAACAACATTACTGGCAGATTCTGCCCCTTACGACGACCAGCTATGGCGATTCGCCCTATCAGTCGTTCTCGGCCCGCGCAGGCAACCCCAACTTTATCGACTTTGCCGAGCTTATCGAGGCAGGGTATCTGGAGCAGCGCGATATCGATGGCGTGTATCTGGGATCCGACCCCAGCAATGTCGACTACGGTGCCATCTTTGGCGGCCGCCGTCAGATTCTCGACCGCGCCGCTGAGCGCTTTGCTGCCGACAAGCCGGCCGATTTCGATGACTTTATCCAGGCCAACGAGGACTGGCTCATTCCCTACTGCGAGTTCATGACCGTCAAAGAGGAGTGCGGTCTCAAGGCGTTTTGGGAGTGGCCCGCGGAGCTCCGCACCCGCGGCGAGGCTTCCGCCAAGGTCTGCGCCGACCATCCGGCGCGTATGCTCTACCACCAGATGACGCAGTACTTCTTCGATCGCCAGTGGAGCCGCCTCAAGGCCTATGCCAACGAGCGCGACATTCTCATCATCGGCGACCTGCCCATCTATGTCTCGCGTGACTCCGTCGAGATGTGGGCGACGCCTGAGCTCTTTAAGATCGATGCCGCCGGCAATCCCGTGAGCGTCGCCGGCACGCCGCCCGACCAGTTCTCGGCCACCGGCCAGTACTGGGGCAACCCCATCTACGACTGGGACGCCATGGAGTCCGACGGCTTCTCCTGGTGGGAGGGCCGCATCCGTGCCGCACTCGACATGTACGACGTCATCCGCCTGGATCACTTCCGCGGCTTCGAGGCCTATTGGGAGGTGCCGTTCTCCTCGCCCGATTCGTCCTACGGTTCGTGGACGCAGGGGCCCGGCCTCAAGTTCTTCAAGACGCTCGAGGAAAAGCTCGGCACGCTGCCCATCATCGCCGAGGACCTGGGCTTCCTTACCCCCGGCGTCATCGACATGCGCGACAACTCGGGCTTCCCCGGCATGAAGATCCTGCAGTTTGCCTTTGAGGGCACCAACTCGTACTACCTGCCGCATAACTACATCGCCAACACCGTCGCCTATGTGGGCACCCACGACAACGAGACGGCGCGCGGTTGGTTTGAGGGAACGGCCACCCCGCGTCAACGTGAGCAGGCAGCCCTGTACACCCATCAGCAGGCCGGCGAACCCATGGCAGATGCACTCAATCGCACCATCGCCGCCAGCGTGAGCGACACGTGCATCTACACCATGCAGGATCTGCTCAACTTGGGCAACGAGGCGCGCATCAACACCCCTGCCACGCTGGGCGGCAACTGGACCTGGCGCATGCTCGATGGCGCCATCACCCGCGAGCTCGAGCACAAACTCACCGACTGGACCGAGACCTACTTCCGCATCCCGTCGGAAGCCGAAATCGAGCTTCCTCAATAGGAGCTACCGCGCCCAACCCCTCCCCACCGTGCGGACGCGCTTGCTTTTCCCGCGCGAGGCCACCCCAATCCCCTCGCGCGGGCTTCTTATGAATTGCAGACATGAAACAACCCATCACAGGAGAAAACATGCCCCAAATTAACCTCATGGAACTCGCCGAGCAGTCTTTTGGCACCTCGCTCGAGCAGCTCGACGACCGTCGCATTTACAAGCTGCTGGTCAAACTCGTGCAGGAGCGCTCCGCCGCCTGCCCGCTCAACAACGGCAAGAAAAAGCTCTATTACATTTCCGCCGAATTTTTGATCGGCAAGCTGCTCATCAACAACATGATCGACCTTGGCATCTACGACGAGGTTAAGGACCAGCTCACCGCCGCAGGCCACGACCTCAACAAGATCGAGGAATTCGAGGTCGAGCCGTCACTCGGCAACGGCGGCCTGGGCCGCTTGGCCGCATGCTTCCTGGATTCCATCGCCACGCTGGGCTTGACCGGCGATGGCGTGGGCCTCAACTATCACTACGGTCTGTTCCGTCAGCGCTTTGTCGACAACCAGCAGAAGGCCGTCCCCGACGAGTGGCTCGGTGAGCAGGACATCCTAGTCGACGATGACCGCTCCTACACCGTCGAGTTCGGCGATTTTGCCGTTACTTCCAAGCTCGTCAACATCGATGTGCCCGGTTACGGCCAGCCCACCAAGAACCGCCTGCGCCTGTTCGACCTGGCGAGCGTCGACGACGGCCTGGTCCCCGGCAGCTCCATCGACTTCGACAAGACCGAGATCGCCAAGAACCTCACCTTGTTCCTCTACCCCGACGATTCCGACGAGCAGGGCCGCCTACTTCGCATCTATCAGGAGTACTTCATGGTGAGCAACGCCGCCCAGCTCCTGATCGACGAGGCCGTCGAGCGCGGCAGCAACCTGCACGATCTGGCCGACTATGCCGTGGTCCAAATTAACGACACGCACCCCACCATGGTCATCCCCGAGCTCATTCGCTTGCTCACCACCGAGCATGGCATCGAGTTTGACGAGGCCGTGACCATCGTACGCTCCATGGTCGCCTACACTAACCACACGATTCTTGCCGAGGCGCTCGAGAAGTGGCCGCTCGCCAGCCTGCAGAAGGTCTCCCCTGCCATCGCCGACATTATCGTCAAGCTCGATGAGATCGCGAAGGCCGAGCACGATGACCCGCGCGTCGCCATCATCGACGAGCACGACACCGTCCACATGGCCCACATGGACATCCACTTTGGCTTCTCCATCAACGGCGTAGCCGCCCTCCACACCAAGATCCTGGAGGACACCGAGCTTCATCCGTTCTACGAGATCTATCCCAAGAAGTTCTCCAACAAGACCAACGGCATCACCTTCCGCCGCTGGATCCATGGGGCCAACCCCGCGCTCGCCAGCCTGCTCGACGATGTGATCGGCACCGACTGGCGCAGCACCGGCGATCTGAGCAAACTCGCCAAGTTCGCCGACGACAAGGACGTTCTTGAGCGCCTGGCCGCCACCAAGGTCGAGGCCAAGGCCATCATGCGCCAGTTCATGGCGCTCGAGCAGGGCGTGACCATTCCCTCCAACGCCATCATCGACGTCCAGGTCAAGCGCATCCACGAGTACAAGCGTCAGCAGATGCTCGCGCTCTACATCATCTGGAAGTACCTCGATATCAAGAACGGCAACAGACCTAAGCACCCCGTCACCATCATCTTTGGCGGCAAGGCGGCGCCTGCCTACACTATCGCGCAGGACATCATCCATCTGATTCTGACGCTGTCGCAGTGGATTGCAAACGACCCCGACGTGGCTCCCTACCTGCAGGTTGTCATGATCGAGAACTACAACGTCACCGCCGCCGAGCGCGTGATCCCCGCCGCTGACATCTCCGAGCAGATCAGCCTGGCCTCCAAGGAGGCGAGCGGCACCTCCAACATGAAGTTCATGCTCAACGGCGCCCTAACCCTGTGCACGCTTGACGGCGCCAACGTGGAGATTGTCGAGCTCGTGGGCGACGAGAACATCTACACCTTTGGTGCCTCGTCCAAGCAGGTCGAGCAGCTCTATGCCGACGGCACCTATGACGCCGGTGTGCTCTACCGCAAGCCCGGTATTAAACTGCTGGTGGACTTCATCACCAACCCGGCCTTTATGGCGACCGGCAACGCCGAGCGCCTGCAGCGCCTGCACGATGACATTAAGGGCAAGGACTGGTTTATGGCCCTGCTCGACATTGAGGAGTACATCCAGACCAAGGAGCGCGTGCTGGCCGACTACGAGGACCAGGACGCCTGGATGCGCAAGACGCTGATCAATATCGCCAACGCCGGCACCTTCTCGTCCGACCGCACCATCTCCCAGTACAACGACGAGATCTGGCACCTGAACTAATTCGCTTCCCTTACCCATCCTCTTGAGAAACGGAGTCGTGGCAACACGGCTCCGTTTTTTGTGCCCGCACGTTACCCTGTGACCCGACTCGACCAAACAATCTCAATCTGTAACAACTACTCAACCAAAACGGTCCCAGCTGTTACAGATTGAGACATACCGGCCCCTTCCCTTGGGTTTATCTCAGTCTGTAACATCTAGCAGCTGAAATTCACCTTTGGTGTTACAGATTTAGATGAAATGGTTAGCTCAGCGGAACCGTCTCGATCTGTAACATCTAACGTCCGAAATCGGCCCTACCCGTTACAGATCGAGACAAACGACCGGTCAGACAATCCCAACACAAAGAAAGGCTCCCCTCTCGCCCAGTGGACGGGAGGGGAGCCTTATATGTGACCGCGGCAAAAGGATGGCAATACCGCAGTCGCCCAAAGGGAGGGCCTGGATGCACCGGGCCTAGATAAGGTTCTTGCCAGAGACCTTATCGAAGAGGTGGGTCGCGTTCTTCTCGAACTTGAACCAGATGGTGTCGCCAGCCTTGAGCGCGCCCTTGGCCTCGAGGTCGACGACGGGGATAATCAGGACAAACTGGCCGTCGGGAGCGGTCACGTGGACATGCTCGGTCGAGCCCATGAGCTCGGTCACCTCGACGGTACCCTGGAGCGCGCCCTCCTCGCCCTTGTCGGCAAGCAGGATCTGCTCGGGACGCACGCCGGCCGTAATCTCCTTCACGTCGCCGCCGTTCCAGTTGAGGGCAAGCTGAGCGCAAGTCTCGGGGGCGAGCGCCACGTTCATATCCTCGGTCTTGACGGTAAAGCCGTTGCCCGAGCGCACCAGCTGGGCATCGAAGAAGTTCATCTGCGGCACGCCGATGAAACCGGCGACGAAGATGTTCGCGGGATGGTTGAAGACCTCCTGCGGCGTGGCGATCTGCTGGACAACGCCGTCCTTCATGACCACGATACGGTCACCGAGGGTCATAGCCTCGGTCTGGTCGTGAGTAACGTAGATGAAGGTGCCCTTGATCTCGTGACGCAGCTTAATGAGCTCGGCTCGCATCTGGTTACGCAGCTTGGCGTCCAGGTTGGACAGCGGCTCGTCCATCAGGAAGACCTTGGGGTCACGCACGATGGCGCGGCCGATAGCGACACGCTGGCGCTGGCCGCCGGAGAGCGCCTTGGGCTTACGGTCGAGGTACTCGGTAATGCCCAGAATCTCGGCAGCAGAGCGAACCTTGCGGTCGATCTCGTCCTTGGGAACCTTCTTGAGCTCGAGCGTAAATGCCATGTTCTCGTACACCGTCATATTGGGGTACAGAGCGTAGCTCTGGAACACCATGGCGATGTCGCGGTCCTTGGGCGCCACGTCGTTGACACGCTTGCCGTCGATGAACACATCGCCCGAGGTAATGTCCTCCAGGCCGGCGACCATGCGCATCGTCGTGGACTTGCCGCAGCCAGAGGGGCCAACGAGGACGACGAACTCCTGGTCGTGAACGGTGAGGTTGAAGTCCTCTACAGCGAGCACACCGTCCTCGGTAACCTTGAGGTTGTGCTTCTTCTCCTCGGTCTTCTTCTTTTTGCCAAAGAAGCCCTTCTTTTTTGACTCGTTGTTGGGATACACCTTCTGAACATGTTTGAGAACGATCTCGGCCATGTCTCTACCTTTCGATACGCGGCGCCGCGCTGAGGGGCGCCGCAGAAACTTGCAAAACAGTTACGGCATCAGCCCTTGACGGCACCTGCCACCACGCCGTCGATGATGTACTTCTGACAGAGGATGTACATGATAACGATGGGGATAACGACCATCATGATGCAGGCCATCATGGGGCCGAGCTCGACGTGGCCGTAGCCGCCGCGGAAGTACTGGATCAAGATAGGAATGGTCTTGTACTTGGTGGAGTCGAGCGTAAGGTAGGGCAGCAGATAGTCGTTCCAGACCCACATGGTCTCGAGGATGCCGACCGAAAGATAGGTGGGCTTCATGATGGGAAGGACGATCTTAAAGAACACCTGGACCGGGTTGCAGCCATCAATCATGGCCGCCTCCTCGATCTCGAGCGGGATGTTCTTTACAAAACCGGCGAACATAAAGACCGCCAGGCCCGCGCCAAAGCCGAGGTAGATAAAGCAGATGTTGAACGGCGTGTTGAAGCCGATGCGGTCCGCCAGATTGGACAGCGTGAACATGAGCATCTGGAAGGGCACGACCATCGAGAACACGAACAGGTAATAGAAGAAGTTCGAGATCTTGTTGTTGACACGAACCACGTACCAAGCGCACATGGAGCAGCACACCAAGATCAGCACGACCGACGTGACCGTGATGATGAGCGAGTACATAAATGCCGAGGCAAAGCCCTGCTCGTTAAGGGCGTGCATGTAGTTTGCGAGGCCGTTGAACGTCTCGGGCGTGAGCAGATCGAATGCCGTGGTGGTGCTGATTGCGGTCGCTTTCTTAAAAGAATTAAGCGCAATCATGAACACGGGGTAGATCCATGCGAGCGACAGGATCGTAAAGAAAATCGAGAGCGCGCGGTTGATAGCCTTATCGCGTTTCATTACTGCTGCACCTCCTTGGACCTCGTGGCCTTAAGCTGAATCATGGAGATAGCGACGACCAGGATGCAGAAGATAACTGCCTTGGCCTGACCGATGCCCTGCCATGCGATGCCAGCACGCGAGTAGAACGTGTTGTAGATGTTCAGGGCGAGCATCTCGGTGGAGTGTGCGGGAGCGCCGCCGGTAAGGGCGAGGTTCTGGTCGAACAGCTTAAAGCCGTTGGTGATGGACAGGAACAGGCAGATGGTGATCGTCGGCATCAGATTGGGGATCTTAACCTTCCAAAACGTCTGCCATGCCGTGGCGCCGTCGACCTTGGCGGCCTCGATGTAGTCGGACGGAATGGACTGCAGACCAGCGATGTAGATGATCATCATGTAGCCGACCTGCTGCCACAGGGTCAGGATGATAAGGCCCCAGAAGCCAGCAGCAGAGTTAAGGGCAATGAGCTGGGCGCCCACGTTGGAGAGTAGGCAGTTGATCAGAATCTGCCAGATGTAGCCCAGCACGATGCCGCCGATCAGATTAGGCATAAAGAAGATCGTACGGAAGATATTGGTGCCCTTGAGCGCTTTGCGGGTGAGCGCCTGCGCAATGGCGAGGGCGATCACGTTGATGAGCACCGTCGACAGGAAGGCAAACGCCACGGTAAAGAAGAACGACGTGGCAAACTGCGGATCGGACAGTGCGCGCACGTAGTTCTCGATACCGACAAAGTGCGTATTGTTGATGGTAATAAACTGGCAGAACGAGAGATAGAAGCCCTGGATAAAGGGGATCACGAACCCGATCATAAACGCCAGGCACGTGGGCAGCATAAAGAGCGGCCACCAGCGCTTGAGTGCTTTGCCCATAGAAGGGTCCTTTCAATATGCAGGGGGCGGGCAAACCAACGTCTGCCCGCCCCCTGTCGCTAATCAGATAGCTTGGGCAGCAACTACTTACTCGGAAGCAGCCTTCTCGGTCTTCCAGCCATCGACGAAGGCGTTCTTGACGCCGTCCCACTTGCTGTTGTCGGCAGCATAGGCGATCAGAGCCTGCTTGAGGTTCTTCTTCCACTCCTCAGAGGGGATGTAGACGAAGTCCCAAGCGACGGTCTTCTTGCCGTCCTTGGCCATGGCGACGGCCTGCTGCGAGAAGACATTGGTGGTTTCCTTGGCGCTCTTGAACGGGGCAGTCAGACCCATCTTGTCAGCGATGATGCTGGTGGCGGTGTCAGAAGTGACGCACCAATACATGAAGTCCTCGGTGGCCTTCTGGGCATCCTCGGAAGCCTGGGAGCTGACGCACCAGTAGTTCTCGCCGCCGGAGCACAGGCCCTGGTTCTCCTCGCCGTCGACACCGATGTAGATGGGCATCATGCCAATCTGATCGTCGGTCATGCCGGCCTTGACGAGGTCAGAGTAGGCCCAGGAGCCGTTCTGATAGAAGACGGCCTTGCCGGTTGCGAACTCGTTGGTGGCGTCGTCGCCGGTCTTGGAGGCAAGCTGCGAAGGATCGCAGGTGGAGTCGGTGATGTACAGGTCGAAAATCTGCTTGAAGTTGTCGAGATACTCGCCCTTGATCTCGTCGTCCTCCTGGTTGTGCTCCTTCTCGAACTCGTAGTAGAGCGGGAGGTTGGCGAGGTGGGTGGTGTAGCGCCAGCTGGAGGAGTCATCCATGCCAGCAGAAGTGAAGGCACCCTCAATGCCAAGCTCGTCCTTGCGGGCCTGGATGTCGTCGGCACAAGCCTTCAGCTTGTCGAAGGAGTTGATGTCCTCGGCCTTGTAGCCAGCCTTCTCGAGCAGCTGCTTGTTGTAGATGATGCCGTAGCTCTCCTGGACCCAGTCGATACCCAGATCCTTGCCATCGGACTGCAGAGCCAGGGAGTCGTCAATGAGCTCACCGCGGAGCTTGGTATCGGACAGGTCGGCGCAGTAATCCTTCCAGTTCTTAAGGCCGGTGGGGCCGTTGACCTGGAACAGGGTCGGAGCGGAGCTCTTGGACATCTCGGACTTGAGCTTCTCCTCGTAGGTGTTGGAGGCAGCGGTCACGATCTTGACCTCGACGCCCTTCTCCTTCTTATAGGCCTTGGCGATCTCCTTCCACTCCTTGTCGACCTCGGGCTTGAATTGGAGGAAGTAGACCTCGGCAGCGTCACCAGAAGCAGAGGAGCCGGAGCCGGCAGAACCACCGCAGCCCACGAGACCCAGACCAAGAACCGCAGCCGCGGAACCAGCAAAGCCCAGGAACTGCCTTCTGCTCATTTCGTTCTTCATTACAATCCACCCTTTCACACCGTGGCGGCACCCTTTGCCGCCGCCTTCGGAGATTGGCTCGGGGACTTTGCCCCTTTTGCTGATTTGTACGATACGCTATTTGGCTAGTTGTTTGAACAAGTATTACTAGAGCGGTAGAAAAACTTCGGTGAACGGTAATTTCAACTTGATACTTGACAAGTTTTGTATAAACAATTATTTGTTATCGAATGCAGAGAAAACGCCCGGTCAAGCCGATGCGTCGTCGGTTTGACCGGGCGTTTTCTCTTTGAGGGCATGAGTCTCGTCAGGCTGCGAGCTAGCCGGCTATCGCTTGGAATTGACGCGGTAATGGAAGATCTCGGGGTGTGTGCGAGTGTGCGTCACCTCAAACAAGATGCCATCCGAGGTGTACGACTGGCTCTCCATGACGGCGACACAGTTGTATTTGCCAAGGTCCAAGTAGCTGCAGTCCTCATCGTTGGCAAGCTCGACGCTCACTGTACGGCGACTCGCCATCACCTTGACGCCGCGTTTGTGCTCCAGATAGTCGTAAATTGACTTTGCGGCGATCTCGGGCGTCAGACCCTTGGCGATCGACTCCAAAAAGTAACCATGGTCTACTTGGCGCGCATTGCCGTTAAGGCTTCGGACACGCACCACGCGAATCAACTCCTCGCCCACCTTAAAGCCCAGGCGACGAGAGAGCTGCTCGGTGCAAATCAAATGCTCAAAAGACTTAACGTCCGTCGATGCAACGGCATTGTTGCGCTTTGCAAATTCGCCAAACGACTCAACTTCCTCGAGTGCGCCCAACATGTCGGTTTCGCCCTTAAGCCAAATAACGCGCACGCCCTTGCCGTGTATGGGCTGCACAAACATCCCGTCGGCCAGCATACCCAAGGCGCGACGGACGGTATTGCGAGTACATCCGAACTCCGCGGTCAGCTCGGCTTCGGTTGGCAGCATCTCCTGAAACGCATAGGTCCCATTAATGATGCGCGAGCGTATTTCTCGGTAGATTCCTTCGTATATCGCTTTTGGCATTGTTTCACCTCTACATTATTTATTTCCGGCTAGGCACGATAGCATTTCTTAAAGTTGTTTAAACCGAATATCGGTAAAGCGACAGGATTTAACCGTTGACGGTTTCTGTCGTGCCCAAATCGGTTTCGCTCAAAACTGCCGGCACAACAATCGTCTGGTCCTCTACAATGAATCCATTGTTTAAACGTTTCCCCACGCGCAACGCGCCTCGATATTCGGAAGGCAGAACATGCTGCAAAAAATCCAACGCTTTGGCGGGGCAATGTTCGCTCCCGCCATGCTGTTTTCTATATCGGGCCTCATGGTCGGCGTCTCCGCTCTCGCAACGACTGCGGACATCGTCGGCGATCTAGCCGTATACGGAACCCCTTGGTACGTTTTCTGGGCTATCATCCAGCGCGGCTCATGGACGGTCTTTAAGCGCCTCCCGCTCCTTTTTGCCGTAGCGCTGCCTATCGGTCTTGCCCAAAAGCAACCGGCACGCTGCTGCCTCGAGGCACTCGTGGCCTATTTTGCCTATTGCTTCTTTTTGAGCGAGATCATTAAGCTGAGCGGAGACAACCTTGGGCTTAAGTACCCGTCATCTTTGACCCCCGCCAACGGTATCACCGTCATCGACGGCATCAAGACGCTCGACACCGGCATTATCGGCCCGCTGGTGGTATCGGCAACCGTCGTCGCCATCCATGACCGCTTCTACGATGCCAAGGTTCCCGATTGGCTCGGCACCTTCTCGGGCTCCTCGCTGGTCTACCTCATCAGCTTTTTTGCCGTGTTTGCCCTTGCCGCTATCTCGGCCGCCATCGTGCCCTCCGTATACGCAATGACCGAAACGCTGCGCCATGCACTTACGAGCGTCGGACCCTTTGGCGTGGGCATCTTTGTGTTTTTGGAGCGAGCGCTCGAGCCCATGGGGCTGCACCACCTGCTCTACATGCCGATCTACTACGACAACCTGGTCATTAACGACGGCATCTACGCCACGTGGAGCAGCTTGCTCCCCATCCTCTCCCATAGCACGCGCCCCCTTAATGAACTTGCGCCGTGGGCCGGTTTTACCGCCACCGGCTGGGTCAAGCTCTTTGGCCTTCCCGCCATCGCAGCCGCGTTCTACTCCACCGCAAAACCCGAGCGCCGCGCCGGCCTCAGGGTCATCCTTGTTCCCGCCATCATCGCTTCGGTGGTTTGCGGCGTTACCGAGCCACTCGAGTTTCTCTTTATGTTCACCCACCCCGGGCTCTTTTTGCTCTACGCCGTCTTATCGTCTTGCCTTGCCACAGCCATGAATCTCTTTGGCATCGTCGGCATCTTCTCGGGCGGCCTCATGGAGATGGCAGCCTTCAACTTTATTCCGCTCATGCGCACGCATGCCGGTGCCTATCTTTTGGCACTCGGTATCGGCCTTGCCTTTAGCCTCATCTTTTTTGTTAGTTTTCGAGCACTCATCTTGATCTATGACCTTAAGACACCGGGCCGCGAGGATCATGTCGCCAATCGCGCGGCAATCGATTGTTTAACGGGAAGCGGCTTTGCCAAAGAGCAATCTCCCAATGACGAGGTCAATAGTCGATCCGATCAAGATCACGTCCTCGCTGAGCGGGTAATTCAGCTTTTAGGTGGCGTTGGCAATATCGTGGGCGCAACCAACTGCGCCACGCGCCTGCGCGTCGAGGTCGCAGACCCTTCCATCGTTGCAGATAACGCGTCGTTTGTCGCGGTGGGCGCCAAGGGCCTCATCATTACGGGCAAGACCGCCCAGGTGATTATCGGCATCTCCGTTCCCCGCGTTAAAGAGCATTTTGACCAGATCATGGGCCTCGAGCCGGAATTTGTGCCCACCACCTCGGCCTCCCCTGCCGCCAGCGCGGCCCATAAGCGCGGCAATATTTGCTTCTTCGATATCGACGGAACGCTCGCCTGGCAAGACCCCAGGCTCGCCCAAGACCTTCCCGAAGACGAGCGGGACCTCTCCCCCTATCCCAACGAGGCGGTTTCGCAGGCAATCCGCGAGTTTGTCGCCAACGGCAACATGGCCTTTATCTGCACGGGACGTACCCTGAGCTGCATCCACCCCAAACTTCTTGAGCTGCCCTGGACCGGCATCGTCTGTCTTGCGGGCGGTTACGCCGAGATCAACGGACACACAATTCGCGATCTGTCGATGACGCCCAGTATGCTGCAGCGTCTTGCCCCCTACCTTGAGCAATCGGGCGAGGTCATCCGCTTTGAGGGCCTCAACGGCGTCGTGCGCATGAGTGCCGATGCGCCCGATGCTCCCGGATACGCGCGCACCCTGGGCGACGCAGTCACGCAGCTGCAACATTACAGTGTCTACAAGATCTTGATGTCTACATCGCTCGCCAACCACATCGCTCAAGATAAGGCACTTGAGCCGCTGCTGTGCTTTAACGAGCTCGAACTCGAGGTAACCGAAATCTCGCCCCGCGAATGCACGAAGCGCGGGGGCATCCAGTCTGTACTCGACGCCCTCGATCCCCACCACGGAACCGTATACGGCATCGGCGACGCCAGCAATGACGTCTCGCTGATGAACGCCGTCGATGTCGGTATCGCCATGGGCAATGCACCGGACTATCTCAAGGATAAGGCCGATTACGTGACCGACACCGTCGATCACGACGGTGTCGTTGCGGCGCTCGAGCATTTTAGGCTGATTTAGGCACGCTCCATCAAACGCACGCCCGTTGTCCTAAATCGCCAAAACTGCCGCGCCAAACGCCTTAATGTGGCAATATGTTGTCTGCATATTGCATCAACGCAACCTCAGAAAGAATGCGAGAACCCGTGTCCAGTCCGTTTACCAGCTTTTTAGCCCAGCACTTTGACCAGATTAACGACTATCTGGCCACGTTCTTTGACGGACAGGCGACCTCTGCCGATATCGAGCGCTACCTGTACGCGCCGCTCTCGGCTTTTACGGCCAACGCCGGCAAGCGCCACCGCCCGCTTATCTGCATGCTCGCCGCAACCGCAGTGGGCGGTAGCTTTGAGAGCGCCCGCAGCGCCGCGGCAGCCATCGAGCATTTCCAGTCGGGCGCGCTGATCCACGACGACATCGCCGACAACGGACAGCTTCGTCGAGGCAAGCCCTGCATGCACCTTACCGAGGGCACGGGCCTTGCCATCAATTGCGGCGACCTGGCGCTCACCATGGTCACCAAGACGGTTCTCGACGACCCCACGCTGGAGTCCGACGTGAAGCTGCGCGTGCTCCACGAGCTTACCGAGATGATCGTCCGCACCATCGAGGGTCAAGCGCTCGACCTGGGTTGGGTCCGTGACGGGCGCTTTGATATCTCGGTTGATGACTACCTGGACATGGCGACGCACAAGACCGCGTTTTACAGCGGAGCCACGCCGCTTGCCGCCGGAGCCATTATCGGCGGCGGCAGCGATGAGCAAATCGAAGCGCTGCGCGCCTTTGGCCTACACACAGGCCTCGCCTTTCAGATTCAGGACGACCTGCTCAACCTTGTCGGCACTAAGGAAGCCGCCAACAAGGACTTCCGCACCGACATCACCGAGGGCAAGCGCACGCTTGTCGCCGTACACGCCCTCTCTGATGAGCGCCACCACGACGAGGTCGAGGCGATTCTTTCCTCAGGCACCGATGATCCCGCGCAGCTCGCACGCGCCGTGGAGATCTTCCAGGAGACCGGCTCCATCGATTACGCCCACACTTACGCGCTCGACCTGACCGCTAAGGCCAAAGCGGCCATCGAGAACGTTGAGCTTGATCCGCACGCACGCGAGCTGTTCCTCTCCATGGCAGATTTCTTTGTGGAGCGTCTTAACTAACGGGGGTTATAAAACCTGTCAGCAGCGTATTTAGGCACAACTTGCTACACTGTTGAGTGCATGTTTATGCATCCCTTTGCGTTGTCTATCCGACAGACGCTCAAATAGTACGAATGGTACGCCGAAAGGGGTTCGTTCATGGAACCTATTACAACGGGCATGCAAGGAGCAGCCGTCGAGGACGTGCAGTCTCGTCTCCTGCAGCTCGGCTACACGATTGATGCCGCCGAAGTCACCGACAAGTACTTTGGAGCCACCACTGAGCAGGCCGTCAGCACCTTCAGGCTCGACAGCGGCCTTGCTGCCGGTCATGCCGTCGATATCCCCTGCTGGAGCGCCCTTGTAGACGCTTCGTATAAGCTGGGCGACCGCACTCTCTATCTGCGCATGCCCAATTTCCATGGCGCCGATGTGCAGGCCCTGCAGCGCGCTCTCAACGTTTTGGGCTTTGCCTGTGGCGAAGACGACGGCTACTTTGGTCCGCATACCGAGGCCGCCCTGCAGCAGTTCCAGGAAAATGTCGGCCTGTTTGCCGACGGCATGGCCTTCCAGGACACCTACGCCTACATCAACCGCCTGCACCATGTGTGGGAGGGCAAGCCCTCGGTCACCGAAGCCGAGTCCCGCATCGGTTTTGCTCGCGCCGCCAACGTGCTCGAGCGCTTCCAGATTGCCGTTATCGGCGAGGACCCCATCGCACGCAGTGTTGCGTCGCGCATGTGGAATATCGCCACGGCAACGACCGACAACAGCGGCATGATGCTCTGCGACTCCGAGGTCCCAACCGACGTTGACCTAGTGCTCGAGATCGCAAGCGATGAGCTGCCCGCAGATGCAGCGCCGCGCGCCACGATCGCCCTCGCCGAGTGCCACAACCTGGCCCAGCGCATCCGCACTGCCAATGTCGCCGCGCAGCAGAAGCCGGCACGCATTCGCATTGAGCTCACGGGCATGACGCGCTACAACGGCACCTTCACGGCCAGCGACGCGCAGACACTCGCCGTACGCCTGCTCGATGGCGTTTGCGATGCCCTCGCAGATTAGGTAAACTAAACGAGTTGCTTTTGGGCAACACCACACATTGGGACGTAGTTCAACGGTAGAACTCCGGTTTTTGGTGCCGGCTGTTGGGGGTTCGAATCCCTCCGTCCCAGCCATTAAAATTGAGCGCCCTGAGCCCATAACGGCCCAGGGCGCTTTCTTGTGGGCATGCGGAGGGATTCGAACCCGCAAGGGTGCGGAGCTGAGGAAACGCGAAGGCGCCCCAAGCCCATTAGGACCAAGAGCGCCTAACATCAAGAAAATATCAGCCCAGTTCCGAAAAGCGAGCCGCATGCAACAACCAGGTAACCACAGGCCCCGGGAGAGCGGGGACACCGGCTTAGGTTTATCGCGAGTTCCGCACGAACAGGAGGCCACTTAATGTGGCCTCCGTCGTGAGCAGGACTGTAGAGCAGGAAACCTAAGCCGGTGTCCCCGCTCTCCCGGGGCCGGCGGAATTTAGTTATTCAGCATGCGGTCGAAGCTTCCCGAGTCGCCATCCCGATAGTCTGCGGTCATCAGAATCTCCTGCGGAATGCGCCCGCCCTCGCGCAGCACGTTGCGGAACTGCACGCGCGTAACCATGGGCAGATCCTTGATTGTCGCCGCCAGGTTCTGCGGCACGCCCTGGTTGGCAGCCGCGGGCTCGCACTCGCCGCCGGCCTTCACGCGACGCTTATGCTCGGCGAGCATAGCGCGATACATGCCGGCATGCAGGCGAATCTCAACCACATTGGCATTGCGAGTCTGCTCGACGATACGCGCGCCCTCGCGATCGATATCGCCCACGTAGTAGACGTAGTTAAAGCGATAGCCAATCTCGGCCAGATAATCGTCCAGGGCATGCGAGACGCTCGCCTTGCATCCGCCGCCAAAAATCACGCCGCCCACCTTGATGCCAAAGAGCTTGGCGTGCTTGCGGCCACGCAGCAGCTTGACGATCTCGTCGTAGGTGTCCAGGTTCTCGACCATAATGAACGGCTTGTCGGCTCCCAGCGTAAAAAAGCCCGTAAAGTGCACGGGGCGATTGGGGGCGACCTTGATCGCCTGCATGCTGATGCCCTTTTCGGTCATACGCCTGATCAGGCGCTCACCGTGCTTGCCGTCAAAAGCCTTCTCGTCGTTAAAGATCTGGTAGGCACGCTGGCGGCGCGAGGCAACCGGCGTATCGGCACCTCGGTTCTGCTCGATCCAAGCCTGGATGATTGCGATTTCCTCGGCAATCTTGCGGTTGGACATCTCGTTGTGCTGAGTGCGCTGCGGAGCCTTTTTGCCGTCCTTGCCCTCGACCTTTACGATCTGTGTCTGCTGCTCCTTAATCTTGGAGAGCGCCATTGGCGTGGGAACGACCTTGAGCAGCTGCCTGCCTAAAACGCGGGCAAGGGCAAACGCCGAGACCTCGCCGTGGACGGACGACTTGGGCTGCTGGGCAGCAGTATCTGCTGCGGCAGACTCCGGCTTCTTCTGAGACTTGCGCTTAGAATCGCCCTGGGAATTGCGCTCGTGCTTCGGCATAGACGCCTGCTTCTGCGGACGAACGGACTTGCTCTCCTTCGCCGGCTGGCGCTTAGGCTGCCCCGAAGAAACCTCGGCCTTCGCATCCTCGTTCTGCGGCGTGGTCTTCTCGGTTGCAGTCTCGGCATGGGAACTGCGGCCCCCACGATGGCGACGGCGGCGAGGCTTGCTCGACGCGCCCTGCTCCGCCTGCTCATCAGTAGGCTGCTGGCCCTTGGCCTCGGCATCAACCTCAAGCTGCGGCTCAACAGGCTTCTGCTCGCGAGCCGCCGGCTCAACGGTCTTCTCGTCCTTCTCGCCCTGAGTGGTCGAAGCCGGCTCGCTCTTCTCCTGACGCCTTACGGGATACGCGCGCCCCGCAAAACCACGTCCGGGACGGCATGAACCCGGAGCCTTCTTGGCAGACTCCTCAACATCGTCTGCAACCTCAGAAGACTCTTCAACCTCACGCGCGGCATCCTGCTGTGCAGCCTTAAAGTGAGCACCGCGACGGCGCTTGGGCTCTTGGGCCTCCACGGGCTTTTGCTCCTTCGTGGGCTTCTGCGACTCGGCAGCAACCTCGGTCTCAACAGCCTCGGCATCCGTCTCACCCTTTTGAGCAACGGCGCGACGGAAGCGCTCCTGCTGGGCGCGGCGCTGCGCATCGCGCTTGCCACCCCCGCCAAAACCGCCGCGTCCTGCCTTGGCCGTAAAGGCACGCACGACGTTCTCATCGAGCAACTCATCGGTATCGACATGCTCACGCGGGGCAACTTCTTCCACAGCAGGCACGTCAGCGGGATCCTCGACGACAAAATCCTCGACGGACTCGGCAGGCTGCTCCTGGGCATCGCGAATCTCGGCATTGATGGTATAGAACGCCGGGCGCCCGTTAATGCCGCTACCCTCGATCTTGGTAACGATTTTTGCCGCGATAAGCTCATCGCGCATCGCCTTGGTATCGCACTCCTTATCCACGGAGCGGAAGATTTGCGCCAGCGCGCTCGACTTGATCTTGAGCGCCTTGCGGCAGAGCAGGTCGTAGGCAACCAGCTTTGCCCGCTCGGCAGAAAGCGACGTTTGTCCGCTCAGACGCTCAGCCAGAGCATCGACATTTTGTTGGTTATCGGAATATACCGTCTTGGCCACGGGGCCCCTTTCATATGCACACATATACGTCCATATGGTACAACGCGCGCCGCCATCCACGCAAAACATCTGCGAGAACACCCCGGCATCACCCTTCTTTACAAAAAAGGCCGGGCCCGCGTTCTGCGGACCCGGCCTTTCCGAGTCATAGAGATGGAGGATTCAATCCGTCCAATCGACTAAGCCTTGGCGGCCTCAGCGTCGGCAGGAGCCTCGGCGGCAGCAGCGCGACCATACTCGGCCTTGCCCATCTCGGACCACTCGGGCTCCTCGTCGGGCATGGAGCCGGCCTCCTTGCCGAAGAACTCCTTGAGGCAGTTGACGGCAACGATGAGGCCCAGGACCATCAGCAGGACGGCAAAGACGAGCTGCAGGCCCTTGGTGGCGGCGACGGAGACGGCAGCCGTGGTGGCGGTAGCCGGGATGGTACCGAAGAAGCCGTAGGCCTGGACGGCGGTCATGCAGCCCATGGCGCTCTGGACCAGCGAGGTGAAGGTGCAGCAGAGCAGGAAGACGACGGGCACGTAGAGCATCCAACCCTTGCGGCCGGTGCACTTGCAGAACACGGCGAGGGTGATCATGGTCATACCGCCGAGCAGCTGGTTGGAAGCACCAAAGAGCGGCCAGATGTTGGCATAGCCACCAAAAGCGAGGGCGAGACCAGGAAACAGGGTGACAACCGTGGCGAACCAGGGGTTGCCGAGGACCTTCATGTAGCCGGCCTTGGACTCGATGGCCAGGGCGTCGTTGGTCTGGGCAAAGAACTCAGAGAACGAAGTGCGGGCGATGCGGGCGACGGCGTCGAGCGAGGTCAGGGCCAGAGCGGAGACGTTCATGGTCATGAAGACGGTAGCGAGCGTGCCGTCAACACCGAAGGCCTGCATACCGCGGGAGATGCCGGCGGCGAAGATCTGGAACGGGGTGGAAGCGACACCGGCGTTGAGAGCGCCAGTACCGGCGGTGTTCATATCGGAGAACATGATGCCGGCAACGATGATGGCAAGGATGCCGACGAAGGACTCGACGATCATTGCGCCGTAACCGACCTTGACGGCGTCCTGCTCCTTCTCGACCTGCTTGGAAGAGGTGCCGGAAGAAACGAGGCTGTGGAAACCGGAGAGAGCACCGCAAGCGACGGAGACGAACAGGACCGGGAACATCATGCCGGAGGCAGTGGAGAAGCCGGTGAAGACCGGAGCGGTGATAGTGGCCTGACCGTTGACGCCCAGGACGACGATGCCGAGGACAGCGCAGACGATCATGACGATCATCATGATGGAAGTGAGGTAGTCACGCGGGGTCTTGAGCATCTGGATGGGCATAGCGCCAGCGAAGACCAGGTAGACCATGACGACGGCGAACCACTGGAACTTATCCAGGTAGACCGGAAACTGCATACCGACGGCGAACATGAGAACCATGAGGACCACGCCGGTGACGAACTCGGCAGCGCCGGTGAGGTTGAACTTCTTCTGGGCCCAACCAAAGGCGATAGCGACGAAGGTGAACAGGATGGAGATGGTACCAGCGCAGCCGGCGGCATAGGACTTGGTGAAGTCGATGGCACCGGTAGCAGCACCAGAAGCGTCAACGGCCGGGGTGAACATGAACGTCTTGCAGACCATGTCGGTGAAGGCGGCGATGACGATGATGCAGAACAGCCAGCAGAACAGCAGGAACAGGCGACGGCCGGTCTTGCCGATGTACTTCTCGATGAGCTGAGCGAGCGACTTGCCGTTGTTCTTCATCGAAGCGTACAGGGCACCAAAGTCGTGGACGGCGCCAAAGAAGATGCCGCCGACGAGGACCCAGAGCACGACGGGCAGCCAGCCAAAGGCCATGGCGACGATCGTACCCGTAACAGGGCCAGCACCGCAGATCGAGCTGAACTGGTGCGAGAACGCAGTGAAGGCGGAGACGGGCGAGAAGCTGTTGCCGTCCTTCATGCGCTTGGCCGGCGTGAGGGCCTCTTTGTCAACGCCCCACTTGTTGGCCAGCCATCGGCCATAGCCCAGATAGCCGCAGGCGAGCACCGCCGCGGCCACAACCATGAGCAAAACTCCGTTCATTACATTTCCTCCTCTAAAAAGAACTTCCCAGACATAAAAAAATGAGGGCCGTCGGTTGCGCTCGACGGCCCTCATCTTCATCAGCCGCCCGTTATCGTACGGGCTAGCTGTATGTGCTAACCCGCATCAGATAATTACTACGCTGATAATGTTTAGCTGATGCGTGAACATGTCTAAGAAATCCTCTTCAATCATGATGCGAACGATCCGTGCGTGTTCACATCCCCCAGTGGTTGAAAAGGAGTATGAAACTTTAGTTGCCTAAAGTCAACGCAAATTTGTAATGAATTTTCAACTTTTTTGGATTTCTCGGTATTAAACGCCACTGACCTCGGACTTTACCCCACGACAGTTTTTGCATGAGAGATGCCCCTGAGAGCCGCGGGAGCCGGGCGGCGCATATGAACTTTCCTGCTCTACAGTCCTGCGCAAGACGAAGGCCACATTAAGTGGCCTTCGTCTTGCGCAGGACTGTAGAGCAGGAAACCTTATATCCGGCCCCTCCGTCCGGGGACCGCGCCGCACCAGCTACAACGTCATGTTTGGATCGGCGTCGACGTCGAACGGCGAGATTTCACCTCGGTCGAATTTACGGCGGGCGACCTCCGCGATCATGGCTGCGTTATCGGTACAGGCAGACAAGGGCGGCACCGTTACGCGAATCCCCTGACGCCCAAGCTTCTTGATCATCATCTCGCGCAGATGCGGGTTGGCCGAGACGCCGCCGCCGATGCAGTATTCCTTACATCCGGTAGCGTGCAATGCGTTTTTGGCCTTCTTGTACTGCACGTCAAAGACAGCCGCCTCAAACGAAGCCGCCAGATCGGGCAGGTGAATCGTGCGCCCGGCCTTGGTCTCCTGCTCGATGTAGAGCGTCACGGCCGTTTTAAGACCCGAAAGCGAGAAACGATAGTCTCCCCTGCTGTTAAGCGCACGGGGGAAATCGATCGCGCGGGGATTGCCCGTCTCGGCCAGCTTGGAAATGATGGGGCCACCGGGATAGCCCAGGCCCAGCGCCTTGGCCACCTTGTCGAAGGCCTCGCCCACGGCGTCGTCGAGCGTCTCACCGAGCACCTCGTAGTCGCCCCATGCCTTCACGTGCACGAGCATGGTGTGCCCGCCCGAGACAAGCGTGAAGATGAACGGCGGCTTGAGGTCGGGCTGCGCCAGCAAGTTGGCAAACAGGTGCCCCTCCAGATGGTTGACGCATACGAGCGGCTTACCGGCAGCGTAGGCAAAGCCTTTGGCAAAGGCAACGCCCACCACGAGGGCGCCCACCAGGCCCGGACCCTGTGTCACGCCCACGGCGGCAAGCTCGCTGGGGGCAATGGCTCCACCCTCAAGACCAAGCGATGCTGCGGCATCCTCGAGCGCCGCATCCACGACACTCACAATCACCTCAACGTGTTTGCGCGAGGCGATCTCGGGCACCACGCCGCCAAAGCGGGCATGAAAATCAATCTGTGTCGACACCTGGTTGGCCAGCATATTGCCATCCGCATCGATAATCGCCACGGCGGTCTCGTCGCAGGAACTCTCGATAGCGAGCACTAGGCGGCGGCGCTCAATTTCGGCACGCTCCCCCTCGGAGCGCCCAGGCGCAGGCAGCGGCCATACGCGCTGCTCTGCCGCCGTCGGCTCGGGCGAAGCATTGTCGACCGGAAGCACCAGGGGCAGCGGAGCCGTCATGACGATGGCATCTTTGCCAACACCGTAGTAACCGCGGCGACGGCCAGCCTCGGTAAAGCCCAGAGCGTTATAAAGCGCGATCGCTCCCTCGTTGCCGTCCTCGACCTCGAGCGAAGCCGTGGTGCAGCCGAGCATCTGGGCATCATAGCTCACATGCGACAGCAGCTTGCGGGCAATGCCCTCGCGGCGATGTGCCGGGTCGACGGCGACATCCAGAATCTGCACATCACCGTCCACGACCATACCGCCGGCAAGGCCCAGCAGCTTGCCGTCGTCGTGTGCCACCCACCAACTACGCGGCGCAGCGACGTCCTCGCCCAGTTCGGACAGGAACATGCCCGGCGTCCACGCCTTGTGTCCGGCACCTTCAAAGCAGGCAGCCTCTAGCGCGCTCGCGCCCTCGGCATCCGCCGCGCCCATGGGACGGAACTGCAGATGACGACCGGCGAGCTCATCGGCAACGCCCGTAATTTCGCTCTGCGCACTCTCGGCAAGACCAAGACGCTTGCGCTCGTTTTCCTCGGCATCAGAAAGGCGCGTGTAAATCGGCAGGACGCGAGCCGGATCGCCGTCACCCGCAGCGTGCGCGAGCAGCAACCCCTCGCCCGAAGGCCACCACAGGTCGCGCTCCACGCAGCGGGCGGTCTCGTCCTCACCCAGCAGCTTGCCATAGCGCACGAGACCGTCACCGGTCAGCTGAACCTGGTCCCAGTCCGCTGCTTGGCGCCACTCATCGAGCGCCACGGCGGCCTTGACCACGTGTTCGCGCTCAAATTGACGCTCGGGACCCTCATCGACCAGCATATACAGCGCCGGATATACCTCACCGCGCATAGCATCGGCCAAGATACCAAGCTTGCCGCGCACGCCAGCCTTCCACGCCGTCCAAGCGCAAGCGTCGAGCGTCGACACGCCCAGCAGCGGAACATTGGCACCGCGCGCGAGGCCCTTGGCAGTGGAGATGCCGATGCGCACACCCGTAAACGACCCCGGGCCGCGGCCGACCACGTAGTAACCAACATCGCTGCGATCCAGACCGGCTTGAGCCAGCACGCCATCAACGGTATTCACGAGCTCAACGTTGGCGTGACGGCGACACATGTGGTCGCCACTCACGAGCTTCGTCTCGCCCGTCTGCCCATCAATCCAGCTTGCCGCGCAGGCAAGCATGTCGGTCGAAGTATCGAGCGCCACCACCAGCGCGTTGTCGTTATGCAAGCTCATCTTGTACAGCCTTATCAATCAAATGGGAAAGCTCCATTGCGCGGTCACCGTGCGCCTCGAGCGTTATCGTTCGCACATCGCTGTCGCCCTCATCACGCTTGAGCGTCACCGAAAGATACTCATCCGTCAGCTCGTCTTGGAATTGTTCGCCCCATTCCAGCAGGCAAGCACCCTCATAGCCCAGCACATCGAAAATGCCCGTATCCTCGAGCTCGTAGGCATGCTCCAGGCGGTATAGATCAAAGTGAAACAGCGGAATACGACCTTGATCGTGAACGGCCATGAGCGCAAACGTAGGGCTCGTAACCATATGCCCATCGCCCAGCCCGCGCGAGACGCCCTTGGTAAAGTGAGTTTTGCCCACTCCCAGGCCACCGGTCAGGATGAGCACATCGCCGTCCTCAAGGCACGGTGCAATTAGCTCGCCAAAGTACTCCGTATCGGCAGCGCAAGTCGTTTTGTAAGTACCTACCCCCAGGCGCTCCAGGGACATATATGCTCCTTATTATTCCGAGGCGTCCTCTGGTGCGGGATGTCGCTCCAGATAGTCGCCCAGCATCTTAAAGTCTTCCTCCAACAGCTCCTGCCACGCCGGATTGCGCAGCGCTGCTGCCGGATGGAACGTGGGCATTACTACAAAATGCCCCATCTGGTGGAACCTGCCGCGCAGCTTAGTAATGCCAATCTCGGTCTTAAGCACAAAGTGCGTCGCGGGGTTGCCGAGCGTCACGATAATATCGGGCCAGATGCTTCGAATCTGCTCACGCAAAAACGGCGAGCAAGCCAGCACTTCCTCGGGACGCGGATTGCGGTTTCCCGGCGGACGGCACTTAAGCACGTTGGCAATGTAGACGTCTTCGCGTTTGAGCCCCGCCAGCGACAAAATGCCGTTGAGGTCCTCGCCTGCCGCCCCCACAAAGGGCTCGCCCTGCAAATCCTCATTGCGGCCCGGCGCCTCACCGATAAACATCACGCGAGCGCGGGGGTTTCCCACGCCAAACACGATATTGTGACGCGACTGGTAGAGCTGGCAGAGGTGGCAATCGCCCAGAACGGCCTCAATTTCCTCGAGTGCGACCTCACGTGGTGCCTGATGGGTATAGCCGGGGATGTGCATGACGCCCATGGCGGCTCCTACACGTAGACCTTGTCGAGACGCATGCCAAAGCCGCAGGCGACCTCGTAGTTAATCGTTCCGCGCAGTCGGGCCATCTCGTCCATAGTGATCTCGGCATCGCCATCGCGGCCGACAATGATCATCTCGTCACCATACTCGGCCTCGGGAATCTCGTGTGCCGGGTTGGACTGAATGGCGACCATAAACTGGTCCATGCAGATATTGCCAACCTGATGCACGCGCTCGCCGCGATACAGCACATCCATACGATTGGAAAGCGTACGCGATAGGCCGTCGGCATAACCAATCGGCAGCGTGCAGATCTGAACGCGCGTACGCGGTACGCGGTAGGTAAAGCCGTAGCCCACGCCCTCACCCATCGCAGGGTGTGCCACGCGCGTCACGCGCGCATGGACGCTCATAACGGGATCAAGCTGCATCACGCGGCCACTCAGCTCGCACGGCTGCATGCCATACAAGCCAACGCCGGCGCGAATCATATCAAAATGCATCGAGGGGTCGAGCATCGAGGACGGCGTGTTGGCGCAGTGCACGATACCGCACTCAAAACCCGCATCCTTAATGGCCTGAACGGCCTCGGTAAAGCGCTGACACTGCAGCTTGTAGTCCCAGCCCGAAGGTTCATCGGCCGTGGCGAAGTGCGTAAATACGCCGTCGCACTGAATACCGCGATGGAAATTTATACCGCGGACAAAGTCGAGCACCTGCGTGTAGTGAACGCCGATACGATTCATGCCCGTCTCGATGGCGAGATGATACTTGCCCACTTTGCCCGCCGCGACGGCGCATTCGCCATACGCAAGAGCAAAGTCAGACGTATAGACCGAAGGCATGATATCAAACTCGAGCAACGTCGGAATGGCCTCGATAGGCGGCTCGCTTAGGATGAGGATGGGCTTCGTAATCCCGCCCTGTCGGAGCTCAACGCCCTCGTTAACCGTCGCCACGGCAAACATGTCGGCACCAGCCGAATACATGATCTTGGCGCACTCAACAGCTCCATGACCATAAGCATCGGCCTTGACCACGCAACACAAGCGCTGACGTGGATTCAACAAGTTCTTATAGGCCCTCGTGTTGCGACGGAGCGCCCCGCGGTCGATCTCGACCCAGGACCAGCGCGTCAAATCGGCTTTATTCATGATTAGTCATCCGACCCTTCGTCCATGATTCCCAGATCTTCGAGCGCATCCTTTGCTGCCAGCTCCATGGCAGGACCAATCAAGTCGATAAGATCGGTCGCGATAACGCTCTTCTCACCATACTCCGTCGCCGCGGCAAAACCGGCGTAGCTGTGAAGTGCGACGGCGTACGAATACAGCAACTCCCAACGATCCATCTCGTCGCGCATGGTGGCAAGCGTGCCGGCCAAAATACCCGCGAGAACATCACCCGAACCGGCAGTTGCCAGAGAAGCCGGACCCGAAAGTGGCAGCAGCACACGCTCAACGCCACAGATAGCCGTCGTCGGCCCCTTGGCAATGACCACCAGATTGTCGGAGCCTGCAGCCCAGACAACCTTCTGCGCGGCTGCAATCGCGGTACCAAGGTCGTTCACCTCGTCACCGGCAACCAGACGCGAAAGCTCACGATAGTGCGGCGTCATAACCAACGGCTGCTCGCGACGATACATCTCGGGGTTACTATCAATACCGTCAATGGCAATCTTAGCAAGGCAGTTGAGTGCATCGGCATCCAAAATAAGCGGTACATCAAGCTCGAGCAAGCCCGAAACCACCTGCATAGCGCCGGCAGACGTCGTCATACCGGGACCGCACAGTACGCAGCTGTACTTCTTTGCAATCTCGCACACCGTCATGCGCGCAGCGGCGCCAAAGGAGCCGCGGGAATCAGACGGAATAGCAAAGACGGGAATCGAAGGAAGTGCCATGCGAATAAGATTAGCGCAGGCGTCAGGAGCCGCGACTGCCACGTAACCAGCACCCGCGCGAGCTGCAGACTTGGCCGCCATAATGGCAGCACCAGGATATTGTGCAGATCCGGCGACAATAAGCACAGAGCCACGGGAATACTTATCGATATTCGTAGGTAGTGGAGCAAAGTAATCAACTAAGTCACCGGGCTCGACAATCTCGGCGGCGTGGTCGACATCATCGATGACCTCGTCAAGACGGTCGTAAAGATTGCCGCAGATCAAATCGCCAGCATACTCAGGACCATCAGCGCTATACAGACCAATCTTGGGCGCAATCATCGTCACCGTATGCTCGGCACGAATGCAGTCGTCATCAACAACGCCCGTCTCGGCATTCAGGCCCGAGGGAACATCAATGGATACGACACAATCGGCGCATTCATTGACCGTAGGAATCCAGATGGAGAACGGCGCACGCAGATTTCCGTGGAAACCGGTACCAAAAATGGCATCGACAACAACATCGGCCTTATCGATCAAAACCTCGAGTTCGTCACGCGAGGGGCCGACGCAAACGTGCACATCGCGGCCGGCAGTACGACGAGCAACATGACGTGCCAGAGCAGCAGGAATCTCATCCGGCTCAACCGGAGAAACGATATCCACGTCCACACCCTTATGGCTCAGGATATCGGCGGCAACCCAACCGTCGCCGCCATTATTACCAAAACCGACCAGAACGAGAACCCGATCGGGATTGAGCTTCAAGACCTCGTTGGCGGCAAACTCACCCGCTAGCTCCATAAGCTCGGCCTTCGAAGTCCCTTCGCGTTCGATGATATCCTCGAGACGAACGACTTCTTCGGTACTCAAAACCGGTTTCATCTATGCTCCTAGCGTATCTTGCGAAGCATCGCCCAGGTGCTCCGTCAATGCTGAATTCTGCAGCTGCTCAAGCTCATCTAAAACAGAGCGAGCCTCTTTAAATGTCTGCGCTACGCGTTTCTTGGTGCTCACCTTTTCCTCTTTTGGCTTAGGCCGAGCATCTTCGGTAATCGCGATGGCATTCGCAACGGCCAAGTCTCCTGTAAGCGTAATGGAAAGAGCGACCTCAACAACACCCAGTTCTTGAGCGATCTCGAGAGCACGGCCCGAAAGCAGCGCCTTCGGTTTGCCGAGTTTATCACGCGTTACCGAAACATCCTTGCGACCCACGCCTTGACTAAAACCCGTGCCGAGAGCTTTAAGCACCGCCTCGCGCGAAGCAAAGCGGCTCGCATAGTGAGCAGCGGGACGCGATGATGCATCGCAATACGCACGCTCTTCTTCGGTAAACACACGCCGAGCAAACGACGGCGTCTTTTCAAGAATTGATTTCATACGGGAAATCTCGACGATATCAACGCCGATACCAGCTTCAGCCATGTTCACCTCCATATCGCACAGACTAAGTTATTGTAGCCCGTTCACAGAAGATGCGACAAACGAGGGTTATAAAACACAGCTACTATGTGAGACAAAAAGCCCGTAAACGCAAAAAAGGGGGAGACCGCGAGGCCTCCCCCTTCTCAGTTCAAGCGCACGGCTCGGTGCCGTCCACCGGT
>NZ_JAESIQ010000012.1:0-1830 GCF_025289055.1 Collinsella aerofaciens
AACAAATCCAAGTTAGACCATTTCAAATGGTTCGATGTCTGCCCGGATGCGACACATCTGGTGTGTCCATCCTCGCAGTATCCGGTTCTCAAGGTGCACGCCCCGCGGCTCATCCGGTTCCACCGGGCCGCGCGGCAAGGAGATATATTGCCAGACCGCGAAGCCCTGTGGGACGTCAATTCCACTCTTCACAAGTCCTACACAATACATTGCTTCCTATATAAGTCATAGAAAGGCTGGTGCAGAAATACTGCACGTATCAGATGATGACCCTTCGGTTAAGAGATGTATAAAGATCGGTCACCTGTAAGTGTCTATCTACCCGCGCTTTTGCTATATAAACCAGCGCTTCAGATAAAAAGAGGGAGCGCCGCGCACAACGCGACACTCCCCTAGCGATTCAAGAGAATCTATTAGGCCTCGAGAGCCTTCTTGGCGATGGTAGCCAGCTCGTTGAAGGACTCGATGTCCTCGTAAGCCATCTGAGCCAGGACCTTGCGGTCGAGCTCGATGCCGGCAACCTTCAGGCCGTGCATGAACTGAGAGTAAGAGATGTCGTTCAGGCGAGCAGCAGCGTTGATACGGGTGATCCAGAGAGAACGGATCTCGCGCTTCTTGTTGCGGCGATCACGATACTGATACTGCAGGGAGTGCTGGACCTGCTCTTTAGCATGCTTGTAAGTACGCGAAGCGGCACCGTAGTAACCCTTCGCACGATGCATAACGGTACGGCGCTTCTTCTTGGCGGCAACAGCGCGCTTAATACGTGCCATGTTCTATCAACTCCTAGACGGTAAAACGAAAAACGGGAACGCGAACTTAGGCGAGACGCGACTTGATGACCTTGCGGTCGGCAGCGGCGATCTCGGTCTCCTGACGGAAGCCACGCTTACGCTTGGTGGACTTCTTGCTCAGGATGTGGCTCTTGAAAGCCTTGGCGCGCATAAGCTTGCCGGTACCAGTCTTGCGGAAACGCTTCTTGGTGCCGCTGTGGGACTTCATCTTAGGCATGAAATACTCCTTAATCGGTTACAGAACACTAGTTACTTGGTATCGCTTGCCGCTTTATCCTCATCGAAGGCGCCCTTAATCGGGGCGAGCAGCATAAGCATGTTACGGCCTTCCATCTTAGGCTTGGACTCGACCGTAGCGTAAGGCTTGAGATCCTCGGCGAGACGCTCGAGAACGTTAAGGCCCTGCTCCGGGTGAGCCATCTCACGGCCGCGGAACATGATGGTGACCTTAACGCGTGCGCCCTTCTTGAGGAAACGCAGAACGTGGCCCTTCTTGGTCTCGTAGTCGCCAACGTCGATCTTGGGTCGGAACTTCATTTCCTTGACCTCGACCTTGGACTGGTTCTTACGAGCAGCCTTGGCCTTCATGGCCTGCTGGTACTTGAACTTACCGTAGTCCATGACCTTGCAGACCGGCGGCTCCGCGTTGGGAGCGATCTCGACTAGGTCGAGACCCTGATCGTCGGCGACGCGCTGGGCATCGCGGATGGCGAACAGGCCGAGCTGAGAGCCATCGACGCCAATCAAACGGCACGAAGATGCAGTGATCTCGTCGTTGATGCGGGTGTCATCAGACTTAGCTATTTTCCCTACCTCCATTCATAAAAAAATAACCCGGCGCTTCTCAGCAACCAGGTCGTACACATAGAGTTCCTCGATTTGAGGAAGGGAATCTAAGTTGTATGACCAGTCAGCTGCTCATTGGCGCCAAAAGGTGGGAACCCTCGGGTTCCTCTTTAGGGCATTGCGGGAACAACGCCTTGCGAATAATAACACGTACAGCGCGTTATCACATTACGTACACGAAAAAGGGGGC
>NZ_JAESIQ010000012.1:1928-72400 GCF_025289055.1 Collinsella aerofaciens
ACCGCAACCCCCTTGAACGCTCACTTGCATGTATGGTGCCCGAGGCGAGACTCGAAGGGCCTTCGCTTCGCGAAGCCCCGGGCTTCGGGCGCGCGGCGCCCTCGCCACGCGCCGCTACAAACAGGCCGCAGGCCTGTTTGCTTAACGCTTCGCGCGCTCACGCGAGTTCGGCACGAAAAAGGGGGCCGCAACCCCCTTGAACGCTCACTTGCATGTATGGTGCCCGAGGCGAGACTCGAACTCGCACGTTGTTGCCAACGGTGGATTTTGAGTCCACTGCGTCTGCCAATTCCGCCACTCGGGCACGTAATGCGTGAGTTAGTTTATCACAGCTTTCTACCGATTAGTCCGAAAATGGAACTTCGAGCATTTCGATGAGTTCGACTGTGCGGAGCATCTCGCGCTGACGGCATCCGCGACCGTCGACCGAAGCCTCACCCATCTGGTTATCGTAAGGGTCCTCGCGCATGCCGTCGAAAGAGGGCTCAAACTCTGCCTGGAATCGATTGTTGGCCACCATACGCCACGGGTCGAGATTGCCAAAGTAGTGACGGCGGCGCCACTCCTCCCCCATCCTGCGAGCAGAAGATCCAAATGACACGTCGGCGTTGAGCCAACCGGTCTGCGGCGTATAGAACTCTGCCCAGTCGTGCGACCCCACCGAATCGGGCGCAACGTACAGGCCGCTCTGCCAACGGGCAGGCACGCCCGCGATACGGCACATGGTGATAAACGTGAGCGCCATAACTCCGCAATCGCCGCGGAGCGAATGCGCGCAGTCATCGGCAATAGATCCCAAAAGCAAGTACGGCGGCTGATAGCGATAGTCGATATGTTGCGTCAGATAATCATAGATAGCACGAGCGCGATCGAGCGGATCCTCGAGTCCGTCAACAACACCGGCCGTCAGCTGCTGCAGATACGGCGTGAATGCAATGTGCGGACGGTCCTCAGAAATATCTTCGGGCAACGGCGCGTCCATACACGGATGCGACGGAAGCGCACCCCCATAAATATCGCGATAAGCGGCATTGATTTGATAGCGATAAGTCACCGAGAATGAGCGCTCACTCGAAGAAGACCACGAGGCGGTACGCGCCGAAGCGTTCGCGGGAGCAACAGCACCCTCCGGCGTCATGTCGAGAATCTCGACCTGAGACTGTTGGCGGCAGGTGGCGGCTACGGGAAGCCAAGCGCGAACGGTCTCCCCCTCTAGAGCGCCGGGGACAGACAAGGACGCCTTAAGCGTAATAACGCGAGTCAATCCGTTTTGTGACTCCATCTCCTTGAGCATCTCGTTGCGCAGTGCAATTCCGTCCGTAGGATCGGGACGCATGCCGGGAACCTCTTTGGGATATACGCGAAGCGAATCGAGGAAGTTGTCGAGAACGAACAGCTCGCCATCGATAAAGCGCCAGTCAATACGCTTACGGTCAATCAGATCGTCAAACTGCTCCTCGGTAAACCCAGGCCACTCCTCGCGGATCATCGCAATAGCTCGATCGCGCGACACCGAAAAATGAAGCGGCGTCTCAAGCATGCGATACCGCTCGGCACGAACGCAGGCAGCCAGCGAAGGCTCAGGGTTCTGCTCCAAAAGGCGATCGCAGGCGGCAACAGCCTGCGTCAAATACCCGGCATCCTTAAGACGAAGAATCTCAGGCGGTAGCCCAATATCGAGATGGCGAAAGTCATCGCAGCAAACATCAACAGAGCAACCAACAGGACCCTCGTCAATAACCTTCCCATCCGAAGGCAACACATTAACAACAGCCATACCAAACTCCAAGTCATTAGAACGCTTGAAGTCCATTGTAGCGAGATAAAAAGAAAGCCCCAACAAGGGAGCCATCAACACCGCCGAACGGTAGTCAAAAAAAGAATTCAGCCCAGTAACCCTGCGGCGTTAAACGAAGGAAGCCCCGTCCCCCGGAACTGTTTCCTTGGCGCGACTTCTGGCGAAGCCAGGTGAGCGCAAAGGAAACAGTGTAGGGAGACGGGGCTTCCGGCGGGAAGTTTAGCGACGCTTACGCCTTGTTGACGGAGCCAAACTCCTCCATGAGCTCCTTGGTGCGGGCAACGATGTTGTCGCGACCAGGCTTGAGGAGCTTGCGGGGGTCAAAGCCCTTGCCCTGCTGATCCTTGCCGGCCTCGATGTACTCGCGAACGCCCTTGGCGAAGACGAGCTGCAGATCGGTGTTGACGTTGATCTTGGAGATGCCCAGGGAGATGGCCTTCTTGATCTGATCCTCGGGGATGCCGGTGCCACCGTGCAGGACGAGGGGCAGGTCGCCGGTCTGAGCCTTGATCTCGCCCAGGCGCTCGAAGGAAAGGCCAGCCCAGTCGGCAGGGTACACGCCGTGGATGTTGCCGATACCGCAAGCGAGGAAGTCAACGCCCAGGTCAGCAATCTGCTTGCACTCAGCAGGATCAGCGAGCTCGCCGCTGGAGGTCACGCCGTCCTCGGTGCCGCCGATGCCGCCGACCTCGGCCTCGATGGACATGCCCTTGGAGTGGGCAAGCTCAACGAGCTCCTTGGTGCGGTCGAGGTTAAGCTGGAAGGTCTCCTCGTGAGAGCCGTCATACATGATGGACGTGAAGCCGGCCTCGATGCACTTGAAGCAGTCCTCGTAAGAACCGTGATCGAGGTGAAGGGCGACGGGAACGGTAACGCCCGTGGCCTCGACGGCAGCCTTGACCATGTCGGCGCAGACCTTGAAACCGCCCATCCACTTAGCGGCACCAGCGGTGCACTGAAGGATCAGCGGAGACTTGGCCTCCTCGGCGGCCTGGAGAATAGCCAGGGTCCACTCGAGGTTGTTGGTGTTGAAGGCACCGAGACCGTACTTGCCGGCTTCGGCCTTCTTGAGCATGTCTGCTGCGTTGACGAGCATAAAAGAAACCTCCTGTAAGGTTGCTCCGATAACGCCTGAGATTTTACCACGACATACCCGAGCATAAACGTTCGTTTGTTCACGAATACCATCCGATTGGACAAATTTTGACCGTTTGCCCCACAGAATCGACCCACTGGGGAAAATAGCTTGACGATTGAGCGGTCTTCGTGGTTCGAAAGACGGCTTCGAGCCTACATCTGCATAAACGGGTTCTGCATAAGTTCGCGCGCCATCGTGGTCGAATCGCCATGGCCCGTCAAGCAAACGGTATCGGGCGGAAGCGTCTTGGCAAGTTTGGAGAGCGAGCGCATAATCGCCGCCTCGTCACCGCCGGAAAGATCGGTACGACCGTGGCTGCCCGGGAAAAGCGTGTCGCCCACAAAGGCGATGTTCCCCTGCTCGGTCGCGGCGAACAGGACGATGCCGCCCGGCGTATGCCCCGGCGTCTCGATCACCTGCAGGCAGACGTCGCCCACCTCGATTGTATCGCCCTCGGCAAGCAAACGCGTCGGCTCACCCGGATCGGGCGTCTCGATACCCCACATGACACGCTGCTCCTCGATATTTGCGCGAGGTACCGTCACGTCCTTAGCGCACAACTCATATAGTGCACTGTCGCCAACGACAGCTCGAACCCCGGCAACCCCGCCAACATGGTCGGCATGACCGTGCGTGCAGACAGAGCCGAGTACGCGCACCTCGGGATGCGCGGTGCGGATATGCTCCACAAGACGCTCGCCCTCCCACGCCGGATCGACGATTAAGCACTCGTCATTCGAAATCACGGCGTAACTGTTGGTCTGAATCGGGCCGTTGACGAGCGCCTCAATCGAAGCCGCACCTCGGGGTGTCAGGTCCAAAGTCATATCGTCCATGCGCATGCCCTCCTTCTAAAATACGTTCGAGGCACCAAACGATGCCTCGAACGTAACCAATATCTATGATGCTGAGAGGCTCTCGCACCTACACACGGCGCTTGAGCTGAGCTCCGCCTTCGCCGGGCATAAGACGGCGAGCGTCGTAGACCGAATCGACACTGCTGATGGAAGCCAGCAGCGGATCCAGGCCGCTCGCATCCGAAATCTCGACCATAAAGCGCAGAGTCGCAATACCCTCGCGGTTGGTCGAGGTGGCGGCGGAAAGGATATTGCCGCCTGCATCGCCAATGGCAATGGTGACGTCCTTGAGCAGGCCCATGCGGTCCAGGCACTCGACCACGATCTCGACCTGGAAGAGAGTGTCGGCAGCACCATCCCACTCTACGTCAATCATGCGCTCTGGGTGCTCCATGAGGCCCTTGACGTTGGGGCAGTTGGCGCGATGCACTGAGACACCTCGGCCACGCGTGATGAAGCCGACGATATCGTCGCCCGTCACGGGGTTGCAGCAATGAGCCAGACGGACCAGCAGGCCACTGTTGCTCTCGCCCTTAACGATAATGCCGTTACTTGCGCTCTTGCCACGCTTTTGCGGCTTGCGGTTGGAGCCGCGGGCCGGCTGTTTCACGACCTCGGCGATAGCCTCGGCCTTGGTGAGCTGTTCCTCGGGCTTGGGGTCCAAGATTTGCTCGACCTTATTACCCACAGCGCGCGGGGCAACCTTGCCGGCGCCAACGGCAGCAAACAGGTCCTCGAGCTGCTTGAAGTTAAACTGCTCCGCCACGGCGTTGAGCGCACGCGTGGAGCGCGGCGTGGAGATGCCATACCCGCGCTTGCGCAGGTCCTTGGCCAGCATATCGCGGCCGGCGGCAGCGTCGTCGTCCTTAGTCGCGGCGGCAAAGTAGCGACGGATCTTGGACTTGGCCGAAGGCGTCTTGACGATCTTGAGCCAATCACGCGACGGTTTGGAACTCTTGTTAGTCAGGATTTCAACGCGGTCGCCCGTCTTGATCTCGTGCGTGAGCGGGGCCACAGCACCGTTGATCTTAGCGCCGACGCAGTGGTTTCCCACCTCGGTGTGAACGGCATAGGCAAAGTCGAGCGGCGTGGAGCCGGCACGAAGCGCCATGACCTCGCCCTTGGGCGTAAAGACGAAGATCTCCTGATCGAAGAGGTCGACCTTCAGCGAATGCAGGTATTCCTTGGCGTCGGTGATCTCATCAGACGCAGCCCAATCGAGCGAATGCTTGAGCCAGTTGATCTGGTCGTCCAAACGTTGAGCGTCATTGGTCTTGGAAGCAGACGATCCGCCCGACTTCTTATATAGCCAGTGGGCGGCAATGCCGTACTCGGCCTGCTCATGCATCTCATAGGTTCGAATCTGAATCTCGAGCGGGCGGGCCGTGGGGCCGATAACCGTCGTATGGAGCGACTGGTAGTTATTGACCTTGGGCATGGCGATATAGTCTTTAAAGCGACCGGGCATGGGGTGCCACAGCGTATGCACTGCGCCGAGCGTGGAGTAGCAATCGCGCACCGAATGGGTAATAACGCGCAGCGCCACCAAATCGTAGATCTCGGAGAATTCCTTGCCCTTGCGCTTCATCTTTTGGTAGATGGACCAATAGTGCTTGGAGCGGCCGTTGATCTGGAAGCCCTCCAGGCCAATGCGGTTGAGCTCGTCGGTGAGCGTCTTGATGGTCTCGGCCAGATAGCGCTCGCGAACCTCGCGCGACTCAGCCACCATGCGCGCGATTCGCTGGTAGGCGTCGGGCTCAAGGTAGAAGAAGGACAGGTCCTCGAGCTCCCATTTAATGGAGCTCATGCCCAGACGGTCGGCCAGAGGCGCATACACGTCCATGGTCTCGCGAGCCTTAAACAGGCGACGGTCCTCACGCAGGGCTGCAAGGGTGCGCATGTTGTGCAGACGGTCGGCAAGCTTAACGATGATGACGCGGATGTCCTTGGACATGGCGAGGAACATCTTGCGCAGCGTGAGGGCCTGTTTCTCGTCCATGCTGTCGACTTCGATGTTGGTGAGCTTGGTCACGCCATCGACGAGCTCGGCCACCGTATCGCCAAACAGGCCGGAAACATCGGCAAGCGAAGTCTCGGTATCCTCGACGGTATCGTGCAGCAGCGCGGCGCACACCACGTCACAGTCCATCTTAAGATCGGCCAGAATGATGGCCACCTCGACGGGATGGTTGATGTACATCTCACCCGAGCGCCGCTTTTGGTTGCAATGCTTCTCGGCAGCAAAGCAGTAGGCCTGCTCAACCTTAGAAAAGTCGTCCTCATTCATATATTTGAGGCACAGACGCTCCAGCTTGTCGTAGCTGTCCGCCATAATCTCGGGCGGCAGCTCATCGGCATGCTTATAGTGCTCCATCTCCGAAAACGGCTGGAGGGTGGAATCATGGGCGGTACGGGCTGCGGCATCCATCGAGGTCCCCTTCCCCTAGGCCCGCGGTACGATCGGGCGGTTAACTTTGGCTAGCATATCAGAAGCGCACGAATCGAGCGCCCAGCTCCGGAAAGCCGAAAACTCCATGCGCGAGCGCAAGCCCTCCAAATAGCGAATTGACCTGCTCAATTGCACGCGGCCGGGGTTTTCGGCCATCGCGATGCGACGGGTGTCGTCAAACCCCGAAACGCGACAGAAACCAAGCTCTTCGAAGATTCCTAGGCCGCTTTCCACCGAGCGCTCGTCGACCGGCGTGCGGGCATCGATGGCAAGGCACATCTGCGCGATGTCGATATCGCTTGCGCAGAATGAATCATCCCCGGTCTTGCCGCGGTTGGAGCGCCACATGGTCTGCAGCGCGCGATAGAGTGTGACGAGCTCGTCGCGCTCGGGTGCGTAGCAGTCGAGCAGGCGCTCGTTAATGCGGGCATCGCGCGACGAATAGAGCAGGTGGATCACGGCGGGCTGGCCATCGCGACCGGCACGGCCGCTCATCTGGTTAAACTCAATGCCGCCAAACGGCATGTGATAGAGCACGACATGGCGGATATCGGGCAGGTTGACGCCCTCGCCAAAGGCAGATGTCGAGACGATGCAGCTGAGGCTGCCGTCTCGGAATGCTTCCTCCACGCGACGGCGATCGGAACGCGCAAGCCCCGCGTTATAGAACGCGATATGGGTTGCGCAATCGGGCACACGCTTGCGCAACGTCTTGGCGAGCGCCACGGACTGGTCGCGCGAATTGACGTAAATGACGGTCTTCTCCCCCGTCGCCACGATCGACACCAAACGGTTCTCGCGGCTCGCAAGGTCGCGGTCGTCCTCGAGCTGCAGGTTCTCGCGCACCGTCTCGTCGACCACCGTGCGAGTGATCGGCAACATGCGGGCAAGCTCGGCCACGACCGGAGCCGTCGCGGTGGCCGTCGCAGCCATAACGACCGGGTCGCCCAGGGCTTTGAGGATATCGGGCATGTCAAGATAGGCGCTGCGGTCGCCGCCCTTGGCAAGGCCGGCGTGGTGCGCCTCATCGATAACGACAAAGCCGATGCGGCCCGAACGCGCGAAGCGGTCACGGTGGATAGAC
Source organism: Collinsella aerofaciens (assembly GCF_025289055.1). Taxonomy (GTDB): domain Bacteria; phylum Actinomycetota; class Coriobacteriia; order Coriobacteriales; family Coriobacteriaceae; genus Collinsella. The sequence continues at coordinate 9,255 of NZ_JAESIQ010000012.1, forward strand.
AGGAACTCGGGCGTCGTGAGCACGATACCGGTGCGGCCCGAAGCTAGACCGGCGAACACGTCATCGCGTGCGGCCTCCACGGTCTCGCCGGTCAGCACGCCAACGCCAATGCCAAGCGCTGCCATCGTCGACGAGAGGTGATAGGCCTGGTCGGCAACGAGCGCACGCAGCGGATAGACAAAGATGCTCGCACGTCCGCGAAGCACCGCCTCACGCGCGGCATGCACATGGAAGATGAGCGACTTGCCGCGGCCCGTTCCCATAACCGCCAAGACACTCTGGTGATCGGCCAAAGCGTCGAGCGCCTCAACCTGAGCGCGGTGCGGCTGGTTCGAGCCGATAAAGCTATGGATAAGCGAGCGCGTCAGCTCGGTATAAGAAAGCTGGGCAAGCGTCTCGCGCTTGCGCGACTCCAGGCGCAGATCGGAGTCCACCGGCAGCACGCCACGACGAAGCTCGCATGCCGGATCGTCGACGCTGGGCAGCGTGCTATCGCGGACCAGAACATCCTTGACCATGAGCTTGGGCTTCACACGACCCTGCCAATGCTCGGCAACGGCCTCGAACACCAAGTCGACGGCGCTGTCGCAATTGATAAGCCTGTCGATCTGCGGTACACGAAACATGATGGCCGGCACACTCGCAGCGCCATCCGTCGCCACGAAGCGCATATGCTCGCCGGTCTTACCCACCACGGCACGATCACACATCGTCACGCCCTCGGCAGCCAGCAGCGGCACCTTATTACCCTGGCCAAACGGCTCAAGGCGGGAAATCTGCTCGATGGTCTCGATATTCAATTCGGAAAGGTCGACCGTGGCGGCAACCTCGTCGGTGTCCTCAAAGTCCTCGGCGGGAAGCTCGGACAACACGGCGGAAAGGCGACGGCGGAACTCATCGAGCTTGGATGCCTCGATGGTCACACCCACCGCACCAGCATGTCCGCCGCGACGAATCATCAGGTCGGAACAGCGCTCGATGGCGTCAAACAGGTTAACTTTGCCCACCGAGCGACCAGAGCCGCGCGCGATACCGTCCTCGATCGAGAACAGCAGCGCCGGCACGTGGTAGCGGTTGGTCAGGCGGCTCGCCACGATGCCCTTGACGCCCTCGTGCCAGCCCTCACCTCCCACGACGATTGCGCGCCCGCCGTCATAAGTCTCCTCGACCTTCGCCATGGCATCGCGCGTAAGCTCGGCCTCGATCTCGCGGCGTTGGCGATTGATTTCCTCGAGCTCGGCGGCAAGCGCGCTCGCTTCAATGGGGTCGCGGGCAAGCAGCAGGTCGAGCGCCAGCTTGGGATCAGCCATGCGGCCGGCAGCATTCAGACGAGGGATGAGCGAAAACGACAGGCCGTCGGCCGTAATGGTAGAAAGGTCGGCCTTGGCAAGTGCGGCAAGCGCGATATAACCGGGGCGGGCCGTCACGCGCATCTGCTGGATGCCCTCGGCGACCAGTGCGCGGTTCTCGGGCGTCAGCGGCATCATGTCGGACACGGTGCCCAGCGCCGCGACCTCGATCAGCGAACGCCAATACGACGGCTTGTCCAGACGCTCGCCCAGGACTTGCACCAGCTTGAGTGCCACGCCGGCACCGGCAAGCTCACGCGAGGGACCCTCGTCCTCGAGCTTGGGGTCGGTCAGGGGCACGCCCTGCGGCACCTGGTCGGAGGGCTCGTGATGGTCCGTGACCACCAAATCGATCCCCAGGCTCTCCAGATAGGAAACCTCTTCCTTGGCGGCAATGCCGTTATCGACGGTCACGATCAGGTTGGGTTGGGCGAGCTCGTTGACGCGGTCGAGCGCCGCACGCGACAGGCCGTAGCCCTCGTCAAAGCGATGCGGAATAAACGGCGTGACGTTGGCGCCAAACGAACGTAGCGCCTCGGTCAACAGACAAGTCGACGTAATACCGTCAACGTCAAAATCGCCAAAGACGGCGATGTGCTCGTGGTTGCGAATAGCACGCTCGATGCGGTCGGCAACGACCGACATGCCCGGGATAATGAGTGGGTCGGCCCAGTCGCGATCGAGCGAAGGCGTCAAAAACAGCTGGCCTTCCTCGATGGATGTAATGCCGTGCGCAACCATAATGCGCGCCACCAACCCTGGTATGCCCAGGCCAGCCGAAAGCTCCTTTTCGAGCTCGGGGTTTTGCTGAGCGACTGCCCAGCGATGCGTCGTCTTAAGCGATGACATAGGCGCCCACCCCCGATAGGGGCAGGTCGCCGCGATACCTCTCACGGTTCATAGCGATGAGTCCTCTGTGTATGCCCGCTTCGGCAGGCAGATCTGTTGAACGGATTTATTATACCGTGCAGCGCGGACGCACAACGTCCAGCACGCCGTGGTTTCGATAAACGAGGACGGTAATAGCCTCGAAATAATCGAACGTTTCAGCCGCACGGACGCATGCGAGCGTCTAGCATATCCATTCAAAACGGGTTCACGAGCAAAGGGAGTCACAAGAGTATATGAAGCAATGGGTTGGACTGGGCAAGTTTCTCGCAGGGCACATGCAGGTCATCGTTCCGATTTGCGTAACGCTCGGCGTGCTCTTTCCCCAGCAGATCGGCGTTCTCAAGCCCATCGTTCCCGCGCTCTTCGCCTTTATGACGTTTCAGGGTGCGCTCAGCAACACCTTCCACCAGGTAGCTGAGGTGTTCCGCCGTCCGCTGCATTTGATTTTGGCGTTATTTGTCTCGGCCGTGCTCATCCCCATCGCGGCGTATGCCATGGGCTCACTGTTCTTTGGCTCCAACCCCAACCTTGTCTGCGGCATCGTGCTCGAGTACAGCGTGCCCGTGGCAGTCACTGCCTTTATGTGGATTAGCATGTTCGGCGGCAACGGCCCGCTCGCGCTCACCATCATCCTGACGTCCTCGGTCATCTCACCTGTGACGATTCCTCTTACGCTCAAGCTCCTGCTGGGCGCCACCGTCTCGATCGACGTGCCGAGCATGATGCAGAATATGGCCTTTATGATCGCCATACCCGCCGTGCTCGGTATCGTCATTAACGAACTCACGCGCGGCTGGGGTCATGAGAAACTCTCCCCCGCGCTTTCGCCCGCCTGCAAGTTCATGATGATGGGCGTCATCGCGTCCAACTCCACCGCCATGAGCGAGTACGTGCTGCACATGAACATGGTACGCCTGGAAGTCGCCCTCTTTATCCTGGCGTTCGCCATCAGTGGCTTTATCATCGGCATCCTGGTCGCACGTGTCCTGCATCTGCCGTATAGCGAGACGACCACCATGTGCTTTACCTGTGGCATGCGCAATATCTCTTCGGGCGCCGTCATCGCCACACAGTATTTTCCCGGCGAGGTCGTGTTCCCCGTCATGTGCGGCACGCTGTTTCAGCAGGTACTCGCCTCGCTTATCGGACATCTCTTTGAACGTCTGACCGGCGAGGAGCGCGCCAAACAGCGCAAGCGGGTCGAGGCCGGGCGCGACGCGATGGCACGCTAAGCAGCACTCTTTTCGCAGGCGCTCGCCTTGCTACGCGAGCGTTTCCAGATGCGCACGCAGGCGCTCAGCATCGATATCGAGCGTGGTCTCGGCATTGACCTGGGCCAGACGATAGCCCACAAAGTAGGGCGAAACCACCCAACGTGGCAGAGCCTTGGCAATGGTCCGGCCGTCCATGTGGTAGAAGAACAAGTTGTACGACTCCGCGCGACCGCCATGGTGCTCGTGCAGGATATAGCGCAGGGCCACCTGAATCGCATCGGCAAACAGGTCCGCTTCGGCTTGATCGCGGGCGTCGTCGCTGGCGGCGATTCCCTGTGGAGCCGAGACGTTGACCTCAAAGAACCCCATGATCGGTTCGGTTGAGATGTCGACCGAGATTCTCCCCTGTTGCCAGACACTGATGCCTTCAAAGTTGGCTGAGGTCAGCGCCGCATAGCCGTCCTCCTGTTCCAGGCCCACAATCTGCATGTGTGGATGGACGAGGCTGCCGCCCGAAAGCGGGCCTTTGTTCTTGTACATGAGCACACTGCGGTACTGTTGAGAATCGATCATCTGCTGCCAACAGCCCAGGGCAAACCGCATCACATGATGCAGCTCATCCGGTTCATAGGTCACCAGGTCGGCGTCGTGATTGGCAGACTCGATCAATACGGTCTGACGTGTGGCCCGCAAGGTCTTGAACTTATTCTCGAGCCAGATGCAGTCACCATCGCGCTGGATGATGTTGGCAAGTCCCTCCGTGTCGCAAAAGGGGCACGCGGTGCCAGGGCGACGATTATCGTCGGGCTTACCGCTCGCCTGCTGAACGTCAAATACCAGCGCCACGGGTTATACCTCCAGCGGCACGATCTTGGTGCCATGGAGCTCGGAGACGCCCAGCGCCGCCGCGACCGCGTCGCGATTTGCCGTAGTGATGCCGCCGCCGGGAAGGATGGTCAAACGATCGCCCGCATACTCGATTAAACGAGCCAGGTGATCGAAATTATCCTCGATCGACGTACCGGCAGCGCCGCCATGCGTGAGGATGCGCGTAACGCCGCAGTCGGCAAGTGTATCAATCGCATCGAGCTGAGCCTCGGGCGAGAGCTGGTCAAACGCCATGTGGAAGGTGATGTCGATGGACTCGCGCTTACATTCCTCGGTCGCGCAGCCCGTAGCCATAACGAGGGCGCCGAGGGTGAGCTCGTCGAGCGCCCAGCCGCCGGCAAAGGGCTTGCAGCAGCCAAAGACCAGGCCGTCAACGCCGGCGCTCACAGCAAGGCCCAGGTCCATCTCCATCATGCGCAGCTCGTCCTGGTTGTAATGAAAGTCGCCACCACGCGGACGGATCATGCACATCACTCGCGCGTCATGCTCGTGAGCATAGCTGACTGTAGCGCTGATAACACCGGCCGAGGGTGTAGTGCCACCGACGGCAAGGTTGTCGCACAGTTCAATACGCCTTGCACCGGCATCGATAGCCGCCGGCACCCGCTCAAAGTTCTCGGCACAAAACTCGTACAGCATAGATAGACCCCCAGATGACACTTCTATTTCCACATGGCATTGTCGCACTTTAAATACCAACCCGCATGACAGAGCAAAATGATTTGGCGGGGACGAAGGAAAACGTCCTCAACGACTACCTCCAACGCCGCAGGCAGAGGACGGACAGCGAGCGGGCACCAGAGCGAACAAATTGGCATGAAAAGAGGGCGGCATAGACCTTCTGGTCATGCCGCCCTCTTTGAATGACAAGTTGTCGCTCTGGTGCCCGCGCAGCGTCAACTGGTCCGCCGTTCGGCAGAACGGCGGAACCGCCTAGCCGCCCAAGTAAGCCTTGCGCACGTTGTCGTCGTGCAGGAGCTCCTGGCCGGTGCCGGTCATGGTGATCTTGCCGGTCTCGAGCACGTAGCCGCGCGTGGCGATGGAAAGCGCCATCTGCGCGTTCTGCTCGACCAGAAGCACCGTGGTGCCGGCCTTGTGCAGGTCCTCGACAATCTGGAAGATCTGCTCGATCAGAATCGGCGCCAGGCCCATGGAGGGCTCGTCGAGCATAAGCAGCTTGGGGTTGCTCATAAGTGCGCGGCCCATAACGAGCATCTGCTGCTCGCCGCCCGAAAGGGTGCCGGCGACCTGACGGCGGCGCTCCTTAAGGCGCGGGAACTGCTCGTAGACGCGCTCAAGGCCCGGGGCAACCGTGGACTTGGGCTGCGTATAGGCACCCATTTCCAGGTTCTCCTCGACCGTCATCTGCAAAAACGCGCGACGGCCCTCGGGCACCTGGGCCAGGCCCTTGCCCACCAGCTTGTCGGCAGGCGTATGGGTAATGTCCTCGCCCATAAACTTGATGGAGCCGGTCTTGGAACGCAGCAGGCCCGAGACGGTCTTAAGCGTCGTGGACTTGCCGGCGCCGTTGGCACCGATCAGAGCCACGATCTCGCCCTCGTTGACGTTAAAGGAGATGTCCTTGATGGCGTGGATAGCGCCGTACCAGACGTTGATGTTGTAGACGGAAAGCATCGGCTCTGCCATTTAGTTCTCCCCCTTATCCTGCTTGCCCAGATATGCCTCGATAACAGCGTCGTTGTTCTGGATCTCCTCGGCCGTGCCCTTGGCGATGACCTTACCAAAGTTGAGCACGCAGATGCCCTCGCAGATGTTCATAACGAGCGACATATCATGCTCGATAAGCATGATGGCGATACCAAAGGTGTCGCGAATCTTGACGATGTTCTCCATGAGCTCCGCGGTCTCGGACGGGTTCATGCCGGCGGCAGGCTCGTCGAGCAGCAGCAGTTTGGGGTTGGTGGCAAGCGCGCGAACGATCTCCAGACGACGCTGAGCGCCGTAAGGAAGCGAGCCGGCCTGTTCATTTGCCAGGTGCTCCATGTCAAAGATGGACAGCAGCTCCATGGCGCGCTCGTGGGCGGCCTTCTCGTGCTTCCAATACGTAGGCAGGCGCAGCACGCCCTCAAAACCGGAGTAGCGCTCCTGGTTGTGCAGGCCGACCTTGACGTTGTCCTCCACCGTCATGGTGTTGAACAGACGGATGTTCTGGAACGTACGGGCAATACCCATGCGGTTGACCTGGTAGACCGACTTGCCCGAAGTGTCCTCACCGTCGAGCAGGATGGTGCCGTGCGTAGGCTGGTACACCTTGGTGAGCAGGTTGAAGACCGTGGTCTTGCCAGCGCCGTTGGGGCCGATGAGACCGGCGATCTCGGTCTTGCCGATAGTCAGGCTAAAGTCGTCGACTGCCTTAAGACCACCGAACTCAATGCCCAGGTGAATGCACTCGAGCGCCGGGCGCTGACCCAGGTCGCGGTCGGGAACGATGGCGCCAGAAGGATACGGAACCATCTTGCCCTTGTTGAACTCAAACTTACTGGGCATCGGCTGCCACCTCCTTCTTGGAAGCAAGGCGGTCCTTAATGCGTGCGAAGAACGCCTTGAGCTGCGGGTTGTTGGTAAAGATCATGACCAGGATCAGCACGATGGCGTAGATGAGCATGCGATAGTCCGAGAACTGACGGAGCAGCTCGGGAAGCACCGTGAGCAACGCCGCGGCGATGACGGAGCCGCGCATATTGCCCAGACCACCCAGGACCACGAACACCAGGATGAGGATGGACGTGTTGAAGTCGAACTTGGTGGCGGAGAGCTGCGAGAAGTTACCGCCGAAGAGAGCTCCGGCAGCACCGGCGAGGGCAGCGGAAACCACGAAGGCGATCATGCGGTACTCGGTGACGGAGATGCCTACGGACTCGGCTGCAATCTTGTTATCGCGCACGGCAATAATGGCACGACCGGTACGGCTGCGAACCAGGTTGAGCACAATCACGAGCGCGACCATAACCAGGATTGCGCCGGCAAGGAAGGTCGAATAGGTCGACACGCCCGATGCGCCCTGCGCGCCCTTGATGATGGCGGTGCCGTCCTCGAGCAGGTGCAGGTCGTCGATCGTGGAGTTACCCGTGATGTTAAAGATCACATGCAGGCCGCGGGAATCGACGCCCACAATGAGGCAGGTGACGACCTCTTTGATGATCTCGCCAAAAGCCAGGGTCACAATGGCCAGATAGTCGCCGCTCAGGCGCAGGACCGGGATACCGATCAAGAAGCCCAAGAGGGCAGCGGCGATAGCGCCGACCACAATGCTGATGATCAGACGCATCGGATCGGACGGAACGGTGCTCTCCAGCGCGACGGCAGTGACGATGCCCGTATAGGCACCGACGCTCATAAAGCCCGCGTGGCCCAGCGACAAGTCGCCCGCGATGCCGACGACGAGGTTAAGGGAGATTGCCATGACGATATAGGCCGTGATGGGAACCAACTGACCGGCGATCATGCGCGGGATCATGTGGTTAGACTGCATAAAGAAGACGATGGCGAACGCCACAACGCACATGGCGTACGTGACAAAGTCGTGACGCGTCTGCTTGTCTTTAAGAAACTTCATAACGCTCACCTACACCTTCTCGGGGACGTACTTGCCCAAGAGGCCGGCAGGCTTGACGAGCAGGACGATGATCAAAACACCAAAGACGATGGAGTTGGCAAGGCTCGTGGAAATGTAAGCCTGCGCCATTGCCTCGATGATGCCGATGAGAATGCCGCCGACAAAGGCACCGGGGATGGAGCCGATGCCGCCGAAAACGGCAGCGTCGAAGGCCTTGATGCCAGGCATGGCGCCCGTGGTGGGCTGCAGGACCGGCGAGTAGGAGCACAGGAGCACGCCGGCGATGGCAGCGAGGGCGGAGCCGATGGCGAACGTCATCGAGATGGTGCGGTTGACGTTGATGCCCATGAGCTGAGCGGCGGCCTTGTCCTCGGACACGGCGCGCATGGCCTTGCCCATCTTGGTCTTACCTGTAAAGAACATCAGGCCGGCCATGATAACCAGGCAGGCGACGATGGTGACGAGCGAGACGGCGCTTACGTTAAACTTGGCCAAGAACTCCGGCACCGGGAAGGTGACGAGCGAAGTGAAGTTCTTGGGCGTGGCGCCCCACAGAAGCTGCGCGGCGTTCTGCAGGAAGTAAGACACGCCGATGGCCGTGATCAGAACGGCCAGCGGGCCTGCTTGGCGCAGCGGCTTATAGGCCAGACCCTCAATGAGAACACCGAGAACCGTGCAGACCACACAAGAGAGAACTACAGATGCCCAGCCCGGGAGGCCGAGATACGACGTGGCGCAGAACGAGACATAGGCACCGACCATGATGACATCGCCGTGAGCGAAGTTGAGCATCTTGGCGATACCGTAGACCATGGTGTAGCCCAACGCGATGATGGCGTAGACGCTGCCCATGGACAGGCCGTTGACCAGGTATTGGATAAAGACCGTCATGTTCCACATCCCCCTTTCGAATAGGTTTCCAGTTAATGTATGAAACAGGGACGTTACGCTGTCCCTAGATACCAAGCAAGCAGGGAAGGCCAAAACCTCCCCTGCTTGGGATCAAAACCGCTCTATGTAAGGCGGCCAATTAGGCCTGTACGTACTTGCCGTCGGTGATGACGTACGCCGTGGGCTCCTTCTGGACCTGGCCCTTATCGTTCCAGGTGAGCTTGCCGGTCAGACCGTCAACGGTAATCTTGAGCATAGCCTTGGACAGCTTCTCGGCGACCTCGGTCGGATCGGCGTCGACACCAAGACCGGCCTCCTTGACGGCCTCGGCCACCGCGTGCACGCCGTCGTAGGCGTCGGCGGCAAACTGGTCGGGGGTATCGCCGTACTTATCCTTGTAAGCGTTAACGAAGTCGGCGTTCTTCTCGTCGTCGGCGGAGAACGGGGTCATGAGCAGCAGACCCTCAGCAAGAGAGGTATCGAAGCCCTCAACGCCCAGGATGCCGTCCATGCCGTCGCAGCCCATCATCTTGACGTCGTAGCCCATGTCCTTGGCGTTCTTGAGCAGGACGGACGCCGGCGTGTAGTAGATCGGCGCAAAGATCATGGTGGCGCCGGCCTGCTTGGCCTTGGTCAGCTGGTTGGTAAAGCTCGTGGCGGAGTCGTCCTTAAAGGTCTCCTCGTCAACAATCTCGAGCTTGGACTCAGCGGCCTGGGCCTTAAAGGAATCTGCGATGCCCGAAGAATAGGCGTCGCCGGAGTTATAGAACAGCACGAACTTCTCGTCCGCATACTTCTGCGCCAGGAACTTGGCAGCGTTGACACCCTGGTTGGGGTCGGTGAAGCAAACCTGGAAGACGCAATCCTTGCCGTCGGTGACGTCCTCGGAGGACGCGGACGGGGTGATCATGAACGTCTTGGGGTCGTTACCGCACTCGGCGGCAACGGCAACCGACGCACCCGTGGTGGTCGGGCCGACGAGGGCCTGCATGCCCCAGTCGAGCAGGGTGTTGAAGGCGTTGACGGCCTTCTCGCCGTCGGCCTGGTCATCCTCGGCCTTGCTGGCAAGCGGCAGCTCCTTGGTCGAGAAATCCTTGCAGCCAAGCTCGACACCCTGGGTAACGGACTTGCCGTAGGACGCGTTGGCGCCGGTCAGCGGGCCGATGGTACCGATCTTAAACGAAGCGTCGCTCGAAGCGGAACCGCTGTCGCCGCCGTTGGAGGAGCAGCCAGCTAGAATGGACATCGCCCCCAGACCTGCTGCGCTCGCGATAACGCTCCTGCGATTCATAACAGGGTTCAATGACTTACCGGTGAGGCTCGACATGCGGCTCTCCTCTCAAATCTCGTCGGGTTTCGGCTACCCGACAGGCCATCCTTCGCCGTGTTCGGCGTTCGCAAAATACTAGACGCTTTAGTTAAGGAAAGTGGCGATTATTTCAACTTTTCTTTGGATTTGTTCATTTATCCATAATTCTGCGTATTTCTATTACTTTATGCAGTAATGCCACTTTATTGTGTGAAAGTAATGTTTCCGTTCTGTTACAGGCGTCCCTGCCCTGAATAAAACGGCCTCACCGGTCGCGCTTTATGCGCACTTAGGCGGCGATGTACTTGCCGTCCTGGATCACATAGGCTGTCCATGCCGTCGACACCCATTAGTGTCATGTCGTAGCTCATGTCCTTGGCGTTCTTGAGCAAAACGGACGCTGGGGTGTAATAGATCGGGGCAAAAATAAGCGTGGCTCCAACAAGGAAACTCCTGCGGTTAAGTACGTTGTTGATGCTAAACATGGTGTCCCCCTTTTTCGCTGGCCGCAGCGCGGCCGTCTTGCGGTACGGGGCAAACCTTATGGCGCAAACGTTGACAGTTTGTTACGGAGTTCCGTTTGTAGCGAGCATGTTTCCAATGTTTCCGCAGCGTTTCGGGGGTGCCGTTTTGTGCGACTCCTGTTGCCTGGCGAGCACGCGCCCTCGGTTCACGCTAGAATGCACTCAACCTTTAAGCGGTTAATCCATCCATAAGATGCACGAAGGAGCTATCTATGAGCGAACCCCTGCGCACCGTGAACGTCGGTCTGATCGGTCTGGGAACCGTCGGCGGCGGCGTGGCCCGTCTGATCAACAGCCACCACGATGAGTACCTGGCAGCCTACGGCATCGACCTTAAGCTGACCCGCGCCTGCGCGCTTGCTTGGGAGCAGGCCGAGGCGGCAGGCATTGAGCGCGAGGCCTTTACGAGTGACTGGCACGATGTCGTCAGCGACCCCGCCGTCGACATCGTCGTCGAGCTGATCGGCGGTGAGCATCCCGCAACCGAGATCTTCACCACTGCCTTCGAGAACGGCAAGCATGTCGTCTCTGCCAACAAGGCCCTGCTGGGCCGTCATGTCGAGACGCTCGCCGAGAAGGCGCGCGCGTGCGGCGTGCAGATTAAGTGCGAGGCCAGCTGCGGCGGCGGCATCCCCATCGTGAGCACGCTCGAGCACGACCTGGTGGGCAACAAGATCCTGACCATCGCCGGCATTCTCAACGGTACCACCAACTATATCCTGTCGCGCATGGACGCCGAGGGCGCCGATTACGCCGACGTGCTTGCCGACGCACAGGCCAAGGGCTATGCCGAGGCCGACCCGTCCGCCGACGTCGACGGCTTCGATGCCGCCAGCAAGACGGCCATCCTCGCCTCCATCGGCTTTGGCACCCGCGTTACCACCGACGATGTGTACCAGCAGGGTATCCGTACCATCGGTGCCGAGGACATCGCCCAAGCCCGCGAGCTCGGCTACACCATTAAGCTGCTCGGTATCGCCCGCAACACCGACACCGGTGTCGACGTCCGTGTGCATCCCACACTGATTCCCGCCGACCATATGCTTGCCAAGGTCAACGGCGCCATGAACGCTGTCTACGTGGTAGGCGACGCCGTAGGCGAGACCATGTTCTACGGTGCCGGCGCAGGCTCCTTCCCCACCGCGAGCGCCGTCGTGGGCGATATCCTGTCGCTCTCCGAGCAGATCAGCCGCGGCGTGGCTCCGCTGCCCGAGATTGAGCCCTATGGCCACAACCTCGCCTTTAAGCCCATGGACGAGCTCCAGACCAAGTACTATGTGCGCCTGAAGGTCGCCGACCGCGTGGGTGCCCTGTCCGAGACGGTCAACATCTTTGCCAAGCACAACATCTCGATCTCGCTCATCAACCAGGTCGAAGACGGCAAGTCGGGCGTCAGCGATGCCTGTTCGGTCATCTTCCTGACGCACCGCGCGCTCGAGAAGGACGTCCAGGCTGCCGCTGCCGAGCTTGCCAGCGTCGACTGCGTGGCCGAGGTCGCCAACGTCCTGCGCATCGAGGACGTCGAGGCCTGGACCGAAGGTGTTATGGCCAACTAATCCAACGCTTGCCTAGCAATACACGCTTTGAGGGCTCCCGTCCGATGTGGGATGGGAGCCTTTTTGTCTCCTGCCCTAAGCACAACGACAGGGCACATTTGCGCGAGCCGCTCATCGGTAACGCGGGCTACCGTTCACCGATATGCAAACACGGCCGATTCCGGTTACGGCTACGCTGTGCTGCGAATGTCCGCCCGCGATGAGAGGAAATACCATGTTGCTCGAGGGCAAGAAAGCAATCATCACCGGAGGCACGCGCGGTATCGGCTATGCCATCGCCTGCCGTTTTATCGAGGAGGGCGCCTCCGTCACTGTCTTTGGCTCGCGTCAAGAGACCGCCGATGCGGCCGTTGAGAAGCTGACAGCCGCCTATCCCGACGCCAAGGTCTGGGGCCGCTCCTGCGACCTCACCTCACTCGAAGCCGTGACCGAGGCCTTTACCCAGGCTGCATCCGACATGGGCGGCTTGGACACGGTCGTCAACAATGCCGGTATCTCCCAGCGTTCACCCCTCTTGGACTACACGGCCGAGGAGTTCGCAAAGGTCATGGACCTTAACGTCGTCGCCGTCTTTAATGGCCACCAGGCTGCCGCCAAGATCATGACCGAGGCCGGCCACGGCGGCACCATCACTACCACAAGCTCGATGGTCGCCAAGTACGGCCAGCCCTCCGGCGTCGGTTACCCCACGTCCAAGTTTGCCGTCAACGGTATGGTCCAGTCGCTCTCGCGCGAGCTCGCCCCCGTGGGCATTCGCGTCAATGCCGTTGCACCCGGCGTAACCAAAACCGATATGGTCGCTAACCTGCCCGAAGAGGTTATTAAGCCCATCATCGCCACCATTCCGCTGGGTCGCATGGGCGAGCCCGAGGATGTCGCCAACGCCTTTGTTTTCCTGGCGAGCGACATGTCCTCCTACGTCACGGGCGCCGTGCTCCCCGTCGACGGAGCCGCCCGCTCTTAAGGGACCACAAGCCTCAGCTCCCAGCCTCAACATAGTCCAACAAAGAAGGCGCGCCGTCTGCATCAACTGCAGGCAGCGCGCCTTCTTCTGTTTGAAAGGGAAGCTGTGTCCCGCAGTCCCGACTCAGACCGGGACGCAGCTTCCCTCAGGGCCATGTTTCGGAAAGAGCGCCCCGTCTTGAACGCCGATTCTGGGATACCGTTTCCGCAACGGGTCTCTCGCGGAAACTGCATCCCACTCTGAGCGCCCATTCCGGGACACAGTTTCCCAACGGCCCCCGTTTCGGAAACCACATCCCGTTCCGAGCCTTCAAAGCGGGACGCGGCTTCCCCGAGAGAGTATCGACTACTTGCCGTCGTCGTCCTCGGCTTCTTCTCTTGCATAGAGCTCCAACATGCGGCGGCGGTATTCGCGCACGGCGAGCTTGGCGCGCTCCAGGCGGCGACGCTCGCGCGGGGTCAGCTCGGACGGGTCGACCTCATCACCATAGGTCTTATCGGCAAGAAGATGCGCCGCGTCCACGATGCGGGCATCGATGTGGCCGCTCGCCGCCTCGGCGGAAAGACGCTCGGCAATCGTATCGAGCGTAGGCAAGCCCTCGAATACGCGACCATGGCCATGCGAAGTCAGCAGCTCGTGCTCACGTGCGAGCAGGCTCGCCAAATCGTGATGGGCGCGCAGGATGTCGAGCGCATCGGATGGATGCTCGGCAACTTCTGCCACGGCGGCGACCGGCGCGGCGTCGACCACGCGGTAGAAGAGCTGCGCGAGCAACGGCATCAAGAACACCGTGATGGCACCGGCAGCAACCATGACCGACGCAATATCTTGCGACAGCGCGCCCGCGTTGACGGCAACGCTTGTCACGGCAACGATGATCGGCAGGGCCGTGGTGCAGTACAGGGCCACGGTAATGCGACCATACGCCGACACATCGCGCGTCGCAGGACAAATGCTCATAGAAATAAGAATGGGCACGGCACGAATAATCAACAACGCCACGATAAAGCCCACGAGCAGACCCGGGCGCGACGCCACGGCCGTCAGATCGATCTTTGCGCCCGATACGGTAAAGAATACCGGAATCAAAAAGCCGTAGGCCAGGCCATCGAGCTTGGTCTCGAGCGTATGGTTGCCCTCGGGGATGATATAGCGCAAGACAAAGCCGGCGGCAAAAGAACCCAACACGATGTCGAGATCAAAGACGGCCGAGAACGCCACGAGTGTGACCAGGATGAGCACCGTCAGGCGCACGAAGGTCTGCGACGTGGTATCGGCGCGTTCCTCGACAAACGCAAAGAAGCGGCTGCCGACACGCTTGGAGCGGCTTGGGACCACAGCCAGCAACACGCAAACCACCGCAAACAAGCCAAGGATTACGAGCGTTTGGATGCCAGTGCGGGCAGACAGCAGCACCGACATGGCGAGCACAGGGCCGAGCTCACCCCAGGTGCCATACGCGAGAATCGAGTCGCCCACACGCGTGCCAGTGAGCGAGCGCTCACGCATGATGGGCACGAGCGTGCCGAGCGCCGTCGAAGTGAGGGCAAGCGTCACGGCGATACCGTCGAAATGACTGACCGAGAACCACGGGGTAAAGCGCACGGCAAGCCAGGCGATACCAAACGTGACGGCCCACGTCGCCAAGCCGTAGCGCCCCTCGACGCCCGTGATGCTCTTGGGGTCGATCTCAAAGCCGGCAAGCAGGAACAAAAAGGCCAGGCCCAGCTCGGACACAAGCGAGACCTCAGCATCTACATGGATGACGCCGAGCATATGGGGTCCCAGCACCGCGCCGAGCACGAGCAAAAAGACCGTCTCGGGAACAGGTTTTCCGGGAATCGCCGAGGCGATAAAAGGACTCGCAAAGGCCACGAGTGCGATGATGGCGAGCGAAACGAATGCCATGTGATGCCTTTCTCTTGTTTGCGCTTCACTGTAGCACCCTCGCCGTCCTCAACGCGCCGCGAGCTGTCGTATCATAGTGAGGTTTACAAACATGTGGCTCAAGGCGACCGCGAGGCTTGCCCCGTAAACCGACCGCTGCCGCATACCGTACCGTACGCCCAACCGATCAGGAAGGCAGGAACCAATGGTCTCTCGTATCTACGTGGAGAAGAAACCCGGGTTCGACGTCGAGGCTCAGCAGCTCAAGGGCGAGCTGACCGAAATTCTCGGCATCAAGGGCATCGAGGCCCTGAGGATCATCAACCGCTACGACGTCGAGGGCATCGACGAGGAGCTTTTCCGCTCCTGCGTGCCGACCGTCTTTAGCGAGCCCCAGGTCGATGTGACCTACGACGAGCTCCCCGCAAGCGATGGCGCCGTCTTTGCCGTCGAATTCCTGCCTGGCCAGTTTGACCAGCGCGCCGACTCCGCCAGCGAGTGCGTGCAGCTCATCAGCCAGGGCGAGCGCCCCGCCGTGCGCTCCGCCAAGGTCTATATGATCTCGGGCGCTCTGGACGAAGCCGCCATCGATGCCATCAAGCACTACGTGGTGAACCCCGTCGAGGCGCGCATCGCCTCGCTCGACCTGCCCGAGACGCTGTACATGGAGACCCCCGAGCCCCAGCCCGTCGAGGTGCTCGACGGCTTCCGCGAGCTCGACGAGGCCGGCCTTGCCGCCTTTATTTCCGAGCGCGGCCTTGCCATGGACGAGGCGGACATCGCCTTCTGCCAGCAGTACTTCCGCGATGAGGACCGCGACCCCACCATCACCGAGATCCGCGTGATCGACACTTATTGGTCCGACCACTGCCGCCACACCACCTTCGGCACCGTCCTGGATGACGTGACGATCGACGACGCCGTGGTGCAGCAGGCCTTCGACCGCTACATGGAGATGCGCCACGAACTCGGCCGCGACGCCAAGCCCGTCTGCCTCATGGACATGGGCACCATCGGCGCTAAGTACCTTAAGAAGACCGGCGTAATGACCGATGTCGATGAGTCCGAGGAGATCAACGCCTGCACCGTCAAGGTGAAGGTCGATGTCGATGGCGAGGACCAGGACTGGCTGTTCCTCTTTAAGAACGAGACCCACAACCACCCGACCGAGATCGAGCCCTTCGGCGGTGCCGCCACCTGCGTGGGCGGCGCTATCCGTGACCCGCTCTCGGGCCGCAGCTATGTGTATCAGGCCATGCGCGTCACCGGTGCCGGCGACCCCACCGTCCCGGTTTCCGAGACGCTCGAGGGCAAGCTGCCGCAGCGCAAGCTCGTGACCACTGCCGCCGCCGGCTACTCCAGCTACGGCAACCAGATCGGCCTTGCCACCGGTCAGGTCAACGAACTCTATCACCCCGGTTACGTGGCCAAGCGCATGGAGGTTGGCGCCGTCGTGGGCGCTACCCCGGCAAACCACGTTCGTCGCGAGTGCCCCGCCCCCACCGACAAGATCATCCTGCTGGGCGGCCGCACCGGCCGCGATGGCATCGGTGGCGCCACCGGCTCCTCCAAGACCCAGAACACCGAGTCCATCGAGACCTCGGGTGCCGAGGTCCAGAAGGGCAACGCCCCGGTCGAGCGCAAGCTGCAGCGCCTGTTCCGCCGCGGCGATGCCTGCCGTCTGATCAAGCGCTGCAACGACTTTGGCGCCGGCGGTGTCTCGGTCGCCGTGGGCGAGCTTGCCGACGGCCTGTATGTCGACCTTGATACCGTGACCAAGAAGTACGACGGCCTGGACGGCACCGAGCTCGCTATCTCCGAGTCCCAGGAGCGTATGGCCTGCGCCGTCGCCGACGGTGACGTCGAGGAGTTCATGGGCTACGCCGCCGAGGAGAACCTCGAGGCGACCGTTATCGCCGAGGTTACCGCCGAGCCGCGCATGCGCATGGCCTGGAACGGTGTCGCCATCGTCGACCTATCCCGCGAGTTCCTCAACTCCAACGGCGCGCCCAAGCACCAGATCGCCCACGTATGCGCCCGCAGCGTGTGGCAGCCCAGCTGGGCCGGCACCACGCTTGCCGAGCGCATGACCTCGCTTGTCACCGACCTCAACGTCGCTTCCAACAAGGGCCTTTCCGAGCGCTTCGACTCCACCATCGGCGCCGCGACCGTGCTCATGCCCTTTGGCGGCAAGACGCAGCTCACCCCCAGCTCGGCCATGGTCGCCAAGTTCCCCGTGGACGGCGAGACCACCACGGCGAGTGCCATGGCATGGGGCTTCAACCCCTATCTGATGGAGGCCGACCAGTTTGCGGGCGCCTACCTGTCCGTGGTCGAGTCCATCGCCAAGCTCGTGGCTGCCGGCTTTGAGCACAAGCGCGCCTATCTCTCCTTCCAGGAGTACTTCGAGCGTCTGCGCACCGAGGCCGAGCGCTGGGGCAAGCCCACGGCAGCCGTCTTGGGCGCCCTCATGGCCCAAGTCGACCTGGGTGCCGGCGCCATCGGTGGCAAGGACTCCATGAGCGGCTCGTTTGAGGACGAGGCCGGCGAGCTCAACGTTCCGCCGACCCTGATCAGCTTCGCCGTCGCCGTGGGCAGAGCCGCCCGTGCCGTCTCGCCCGAGTTCAAGGGCCTCACGCACCGCGTCGTCCGCATCGCCCCCGCTACCTATGGCGAGGACTACCGTCCCGACGCTCAGCAGCTGCTCGCCGCGTTTGACGCCGTCGAGGCGCTCACTGCTACCGGCAACGCCCTGGCCATCTCCACGCCCGGCTACGGCTGCGGCGCCGAGAGCCTCTTTAAGATGTGCGTCGGTAACCAGATCGGCATCGAGCTTGCCGATGATGTAGACGTAGAGAGCCTCTTCACCCCGCTCTACGGCAGCTTTATCGTCGAGCTCGCCGAGGATGCCGAGCTGCCCGAGGTCGCCGACGGCGTTGTCGTCGAGCCCCTGGGCACCACCGTCGAAGGCTATGTCATCGACACCGGCTCCGAGGTCATCGAGCTCTCCGAGCTCCAGGAGGCCTGGGAGAGCGGCATCGAGGGCGTCTTTGCCTACCGCAGCGCCGACGAGACCCCCGAGGTCGAGACCATCGACTTCCGTGCCAAGGACATCCACGTGTACAGCGGCGCCAAGATCGCCCGTCCGCGCGTGATCATCCCCGTGTTCCCCGGCAACAACTGTGAGTACGACAGCGCACGTGCCTTCCGCGCAGCCGGTGCCGAAGCCGACACCTTCGTGATCAACAACCTCACGCCCGAGGCCGTCGCCGAGAGCACCCACGAGCTTGCCCGCCGCATCCGTGCAAGCCAGATCGTCATGATCCCCGGCGGCTTCTCGGGCGGCGACGAGCCCGACGGCTCCGCCAAGTTCATCACGGCGTTCTTCCGCGCTCCCGAGGTCACCGAGGCAGTCCGCGACCTGCTCAAGGCCCGCGATGGCCTGATGCTGGGCATCTGCAACGGCTTCCAGGCCCTGATCAAGCTCGGCCTGGTGCCCTACGGCGACATCGTCGACGCCACACCCGATGCGCCCACGTTGACGTTCAACACCATCGGCCGCCACCAGAGCCGTCTGGTGCGCACCCGCATCTCGTCCAACTTGTCCCCGTGGCTGTCGCAGTGCAGCCTAGATGACCCCTACACCGTCGCCATCAGCCACGGCGAGGGCCGCTTTGTCGCCAACGACGAAGTGCTCGCCCAGCTGATCGCCAACGGCCAGGTCGCCACGCAGTACGTGGGCGAAGACGCCAAGCCCAGCATGGATCTTTCCGTCAACCCCAACGGCTCCGCACTCGCCATCGAGGGCATCACGAGCCCCGACGGCCGCGTCCTGGGCAAGATGGGCCATGCCGAGCGTCGCGGCGACAACCTGTACCGCAACGTGCCCGAGCATGTCCCCGGCGATAAGTTCATGCCGATCTTTGAGAGCGGCGTGGCCTACTTCGCTTAAACCTTTCCCATCAGGTACAATCCCTTCGGGTAACAACACCCGCCACCGACACATCCGGTGGCGGGTTCTTTTTTACTTCGCGCATGTAGGAAGGACATCATGGAAAGCCGCAAGCCGTATCTCGCCACCCTGCCCGGACTCATCCTGGGCTGTCTTGTTTGCTGTGCACTCTGGGGATCGGCCTTTCCCTGCATCAAGATCGGCTACGCGCTCTTTGGCATCCCAGCGCACGATAGCGCTTCGCAGCTGCTCTTTGCAGGTTTACGCTTTACGCTTGCCGGCGCCCTGGTTATCGTTGGGATGAGCGCGGCCCAACGCCGCCCCCTCATACCGCAAGCGCGCGACATCAAGCCCATCTTTGTCTTGTCGCTCTTCCAGACTATCGGGCAGTACTTCTTTTTCTATCTGGGCCTCTCGCGCGCCAGCGCCATGTCGAGCTCCATCATCGAGGCCAGCGCCAACTTCCTCGCAATCCTCTTTGCCGCCCTGGCATTTCACACCGAGAAGCTCAATACGGCCAAGGTGCTTGGCTGTGCACTGGGCTTTGCCGGCGTCGCGCTCGTCAACCTTTCGGGCGCGGATGGCACCTTTGGCTTCAGGCTCGATGGCGAGGGCTTTATCCTAGCCTCCACCGTCGCGGGTGCCCTTTCGACCTGCCTGATTGGCATCTTCTCGCGCGAGCACGACGGCGTCTTGCTTGCCGGGTGGCAGTTCTTGGTCGGCGGCCTTGTCCTCACCGCCATCGGCTTTTTGATGGGTGGCGCGCTCTCCCCCACGGCGATTGCCCCCGCCATCGCGCTCATCATCTACATGGCGCTTATCTCCGCGGTCGCCTACTCGCTGTGGTCGCGCCTGCTTGCCGTCAACCCCGTCAGCCGCGTCTCGGTCTTTGGGTTTATGAACCCCGTCTTTGGTGTGGTGCTGAGCGCGCTGCTGCTCGGCGAGGGCGCTGGCACGAGCCCCGTTACCGTCATCGTTGCCCTGCTGTTGGTCTGCAGCGGCATCATCATCGTCAACAGGCCCAAAAAGGCCTAACGAGCTGCCCTTATTTAGCAGAAGGGATTCACATACTTTAGCTTAATGGAGTACATCGGTGAGCCGAGGGGCGCCACGCACGCCAGCGTGCGCCCTTTTCCTAGCGTATCTGGACGCCGGCCTTCTTTTTCTCGGCCTTGACGCGGTAGAGCTCCGCGTCGGCAGCGCGAAGCAAGTCTTGCCAGGTATCGACGCCGTCACCGACCCGTGCGTAGCCGATGGACATCCGCAACAGATACGGCACCTCGGCGCGCGCGAGCTCGTCGTTGATTGCCGCGCACAGACGTATGATGTCCTGTTCCGCTGCCGCCTTTTGAAGGACTACGAACTCATCGCCGCCATAACGTGCGATAAAGCTGCCAGACGCCGTGCAGACCTTTTTGAGCGCAGCAGATAAGACCTGAAGAGCATGATCACCCTCCACATGTCCATAGCGATCGTTAATCTGCTTAAAGCCGTCAGCGTCCATCATGAGAAGATACACATCGTCCGTATGACCAACATTTGAGAAGAGCGACAGCATATAGGTCTCAAAACGGTTGCGATTGTTGAGGCCAGTCAACGGGTCGGTCGAGATGAGCTGCTCCTGGCAGATGATATAGAGCAGCAACATGCTAATCATTATGCCGACACAAAGGCCAGGCACCGAGTATACGATCTGAAAGGTACCGCCCACCAGGGCCGGAATGGCGAAAAATGCTAAGGTTCGATAGATAGCCTTCGTCTGCAGGCTCTCGACCCTGCGAGATTGCACAAACGCATGCAGGGACGTATGTATAACGTAACAGTAGCTGACAATGGGCTGGATCATATAGGCAAAGCCGCGACGATACACGCCCTGCGAATCGATATAGAACAGGGCGTGCGTCCAGTAACTGGTAAAAGCCAGCACGACCACCAGAGCCGTAGGCAACGTTACAAGCACCACCCTATAGCGCGAGGTCACAAGGTGAGAACCCTGCATCGTCTCGGAATAGATAAACCAAATGAGACACGCGATGGCGAAGAGCGAAAACGAAACCGCGTTGGAAATCCAGTTGGCTGCAATGCCCAACGTGCCGTCCACACCATCCGAAAGCGTCCAGATCATATCGAAGAAAATGTAGGCAGCAGACGTGTAGCCCAGCATGCTAAACAAAAGCTGCTGGGTGCTCGAGAACAGGGAGCGACGGCTTCGTACGGCAAGCCCGATAAGAACAATCATGCATAGCAGGAATATCTCAATCTTGAGTGCCTTAACCACTAGACGCCCTCCCTTCAATATCCAAGTGGTCAGAATCGCCCGATTCGTGTCTGGGCAATAAACGCCCCTTTCTCCGCAGGGGTAAGGGGAATAATAGCAGAGCGCCCGAACGTCACTGCAAGACAGCTCTCGTTCGGGCGCTCAAACGGCGCGAGTTGCACGCCGGAATCATTGATGGGTATCGATTGCTACTCGCCATCGATGTCGGCCGCGACAGCCTCCTCGATGGCCTCGACACCGGCAGGCGACAGGTCTTCCTTGCTCTGGCAGAACTTCTTATCGACCCAGCCGGTCAGAATCGGGGCCATGATTGCCGTGATGATGACGGCAGTGGCGATCTGCGCATACGCGGTGGGCGCAAGCTCGGCATAGCGCGGAGCGACCTCGGCGAGGGCGACCGGCGTGGTCATGGCCGTGCCGGCAATGGTGGAACATGCCACAGCCGCCTTACCATTGCCGCCACACAGGCGCTCGAAGGCAAAGGTAATGGGACCGACGATAAAGAGCGTGATGAGGCCCAGCAGGATGCCCGAAATGCCACCGGCGATGAAGCTCGAAAGGCTCATGGACGCACCGAGCTGAAAACCAATTACAGCGATCGCGGGATTGGCGCCGGGAACCAGCAGGTTCTTGATAAACGGGAACAAGTTGCCCAGGACCATGCCGATAACAAGCGGCAGGATGGATCCGATGATGGTGCCGACGGGGATGTTGGCGAGACCCGAAACACCAAGGATGATCATCGTGACGGCGGGGCCGGCCGTAAAGAACAGGATACCGACAGCGCCCTGCTCGGACTCATCGCCGAACTCGCCCATGATGCCCGTATAGAGCGCCATGTTGCAAAACGTAATGCCGCCGATGATGGAAACCGAGCTCAGGCCTAAAAAGTTATCGTTAAAGAAGTACGCGACGCCCAGACCCAGCGCGGCTGCCACTACAAGCTTAGGAATCAGCACGACGATGCCGGTCTTGATGGCGCCCGGCGTGGACTTAAAGCTGATGCCGGCGCCCACGAACAGCAAGATCGCGGCAACGATGGTGTTGGAGCCGCCGCGGCAGGCAGCCGTAAAGAAGCCGCCGACCTCAAAGACCTGCGGGCAGAAGGTATTGAGCAAAAGGCCGACGATCATCGGATAGATCATGATGTCGCCCGGGATGCGCGGTACCTTGAATTTCTTTTGCTCGCTGGCGGTCGCTTCCTGTGCCATGAAACCCCCATTTCCGCTGACGCAGAACAAAAGCCCACGTCACGCTTTGCTACAGTAAAGTTTGACCATGGTACCAGAAGAAGCAGACCGCCTCGGTGAGAAATTCGATTCGTTAGGCCGGGACGATAACGCGTCCTGCTCCTATACGAGGCTCAAAACGATATAGAACACGATGCCCGAAACGCAGCACCACAACATCGACTTTGTCTTGATTGCCACCGCCACGACGCCGGTGGCCGCAATCCAGGGAACCAAGGCAGGCCAGAGTCCCGCGTCGAACGCGCCGGGGTTCACCAAGTCGTTGGCGACCAGCGCGGCAAAGGCAGCGGGCGGGATATAGCCCAGGGCCTCGGTAATGCGGGGCGACAGGGTCCGCCCGCGCAAGGCGAACGCCGGCGCGATGCGAAAGAACGCGATAGCAGCCCACGACGACAGCCACAGAACCAAGAACTCGTTAGCGGGCATCGCGGGCACCTCTTCCGTCAAATACAGCATCGCACGCCAGCGCAATGGCAATGCCGACCACGACGCTTGCCGGCACGGCAATATTCGCGAGGCCCAAGAACTTGCATACGGCGACGGACACCGCGCCCGAAACCGCCGCGACAACGTTACCGCGCGACAGCCGCTGCGAAAAGAGCAGGCAGATAAAGAGCGAGGTGCAGACAAAGGCTGCAATGGCGGTGGGAACATCGACAACGGCGCCGACGATGGCGCCCATCGTACACGAAACGCCCCATGTTGCGATAAGGATCACGTTGAGCACAAAGGACTCGCGCGGGCCCCAATCCTCCCCTTCAACCAACTTGGCAAGCGAGATGCCATATGCCTCCTCGGTAAGTGTCGCGGCAACAGCCAGCGTCTGACGCTTCGAGGCACCCCTCAGATGCGGTGCGATCGATGCCGAGTAAAGCGCAAAACGCGAGGAGATGGCGGCAACGCTCGCGACGATCGATGCTGCCGGCACACCCGCCAGCCACAGGTTGCAGATCATAAACTGGCCGCTGCCCGTCACAAACGTACTGCTCAGGGCAAAGACCATCCAGGGCTCCATTCCCGTCTGCCCCATGATCATTCCGCACGGCGCGCCTATTGCAACATAGGTAAGCATCACCGGCCAGACGGTTCTAACGATTTTGAGCACCATACGCTTCTCATCCTGACAAGGTCTCCGAGCCGCATGTAGCGATACGGCAGAATCATCATCCGACAGCAACCGAGTTCACCTACAATTGCCACCGGATCGAAAGACACAACTTTTTAGGAAGTCATTATGACAGCTATCGATCGAGACCGGGCGCGCGCGGCCTTCAAAAGCTACACCGATGCCTACGACGCCACCAACCCACGCATCGCGCTCAAAATCGAGCATACGTACCACGTGGCCGAGGCATGCGATGCCGTAGCGCGCGAGCAGGGCTGGTCGTCAGAAGATATTGACCTGGCATGGCTTTGCGGCCTGCTACACGATATGGGCCGCTTTGAGCAGCTGCGACGCTGGGACACCTTTAAGGACGCCGAGAGCATGAGCCATGCGGCGCTGGGCATCGAGGTCCTCTTTGGCGAGAATCCCGCCGATGCACCCGCCACGACAAACATCCGTGACTTTATCGAAACCGGTGCGCATGACGAGCTCATCCGAGCGAGCATCGCCTATCACAGCGACTTTCGCCTGCCGGCACAACTCGACGAGCGTACACGGTGCTTCTGCGATATCGTGCGCGATGGTGACAAGATCGACATTATGCGCACCATCGCCGACAGCACCGTCGACACTATCCTCAAGGTGGACGAGAAGACGTTTCTCGGCAGCCGTTTCTCGTCGCCGACACTTGCCGCCTTTGACGAGCACCGCTGCGTCGCACGCGATGAGCGCGATGAGCCCGCCGACTTCTTGGTGGGGCTTATCTGCTTTATGTTTGAGCTCGTCTATCCAGCAAGCCGCGCGCTGGCGCGCGAACAGGGCGATATCTACCGCCTGCTCGACGCACCCTTTGGCATTACGCGCCCCTTTACCAATCCCACCACGCAAGCGACCTGGGAGTGCCTAAAGGACGAGATGCGCGACTGGCTGGCGCGCGCCTAGCGCTCAAGCTGGGCCAGCAGTTCCTCGACGACCTCGACGGCATCGCCGACAACCTTGTACTGGGCAGCACCAAAGATGGGGGCATCCGGGTCCTCGTTGATGGCGATAATGCACTCTGCCCCACCGATGCCGGCAAGATGCTGGATGGCGCCCGAAACACCGATACTCACGAGAAGCTTGGGCGAAACCGATACGCCGGTCTGGCCAATCTGATGGCGACACTCCAACCAGCCGGCCTCCACGACAGGTCGCGTGCAACCAAGCTCGGCTCCCAGAGCCTCGGCGAGCCTTCGCATCAGGGGCAGATTCTTCTTGGAGCCAATGCCGCGGCCCACCACGACCAAGCGCTCGGCATCGGCGATCGAGGCCTGCTGCCTCCACTCCTCGGCGGGAATCGAGATCTCGACACGAGCCTTAGCATCATCCGCAAGCGATATCTGGGTGATCGTGCCGGAGCGGTCGTAGTCAAAGTCGGGCGCCTTAAAGATGCCGGGACGAACCGTTGCCATCTGGGGACGATGATTGGGGCAGACGATGGTGGCCATCAGGTTGCCGCCAAACGCCGGACGCGTCTGTTGCAGCAGCCCCGTCTCCGTATCCATCGAAAGTACGGTGCAGTCAGCCGTAAGGCCCGTCTGCAAGCGCACGGCAACGCCGGGTGCCAGTTCGCGGCCAAAAGCGGTCGCACCGTATAGGATGGCCTCGGGTTTGCGTTCGGCTACCAAATCGCAGATCAAGCGGGCGTAGACCTCCGCATCGTTTTGGCGCAGGCGCTCGTCGCGACAGGCCAGGACTTCGTCGGCGCCCGCGCAAACCAGATGCTCCAGGTCGCCGAGAGAACCCTCGGGACCCATACCGATCAGTGCCACCAGACGGCAGTCGCGAGCATCGGCAAGCTCGCGGCCCTTGCCCATAAGCTCATAGGCAACGGGAGTCACCGTATCGTGCTCGTCGGTCTGCGCGAATACCCAAATGTCTCGATATGCATCAAGGTCCACCGCACCAGCGGCCTCGTCACGCTCGATCGAGATAGCGTTGACAGGGCAGGCGTCGACGCACCCACCGCATAGGATGCAGCCGTCGGTTACGCGGGCGCATCGGCTGGGTCGCTCGCCTTCCACTACGATGCCGCCCGAGGCACAGGCGCGAACGCAGCGACCGCAGCCGATACAGGCTTCGCTATCGATAATCAGTCCGCTCATCTATGCCATCCCCTCGATAATCTTGGCAAGCTTTGCCGCCTGCTCGGACGCCGTCCCCTCAACGGCCTCGCACGTTTGGTCACGGTCGGGCACAAACGAGCGCACGACCTGTGTCGGCGACCCGGCAAGACCGCAACGCGCGGGGTCGGCGTTCACGTCGGCGGCACTGACCACGCGCACGTCCGCCTCCTCCGCCGCGCGAATACCGGCAATACTCGGCATACGCAACTGGCCAATCTCCTTGGCAGTCGTCATCGCGCACGGCATCTCAAGGTACACCGTCTCCTCGCCGGCATCGCATCCGTGAACGAGCGCCAGCGAGCCACAGGTCGTAAAGCCCGCGCTCTGCACGCAGCTCACGTCGGTCACGCAGGGAATATCAAAGGCACCGGCAAGCTCGGGACCAATCTGGGCCGTATCGCCATCCACCGCCATCTTGCCGCAGATGAGCAGGTCGAAGTCCTCGTCGAGCGCCTCGATGCCGCACTTGAGGGCATAGGTGGTTGCCAGGGTATCGGCACCTGCAAAGGCGCGATCGGTCAGCAGCAGCGCATCGTCGGCGCCTCGAGCGATGCAGTCGCGCAGCAGCGACTCGGTCGCGGGGATGCCCATCGACACCACCGTCACGCGCACATCCATGCCAAAGCCGATAAAGTCGTCCTTCAGCGCCAGCGCGCATTCCAAAGCGCTCGCATCAAAGGGATTAATGACCGCCTGCTTGCCATCGCGCACGATGGTATTGGTCTTGGGGTCCATCTTGACCTCGGTGCTGCCCGGCACGGCCTTGACGCACACCACCATATGGAAATCGCTCATCTTCACGCGCCCCCTTTCTGGACGAGCTCATCCAAGAGCTTCTCCGAAAACAGGTTACCGCGACCCAGCTGCCCGGCAGGATCGAGCTGGAGCTTGAGCCGCGCCGACTCGACCATGGCCTCGTGACCGTACATCGTCTCCAAGAAGCCCGCCTTGATCTTGCCGACGCCGTGTTCGGCAGAAACGGCACCGCCCATAGCCGTTACCTCCGCAGCCCACTGGGCAAACAGCTCGCCACCGCGACGGTAGTCCTGCGCATCGCGCGGCAGGATGTTCACATGCAGATGGTTGTTACCGATGTGCCCCCAGGCAGCAGATTCAAGCCCGCTTTCGGCCAGTGTGCGGCGATAGAGGGCCACGACATCGGCAAGGCGTGCATTGGGCACCGACATGTCCGAACCCAGTTTGGTGATGGTGGGATCCGTGCGGCGACGCTCGTCGATAAGCATGTTGACGCTCTCGGGGACCGCATGGCGGAAGAACCGCTGGCACTCGCGATCAACCTCGGTGCGCGCGACCCATGTCGCATCGTCGCGGCCACCCGCAAACTCGAGCACCCATCCCAGGTGGTACAGTTCCTCGGTCGCCTGGGCCTCGTCATCGCAGTCGAGCTCCACGTAGACACAGACCTTGGCCTCTTTGTCGAGCGCCGGCAGCGAGGCAAACGCCGTCGACTGCTCGCGCTGGCGACGTAGAATATCCAGGGCGCCAGCGTCGAAGTACTCGATGGCAGCCGCATGGGACAGGACGGGACGCATGGAATCGGTAAAGGACACGGCCTTGTCTTCGCTATTGAAAAAGCAGCTCACACCCCAAACGACCGCAGGCGCCGCCTGCAGGGCAATCTCGAGCTCGGTGATAACGCCGAGCGTGCCACAAGCACCGATAAAGAGGTCGATGGCGTCCATTTCGTCCGCAACGAAATAGCCTGAGGCATTTTTTGTCTTGGGCATGGTATAGCCGGGAAGATCGAGCTCGAGCGTACGGCCCACTGCCGTCACGAGCGACAGGTGGCGGCCCTGGGCAAAAGCCTCGCCGCGCTGAAGCTCAAGCAAATCGCCATCAGCCAGCGCGACGTGGAGTCCCGTGATATGTGGGCGCATGGGACCGTAGGCGTAGCTGCGGGCACCGGAGGCGTTACATGCCGCCATGCCGCCCAGACAGGCAGATGCCTCGGTGGGATCGGTGGGAAAGAACTGCTCGGGGGCCTCTTGGAACTCCTCGTAGGCCTCAAGCGATGCCTGGTCCCAACCAGCAGTCGGCAGCACCTTCTTGCTCAGCTGCTTGCGCAGCTCCGAGAGCACAACGCCCGGCTCCACGCGCAGCAGAAATTGGCCTTGTTCATCGCGGCGAAGGCCCAAGTAGCGATTCATACGGGAAGTATTGAGGATATGCCCGCCGTGGGGCACGGCACCGGCGGCAAGGCCGGTTCGGGCGCCCTGAACCGTTACCGGGACACGCTCGGCATGGAGCTTTTCCAAAATGGCACGGACCTCGTCTTCCGTTGTCGGAAACGAGATGCTCGAGGCCTCGCCCGATGCGCGAGACTCATCGCGACCATACTCTTCGAACTCGTCGGTGAAGGGTTTGATGGTTGCAGACACGCGAACTCCCCCTTTAGCTAACTACAGTGTTTGCAGGGAGATGTTACCGCATCGTTTCGTCGACGTGTTCGAGACCGTCTCCATAATTGGCGATTTTTACGTTCGTACAATTCGGCGAGCGGCTTGATTTCCTCGGTAGACGATGCTTTTGACACATATGGCCCCGCCGTCGCCGACCGCGCGATTGTCGCTTGAAAAAAGTTGGAGTATTTTTTGCCGCCTTTTACCTGCGGAGACACCAATCCGTCAAGCATTTGGTCAGCAATTGGTCAAGTAGTGGCTGATACCGTCGGCATCGACAGCCAAAACCGACAGAAGTTTTGGCCCCAGAAGCAGGGAGGTTCCCATGGCATATTACTGGCCCCAGTACGGCATCGCCATCGAAGTCGACGACGATCCCCATCTCCTGCCTTTCGACGAAGAGGCATTCCCCGATACGACGGTCTACCACGTTACCACCGATGTGATCTGCGACCCCGAGTCGTTCTCGGCGCTCGCCCACCGCATCGCGCATATCCACGACATCGAGCTCCCTCCCGACTTCGACGAGCTTGTCTACTCACGCCGCCTGATGCTTCACATGCTCTTTGGAGCGAACCCGTCCACCTTTGCGCGCATCTATACCGCCAAGGATGCCGCATGAGCGCGAAGAAGCCACCCCACTTTGCAGGCCTGGGTCGTCGCAAGAAGCTCATCCTTGCCTGTTTGGCCATCGTCTGTGCCCTTGTCGCCGTAGGACTATACGCTTGGCAGTCGCAGCCCGTACCCGAGGCGGGCGCTTCGGTTACGACGGCCGAGGGCAAAACGCGTCAGGAAATCCAAGATGAGCTCGACGCCATCGTCCGCGACAACATGATGACGATTTCGGTCGCACCGGTCGCTCAGCTGCAGGAGGACGGCAAGCTGCGCGTCAACGTGCAAAACGTCCAAGACAATAAATTTCCCCAGCGATTCCGCGTCATCCAAAACGACGAGACCATGTACGAATCCGGTGTGGTCGAGACCGGCAAGACAATCGAAACGTGCCCCGCCGGCGACATCAAAGAAGGCGAGGCGTACATCGAGATCCAGGCACTCGATGCCAAGACCCTCGACAGCCACGGCAATCCGACACGTGTCAAGGTGCGGGTTGAGCAAGCCGAGAACTAGCTTTTCCGGCCGACGCGGCACCGCACGCAATTCACCAGCATTCGTCCAATCATCGCGGGGACGGCCCGCGGCGAATAGAAAGGAACGACCATGGACATCACCAGGAACATGAACGGAGCCAGAGCGCTCGTCGTGGGCGCAGGGCTCGCGCTCGCGCTCGCAATGGGCGCCGCCCCGACGCCAGCTATGGCAGCCGGGCGCGTTGGAACCACGAAAGTAATGGTCAGGACCGAGATCGACAACGTTGAGTTCAAAGTTCCGACGGTTATTCCCTTCGTCGCCAAGGCCGACGGCACGCTTCAGGGCCCCTCAGAAGACGCGACCACCATCGACAATCATTCGGCCTACGGCATCCATGTCACCAACATGAAGATCGACGCCATGAACACCTGGACCATTGCTGCCGACGCCAAAGCCGGAACCGCACAGAACTCCATCGACTTTAAGGTCGGCCCCGACGGCGCACTCCAGAACGCCAGCGCCGCAACGCAGGGGACGGGCCTCGATCTTTCCAAGAATGCAGCCTTCGACATGGGCTACCAGGGCATTGCCGGCGGCAAGGACAAAATTAAGCTCAAGACAAGCGGAAACGTCGCCCGCGTCACGCGCGACATCTTCCGCGTAACCGGCGAAGGCGATCAGGTTGCAACGATCACCTGGACGGTCGAGCCCGGTGCGCACACGGCATAAGGCTGTCGCCCTGGCCGCCGCCGTCAGCATCCTAGCGTTTGGGCCAGCCATGGCCTTTGCCCAGCAAGAACAGGCGCAGGCCGCCACGCAAGTGACGGTCGACCTCTCGGAGCTCGACCGCGGCGACCGCGAGGAACCGTTGGCGCAGACAGGCGACAGACGATGGCTCTTGGCAGCAGGCGCCGCAGCAGCAGGCGCGGGGACCGCCGGCCTCGGTCTGCACATCAAACGCAGCCAGAAACAAAACACGGACAGGCCGCACTAAATTAGCTAAGGAGACCCCATGGCATCAAAGAACCTTTTGCCCGTCGTCGCACTCTGCGGCGCGCTCGCAACCGGAACGCCCGTCGCCGCTTGGGCGACTCCCGTCATGGCAGACTCCTTACCAGCAGCCCTAAGCTCCGCACCAAATCCGTCGAGTGCCATTGCGTGTAAGCGTTTTTCGATCGCACAAGCCGCAATCTCAACCTCGGGATGCCTTCGTCGTAATACGGACGGCTCGATAGTCGTGGATATCAATCGTTCGAACAAGGCAAACGGCTCCCAGGCGGGGTGCGCCGTCTGCATGTGGCGCTCGGTTGTGCTCGATGCGGATGGCGATCCATGCAATTTAGAGCTGCGCATCGACATCGCTTCGGTCGATGACTCGGCGAACGGAGCGAAGGTCGCCTTCGACGGTACGTTTTTCGAGAAAGGAGGCGGTATATGTCTGGGCTGCGCCGCCGCGAATGCAGACGATGCGCAGCCCACCCTCTCATTCACGGCATCGTTGCGACTGACCAAAGCCGGCACCGATGCCATCGCGGCGGGAGAAGCGTCCCTGCTGTTCTACGCCGTCAGCGCCAAAGACACAAACGCTCATTTCGAGAAGCCAGCCGGATCACTCAGTCTTACACGAGGGATAGAGGCAGGCCCTATTGAAATCGATGCCCACGCGCAAAGCAGGCAACGCATTCTTGCCGACCCGGCGCTTCTCGAAATGGAGTGGAACGGATCCGGAGCCATCGGAATTCTCCCCTCCGCGCTTGACGCCAAGACGCTCCCCTCAAACGACGAACCCATCAACGCAACCATACAAGAAGAGAGCGCGGATAAAGAAGCAGGTGCGGGCGACACGCCGTCGCCGACAAACAGCGCCCCAGCTTCTTTCGAAGCACCGAATGAGCCCGCTGCCGATCCAAACGATCCCGAGCTCGCGGACAGTCTGGGGCTTGCTGATCCTCAAGAGATCGATGAAGGTAACTGTTGCGTGCTTGCCGCACTCGACCACACAGAGGTCATCGACGCTGCGAACATCGAAGTTGCCGCCGCCAATCAGCCCGTCCGCAAGTCGGCTATCATCGCATTTCCCGAATCCATCGAAGTCGTCTTTTTGCCATCGGGCGAGGTCGTGGCCCCAACACTGCTCACCTTGTTGGGCGCCAAGAATACTCGAAACGAAATTAAAAAGGTCACGGTTGTCGACCCTGCAACCACCGCCAAGCTGCGTCTATACGCCGTTGCTCCAGACGGAGGCAAGACCTTGGAATTCGATGGTGACACACTCCTAGCCTGGCGACGTCTGGACATTATGCAAGACGTCTCGTATCAGATCGAACTCGAAGGGTTTGATCGTGCCCGCGATGCCAATATCATCGCCGCGGCTATTGAATCCCCGCAGCGGCTTATGACACTGCGCTTTGAATACTATCCCTATGTCCCGACAACCACCTGAGGCTTAAATGCTGCGCGTCGTTGCTAATGCCACTTATATAACGTATTAGATGAGTCGCGATGTACCTCGCATTCCACTCTGCTACGATTGCCACGTTGGCATCAATACAGGAGGGCTCATGCCGGGCTTGGGAACAATCATCAACGTTGTGCTTTTAGTTGCGGGCGGTCTTTTGGGATTAGCGGGCGGCCGCTTCATCACACCGCGCATCCAAGACACACTCATGAAAGCATCGGGGCTGTGCGTCCTGTTTATCGGCCTTGGCGGCACCATGCAAAAGATGCTCCTTATCGATGGGAAGGCGCTAGCGACCACCGGCACCACCATGCTCATCGTCTCATTTGCGCTCGGTTCGCTCATCGGCGAGGCCGTCAACTTGGAAGCCGCCATCGAGAACCTTGGCGAATGGCTCAAGCGCAAGACCGGCAGTGAGGGCGATAACGAGTTCACCAACGCTTTTGTCTCGACTTCACTCACCGTGTGTATCGGCGCCATGGCAATTGTGGGATCGATCCAGGACGGTCTGCTCGGTGACTGGTCAACGCTTGCCCTGAAAGGCGCATTGGACTGCATCATCGTCTGCACCATGACGGCGTCGCTTGGCCGCGGCTGCATTTTCTCCGCCCTGCCCGTCGCCGTGTTCCAGGGGACGATCACGTTGTTTGCCGGCGCGCTCTCCCCCATCATGACCACAGCAGCCCTCAACAGCCTTTCGCTCGTAGGCTCCATGCTCATCTTCTGCGTCGGCGTCAACCTCATCCGTCCTCAGACCTTCCGCACGGCCAATATGCTCCCCTCCGTCGTCATCGCCGTCATCTACGCCCTCCTGTTCTAAATCTATCAACGCAGCGGTATCTCGAACACCTGTTTGATGCTGTGCTATGATATGAGGTCACCGTAGCTGCGTTAGGAGAGGAGAAGCGGTGGCCGACCAGGACATCAAGATGCTCATCGAGCGCATTATGGCCGAGGCCCGGACCCATCAGTCCGCCCGCTTCTCAAACGAAATCTACGCAGACGAGCCGATTCTCAAAACCGGCCGACAGATGCAGAATTTCCTCCCCGACCAATACCGCAAGATGCGCGAGATATCGCGCTGGCAGGATGACCCCAAGGGCGGCGCGGGCCGCTGGCTATCGGAGGCCGAGCTTTTCTACCGCCAAGGCTTGCTGATGGCCGACTTTGAGGACGACTGTCCCTACAACGGCACCTTTAAGTCGTACTTTCCCACCTACAACGCCATGAGCGACCGGCAGTTGCGCGGCTACTTTACCTGGCGTGCCCAAGTGCGCCGCGGAACCGTCGAGGAAACGTCTACGTCCTTTGCCTTTCTGTATCTCTATGAGCTGATTTGCGGCATTGGCGTAGATGACCCGCTCGATGGTTTTAACAAGATCAAGGCTTTTTGGGATGTCTATCGCGCCTTCGAGCCCGGCATCGACCGATTTGCACGCGTGTGGCTGCAGGATTACGCCGTATTCCACGGGCTCGACCCCAAGCTGCTTCGCGACTCTAAAACCGTCATGTTCGATAACGCCCTTATCGAGCTGCGGCGCGCGGCACGAGACCTTGTACCAGCACCGGCACCGTCCGGCCAGACCCCCAAGCGTCGCAAAACCTCCGAGCCCACGCTCCCCTTTCCGCCCGATGAGGTGCGCGAGGAGCGACTCATGACCGCCATCAACGCCCTCTCCACGTACAACCTAAGTAACTCGCGGCTCGACCGCAGCCACCACCGCGATCTGCGCCACGTGGCGTGCGCCGTGTATGTCCGTATGGCACGCTACTATGACACGCACCGAAAGACCGGCATCGTGGCGAGCTTATTTGGGGAGGAGACGGCCATGCCCTACACCATGTTTGCCTCGGCCGTATTCTTTGCGCCCGAGCGCCACGAGGACTGCGAATACCGCCTGGATCCCATCCACATCTACCGTTGCCAAAACGGCTTTTGGGAATGTATGCGTATCCATGGTAGTAGGCAAAAGAGCAGCAAGCTCGGTGAAATGATGCGCGCCTGCGACCAACGCCTGCGCCTGGCGCTGGACCCCGCCCATCCCCTTAAGGAAGAAAAGGTCCCCAAATATCTGGCCAAGATTATCGATGACGAGATCATGGCATGGCTTTCGTGGGACGCCGCACACCAGCCCGTCAAGATCGATATCGATCTGAGTCAGCTGGGGCACAT
Organism: Collinsella aerofaciens; assembly: GCF_025289055.1. GTDB lineage: Bacteria > Actinomycetota > Coriobacteriia > Coriobacteriales > Coriobacteriaceae > Collinsella. The sequence goes on from NZ_JAESIQ010000012.1 coordinate 43,195, forward strand.
TCGGAGCGCCGCTGCGCAAACGCGCGAAGCACTTTTAATCGACGAAGAGCGCGAGGACGGCGCACCTGTGGAAGCCGAGGCAGCGGACTCAGGGCAACCGGAAGCCGAGCCCGTAGCCGACGCGATTGTCGAGGCGGTCGCGGCACCCATTCGGCAGGACGAGACCGACGAGCCAACCATATCCACCGAACAGTTTGGTGTCGTGGCACCGCTTCTCGCGCCGACGCCCGCGTTCGCAGCTGTTGCGCCCGCTGACGCCACGAACGAACTCACGCCTGCCGCAGACGCCTATCTCCGCGCGCTGCTCGAGCACAACGCAGTACAGGCGGAATCGGCGGTAGTGCAATCGGGGCAGAGCGAGGACATGCTCGTCGACAGCATCAACGAGGCGCTCTTTGACCTGGTGGGCGACACCGTAATTGAATTTAGCGCGGCAGGGCCGCAGATTATCGAGGACTACGAAGCAGACGTGAGAGGATACCTAGACCATGAGTGATACCGCATCCGCAGCGCCCCGTGTACCCAAACGCGTCGCCGCCGTTATCCTTAACTCGCTCAAGGGCGGCGTGGTCCCGCGCATCGGCCTTCCCTATATCACCGTGGGTCGCGAGGTCGAGATTCGCGCCCTGCTCACCGATTTGAGTCTCATCGCCGATGGCGGCGCGAGCTTCCGCTTCTTAGTCGGTCGTTACGGCGCCGGCAAGAGCTTTTTGCTCCAGACCATCCGCACGCACGCCATGGGCGAGGGATTCGTCGTGGCCGATGCCGACCTATCCCCCGAGCGCCGCCTGCAGGGCGGCCAGGGACAGGGCCTTGCCACCTACCGTGAGCTCATCCGCAACATATCGACTAAAACGCGCCCCGAGGGCGGTGCGCTCAACCTTATCCTGGATCGCTGGGTCGCCTCGTGTGCCGATGCCGACGAGTCTGCCGTCAATGCCCAACTGGCCCCGCTCGAGGAAATGGTCCACGGCTTCGACTTCACCCGCATGCTCCGCCGCTACCGCGCGGCCGTATCCGAGGGCGACGAAGAGGCTATGAGCCGCGTGACCAAATGGATTCGCGGCGAGTACCGCACCAAGAGTGAGGCACGCGCCGAGCTGGGCTCCTCGACCATCATCAGCGATGACGACTGGTACGACTACGTTAAGCTCATTGCGCGCTTTTTGGTCTGCAGCGGCTACAAGGGCATGCTGGTGCTCATCGACGAGCTCGTGAATCTGTATAAGATTCCCAACGCCATCACACGCCAATACAACTACGAGAAGATCCTGACCATGTACAACGACACGCTCCAGGGCAAGGCGCAGTACCTGGGCATGATCATGGGCGGCACGCCAACCTCCATCGAAGACCGCCGCCGTGGCGTGTTCTCCTACGAGGCCCTGCGCAGCCGACTCGCTCAAGGCCGCTTTGCACGCGAGGACCTTAAGGACATGCTCGCGCCCATCATCCGCCTGCAGCCACTCACCTACGAGGAGCTGCTGGTGCTGATCGAAAAACTCATGCAAATTCACGCCGGCTACTTTGGCTGGACGCCCACGCTTACCGAGAACGACTTGGTGGACTTCCTCAAGATTGAGTTTGGCCGCGTGGGGGCCGACACGCATCTGACGCCCCGCGAGGTCATCCGCGACTTTATCGAGCTGCTCGACATCCTGTGTCAAAATCCCGATGCTAACGTGGCCGAGTTGCTGCAAAGCGTCGGTGGCGACGCGCTGGCACCGGCAGCCGCAACAGACGACACCGGCACCGCAGGCGGCGACCGTAACTTCGCCGAATTCACCATCTAACCTGCCAAAAAGGGACAGGTTCATTTTGGTAGGTTTTATCTGGGCGAGCGTTGAAGCAGTAATGCAGCAAGCCGTTGCCAGCCGCGTTGAGAGATTCGTTTTTGAGAGGAGGCCCCCGTGAACGCCTTTGACCGCTACGCCCCGTTTATCCAAGACTTCATCTACTCCCACGATTGGGAGAGCTTGCGCTCTATCCAGGTTGCGGCGGCAGATGCCATCTTTAACACGCAGGACAATGTGCTCCTGACGGCATCCACGGCTTCCGGCAAAACCGAGGCAGCCTTTTTTCCCATCCTGACCGAGTTTTGGGAGAACCCGCCCGCAAGCGTGGGCGCCCTCTACATCGGCCCCCTCAAGGCGCTCATCAATGACCAATTCGTCCGCCTCAACGACCTGTGCGAGGAAGCCAATATCCCTGTCTGGCACTGGCATGGCGATGTCTCGCAGTCGCACAAGGCTAAGCTCATCAAAAAACCGAGCGGCATCTTGCAGATTACGCCCGAGTCACTCGAAGCGCTCTTAATCCATAAGCACATGGCGATCCCGCGCATGTTTTGCGACCTGCGCTACGTCGTCATCGACGAGGTTCATTCGCTCATGCGCGGCGACCGCGGCGGGCAGACGCTCTGTCTTATCGAGCGCCTCTCGCGCATGGCAGGCGTGCAGCCCCGCCGCATCGGCCTTTCGGCCACCATCGGCGACCCCGAGCGCACGGGTGCCTTCCTGTCGCAGGGGACGGGACGCGACTGCGTCATCCCCCGCTTTGAGGAGCCGCGCCGCGTGTGGCGTATCTCCATGGAGCACTTCTACAACTCGGGTCCCCAGGCGCAGCAGCGAGGATTCGCGAGCACAGGTCCGCAGGAAGCTGAGGTGCTCGCATGCGAGCGCATTGAGGCGGCACCACCCGCGGCACTGCCCGTCAGCACCCAAGACATGCGCCATAGCGGGCAACTCACACAGGAGGAACGCCGCCAACGTCGCGAGCAGGCACGGGACAAGGCTGCCCCCAAGGGCAGTCGCACTTCCTCGGCCCCCGAGGGCGAAGTCGACATCCCACGAGCGACCGAGCAGGCGCTTCTCAACCCCACCGACACGGCGCCCGACAACGCCGACCCCGGTATGGGCTATATCTTTGAGCATACGCGCGGCCGCAAGTGCCTGGTCTTTGCCAACTCGCGCGAGGAGGCAGAGGCCGTGTGCTCCATGCTGCGCAGCTACTGCGAAAGTCGACACGAGCCCGACCGCTTTCTAATCCATCACGGCAATCTTTCGGCATCGCTGCGCGAGACGGCCGAGGAGCTCATGCGCGAGGAGGAGCAGGCGCAGACAACCGTCACCACCTCTACGCTGGAGCTCGGTATCGATATCGGCCGCCTGGAGCGCGCCTTCCAGATTGACGCGCCGTTTACCGTCAGTTCCTTTTTGCAGCGCATGGGGCGCACGGGACGCCGCGACCTTCCGCCCGAGATGTGGTTTGTCATGCGCGAGGAAGAACCCGAGCCGCGCACGATGATGCCCGAGACCATTCCGTGGAAGCTCCTGCAGGGTATCGCGCTCGTACAACTCTATCGCGAGGAAAAGTGGGTCGAGCCGCCCGAGCTCGATCGACTCCCCTACAGCCTGCTCTATCACCAGACTATGTCGACCCTCGCCAGCACCGGCGAGCTCACGCCGGCCGAACTTGCCCAGCGCGTGCTCACGCTCAGCTATTTCCACCGTGTCTCGGCAGACGATTACCGTGTGCTGCTACGTCACCTCATTAAGATCGACCATATCCAGGTCACCGAAGGTGGCGGGCTCATCGTGGGTCTCGCGGGCGAGCGCATCATTAACAACTTTAAGTTCTACGCCGTATTCCAGGAAAACGAGGAGTTCACCGTTCGCAGCGAGTCGGCCGAGTTGGGCACGATCGTCAATCCGCCACCGCCCGGCGAGCGCATCGCCATCGCCGGACACTGCTGGATTGTCGAGGAAGTGGACTGGAAGCGACACACCGTCTTTGCCACGCAAGTCAAAGGTCGTGTGCCGGCATACTTTGGCGACTGCCCCGGTGACATCAATACACACGTACTCGAACGCATGCGCCAAGCGCTCAACGAGCACGCAGCATATCCGTACCTCATGGGTAACGCACGGGCCCGCTTGGCGCAGGCTCGCCATACGGCCGAGATTTCGGGCGCGGGGACCAAGCCACTCATTAACCTGGGCGGCGACACCTGGGTGCTCTTCCCCTGGTTGGGCAGCTACGCCTTTTTGGCACTCGAGCGCATGCTCAAGATTAAATGTGCCGCGGAGCTGGGCCTTCGCGGACTCGACCCGTCACGCCCGTACTTTATGCAGTTTAAAATGCAGGCCGACGAGGAGACGTTCTTTGAGGTGCTCGCCGCCGAGGCCGAGAAAGACTTCGATCCCATCGAGCTCGTCTATCCCGGCGAGGTGCCTTATTTTGACCGCTACGACGAGTTTGTTCCCGAAGAGCTCGTGCGCAAAGGCTTCGCCGAAGGCGTGCTCGACATCGAGGGCATGAACCAGCGCGTCCTCAGCTGGCGCGACCACGCCTAAGACCAGTCCTTTTTGGGACGGGGAGACTTACTTGTCGTGAAGGACGGTGCCGAGGAAGTCGGTGTCGAAGGGCACAGCTTCGGCAAAGGCGTAGTCGCCGTCGCTGGCGATGAGCAGATAATTCTCCTCACCGCCGAACTCTGCATCGCCACATGGGACCACCCAGGCGTGGGCGAACACCTCGAGCGCCGTGGCGGCGCAATCGCGCAGGAACGTTACGTCGCTCCCCTCGTTTGCGCTCACGATATTGGCAACGTAGATACCCCCGGGGTTCAGGCTGCCTCGCACCAAACGCAACGCCTCAACCGTCGCCAGCTCGCGTACGGGCTCGACACCGCCAAAGCAATCGCTCACGACCACGTCGTAGCGACGATGGCCCACGCTCGTCACACCCAAATACGAGCGAGCCTCAGCGGTAATCACCCGCAAGCGGTCGCCCACCGCACGCTCCAGCTCGTCCAGGTAGAACCAGCGGCGCGCTAGGCGCGTAATCTCTCCGTCATACTCGATAACGTCCATGCACAAGTCCTCGTGCGACATCAGCGCGAACTTGGGATAGGCAAACCCGCCGCCGCCCAGCATAAGCATGCGGTCGATACCGTGACCGTAAGCGTCGCGCATCGCATCCTCGGCCTCAAACACGTCGTCAAACGAACGATAGTACCTAAAGACGGGCTCCGCCCAACGCTCGCCAACGTAGCTTGCACTTTGGTAGACGCCGCCTTGTACCAATACGCGGACTTCGTCGCCGCCCTCGTCGTGCACGCGCTTCACACGCGCCAACCCATTGCGGGTTCGCGCAACCTGCAGACAGGCAGCACGAACAGCGACGGCGGCCGCACCAAGCGCCGCGGCTCCCAGAGCAACGCCGGCAACGACGCCGGCAGAAACACTCGGCTTGTTCATCTAGAGCTCCTTTTGCAGATAAAGGCCATAGTTATAAAATCCAAGATGGCGATAGTACTCGCGCGTACCAATCGCGCTGATCACGTTGATGCGCGCATAGCCCGCGTCCCGAGCAATATGGCACGCACGCTCCACCAGCGACCGTCCCAATCCATGGTGCTGGGCTGCCTGGCCTTGATCCCCCACGCGCGCCGCCATGCCATACACGTGTACCTCGCGAATCATCGCCTCGTCCGGCATCGTCGGCAACTCGTCCGCATGTGCGGCAACAAAAGCGCGAACGGGCAGCGACAGACGCAAAAAGCCGGCGATCTTGCCTTCGGGCGTCACCCACTGCAAAAAGCGTTCACGCGTCACCGGCGTCTCGTAAGCGACCTCATCAAGAGACAGTTCATCCAGGTCGGCACCCGCGGTACTGATCTCGCGATAGCGAATCTCGCGCACCGTCGCACCGTCACCCCGAGCAGCCAGGCGGTTCTCAACGAGCTGACGCAGGTTGGGCTTCTTGTTGCCCACCATGATGTCGTCGGAGCTAAAGTCGCGGATCATGCGGCTGATGCGGCAGAACGCCGGCGTCACCACGATGTCGTCGGCCAGCACATCGAGCAGTTCTTCCTCGGTATAGGGGCGCCACTCGCCGCGCTCATAGCGGCCCACCAGACGCGAGCCCTCGATGAGCGCGCACGGGTAGACCTTGACCTCGTCGGGCATAAAGGCCCCCTCGGTCATAAAGCGCTCGTAGTCGCGCTTGTCCCCCTCGGGCGTGGCGCCCAGCAAGTTGAGCATAAAATGCGCGTGGATCTTAAAGCCAAACAGACGCGCAAGCGAAAACGCCCGCTCGATCTGAGCCACCGAAATGCGACGCTCGTTGATATCGAGCAAATGCTGGTTGAGGCTCTGGATGCCCATCTGAATCTTGGTGCAACCCAGGCGGCGGATAAGCGTGAGCGCCTGGGGCGTCACGGCATCGGGGCGCGTCTCGATAACGAGCCCCACCACGCGATGCTTCGCCGTCTCGTTGATGCGCTGCTGACGCTCAAGCTCCTCCATCGTTGCCGTCTGCCACTCAGTGACCTCGCCCCACGGCGTACCGGGACCGTACAGACGACGCACCGCACGGTTATAGCCGCCCACGGCAGCATCCACACGCCCCTGCTCGTCGGCAACGCCGGCAGCAAGCTCGACCTCGTCTGTCGCAATGCCGGCGGCCCGATAGCGCTCACGGCGCTCTGCTACCACAGGCGGCAGGGCATCGGCGGGAGCGTCATCGAGCAGACGCCCCGCCTCGGCACGGCTGGTGCCCGGACGCGCCAACATGGGGTTGGCCGCCACGCCGGCGACGGCATCGTCATTGAGCGCGCGGAAAAGCTCCGACATAAACCATGTCTGATAGCCTTCCGGATAGTCGCTCCAGGTACCACCGAGCACGATGAGCTCTATCTTGTCGGTCGCATGCCCCATTTGCGAAAGCGCGGTCAGGCGAGCGCTCACCTGCAAATACGGATCGAAGCAGTTTTGCTCCGCACGGGCGCACGCCGGCTCGGCGTGCAGGTAGCTTTTGGGCATGCGCAGATCGTTGGGGCAAAACAGGCAATCGCCCGAGCATGGCCAGGGCTTGGTGATGACGGTAATGGTCGCCACGCCCGAAGCCGTGCGACGAGGCTTCATGCGCAGGACCTGCAGCAGTTGACGTTCCAGTTCGGAATCGACATTCCACGCAGCCCACCGAGCCGGCTCCTCACGTTTAACCCGCTGGTAAAACGGCAGCAGACGGCGCTTGGCCAAATCGCGTTTGTCGGCACCCTCACGGCGCGCCTCGGCATGTATCAGTTTGACGAGCGCCTTGTCGTCCACGGTCTCGCCGCGACGCAGGGCCTCAAGTATGTTCAAGATAATCTGTTCCATGCCCCCATTGTAAAGGCAAAGGCGCCGGAGCCGACCTCGGCTTCGGCGCCTTCATCAAACAGCGCGTCTATATCTTCGCCTAGGCTTTTGTCTGCCTCACTACTCCGAATCAAACGACATGTCGCCCGAATCGACTTCAAAACTATACACAGCAGACTTATCCCCGTTATCGAATTCAAGATTCAAAATGGTATCGCCGTCGTACCCAAGCGGAAGGAAATCGCTCTCGAAGTCGCCACTGCCCAAGGTGAGGCTCGCCTTAAAGCCCGTAGAGTTCGGAACCGTCATCTCCACATCGCCCGAGCCCACGCTCACGTCCATCGACTTCGCGGGGGCCTGGTAAAGCTCGAACGTCACATCGCCCGAACCGACCTCGGCGCTGAGCGCATCAGTCACGCTGCCCGTAAACTCTACATCTCCCGCACCCAGGAAAAGGTCGAAACCATCACAGGTGACACCGGCAATCTGCAGATCACCCGAGCCCACGTGCGCGTTGACTCCCTTCAGATGTTCGGCAACACGGCGCGGCAGCTCGACCGTAACTGAGCGATCGATTGCCTTACCGTCATCACTTCCAAACTGGGAAACCTTGAGCGTCGAGTCCTCGACAGATGCGATGTTTTGCGTCGCAGCCTTGGAGGCATCCATACCCTTGGCAACGCGCCCCCGCTCGATAACGCGAGCCTTGTTGCCATCAACAACCTTGACGTCCACCGAAGCCGCGGCGATATCGAAATCGAGGTAGCGAAATTGATCGGCATCAAAGGTCGCACTCGAAAGCTGCTGAGGCTGAGCGGAATATTTACCGCCATCGTTCATAAAATCGTCGTCGTCAACCACATCGTCCATACCGGACAAGCCGGATACAACATCGTCGAGATCCCACGGGCCATCAAAATGAATCAAAGTCCGCGAAACGCCAAAAACAAGCCCAACGATGAGCACAAACGCTCCGATGCCGACGCCCAAGCGTACCTTGGATTCATGCGAAAGCTTCATCATTCACCACCCTCTTTGGCAATCGGCTCAGCGGTAGTCGCGGTAGCCACGTCAGTATCAACCGGAGCGGAAACATTCTGAGCCCTAGCGACCGCCGATGCCGGACCAACCTGAATATCCCCGCGCGCCCAATCACCATCGAGCGCACGCGCTACCCAGTGATAGATGGGAATCGTAAAGAAGATCAGCGCGGCAAAGGGGCCGGCACCAAACAGGAACATCAGCAAAAAGAACAGTAGCCAGCACACGGCCCAATACGGGAACGACTGGAACGGGCCCTTCACCGGAGTCGAGCCAACTGCGCCGCCACTCGTCGCCTGCGCCGTAGCGGCATTGGCGGCCTGTGCACTCCAGCTTGCCGCTTGCGCCGCCTTGGCGGCGGCGTCACTCGCCTGTGTTGCCGCCTCGGTAGCTCGTGCCGCCGCCTCATGGGTGCGTGCGCGCTCTGCCGCCTCGGCCTCGCGCTGACGAGCGCGGTCCTCGTTCTCAAACTCGATATCGTCCTCGATCTCGTCGCTCGGATTGAGCAGCTCGTCCAGGCTCACACCATAGAGTTTGGCGAGCGAGATCAGGTTCTCGGTATCGGGCGAGCTCTCCGCGCGCTCCCATTTACTGACCGCCTGGCGCGACAGTCCCAGCTTTCGTGCCAGCCCTTCTTGACTAAAGCCTTTGCTGCGGCGAAGGTCGGCGAGCCGCTGCGCAGTTTCTACATTCATGGTTCCTCCTATGTGATGCCAGCCGTACCGCCGGACCGCTTTTGTTCTTAAGGCGCCTTGCACAGTTAAAAATCTATCCGCCACCGCCAAAAGCATGCCACCTATTCTAGTGAGATTTTTGACAACCGGCGGTTGCGGGCGCATATGAGCTGCGGAAATGTGTCCAAACAAAGCAATGACCCGTAGCTTGGTTGTCCCCGTTGCGGCGTTAACGGTAGTATGGTCGTACTGTTTATTCCGCACCGCCAACGGAGGGAGTTCCGCGCCGTGAACCGCGATTTCGCCTCATCGCTCATCCAGCTCAACAACACGTTCTATCGCGAGCACTCCGCTTCCTTTTCCGATACGCGCCAGGCCCCGTGGCCCGGCTGGGTACGCACCATGGATATCGCGCTCGAACAGCTCGACGTCGCCACGATCGAGCATCCCGTCCGCGTCTTCGATCTTGCCTGTGGCAATATGCGATTCGAGAACTTTGCCGCCGGCGGCGCACTTGCCGCCAAGGGCGTCGATGGCGCAAACCCCTCGGCAGATGCCAGCTGCCCGTTTGAGTTCTATGGTGTCGACTCGTGCCAAGACCTGGCCATCGATGCACATGGCCACGCGCTGCGCATTCCCAACCTGCACTTCCAGGAACTCGACGTGCTCGACGCCCTTATGAAGCTCAACCCCGCCGAGACGCCCGACGTGCTTTTCGACGCCCCGCTCGCCGACATCTCGGTCTGCTTTGGCTTTATGCACCATGTGCCGTCGTGCGAGTACCGTGTACGCGTGCTCGACGCTCTGGTGCGCCAGACGCGCCCGGGCGGCATCATCGCCATCAGCTTTTGGGAGTTTATGAACGACGAGCGCATGGCGCGCAAGGCTGTTCGCGCCGAAGCCCGCGCCGAGCTCACCCCGCCGTTTGAGGGTTACGATTCCGCCCAGTTTGAAGCCGGCGACCACCTCATTGGCTGGCAAAACGACCGCCACGCCTACCGCTATTGCCATCACTTTGACGATCAGCAGATCACCGACCTGGTGCGCGGCGTCCGTACGTTCTACAAGAGCGGCGAGGTCCCCGTGCGTGAGCTTGAGCGCTTCCATGCCGACGGTCGTAGCGGCGAGCTCAACCGCTATGTGATTCTCAAGCGCCTGTAGGCATCGACGACTCGCCGCCGAGCCGCACCGCATCTTCCGGGCAAACTATGCCCGCCCTTTTTCAATCCATTGACGGAACGTGCAGCTATGCGTTCCATACTTATGACCAAGGAGCCTCATGGGAGCCGTCCACGTTCGCACGCCTAAGAACTTTGTGCTCGAGGAGCGCCTGGAACGCTACGCCGATGCGATTGAGACAAACCCCGAGGCTTATGCCGGAGATTGGCGCAAGGCCTGTGCGCCCGCAGGCAGCAAGCCCTTCGAGCACCTTCACCTGGATCTTGGCTGTGGCAAGGGAACGTACCTTGTAGAGCGCGCGGGCCACGAGCCAAACACCCTCTTTATCGGCATGGACCAGGAGCCCATCTGCATTGCCTATGCCGCGCAGAAAATCTGCGAGCAGGAGCTATCCAACGCACTCGTCCTGCCCCGAGGCGCCGCATCGCTGCCACAGCTATTTGCCGCAGGCGAGCTCGATGCCATCACCATCAACTTTCCCACGCCGCAGCCCAAGGCCAAGTACGCCAAAAAACGACTCGTCCATGTCGACCATTTGATGCTCTACCGCCCGCTCTTTGCAGCCAACGCCACCGTCACGCTGCGCACCGACAGCAAACCATTGCGCGATTACGCCCTGGGACAGTTTGCCGCGGCCGGCTACGACACGCTTTGGGTAAGTGACGACGTACGCCGCGACCATCCCGAGCATCCCGAGACCGAGTACGAGCGCCGCACGCGCGAGATGGGTGCCGCCGTCTATGGCATTCGCGCCACACCTGGAGCGCAGCCCAGCGATGAACAGCTCGCGGCGGGCCGCGCGCAGGAGCAAAGCCTTGCCTGCTACCTGCCCGAAAACCTCGATGCGCTCACCTATGTACCTCTGGGCATGGAAGAGGCCGTCGAGAACTTTAGAAACCGCGCCCGCAAAGGCAAGAAGCGCCTGCCGCAGGAGTCCTAGGGGCTTCTGATGGTCGCGGCGTCGGCAAACAAGTGAAAATAGGCGTCAGCGAACGACCCTCAAACCTAAGTGAGTAGACTTTTTTGCAATAGCCAAGCACAACCCGCATAACGAAAACTAAAACCGCAGGTAGAGCTCTTGCGCAAAAGCCATGTGCTCGCGATATTGCAAAAAGTCTACTCACTTAGCTGGCAACTGCACCAAACGGCCGGGCAGAACGCCCATTTCCTGCATTTTCTCGCGCGCTGGCACCCCGCGCCGCCGCTACGCCATAATAGTTGGCGGACAATCGCGAGAGAAAGCAACCACATGGCACAGACCACGACAGATACCGCCGCCAGCACCGTCTCCGGCGCCGGCGCCGCCAGCTCATTCTCGGGCGGCACGGGAACCGAAGCCGAGTTTGGCTCGCTCGGCGCGCTCTCCCCCACCTGGTGGGAGCCCGAGGACGGCAGCGAGCCCGAACCGTGGCTCACGCCCGACCAAGCCTTCGAACGCTTCTTTGAATGGACGAGCGATCGCGGCATTGAGCTGTGGGATCACCAAGAAGAGGCCCTCATGGACCTGGCTGCCGGCGACCACGTCATTTTGGGAACACCGACCGGATCGGGTAAATCGCTCGTCGCGCTGGGCATGCTCTTTATGGGCATGGCGCAGGGCAAGCGCTGTTATTACACGGCTCCTATCAAGGCTCTGGTCAGCGAAAAGTTCTTCGATCTGGTACAGGTGCTCGGCCGCGATAACGTCGGCATGATCACCGGCGATACGCACATCAACACCAAGGCGCCCGTCATCTGCTGCACGGCCGAAATCCTTGCCAACGATGCGCTGCGCGAGGGCGAGGACGCCGACGTGGGCTGCGTGGCCATGGACGAGTTCCATTACTTTGCCGACCCCGACCGCGGCTGGGCTTGGCAGGTGCCGCTGCTCACCCTGCCCCATACGCAGTTTATGCTCATGAGCGCCACACTTGGCGATGTCACTGCCATCGCCGCCTCTCTCGAAGAGCACACCGGCGCTGCTTGCGACTTGGTTGTCGACGCCCCGCGTCCTGTTCCGCTGAGCTACGACTATGTGACGACCTCCCTCGAGGGCACGGTCGAGCTCGCCATGCGCCGCGGCGAGGCCCCGCTCTATATCGTGCACTTTAGCCAGGATGCCGCCCTTGCGACGGCGCAGTCGCTCGCCAATTTTGGCATCGCCAGCAAGGAGCAGCGCGAGGCCATTAAGGAAGCGGCAAAGGGAACGAGCTTCTCGACGGCCTTTGGCAAGATTCTCAAACGCCTGCTTGGATGCGGCGTCGGCGTGCACCATGCTGGCATGTTGCCGCGCTATCGCCTCCTGGTCGAACGCTTGGCGCAGCAGGGCCTGCTGCCCGTCATCTGCGGCACCGATACGCTCGGCGTCGGCATCAACGTACCCATCCACACCGTGGTGCTCACCGCGCTCACCAAGTTCGACGGCTACAAGATGCGTCGCCTGCGCGCCCGCGAGTTCCATCAGATTGCCGGTCGCGCCGGCCGCTCGGGCTTCGATACCGAGGGCATGGTAATCGCCGAGGCCCCGGAGCACGAGATCGAGAACGCCAAGCTCATGGCCAAGGCGGGCGACGACCCCAAAAAACTCCGTAAGATTAAAAAGAAAAAGGCCCCCGAGGGTTTTGTCACCTGGAACAAGCAGACCTTTGAGCGTCTGATTGAGACGCAGCCCGAGACGCTCAAGCCGCGCCTGCGCATCACGCACTCCATGGTGATTAGCGTGGTCGAGCAGGGCGGCGATGCCCGAGCCCGCGTACACGACCTCATCGAGACGAGCCTGCAGACTTCCGAGGAAAAGGCTAAGCTCGAGGTTCGCGCCGACGAAATCTTCGCCACGCTCATCGATTCCGGCGTCGTCGTTCGCACCGAGGTGCCGCCCGCGCCTGACGCCCCGACTGACGCCGCACCAGACATCGACTATGCGCTGACGGTCGACCTGCCCGAAGACTTTGCGCTCGACCAGCCGCTCTCGCCATTTTTGCTTGCCGCGTTGGAGCTGCTCGACCCCGAGAGTGAGACCTATACCATGGATCTGATCTCGATGGTCGAGGCTACGCTCGAGGACCCCAAGCAGGTATTGCGCGCACAGGAGCGCGCCGCGCGCGACCACGCGATGGCCGAAATGAAGGCTGACGGCATCGAGTATGAGGAGCGCTTGGAGCGCATTCAAGACGTCACGTACGAAAAGCCGCTCGAGGATTTGCTCGACGCCGCCTTTGACAAGTACTGCCAGGAAGTGCCCTGGGCAAACGACTACCAGCTCTCTCCCAAGAGCGTCCTGCGCGATATGCTGGAAAGCGCGAGCGATTTTAAGGGCTATATCCAAAAGCTCGGAATCGCCCGCTCCGAGGGCATTCTGCTGCGCTACCTGGCAGAGGCTTACCGTTCACTTGACCGCACCGTACCCATCGAGAAGCGCGACGAGCGTCTGCGCGACATTATCTCGTGGCTGGGCTTTGTGGTGCGCTCGGTGGACTCGAGCCTGGTGGACGAGTGGGAGAACGCCGGCAACCCGGCAGCCCTCGATGCTGCGCCGCCGCAGGGCATCGACGAGGTCGTGGCGGACCGTCGCGGCTGCACGCTGTTGGTGCGCAACGCGCTCTTCCGCCGCGTGACCCTTGCCGCCCGCGAGCACGTTCGCGACCTGGGCGAGCTCGACGACAACTGGGGCATGAGCGAGATCCGCTGGCAAAAAGCACTCGACGCTTACCACGAGCAGCACGAGGAAATCCTCACCGACGGAAATGCCCGCAGCGCCGCGATGTTTTCCATCGATGAGTCCGACGAGAAGACCGCGCACGTATGGCACGTGCACCAGATCTTTGCCGACGAGGATGGCGACCACGATTTTGGCATCATGGGCGATGTCGATCTGGACGCCACGCAAGACGGCGGCGAGGTCATCTTCAAAAACTACCGCGTCGGCTTTATCGAGGACCTGCTCGAGGACTAGCCGTACATACTGGAACGAAATGAAGTGGGGCCGCTGGTAACATCGCCAGCGGCCCCACTTTTGCACTATATGCTATGCCTTACTCGGCATCCTCGACCTCATATGAATCCGCCTCGGCGGGCTCATCGTTTGTCTCCGTCGCAGCCCCGCGCGCCTCGTCAAACGCCACCTTCATGGTCTTGTTACCCCAGGTGAGCTTGCGAATGGTAAGATCGTCGGCTTTCTTGTTGGCTAGGCGCAGATTGTTCTCGGAGGACAGCAACGCCTCCTTGGTTTTCTGCAGATGGCTAATCGTCTTGTCGATCTCATCGATCGCCGTTTGAAACTTGCGGCTCGCGATCTCGTAGTTGCGGCCGAAATCGTTCTTGAACTTCTCCATCTTGGCTTCGAAGTTCGTAACGTCGATATTCTGCTGTTTATACTCCGCTAGCTCCTGTTTATAGCGCAGCGAACCCATGGCGGCGTTGCGAAGAAGTGTAATCATGGGAATGAAAAACTGCGGGCGAATCACGTACATCTTCTCGTAGCGATAGCTCACGTCGACTATCCCTGCGTTATAGAGCTCGCTCTCGGGCTCGAGCAGTGTGCAGAGCACCGCGTACTCACAGCCTTTCTGGCGACGATCGTGATCGAGTTTCTTAAAGAAGTCCTCGTTTTTATGCTTGGTCGCGGTCTCGTCGTTCTCGTTTTTCATCTCGAACATAATCGAGATGACCTCGTTACCGCTCGCGTCGCACTCGCGGAAGATAAAATCGCCCTTGGTGCCCTCGGATGCATCGTTATCTTTCTCGAAATATGCATTGGGAAACGCCGTCATGCGCAGGCGATTGAACTCGGTCTCGCAGTGCTGCTCGAGCGACTCGCCCACCATCTTGGTGGACAGGCGGACCTTCATGTCCTTAAGACGCTCAATCTCTTCGTCCTTGTAGCGAATCAGGTCATCGCTCGCGCGCTTGGCCTGCGCAAGCTCGAGCTCGTGTGCCGCCTTGGCCTGCTCCTCGCGAGAATCGCGCACCGCCAGCTCGCTCGTCAGTTTGGCACGCGCCTCATCGCGCTCTCGTTCCGCCGCCGCGACTGCCTCCGACAAGTTCATTTTTGCCATCAGCTCCTGCTCGCGCAGCTGGGCACGCAGACCCTCGGCCTCTTGCTCAGATTGTGCCTTTGCGGCGGAAAACTTCTCTTGTACCGTCGCGCGGTAGTCAGCAAGCACGCGCTCGGCCTCGCTGCGAGCGGCATCGAGCTCACGCTGCGACTCTGCCGCGGCAGCGGCAAGCGCCATCTCCTGGGCCTTGTCAGCCGCTGCAAGCCTGGCCTGCAGCTTGGCAATCTGAGCATCACGTGCAGCTAAGTCGTTTTGAGCAGCGTTGCGCGCCGCCGACTCGGCAAGCTTGGCTTCGTCATCTTTGCGTCCCAGCTGCGCACGCAAATTGTCGATCTCGCGCTGAAGCTCGGCATTCTCCTTCTGAGCATCGGCACGGGCCTCAACCGCCGCACGCTGACTTGCGCTCTCGCGCTCTGCGACAGCGCCCTCGAGCTTGGCGCGCAACTCGGCAAGCTCGGCATCGCGCTTGGCGACCTCTTGTGCCAGCTGCTGAGCCGCAGCGTTCTTCTGCTCAACGAGCTGAGCGTTGCGCTGAGACTCTGCCTTTTGCAAGGCGACCGTCGAACGCGAGCGTTCAAGCTCCAGCGCCTGCTCGCCCTCGCGCTGGACTGCCCTCACACGCTCATCCAGATCGCGCGAAAACTCGGCATCGCGTACTTGCTTGACGATATCCGCATAGCCGGACGCATCGACCTTAAAGACTTCGCCGCAATGCGGGCACCTGATCTCATTCATGGCAGCTCCTCGATGGACGCAAATTTCAACCGACTATACTCTACCGCGCCGCGCGGACAAAAAAGGCGCCGCCGCCATAATGGCAACGGCGCCAGAACCACCACAAAGGTGCCTGTCCCCTTTGTGGTGGTTCGAGAATTACAGTCCAAAATAGCCGAGGATTTGATCACGACTTACGGGCTTGTAGTCATTGGCGTCGAGGCCCACATCGTAGCGGTAAATGGGGCGCTCGCGATCGCGGTTGCGTGCGTTGGTGCGGTCACCCCTGCTGTGGATATGCCCATGCAGCATAATGGCGCCACGTGCCTTGCCGTTCCAGCTGAGCATGGGGTAGTGGCTCATCACCAGACGATGACCCTTGGCATAGCCGGGAGCAATCTCCAGGTAATCGCGCACGTCTTCCCAAATTTGCGGGGCGTCGGGATCTTCCCAGTCGCCGTCATGGTTACCGCGGATGAGCGTCGCATTCTTGCATTCGATACGCTCGCGCAGGCGCACCGCCTCCGCCATGGGCAAGCGATACGTAAAGTCTCCCAGGATATAGAGGCGGTCGTCCGCAGCCACGCACTCATTGATGGCATCGATGACCTTGCGGTTCATCTCCTCGACCGAATCAAACGGTCGATCCATGTCGTGCAAGATATTCGTATCGCCCAGGTGCAGGTCGGCGGTAAACCACATCATCGTCTATGCCCTCATTTCGCAATGCATCCAACTCGTGCTAAGTATACAGACACAGCGATGCGGCGGTTAGCCAAAGAGCCCGCCGAACAGTCCGCGGCGGCACTCGTCCTTTTTATTCGAACCTTTGCCCTGGGCGTTCTTATCCTTTTGCTTTTTGCGATCCTGCTCCAGCTCATCGTCATCGAGTAGCATATCCCACTCAAACGGATCATCCGTCAAATCGAACAGGTCATCGTCGTCAAGCATGGCAGCCTCCCTTACCGATTAGCGGGCATCCACCACATAGAGGCCAACGCGCACCTGGTGCCACGGGCTGCGCTCGGGGGCAACCTGTTGCACGCGGGCCTCAAACACGTCCTCGTGGCCGTAATACATCATCAAGGACAGTGGACCGACCTCGTTTCCCGGAACGTAGCCAAGTTTGGTCTTGCCATAGTAGATCGCAACTGCCTCGGGGTCATGGGGATTATCGCGCTCGGCACACAGTGTCAGTTTATCGCCCGCTTTAAGATCGCCTAGGACCAAAGCGCCGTCGGCATATTGAAATCCTGCGATATGAAACGACAGAAGAACACGCGAAGGCTCGTACATAGCAGCTCCTCTAACGGCCGGATAAACCGGTGTGTAACCTTATTGAGAAGTCTACGGTCCCGTGCGGACACAAATACATCCTGTCTGCGTCCTTCAATCGTTTGCCTCAACGCTTGCGCGACAGAACGCTTGCAGATAAGATAGGAACACGGATGGCACCCGTTGCCGCGGGTCTTGCCAACTCCGATACACGTTTTCATCGTGAGAAGTGGCCGTCTTCGCTTACGCGGGGGCGGCTATTTCATTCGGCCGATAAACAGACCGAGTTCGATAGCCGCAATCAACAACGCCAATAACGAAATAACATCGCTTACGTTCATACCAAATCCCTTCTAAAGGGAGTTGGCCCATCCGTGCTCCATAACAGTAGTCTAACGCAAAATGCAGGTAATAGGAACACTTGTTCGTATTACCTGCGCCCTTTTCTAATGCACAAACATGCGCACGAACTTGTGCTTCCAGCTTGCGTAGGGCGCATACCGAAACGGCACGTCCAGCCAAGTTGCCTTGTTCACGATACTCTTCTTGTGGCTAAACGTATCGAAGCTCTCGCGTCCATGGTACTGCCCCATACCGCTCGCGCCCATGCCGCCAAAGCCCATATGGCTCGTAGCCAAGTGCATGATTGTGTCGTTGACACAGCCACCGCCAAAGGGCACGTAACGCACGAAGCGCTGCTGAACTGCGCGGTCCTGACTAAAGATATACAGGGCCAGCGGCGTCGGACGATCCGTAATAAACGCTTCGGCCTCGTCTAGGCTCTCAAACGTCAGCACCGGCAAGATGGGACCGAAGATCTCCTCCTGCATCACGGCGTCATCGGGGGTCACGCCGTCTAGGATCGTCGGCTCAATCTTGAGCGACGACTCGCGCGCCGTGCCTCCCAGCACGACCTTATCGGGATCGATCAGCCCGCGCACGCGCGCAAAATGCTTAGCATTGACGATATGCCCGTAATCCTCGTTATCGAGCGGATGCTCGCCAAACATACGGCGGACCTCTTCCTTGATGAGGCCCAGCAGCTCGTCGTGCACGCGCGTATCGACCAGCAGGTAGTCGGGCGCCACGCAGGTCTGCCCTACGTTGAGCCATTTGCCAAAGGCGATACGCCGTGCCGCGACCTTCAAGTTTGCCGTCGCATCCACGATGCAGGGGCTCTTGCCGCCCAGCTCAAGCGTCACGGGCGTGAGGTTTTTACTCGCGCGCTCCATGACGAGCTTGCCGACCGGAACGCTACCGGTAAAGAAGATCTTGTCCCAGCACTCATCGAGCAACGCTTCGTTCTCGGCGCGCCCGCCCTCGACAACCGTCACCAGGCGCGGATCAAATGCCTCTTCACAGATTTGCTTGAGCACCGCGCTCGATGCCGGAGCATAGGCACTCGGCTTGATGACCACGGTATTGCCCGCGGCAAGGGCGCCGGCGAGCGGCTCGAGTGTTAGCAAAAACGGGTAGTTCCACGGAGCCATGATGAGCGTGACGCCATAGGGCACGGCTTGCGTTTTGCACGCGCTCACGGCGTTGGCAAGGTCACACGGACGCAGGCGCGGACGACTCCATCGAGCCACGTGAGCGATCTGATGACGAATCTCGGAAAGCGACGTGCCGATCTCGCACATATATGCCTCGTCATGCGACTTTCCCAAATCGGTCTTGAGTGCATGGGCAATATCGGCCTCGTGCGCCCGTACCGCATCGCGTAAACTCACGAGCGCGCGACGTCGGGCATCAACATCAAACGTAGCGTGCGTTTTAAAGTAAGTGCGCTGATCGCCGACGATGCGCGCAATTTCCTCGGTGTTCATGGCACCCTCCTAGTTCTCGTCCTCAAACATACCACCCGCGACGACCTCGTACATACGCTCGAGCTCCAAGCGGTCCATCAAAAGCGGAACGGGGTACAGCGGATTGGCCTCGGCATCGGCATGCGCCGCCATCTCGGGAATGTCGGAGCGGCGAATGCCCGAGACATATTTGGGGATTCCCAGGATCTCGTTCATGCGGTCGACCCAATCGATAAAGGCCTCGGCCGCAAGACTATCCTGCGCGGTAGCCGGCGCAATGCCCGCCATGCGAGCAAGATCGGCAAGCTTGGGGGCGGCGGCGTCACCATAAGCGCGAAGCATGTGCGGCAGGATGATCGCGTTGGCCAAACCGTGCGGAATTCCGTATCGGCCGCCCAGACTGTGCGCGATGGCATGCACATATCCGACATAGGAGCGGGTAAACGCAACGCCCGCCTTATACGCCGCCGAAAGCATATTGCGACGAGCGCGCATGTCGTC
The DNA here is from genome assembly GCF_025289055.1 of Collinsella aerofaciens. Taxonomy (GTDB): domain Bacteria; phylum Actinomycetota; class Coriobacteriia; order Coriobacteriales; family Coriobacteriaceae; genus Collinsella. Next base: position 62,562 of record NZ_JAESIQ010000012.1, read on the forward strand.
ACCATGCTCATAGGCCTCGAGCAAATTGTCGTGGATAAGCTGCACCGCCTGTCGCGCCATCTTGCGCGTATAGGGCGTGGTGCTTCGCCCGATAAAGGCCTCAACGGCATGCGTCAGGGCGTCCATGCCCGTCTGCCCCGTAATGGAAGCGGGCAAGCCGCACGTAAACTCGGGGTCGTGGACTGCAAAACGCGGGATGAGCACAAAGTCGTTAATGGGGTATTTGTAGTGCGTCCCGTCATCGGTAATTACCGCCGCAAGCGTGACTTCGCTTCCCGTACCGGCGGTAGTGGGAACGGCGATGAGCAGCGGCAGGCGACGATGAATCCGCAGCAGGCCACGCATCTTGTTGATGGGCTTGTTTGGCTGCGCAATGCGTGCGCCCACGCCCTTGGCACAGTCCATGGCCGAGCCACCGCCAAAGCCGATAATGGCCTGGCAGGCGCTCTCTCGATACAGGGACGCCGCTTCTTCCACGTTTGAAACCGTGGGGTTTGCACGCGTTTCGGCATAGACCGTAACGCCAATCCCCCTGCATGCGAGCGCCGTCTCGAGCGGTGCCGTGAGCCCCAGACGGGCAATGCCGGGATCCGTCACGATAAGGACCTTCTGGATCGAGCGCTTTTGAAGCACCGCGGGCACATCCTCGGCATGCTCTAAAATGCGCGGCTCGGTATAGGGCAGGATCGGCAATGCAATGCGAAAAACCGTCTGATATGTTCGGCACCAGGCACGACGGGCTAGATGCATAAAGGAAACTCCTTCATTTGTTGATAGGTCAACATTTGCTCGCCCGATTGTACTCAGCAAAGATCGCAGACGGCCTCCCAATCGTTAATCAATCAACATCTTCATATCTCGAAATTGTTTTATTAAAAATCATTCCTAATAGGCTTCACATTTGGTTGCATTTATGGATAATAGAACTCGTCAAGACGCACGTCCGGAGAGGGCCCTTACGGGACCGGACGAGCGCGCAATCGCCATCGATCGAAAGGATCGAATCATGAAGTTTGTTTGCCCCGTTTGCGGTTATGTGGAAGAGTTCGACGGCGACCAGCTGCCCGAGGATTTTAAGTGCCCCCAGTGCGGCGTTCCCGGTTCTCGTTTCCTGAAGCAGGAGGAGGGCCAGCTCGAGTGGGCCGCCGAGCACGTCGTGGGCGTCGCCAAGATGGAGGGTGTCTCTGAGGACATCGTTGCCGACCTGCGCGCCAACTTTGAGGGCGAGTGCTCTGAGGTCGGTATGTACCTGGCCATGGCTCGCGTCGCTCATCGCGAGGGCTATCCCGAGATCGGCCTGTACTGGGAAAAGGCTGCCCACGAGGAGGCCGAGCATGCCGCCAAGTTCGCCGAGCTCCTGGGCGAGGTCGTGACCGACTCCACCAAGAAGAACCTCGAGATGCGCGTTGAGGCCGAGAACGGCGCCACCGCCGGCAAGACCGATCTTGCCAAGCGTGCCAAGGCCGCCGGCCTCGATGCCATCCACGACACCGTGCACGAGATGGCTCGCGACGAGGCCCGCCACGGCAAGGCTTTCGCCGGCCTGCTCAAGCGCTACTTTGGCTAAGCCAACCGCCTGAGACATAACCTCAAGCTCGATGAGGCCCGGACCGTATTGGTTCGGGCCTTTTTCGTGCCTCACGAACTTGTTAACGCCCTGAAATAGGACCGCCTTCGGCATCGGCTTCTCGTCAAAAACTAAGTGAGTAGACTTTTTGGAACTTGCCGAGCACACCACCCATATTGCTTTATAAAGCCGCAGGTAAATGACTTGTTGCAAAACGGCCTGGTCGCCAAAGTGCCAAAAGTCTACTCACTTAGAACCGCAGCCGTCCACGATTGAGCCGTTTTGTGTCTAACGGGCATCTTCCCGTCGATTACTCCCAATTTTGTCCAGTCAACGAATAGTTCAGACCGGAGTAATGTCTCAGCCCTTTGCTCATCTGAGCTTTTATCACGATATTCAGCATCGAGCATCCTGCATATGGCCTTAACGATCGCGCGGAATCTATCCTCATCGGATATCTGTCTGTGTGTCAGGAGAAGTACATCGTAGCCCATGGCCTGAAGGGCCGTCATGCGGTCAGCGTCACGCAAGCCATCCCCCGCGCGTCCGTGCGAGGCCTTTCCCTGACATTCAATGGCCACCTGTCGCCTGCCGTCCGGCGAAGAAAGAAGTAGGTCGATATATACACGGGACTTTTCCACAATCGCTCGAGCACTTGTGTTTAGCATCACTTCAACATTAAGCTCTATGCCGCAAAAACCTTCGCCTCCCAGGGCTCGCGGCAGTCCAAGCAACAAATACGCCTCGACCTCAAAAGGCGACGCGGCACCCAATGGAACGAGTTGCGATACCGCCATAAATCTATTGCCGCAACGCATCCCGCAAACATCTGAACAAAAACGGTCAAGGTCTCCGCCCAAAACCAAAGCGTCTCGACGCCATAAATTTGAGGCGATGCCGTCCTCGGACGGGCAGCGCACCCAACCGAACGTTGTCGAAATCGCGCCCGAATCAATTGCACGCGAAAGCTCCGCCTCAAGTGCCGCCGGCAGGGCACACACCGCAAACAAGCCACACATCTCCGCCAATACCAAAAGAAGCTGAAGATCCGTCAGATGCCGCGACATGATGAATGTCGTCAGTAGAGGAGATGTAACCAAAAACCCATGCTCCGTTTCCAGCACGGATTCCCTGGGGAGCTCACCAAGAAACAGCCGCTGCCTAATGCTGGCAGGACAAGTCCGTTTGTTTCTCGTCCGAACCAATGTATACAACGGAAAACCGAGCGCGACCGCAGCCGTCGGGTTGCGGGCGAGATCATATCGCTGCCGGTCTTCTTCCGGTCGTGGAAGCGGCGGACACAAAGCGCGGACTTGAGGAGGCAAACGCCAGTACCTAAAAGCCGATATGTCACAAAGTAGATCCTTCATAGGCACAGGAAAACACGAATTTCAACCCAGTCAGTCACGCATTGGCGCGAACGCACCAAAAATGGCGCCGAACGGACTGCAAAGTTTTCAACAGCCCTCCCCAACTGGCCAAAAGCTTGCCAAGAGCTGGACGAAGCCCTGTTGAAAACCCCATTTTTTTCTCATGCAGGAGCTTTGCGCGGCAAGTGAGTAGACTTTTTTGAACATCCCGAGCAGGCCGGTCATCCTGCTTTTCAAAACCGCAGGTAGATAGCTTGTTACAAAACTTCCTGGTCGCCAAAGTGCTAAAAGTCTACTCACTTAGGTTGCAGAGTGCCCCCCATTAGCTGCAATTCCAAGGTAGTTAGCACTTTTGGACTCAGATCGTCATACTGGACAAGAATTTGAGTTGAGTTTTCAGGGACAGATGCGCCATCGGCACACCAATAACAGTCACTGATATCGACAAAAGGGATGCTCGAGCGCGCGAGAGCCTGCGCAAAAGAGCTTCCGCCCGTTCCACGCTCCGCAACCACGGTACAGTAAAGGCCCGCATCTGCCTGCTCGATCGAGACCTCCCCTGCCGGAAACGCTTTCCGCACAAGCGCCATCAGGCCATCACGCGCCTCACGAGCACGAACGCGCACGCGGTTCACATGCCGCTCGTAATCACCCGATTCCAGCAAACGAGCCAAAGCGACCTGGTCGACAGAACTCACCGACGAGGCATAGAAACCAAGGTTGCACCTAAACCGCTCCATCAGCTCATCGGGCAGCACCATGTACGCTAGACGCAACGCCGATGAAAGGCTCTTCGAAAACGTGTTGGTGTAGATAACCGACTGGGCGGCATCAATCGACGCGAGCGCGGGAATCGGCTTCCCGGCAAGGCGAAACTCACAATCAAAGTCATCTTCGATGAGATACCGACCTGGTCGCTCAGCGGCCCAGCTCAGAAGCGCATAGCGACGCGCAATGCTCGTCACAAGACCGGTCGGATACTGATGGGACGGCATCAGGTGAAGGACATCGGTCCCGCTTTTCTGCAGAGTGCTCAAGTCCACGCCCTCATCATCCAACGGGATATGTCGAACTTTGCAGCCCATAGCCTGATAGATACGCGTCAGACGCAAATAGCCCGGATCCTCAACCGCATACACCTTGTCCGCGCCAAGCAACTGAACCAACATGGTATCGAGCAGCTGGGCGCCCGCACCGATAACGATGTTGTTGGGGTCGACATTCATACCCCTTGTCCCGTGCAGATGGTGAGCAATTGCGCGTCGCAGCCGAGCAGTGCCCTGCGCCGGTGCGGGCGAAAAGATTTCGCGCTCGTCTTCGGATGCCAGCGTCGCCCGTAGCGCGCTTTGCCAAAGCCGCGCCGCCTCCAAAGCAGAAGGAGAAAGCGCATCGAATCGCTCGACCTGTCCGTTGACATCATGCACGCTGGGGCCCACAGAGACGGCATCTCGGTCGATGCCCTCCGCAGCCGAAGCCAAAACCGGTGCATCCGGAAGCTCGCAAGCGTAGTAGCCACGACGTGGTATTGAGCAAATATAGCCCTCAGCGAGTAACTGGCTATATGCATTCTCGATGGTAATAACACTGATTCCCAGATGACTGGCAAAGGCGCGCTTAGACGGCAAATGCTCCCCCGCCACAATGCGTCCAGCTACGATATCATCTCGAATTTGCTGGTAAACATACTCATAGAGCGATGCTTCGCCGCGTTTTTCCAAATTGTAGTCAAGCATGAGCCTATCACCTGACCTTATTAAGTCATTCAATCTGGTATTAGTCTGACCTTGTAATTATCTCGAAAACTGAGTATTTTGTCATACCCAGCTCCCCGATAGGATGTTCCGTCAAGCAATGCACATGCCAACCAAGGGAGCAACCATGGCAGAACAGAACAGCAAGGCCGACCGCGTCAAACTCAATCGCGAGCTCGCGCAGATGCTCAAGGGCGGCGTCATCATGGACGTTACCACGCCCGAGCAGGCACGCATCGCCGAGGAGGCAGGCGCCTGCGCCGTCATGGCCCTCGAGCGCATCCCGGCCGACATCCGTGCCGCAGGCGGCGTCTCGCGCATGAGCGACCCCAAGATGATCAAGGGCATCCAGGAGGCCGTCTCCATCCCCGTCATGGCCAAGTGCCGCATCGGTCACATCGTCGAGGCGCAGGTCCTGCAGGCCATCGAGATCGACTACATCGATGAGTCCGAGGTTCTCTCCCCTGCCGATGACGTCTATCACATCGACAAGACCCAGTTTGACGTGCCGTTTGTCTGCGGCGCCCGTGATCTGGGCGAGGCGCTGCGCCGTGTTGCCGAAGGCGCCACGATGATTCGCACCAAGGGTGAGCCGGGTACGGGCGACGTCGTTCAGGCCGTGCGTCACATGCGCAAGATCCAAAAGCAGATCCGTGACGTTGTTGCCCTGCGCAACGACGAGCTCTTTGAGGCAGCCAAGCAACTGCAGGTTCCGGTCGAGCTGGTGCGCGAGGTCCATGCCACGGGTAAGCTTCCCGTCGTGAACTTTGCCGCCGGCGGCGTAGCGACCCCCGCCGACGCCGCGCTGATGATGCAGCTGGGCGCCGAAGGCGCGTTTGTCGGCTCGGGCATCTTTAAGAGCGGCGACCCCGCCAAGCGCGCAGCCGCCATCGTCAAGGCCGTGGCAAACTTCACCGATGCCAAGCTCATTGCCGAGCTTTCAGAGGACCTGGGCGAGGCCATGGTGGGCATCAACGCCGACGAGATCGAGATTATCATGGAAGAGCGCGGGCGCTAGTCCAGCAGAAAGGATCGCACATGAGCGATTATGCAGACCAAACGGTCGCCGTGCTGGCGGTCCAAGGCGCATTTGCCGAGCACGAGGCAAGACTATCCGAGCTGGGCGCGCGCTGTATTGAGCTGAGGCAGGCGGCTGATTTAAAGCAGGACTTTGACCGTCTGGTACTTCCCGGCGGCGAGTCTACCGTTCAAGGGAAGCTGCTAGATGAGTTGGGCATGCTCGAGGAGCTTCGCACCCGCATTGTTGAAGGCATGCCCGTCCTGGGCACCTGCGCCGGCCTGATTCTGCTGGCTCACGACCTTGCCGCCCATGACGATAAGGGCACGCCGCGCCTGGCAACCATGGATGTGCTCGTTGAGCGCAATGCCTACGGCAGGCAGCTCGGCAGTTTTCGAACCAAGGAGCAGGTAGCTGGCATCGACGGTGAAGTGCCGCTGACGTTTATCCGCGCGCCCCGCATCGTCGAGGTCCACGGCGACGCAAAGGCCTTAGCGAAAGTCGACGGCCGTATCGTCGCCGCGCGCCAGGGCAACCAGCTCGGCGTAACCTTCCACCCCGAACTCGACGAAGACACCCGCCTCCACGAACTGTTCCTACAAATGTAGGCAGAACAGAAACGAGAGTGGATAATCTCCCACTTTGAGCCTGAATGCGAGCCCAAACTGGGAGATTATCCACTCTCATGCTATGTAGTCGTTGGGGACGTTCTTAAATGACCAGTCAAACAAGAACGTCCCCAACGACTATCTTTTAGCAGGTCTGGATCATGGCAATGTCGATGTTTTGGCACCGACAGCGAGCGCCCGCCAGAGCGAACAAATTGGCATGAAAAGAGGACGGCATAGACCTTCTGGTCATGCCGTCCTCTTTGAATGACAAGTTGTCGCTCTGGTGGGCGCGCAGCGTCAACTAGTTACGCGGTTTGGTAAAACCGCGTAACCCAACTAGAAGCGGTTGCCGCGGAAGCCGCCGCCGTTGCGGCCGCCGCGATCGCCACCGCGACCGCCACGGTCGTTACCACGGTTGCCGCCGAAGCCGCCACGGTTGCCGCCGCGGTCACCATAACCACCACGGTTGCCACCAAAGCCGCCGCGACCGCCACGGTCGTTACCACGGTCACCAAAGCCGCCACGGCCGCCGCGACCGCCACCGCGACCGCCACGGTCGCCGCCACGGCCACCGCGGTCACCAAAGCCGCCACGGCCGCCTCGATCGCCACCGCGACCGCCACGGTCGTCACGGCCGCCGCGAGGACCGCGGTCCTCGTCCAGGCCCATGGCGACGAGCGGAGCGATAACCTTATCGAGAGCGGCCATCAGCTCGGTGGCCTCCTCGTAAGAAAGCTCGGGCAGGAGCTTCTCCTTCTTGTTGGCAAGCTCGACCAGGCCCTCAGCGGCGTCCTCGGCAGCGAAGACGACGATCTTGCGCATATCGCCCTCGGCGTCGTCAATGCGGCCGACCAGATCGGCAGCCTCGGCCTCGGCCATCAGGCCATCGAGCTCACGAAGGCGCATGCCCAGCAGGTCGGACATTTCCTTCTGCTCCATCTTGGGCTTGAGGTCAAGGAGCTTGATGGCGCGCTCGATGTTCGCCATGCGCTCGGCCTTGGCCTCCTCCTCCTTGGAAATAGCAAAGCGACGGCTACGCAGCAGGCGGGCGGCCTTCTGCATCTTGTCCATCAGCTCTTCGTCATCGTAATCAACGGCGGCCTCGACAACCTCGGCCTCCTCCTCGGCGGAAACCTCGTCAGCAGCCTCAACCTCGGCAGCTTCGGTCTCCACGGTCTCGACTGCCTCGACCTCGGCAGCCATGGTCTCGTTCTCGGTCTCGTTCATGATCTCTTCGTTCTCGGACATGAGACTCCTTCTTGGCCCTCTCGGGCATCATCGCCCCATTCGCGGGGCCCGTCGCGCACTCTTTGCGCTTTAAACATTCATGCCTCTCGGCAAAACGTCCACTAGTTTATGGTGTCGCCATCCAATCTAGCTGCAGAATCTATGTGCACACATTAATGCGACATGTGTGACTCACGACGAGCGTACACCAGCGACGCCACGAACCCGACCACGGCGATTACAGCCGCCATACGCACGGCAGTTGCAAATCCAATCGCCTGGGCAACGTCGGTCGCAGCGCCAGCGGCGCCGGCGGTCGCAGCAGAACTCGAGAGCAGACCGATAAACAGCGACGGGCCAAACGATGCGGCAATCATGTTCCACGTGTTGAGCAATACCGTTCCGTGAGGATGTTCAGCGGCGGGTAGCGTCTCCAAGCCGACCGTCTGCGAGGGGCTCAGCACCAAACCGACTCCGGCATACACCACAACGGTCAGTGCCACGACGACGCCGATGTTCATGCTTGCCGCCGTCATCGAGATGGCAGCCTGCCCCACGGCAATCAGGGCAAAGCCGAGCGGCAGTAGCGGCCATGCACCACGGGCGTCCATCACGCGTCCGCCCACAATCGAGGTCACGGCGTTGCAGGCAATCGCCGGCAAAATGAGCAGGCCCGCAACAAGTGCGGTCATGCCGTATGCGCCCTCAAAATAGAGCGGCAACAAAACGCTCATCGAGAACGTCGTCATCATCGACACCACCACAAGCAGGCACGCAGGCCAAAAACGAACGCTCGCCATGGGACGCACGTTAAGCACCGGATGCTCGAGCTTGAGCTGACGGGCCGCAAACAGGCCGAGCAGCACAATGGCGGCGATAAGCGTCACGATGCCGGCAATCAGATTGGTCGAGAACTCGCCTACGGAATACACAAATGCCGTAATGCCGGCGGCGAGCAAAACAACCGACAGAATATCAAGCGTGGTGTTCGAGCGCTCTCCGACATTCTGAACAAGCTTTACGCCCGCCGCAGCGACCACAATGCCGGCCACCAGCGGCACTACGAACACCGCCCTCCAGCCAAACAACGTGCACATAAGACCGCTGATCACAGGTCCAAACGCCGGCCCTAGCGTAATGCAGGCACCACCCAGGCTCAGATACAGACCGAGCTTCTCGCGCGGGGCGCAAGACAGCACCACGTTCATCATGAGCGGAAACAAGATGCCCGATCCCGCAGCCTGCAAAATACGACTTGGCAGCAAAACGCTAAACGACGGAGCGATCAGACACAGGACTTCGCCGGCGACCATACATCCGCATGCGAAAAACAGCAGCTTGCGCGTCGAGAAACGACCGGACAGGAAGGCCATGATGGCCGTAAAGATCGATGTCACGATCATGTAGCCCGAAACGAGCCACTGCGCCGTGGTGGCACTCACCGAAAAGGCCGCCATAATGTCGTGCAACGCCACGTTAATGATGTTCTCGTTAAACGCGGCGACAAAGGCTGCGATATACATTACGACGAGAAGCGCCGCAGTGGCCGATGGCGCTACTTGAACTTGTTGCTGAGATTTGCTCCCCATGCATTTCCTTCCTCTTGGAACGACAGTTGCATCGCCCCAGAGGAACAGTCCAGGGCGAAAAATGAGCCCTAGACTTACGCCAGACGCCGTACACGACGAGTCTGACAACATGGTCCAACGTCGAGAGATTGTAACGCGGACGCACAGCTTTCCTTCCGCGCTATTATTAAAAGTCCACGAAAGCATGAGACATGAGGAGCCCGCCATGATTAAGCCCATCATGAAATCCGAGTTCTTTTTGCGCCTGCCTTCCGAAGACGCGGGACCCGACGATGCCGCGACCGGGCAGGACCTCCTGGATACACTCCACGAGCATGAGCGCGAGTGCGTGGGCCTCGCCGCCAACATGATTGGCGTGCGCAAACGCATCATCTGCGTAAAGGACGGCAACAGGACACTCCTGATGTACAACCCTCAAATTCTTGAGCAGGTCAATGCCTATCAGACGAGCGAAGGATGTCTCTCGCTGATCGGCGAGCGTCCCTGTACCCGCTATCGCCGCATTAAGGTTGAGTATTTGGACGAGAACTTCGTCCACCGCATCAAAAACTTCTCGGGCTACACCGCCGAAATCATCCAGCACGAAATCGACCACTGCACTGGGATAGTGATCTAGTTCCGCCGATTCAAGAAAGCTCCCTGCAGCAAAACTGAACTGCCTCCCATTTCTTGGACATGAGAAATGGGAGGCTTTTTATGCGTGTCG
>NZ_JAESIQ010000013.1:0-68189 GCF_025289055.1 Collinsella aerofaciens
CGCGATTGGCGAAAATGCGTTGGTGGAAATGGTGAAAATTATATTGACGCTAACAGGTCTTCGAGCAGGCCGAGGACTCCGCGCTGGCGTTCACGGCCTTCCCCAGGGCGCACTGGGCCAAGCTCCGCACCAACAACGTCCAGGAGCGCGCCAACCGCGAGATCAAGCGCCGCTACAGGGTCGTGCAGTCCTTCCCCTCGAGGGAGTCGATGCTGCGCCTGACGTGCGCGAGCCTCATGGAGACCGAGGGACAGTGGTCCCAGCAGCGCGTGTTCTCCGAGGCCTCGGCCGCCGAGGGCTTCGCCGAGCCCGCGGACAGGCCGGCCCCGACAGAGGGGAGGCGCCGCGCGCTCGGGCGGTGCGCCAGGGAGATAGTGGACGAGATAGTCGAGAGGCGCGGTCTCAAGAAGGAGTAATATCGGGACTTGCAGCGACGGACCTCAGGACGCTCTTACACCACGTCTGCGCGCGCCACCCCGCTATGGTGCTGTTTGATCAATTTAGGGACGCGTGTAAGCCGTGGGAGCGGCATTTGAGGCGGTTTTGGCTGTTACTAAAAAGGTAACAGTACTCATATTTGCCCTTTTTTGCCCACGGGGTCTGGAAAGCGCCGTCAGTGAGGTCTCAGGGAAGGCGTTTCGAGGCTCGAAGGACACAAAACGGGGGTGCAGGTTGTCCTGCGCCCCCGTTTTCTTGGCATTGCGGTTGTTTGCCGCCGGTTTTTACGCCGCTTCGTCGAACTGCGAATTGTACAGATCGGCGTAGAAGCCGCCCTGGGCGAGCAACTCGTCGTGCGTGCCCTTCTCGACGATATCGCCGTCGCGAATCACCAAGATCACGTCGGCGTTGCGGATCGTGGACAGGCGGTGCGCGATGACAAAGCTGGTGCGGCCCTGCATCAGCGCATCCATGGCGCGCTGAATAAGCTCCTCGGTGCGGGTATCGACGTTGGAAGTCGCCTCGTCCAGAATCAGTGCCGGGCGGTCGGCCAAAATGGCGCGGGCGATGGTCACGAGCTGGCGCTGGCCCTGTGAGAGGTTAGTGCCCTCCTCGTTGATCATAAAGTCGTAACCGCCGGCGAGCGTATGGATAAAGTGGTCGCAGCGTGCGGCGCGTGCGGCGGCCTCGACCTCGGCGTCGGTCGCATCGGGGCGTCCGTAGCGGATGTTCTCGCGGATGGTGCCGTTAAACAGCCAGGTGTCCTGCAGCACCATGGCAAACTCGCCGCGCAGCGCCGCGCGGTCCCAGTCGCGCACGTCGACGCCCTCGACGCGCAGCGAACCGCCGTCCACGTCGTAGAAGCGCTGCAGCAGCTTAATGAGCGTGGTCTTGCCGGCGCCGGTGGGGCCGACGATGGCGATGGTCTGGCCGGGCTGCGCCTCGCAGCTAAAGTCGTGGATGATGGTCTTGTCGGGCGTGTAGCCAAACTTGACGTGGTCAAACTCCACGTGGCCGGGGCGCTTCTCGGGAATCTGCGCGTCGGCCTTCTGCTCCTCCTCGGGCGCGGCCAGGAACTCAAACACGCGCTCGGTGGCGGCGGCCATCGACTGCATCGTGTTGCTCACGTTGCCCAGCTGCTGCACGGGTTGCGTAAAGTTTCGAACGTACTGGATAAAGCTCTGGATGTCGCCGGGCGTGGCATTGCCGGTCAGCGCGAGCTGCGCGCCTACCACGACGACGCCCACGTAGCCCATGTTGCCCACCAAGCTCATAAGCGGCATCATCAGGCCCGACAGGAACTGCGAGCGCCAGCCACTAATAAAGAGGCGGTCGTTTTGACGGTCGAACTCCTCGATTGAGGCCTCGGCGCGGTCGAACACCTGGATGACGTTCTGGCCGGCAAAGTCCTCCTCGATAATGCCGTTGACGGCGCCCAGGACTTGCTGTTGCTCGCGGAAGTACGGTTGCGAGAAGTGAATCATCACGGTCAGGATAATCGCGGCGGCCGGCAGCGTGAGCACGGTGACGCCGGTGAGCGGCAGGCTGATCGACAGCATCATGACGAGCACGCCGATAATCTGCGTCACCGACGTGATGAGCTGCGTCACGCTCTGGTTGAGCGACTGGCCGAGCGTATCGACGTCGTTGGTGATGCGACTGAGCACGTCGCCCTTGCTGTGTCCGTTAAAGTAGCTCATCGGAACGACGGCGATCTTGGCGGCGATCTCCTTGCGCATGCGATAGCAGATCTTTTGCGTGACGCCGGTCATGAGCCAGCCCTGGATGAGGCTGCAGACAGAGCTCGCCAGATACAGGCAGAGCAAAAAGCCGAGCGTCTTGGCAATCCAGGCAAAGTCGACATCGCCGGTGCCGTTGACCTTGGCAACTAAGCCCTCGAACAGTTTGGTGGTAACCTGACCGAGCACCTTGGGCCCCACAATGTTAAAGATGACCGAGCACACGGCAAAGGCGACGGCGGCAAACACGGCAATCTTGTGCTGGCCGATATAGCCGAGCAGCTGCCTCATGGTGCCCTTAAAGTCCTTGGCCTTTTCGCCACGACGCATGCCGCCCATGCGGCCCATGGGACCACGCTGGCGGGTGGGCTTGGGAATCTGAGTCTTGGTCTCGTCTGCCATTAGCGCTCGCCTCCTTCCATGACGGCTGCAATTTCTTTTTGGGTAAGCCCCAGCTCCTCGGCGGAAAGCTGCGACTGTGCGATCTCCAGGTACGCCGGGCAGCTGCGTAGCAGCTCCTCGTGCGTGCCGGTGCCCACTACGTGGCCGTCATCGAGCACGATGATCTGGTCGGCGTGCATGATGGTCGCGATGCGCTGGGCCACGACCACGAGTGCGGCGTCGGTAACGTTTTTGGCCAGCTCCTCGCGCAGGCGCGCGTCGGTCTTGTAGTCGAGGGCGCTAAACGAGTCGTCGAACACCACGACTTCGGGCTTCTTGGCCAGGGCGCGGGCGATGGCCAGGCGCTGGCGCTGACCGCCCGAGACATTGGAGCCGCCCTGGCTGATGGGGGAGTCGTAGCCGCCCTCGCGCTCGGCGATAAAGTCCTCGGCCTGGGCGATGCATGCCGCCTTGTGCATATCGTCATCGCTTACCATGTCGCCGGCAAACTTGAGGTTGCTCTCGACGGTGCCCGAGAACAGGCGACCTTGCTGCGGAATATAACCGATACGGCGGCGCAGCTCAGAGAGGGTCATGTCACGCACGTCGACGCCGTCAAGCGAAATGCTGCCGCCCGTGACGTCGTACAGGCGCGGAATCAACTGCACGAGCGTGGACTTGCCCGAGCCCGTGGAGCCAATGATGCCGAGCATCTGACCGGCATGCGTGGTGAAGTTCACACCGCTAATGACGTCGGCGCGGGCATCGGGGTACTGGAAGCTCACGTCGCGGAAGGTGAGCTCACCGCGCGGCGAGCTGGCCGCGGGCAGTTTGGGCGAGGCAGGGTCGTTGATGCTCGTGGGGCAGGTGATGACCTCATCTACGCGCTCGGCTGCGACCTCGGCACGGGGCAGGATGACCGAAACCATGGTGAGGATCATAAACGCCATGACGATCTGCATGGTGTAGGAGATAAACGCCATCATGTTGCCGACCTGCATCACGCCGTCGGACACGCCCTGCGCGCCAAACCAGACGATAAGCACGGTGATGCAGTTCATGACGAGCATCATGAGCGGCATCATAAAGCTCATGGCTCGGTTGGTGTAGAGCTGCGTGGTCATCAGGTCGAGCGACGCCTTGTCAAAACGTTCGAGCTCATGTTCCTCGCGGTTGAACGAGCGGATGGGCATAAGGCCGTCGAGCAGCTCGCGGGCGGTAAGGTTCACGCGGTCAACAAAGCTTTGCATCTTTTTGAACTTGGGCATGGTGAGGCCCATAAGCACGCCGACGACGGCCGAGACCGCGATGATGGCAACGGCGATGGTCCACTCCAGGCCGGTATGGTTGGCCAGGACGCGCATGACGGCGACGATGCCCATGACGGGGGCCATCAGACACATGCGGATAAACAGAGTTGCAGCCATCTGGATCTGCTGAATGTCGTTGGTGCAGCGGGTGATGAGCGAGGCCTGGCTAAACTTGCCCACCTCGGCCGGCGAGAAGTGCATAACCATGTTGAAGGTCTCGCGGCGCAGGTCGCGGGCGATGGAGCAGGCGGTGCGCGAGGCCACGGCGCCGGTCAGGATGGTGGCGACCAGCGAGATCAGACACAGGCCAAACATCGTGGTCGCCATGCGGCTCAGGTAGGCGTTTTGCACGTCGGCGGGGTCGATCCCCTGTGCCTTGTACTCGTCCTGTACATAGCTCACGGCGCGCTGGGTGACGATGGAGCCCGACATGGAGCCCATTTTGTCTGCCATATCGTTGGCGCCCTCGACGAGCTTGCTTTGGTCTACCAGACCGCCCTCGACACCCAGGCGCAGGCTCTTCATGGTGATCTTACCGCCGTCGGCATCGATCTGCTTTTGCATGTTCTGCGCCGCTGCGGCCTTCTGCTGCATCTCGGCGAGCTGCTCGGGCGTCATCGCTGCCATTTGCTCGGGGGTGGGCATGGCCTGGGCAGCGTTGTTGTCTTTCTCGCTGGACGAGCCCATCATGTCGCCCATGGAGTCGGCGTCAATGCCCTGGTCGAGCGAAAGGACGACAGTCTCGGGCAGGCTCATAATGTCGGCAATCTTGTCTCCATCGGCACGCTCTTCCTCGGTACCCTTGTACGTTCGAATGTCGTTTTTGTCTGCCTTGCCAAACGCAGCCTCTACCGTCTTGGCGTCCTTGGTGCTCATAAAGAGTTCAAGGTCGTCGAGCGATTCGGCGCGGATGGTGTCGGGTACGGGCGAGGCGATGCCGCCTTGCTGCACACCCACGTCGACGATGTCGCTCATATAGGTAGGCAGCGCCAGATCGGCGTTGCAGCTGATTACGATAAGCACGATAGCTGCGAACAGTGCCAGGATATGCTTTTTAAAGAGCTTGAGAATCCTCACTCGGCATCTCTCCTTTCTTGATTGCGGTCGATAATTTCGTTGGCACGCCTAAGAAGGCGCACCATCTCTTGGGTATCTGTTTCGCCGAGCTGCTCGAGGAAAGCCGCGGTGCGGGCCTCGAATTCCCGACGTTTGATTTCGAGATCCTGGAATCCCTTGTCGGTCACTATGACGTGTACGCGACGACGGTCAGTCTTTGAGTGCTCGCGCTCGACCCAGCCCTTGGCCTCGAGGGCGCGCAGAATATTGGCGATGCGGGCGCTCGAGACCCAGGCGCGATCAGCGAGTTCGCTCGGCGTGAGCGAACCGCCGGCGAGTATGAGGGCGCGCATGACGGCCATCTCGCCGCCGAGGGCTTTGTCCGCAAAACGCGAAATGCGCTGATGCATGCTGCCGAACTCGGTAAGGAGCTGACGCCCAAGTTCACGGAAATCGGTATCTTCCACCGAAAACCCCTAACACTAGAAACTATTTTCGGTGAAAGATGATACCCTTGCACGCGTACCCTATGCGGTAGATTTTAGGACATGTCTAGAAAACTACCTTTAGGCGACCTCCGTGCACCGTCGGCACCAGCAAAGTTAGGGGTAGATCGTTAGGCATGTTCCAAAGCCTACTCAGAGGCACTTTACCCTGATAAAGCTGGCATAACAGCTAGAGCGAACGTCGTACAAAGGCAAGGAAAAATAACATACAAATCGGTGAACGGTAGTTGTTCGCGCTCGCATTTCCTGCGGGTTTGTAAAAAACGCCCTTATGATATAAAAAAAGAAACATATAACAGCCCAGATGGAGAGGGTCGCTATGTTATCCTTCTCAAACGGGTGAAATCTTGGGTTTTGGGTTGTAGTTCCAAGGTGGACAAACGTTTTTCCCTGCACCGACGTGTGGTGAAGAACGGAAGAAGCCGGTAGTGCAAGCCGAACATTCAAGAATTCAATAAGCAGCGGTGTGAGAGAGCGCCGCATTACACGTAACTAGGAGCGTGGTTACACAATGCAGGAGGCATGGGAAGGCTTCAAGGAAGGTATCTGGACGGGAGAGGTTGACGTCCGAGACTTCATCCAGAAGAACTACACCCCCTACGAGGGCGATGAGTCGTTCCTCGTAGGTCCGACCGAGCGTACCAAGGAGCTGTGGGGCGAGGTTCTCGACCTGCTGCTTAAGGAGCGCGAGCAGGGTGGTGTCCTCGATATGGACACCAAGACCGTCACGGGTATCGTGAGCCACCCCGCTGGCTACATCGATAATGCCCATCGCGACAAGGAGACCATTGTTGGCCTCCAGACCGACAAGCCGCTCAAGCGCGCGCTGCACGTCAACGGTGGTATCCGCATCGCTTGCCAGGCTGCCAGCCAGCACGGCTACAAGGTCGACGAGAACGTTGTCGAGCGCTACACCTTCGAGCGCAAGACCCACAACGCTGGCGTCTTCGATGTCTACACCCCCGAGATGCGTGCTTGCCGCTCGGCTCACATCATCACCGGTCTGCCCGATGGCTATGGCCGCGGCCGCATCATCGGCGACTACCGTCGTGTTGCCCTGTACGGCGTCGACTACCTGATCAAGGACAAGGAGGCCCAGAAGGCTTCCACTCCGACGGTCATGACCGCCGACAACATCCGCGATCGCGAGGAGCTGCAGGAGCAGATCCGCGCCCTCGGCGAGCTCAAGATGATGGCCGAGACCTATGGTTTCGATATTTCCAACCCTGCTACCAACACGCAGGAGGCCATCCAGTGGATGTACTTCGCCTACCTTGCTGCCGTCAAGGAGCAGAACGGCGCCGCTATGTCCATCGGCCGTACCTCTACGTTCATCGACATCTATGCTGAGCGCGACCTTGCCAACGGTACCTTCACCGAGGAGCAGATCCAGGAGTTCGTGGATCACTTCATCATGAAGCTCCGCATGGTCAAGTTTGCCCGTACCCCCGAGTACCAGGCCCTGTTCACCGGCGACCCGCAGTGGGTCACCGAGTCCATCGGCGGCATGGGTGTCGACGGCCGTACGCTCGTTACCAAGATGAGCTACCGCTACCTGCACACGCTCGAGAACATGGGCACCAGCCCCGAGCCCAACATGACCGTTCTGTGGTCGACCCGTCTGCCCGAGAACTTCAAGAAGTTCTGCGCCAAGACTTCTGTCGCCAGCTCCTCGATCCAGTACGAGAACGACGACCTCATGCGCGTTTACCACGGCGACGACTACGGCATCGCCTGCTGCGTGTCCTCCATGCGCATCGGCAAGGAGATGCAGTTCTTCGGCGCCCGCGCCAACCTGGCCAAGTGCCTGCTGTATGCACTCAACGGCGGTGTTGACGAGGTCTCCAAGAAGCAGGTCGGCCCCAAGTATCGCGCCGTCGAGGGCGATACGCTCGATTACGACGACGTTGTGGCCAAGTACAACGACATGATGAAGTGGCTCGCTGGCGTGTACGTCAACTCGCTGAACATCATTCACTACATGCACGACAAGTACTGCTACGAGCGCATCCAGATGGCTCTGCACGACAAGCACGTGCACCGCTGGTTCGCTACGGGCATCGCTGGCCTTTCCGTCGTGGCTGACTCCCTGTCCGCCATCAAGTACGCCAAGGTCCACCCCGTCCGTGACGAGAACGGCATCATCGTCGACTTCGAGACCGAGGGCGAGTTCCCCAAGTACGGTAACGACGACGACCGCGTCGACCAGATTGCTCACGACGTTGTGCACCAGTTCATGGAGTACATCCGCATGAACGACACCTACCGCAACTCCGTGCCCACGACCTCGGTTCTGACCATTACCTCCAACGTCGTGTACGGTAAGAAGACCGGCTCCACGCCCGACGGCCGCAAGGCTGGCCAGCCGTTCGCCCCGGGTGCTAACCCCATGCACAAGCGCGATAGCCACGGCGCCATCGCTTCGCTGTCTTCGGTTTCCAAGCTCCCGTTCCGCGATGCTCAGGACGGTATCTCCAACACCTTCTCCATCATCCCGAGTGCGCTCGGCAAGGAGGATCAGGTGTTCTTTGGCGATATCGACCTTGATCAGCTGGGCGAGTAACTATTGTTAGTGCTATACTAACAATAACGATTACTGATTAGTGCGCCGGTTTCGGCCGGCGCCTATCGATCGAAGGAGACACATTATGAAGGTTTCTGAAGTTTCCGAGACTCAGGCCGATAACCTGGTCCACATGCTCGACGCTTACGCCGAGAAGGGTGGCCATCACCTGAACATCAACGTCTTCAACCGTGAGACGTTGCTCGATGCTCAGGCTCACCCCGAGAAGTACCCGCAGCTGACCATCCGCGTTTCCGGCTATGCCGTGAACTTCCATACGCTCACCAAGGAGCAGCAGGACGAGGTCATTTCGCGTACCTTCCACGACAAGTTCTAAAGGGGTTTAACTCCCGCAGGATCGCCGGGCCGCTTTGGGTTACTTTCCAAAACGTCCTCGGACATGCAAAGGGCTCCGCTGCGCGCTTCGCGCGGCGGAGCCCTTTGCGTCCTGCGGAAATGTTTTGGAAAGTAACCCAAAGCGGCCCGGCGGGGGTCCTGTGTAGTCACCCTTTAGGCGGAACTCTCCTAATTATTTGGATGAGTCGTTTACTTGCTTGTGCTGTTACCGTCTTCCCGCTCTTGTTGGGGTATGCTTTGTCCGTATGTAAACGTTTGACATGTTGATGGGGGAGGGTGCTATGGCTCGCGAGGGCGCTCGTTCTAAGGATTCTGCTAAGCCTGGCATCAAGGAAGTTGCAGCGGTGGCGGGGGTTTCGCCTACTACGGTATCTCGCGTGCTTAATAATCGCGGCTATATTAGCCAAGAGACCCGCGATAAGGTCCATGCCGCGATGGAGCGCATCAACTATACGCCCAACGATATCGCCCGTGCCATGCTCAACGGTCGCCTGAATCTTATCGGTATGATCGTTCCCTTTGTGAGCAGCCCGTTCCATGCTCAGGTTGTGCAGGCGGTCGAGCGCACGTTAGCGGAAAACGGCTTTAAGATGTTGCTGTGCAACAGCGCCAATCGACCCGATCTTGAGCGTTCCTATATTGACATGCTCCGCCGCAATATGGTCGACGGCGTCATCGTCAACTCCCTCAATATCGGTGCCGAGGCATATGCCGAGATGGGCTTGAGCCTGGTTGGCATCGACTGCGATCTTGGCGAGGGCTCTGTCCAGATTGCAAGTGACAGCTATGGCATTGGCGAGCTCGCCACGCGCCGTCTGATTGATGACGGCTGCAGGCGTATCCTGTGCCTGCGCAGCAATAGCCGCATGCGCATGCCTGCCAATAAGCGTACCGATGCCTACCTCGATGTTGTTGAGCAGGCCGGTTTGTCCGCGCTTGTCCGTGAGGTTGAGTTCGTTAAGCCCGACGACGAAAAGGGCGCGGTCGTTGCGAAGATCCTCGATGAGAACCCCGATATTGACGGCATCTTTGCGGGAGACGATACGATGGCGGCCATCTGTCTCAACGTGATGAAGCAGCGCGGCTTGAGCGCTCCAGACGATATTAAGGTCGTGGGCGCGGATGGTGCCCGCCGAACTATGACGTTTATGCCTGACTTAACAACCGTACGTCAAGATATCGATCGCATCGGAGAGCTCGCGGCGCAATCCATCATCGCTCTTATTAACGGCGATAATTCCGAATCGAATATCAAGCTTCCCGTTGAACTTATTGAGGGCAAAACCGCGTAGTTCATCCCGTGCCAAAAGAATTCCTCAAACGCCTCTGATGACCGTTCACCGGCATATATCAACCGTTTGCCGACGACTGGAACTGCGAAAAGACGTATTGGTGTGAAAACGTTTGACATATGAAAACGATTGACATATCTTGCCATTGTACCGAGTTAGTATGTCGTGGAAAGGAAGTCTCGGATGCACAAGGTGTATTACCAGCCTGAGGGAATTTGGGTAGGCGACATCATGCCGTACGGCGAGGACGGCACGTTCTATCTCTATCATCAGCGTGACACGCGTAACCCCGAACCTTTCGGAGAGCCGTTTGGCTGGGCACTCGCTACGACCAAGGATTTCGTCAACTACAAGGACTTTGGCGAGAGCCTTGAGCGCGGCGGCGACGAGGAAGTCGACCAGTACATTTATGCCGGCACGGTGTTTAAGGTGGGCGACAAGTACCATGCGCTCTACACTGGTTGCAATCGCGATAAGGTCCGCGCACGTTTGATGAAGCAGGTTCTTCTTCACGCAACGAGCGACGACGCCGTCAAGTGGGAGAAGAACATCGCCGAGACGCTGCTTCCGCCCCAGGAGGGTTACGATGACCGCAACTGGCGCGATCCCTTTGTGCTTTGGGATGAGGAGAACGAGGAGTACATGCTCATCCTCGGCACGCGTGTGGGCGAGGACAAGCGTCTGATGACCGGCCGCCTGGTCAAGTTCACCTCCAAGGATCTGACCAACTGGGAGTTCCAGGGCGACTGGTGGAACCCGGGCCTGTACACCATGTTTGAGATGCCTGATCTCTTTAAGATGGGCGACTGGTGGTACCTCGTCTTTTCCGAGTACAGCGACGGCAACAAGACCCGTTACCGCATGTCCAAGTCCATCAACGGTCCTTGGATTACCCCCGCTGACGACTCCTTCGACGGCCGCGCGTACTACGCCGCTCGCACCGCATTCGATGGCGAGCGTCGCGTTCTCTTTGGTTGGGTTCCTACGCGTGACGAGGGCGGCGACCCCAGCTCTTACCTATGGGGTGGCACCTTTATGCCCCTCGAGATCGTTCAGCGTGCCGACGGAACGCTCGGCACCAAGCTCCCCGACAGCATGCTTGGCGCCTTTGGCGAGGGCAAGGCTGTCGAGACCTTTGAGCTTTCCTGCGAGTCGGGCAAGGTCGAGCAGGTGCTCGCCGCGGATGCCGGCTCCACCTACTTGCTCGATGCCGACATTGAGCTCGGCGGTAACGCTGCCGGCTTCTCGGTCAAGTTCGCTGAGGACGCCGAGACCGGTCTTGCCTATGAGTTCCGCGCCAACCTGCGCGAGGGCAAGCTCGAGTTCACGCCGGCTCCCCAGTACCCGTGGTTCCAGGTCAACAACATGGGCCTCGAGCGTCCGTTGTTCTTTAAGGGCGAGGGCACTCACCATGTGCGTCTGGTCGTCGACGACGACATCGCGACCATCTTTGTCGATGATGTTGCGCTCAACGCTCGCTTCTGCAACAAGCAGGGCCAGGGTGTGGCGCTTACCGTCACCGACGGTGCGCTCAAGTGCGCAAACGCAACGATCGCGTCTCTGTAGCGGCAACGAACCGTTTTATGATTTAGAAAAGGAATGGAGAGGAACATGGACTACAAGGCAGTGTCCCAGCAAGTCGTCGACAACGTCGGCGGACTGGAGAACATCGAGGGCGCCACGCATTGCGTGACCCGTCTGCGTCTGGTGCTCAAGGATACGAGCAAATACAACAAGGCCGAGCTCGAGAACATCGATGGCGTCAAGGGCGTGCTGTACAACAGCGGCCAGCTCATGATCATCTTCGGTACCGGTACCGTCAACAAGGTTTACGATGAGTTTATGGCTCTGACGGGCGTTAAGGAGATCAGTGCTTCCGAGGTCAAGGGCGCCGAGGCGGACAAGAAGGGCAAGTTCTTCTCGGTCCTCAAGGTATTCTCGGACATCTTTATCCCCATCATTCCCGCCTTCGTCGGCGCTGCAATCATCATCGGCCTTAAGTCGTTGATCGTTGCCAACGGCCTCTTTGGCATGGAGGGCAGCCTCGCCGATCACAGCGAGTTCCTCAAGAACCTCGCAAGCTTCTTTGCCATTATCGCCACCACGTTCGACTACCTGCCTGTCCTGGTTATGTACAGCGCAGTCAAGCGTTTTGGCGGTAACCCGATCCTGGGCATCCTCGTCGGTATCGTCATGGTTCACCCGAGCCTTATGAACCGCAACACGTTCGTTATGGACCCGACGGGTGCTGAGTACTGGAACTTTGGTCCGCTCTCCATTCCCATGGTTGCTTTCCAGGGCGGCGTGTTCCCTGCAATTCTGACCGCCTGGTTTATGGCCAAGGTCGAAAAGATTGCCCAGAAGTACATCCCCGAGGTCGTTTCGTTCGTCTTTGTCCCGACCGTTACCCTGATTCTTGCTAACGTCGCCCTGTTCACCGTGTTCGGCCCGCTCGGTAACCTGATCGGTGACGTCCTCGCCGGCGTAATCGATATCCTGTACAACAGGATGGGCGTCTTTGGTGCCTTTGTCTTCGCCGCGTTCCTGCAGCCGCTCGTCGTTACCGGTACGCATCAGTTCATCCAGGGTATCGAGGCAAACCTTGTTGCCACGACTGGCTTCAACTACATCCAGGCCATCTGGTCGGTTTCCATCATCGCCCAGGGCGGCGGCGCCATCGGTATGTACCTCATTCACAAGAAGCACTCCAAAGAGCGCAACATCTGCATGTCGTCCTTTATCCCGACGCTGGTCGGAATCTCCGAGCCCGCTATCTTTGCTGCAAACATGCGCTATTCGATCATTCCGTTCATCTGCGCATGCATCGGTGCAGGCTGCGGCGGTGCCTTCGTCAAGCTCTTTGAGGTGCGCGCTATCGGTCAGGGTCTGACCGGCGTGCTTGGCCTGCTCATCGTCACGCCCGAGACCCTCGTGTGGTATGTGGCTGGCAATCTCATCGCCTTTATCGTGCCGATCGTCTTGATCTTTGCCTACAACAAGGCAAAGGGCGTGCCGACCACCGATGAAGAGGGCGCTGGCGCTGGCTTCGACGTTAGCTTCTAGTTGAGCCGTTCAGTGTAATCTGAGGATAAGTCCATTTGAGGAAGGGCGTTCGACTCGTGTGAGTCGAGCGTCCTTCCCCATAGACGAGAAAGTCAACGGCGATGTTTAATCAAAAAAATAAGGTGACACGCGCGGACTATGAGCAGTGGCGTGCCGGACAGGATGAGACGGCGGGTCGCATCGCGTCCGACCCCGATAGGCTCCTGTTCCATGTGGAGCCTGAGCTTGGCTGGCTCAACGACCCCAACGGTTTGGTTCAGATTGGTGATACGTATCACATCTATCATCAATACGATCCGTTCGATGCTGCGCATGGCGGTCCAGTGCTTTGGAACCATCTGACGACAAAGGATTTTGTGACGTACGAGAATCACGGCCCCGCACTGTTCCCCGATTCCGATTTGGATTCGAACGGAGCGTATTCTGGTTCTGCCTTTGTACGCGATGGCAAGATTCACTACTTCTATACCGGCAACGTCAAGCATTTTGACCGCGATGATTACGACTACGTGTTGACGGGCCGTGAGCAAAACCAGATTCATATGGTTGCCGAGAATCCCGACGAATTGGGCGAGAAGTGCATAGCTGTTGGACCGGTCAATTACCCCGACGATATCGGTACGCACGTGCGCGACCCCAAGATCCTTGAGCACGATGGTATCTACTACATGGTTCTGGGCGCTCGTACGAAAGACGACCGTGGCTGCGTGCTTGTCTATACCTCGCGCAATCTTGAGGACTGGAGCTATGCGACGCGCATTGAGTTGGGCGAGAAGTTTGGCTTTATGTGGGAGTGCCCCGATCTGTTTGAGCTCGATGGCGAGCTTATTCTCGTTTGCTGTCCGCAGGGTGTGCCTGCCGATGGTTGGCGTTACCGCAATCCGCATCAGTGCGTGTGGTTCCCCGTCGAGGCCGATTGGGAGGCGCCGAGCTTTAAGATCGCCGGGCAGGGCATGCCCCCGATGGTCGATGCCGGCTTTGATTTCTACGCACCGCAGTCTTTTGAGGATGCTGCGGGTCGGCGTTTGATGATCGGGTGGTCGGGTTGCCCCGATGCGACGGCAAAAAGCCCGACGGTGGCACGCGGGTGGCAGTGCGCGTTGACGGTGCCGAGAAAACTGAGCATGCGCGATGGTAAGCTCTGTCAGCAGCCGGTGCACGAGATTGAGAGGATGCGCGGCGACTGCGTTTGCGCGACAGGCGGTGAAACCGTTGAGGAGCCGGGCCGCCTGTTTGATCTTGTGGTTTCCTGTGAGGGCGCCCAGGTGATCGAGCTCGAAATCCGCAAGGGTGTCTTTGTGCGCTATGCAGACGGGATGCTTACCCTCGACATGGGTGACGAAGGCTATGGGCGCGACCAGAGGTCGATCGAGCTCAGCGAGCTTCGCGACCTGCGCGTGCTTTCGGACACTACGATGGTCGAGATTTTTGCAAATGGCGGCGAGGCGGCACTTACGAGCCGTACCTATTCGCCGGCGGTTCCGGCGATGGAGCTGCACGCCGAGGGTGCGGCGTCGATGAATTTCTACCGCCTCGTGCATTAACCGTGCGTGGAGCACGATTGGATTTGCTGGACGGAATGTGTCGCAGTTGTCGCGGCCAACTACCGCTTACCGCATATAGCGACCGTTTGCGGAATAAGTAACCCTCCTTAATAAACCGTGTGGAATCCTAGATAAGCACGGAGTTTTCCAGGGAGACGCTGTCCTTTGTTGTGTGCAAGGGGCGGCGTCTCTTTGGCGCTTGGACGCCGTTGTGCAACAGTGCGGCGGCGCGTGCCATGTATTGAAAAACCAATGTCGAGATGGGTCGTGATAATAATGGGCAAGTACGTAATCGTGGTTGAGTCTGGGTCGGATGTGACGCCGGAGCTCTGCGAGCGCTACGGCATCGTGCGCGTGCCCATGCATGTCACGATTGGTGACGAGACCGTCGAGGACGGCTCGATCGATCCGCTCGAGATTTATTCGCGCTGCAACGAGTTTGGCGTGATGCCCAAGACCAGCGGCTGCGCGCCTGCGGATTTTGCTCACGTGTACGACCGCATTCACGCTGAGCAGCCCGATGCGACTATTCTGCATCTCGCGTATTCCGAGGCCACGACCTGCTCGCATCAATCATCGAAGATCGCCGCCAAGGGTCGCGACTACGTGTTCTCTATGGACACGCGCTTTGTCTCGGTAGGCCAGTCGCTCGTTGTCGTCGAGACCGCCAAATACATCGAGGCTCACCCCGATGCCACCGTCGACGAGATCTTTGCATTTACGAATTCCGTCATGGACCGCGTGCTGCTGGGCTTTGTTCCTACCGATCTTGCCTTTCTTAAGGCGGGCGGTCGCTTGTCCAACGTCGCATTCCTTGGCGCCCATCTGCTCAAGATTAAGCCCTGCATTGAGGTGACGGGCGGCAAGTTCGTGGCGACCAAGAAGTTCCGCGGCTCTATGCTCAAGTGCGCCCGCGCCTTTATTGACCACATGGTTGCGAAGGGCGAGATTGACTACTCGCACATTGGCCTGGCGTATTCGGTGGGCCTTTCCCAGGAGCTGCGCGATGGCATGGAGGTCTATGCGCATGATCTGGGCTTTAAGGACGTTACCTGGACTCAGGTCGGCGGCGTCATCTCGAGCCATTGCGGCCCGACCGCCTTCGGTGCGGTGCTCACGCTTAAGGCGTAAAGGCCGCAGGCGAGCGTTCTTCAGCCTGACATCTCGACGTAGCCCCCAGCCATGGTGATGGGGGATAGATTAAAACGTGCCGTTCTAGTCCGAGACGTTTAAACGCAAACGCATGGGCTAGAATGACTCTGGCATTTTAATTGGTTGCATCCAAGGAGAGGCAAGGTAGCGCGAATGGCAGAAATGACGCTTGAGGGTGTGGACGCTCGTCCCGAGGACTCTGCGTTTGCCCTTGGCCGCGTGCATTCGATCGAGACGATGGGAACGGTCGACGGACCCGGCATCCGCTTTGTGGTGTTTGTTCAGGGCTGTCCCATGCGCTGCGCGTATTGCCACAATCCCGATACCTGGTCGGTCAACGGCGGCACCATGGTGACCGTCGAACACCTGATGGATGAGTTCCAGAGTAACCACGAGTTCTATCGCAGCGGTGGCATTACGGTGTCCGGCGGCGAGCCGCTCCTGCAGCCCGAGTTTTTGGCCGATCTGTTTCGTGCTATGCATAACAACCCCGATGGCCGTGTACATACCTGCCTAGATAGCTGTGGCTATGCATTTGACCCCAACCACCCCGAGAAGTTCGATGCCGTGCTCAACGAGACCGACATGGTACTGCTCGATATTAAGCATGCCGACCCGGTCGAGCATAAAAAGCTGACCGGTTGCGATCCCGCACGCATCTTGGCGTTCGGCGATGAACTTGCACGTCGCAAGATCAAGGTCGTTATCCGCCACGTGGTGGTGCCGGGCATTACCGACACGGTGGAGGAGTGCGAGAAGCTCGGTCGCCTCATCGCTCCATGGCACAACGTGGTGGGCCTGGAAATGCTGCCGTATCACACGATGGGTGTCGTCAAGTACGAGCAACTGGGCATTCCCTATAAGCTTGAGGGCGTACCTCAGATGGATACCGCGCGCATGCCCGAGCTGCGCAATGCCGTTATGGCCGGTATGAAAAAGCGCCGTGCGGAGCTCAGGTCGGCCATCGGCTAACAAGCCATTTTTGCCCCTTTATGATACCCGAGCTGTACTGGCCTAACGGCTTGGTGCTGACACGGTTGAGCCAAAATGCTGGTACCATACCGTGGATAAGCAATTTGCACGGATTTGGGGGATGGCATGGCAACCATCGCGATCATAGGCGCACTCGAAAAAGAGGTTGCGCAGATTAAGGAAGAGCTGAGTGGCACGCATGAGTCGCAGGAGGCGGGCTTGACCGTTGTGAACGGTGGGCTTTCGGGTCTGACAGTAGTCGCCACGACGGCAGGCATGGGGACCGTGAACGCCGCTGCCGCAACGCAGCATCTCATCAGCAAATACGCCCCGCAGGCCGTTGTGTTTTCGGGCATTGCGGGCGGCCTAAACCCTAAACTCCATATTAACGACGTGGTTATAGGCAAGTGCCTGCGCTATCTGGATACCGATACGGCACTCATCGCCGAGTCCGCGCCGGGGCTCGAGGAGTTTGTCTCGACACCGGCGTTGGCTGATGTTGCCGCCGCCGTGCTTGCCGAGCATGGATTTGTGGATGCCTCGGCGGATGAGACTTCTGCGGAGAAGGACCCCAAGCAGTTCCTGTGTGGCACTATCGCCACGGGTGATCGCTTTGTTACGGGTGACGCCATGCGTAACGCTGCGATTGAGGCCACGCATGCCGATTGCGTCGAGATGGAGGGCGCGGCAATTGCGCACATCGCGGCCAAGAATGGTGTCGATTGCCTGGTACTGCGCGCTATCAGCGATAATTGTGACGAGGCATATGACGCGTTTTGCGAGCGCGAGTTCGATCTGGACGAGTACGCTCGCACCGCGAGCGGCATCACGCTTGACATCGTTCGTCGTATCGCCGCCGCGCAATAGCACGCCCGTTTTGTAAGAACCTACGACCAAGGAGTGTCCATGGCCGATTCAATTAACTACCAGCTTGCCAAGTTCGTCGCCAGCTACGGCAAGGTTTCGCAGATTCCCGAGTCAACCTGTCCCGAGGTGAGCTTCGTCGGCCGCTCCAACGTGGGCAAGTCCTCCATCATGAACAAACTCTTTGGCCGCAAGAACCTGGTCAAGGTTTCGAGCACGCCGGGCAAGACGAGCAACATCAACTTTTTTGAGGCCGACGACGTGCATTTTGTGGACCTGCCGGGCTACGGTTTCGCCCGTCGTTCCAAGGCCGAGCGCGACCGCTGGGCTGAGCTTATCGGCGACTTCTTCGACTCAGAGCGCAGCTTTAACCTGGTTGTGTCGCTGGTGGACATTCGCCACGACCCCAGTAAACTCGACCATGACATGATCGACTACCTGCAGGGCAACGAGTTCAACTTTATCGTCTGCCTCACCAAAGCCGACAAGCTCAGCCGCACCCAACAGGCCCGCCAGGCAGCAGCCATCAAAAAGCAGCTCAACGTCCCGGCTGAGAACGTAATCATCACAAGCTCCCAGACCGGCGCGGGCATCGACGAACTCAAGCGCCGCATCGCCGAGGCCTGCCTCTAGCAAGTGCTCCTTACCAGCAAGAGCCCCTGCCAATAAAAATCAACTATCAGCTCGGCGCCCCTTCAAAGCGTGGGTCCCTGTAGACATCCTCAGCAAGGTAGGCGCAGGGACGGTCGGGATGTTCCCTCAAAATCATTCCGCAGCGCGAAGGCCCCTTGTCCGTCGCTCCGTAGGAGCAGGGCAAGGGGCCTTCATGCGCGAGGACGATTTTGAGGGAACATCCCGACCGTCCCGGACAGGTATATGGGGAGGATGTCTACAGGTACTCGATTTGAGCGCCCTCGGTGTCGCACGTCAGAATGTGCGTGTCACACTTGGGGAACTGCTCGCGCAGCTTGACCTGCAGGAACTTCGCCACGATGGTGTCGTCAGTCACGGCCATGAGGGTCGAGCCGGAGCCACTGATCCAGATGGTCTTGGCGCCTCCGTTAAGGCAGGTGTCGCGCACGGCGTTGTAGTCGGGGATGAGGCGGCGGCGATAGGGCTCCTGGATGCGGTCGTCGTTGGCGGCGGCAATCAGGTCGAGGTCACCAGTCTCCAGGCCGCGCGTCATGCCGGCGATGCGGCCCATTTGCCATACGGCGGTGGAGAGTGGAATCTCCTGTGGCACAACCTTGCGGGCCTCGCTCGTATGCACCTCGTAGGGCGGAATCACGGTAATAAAACGCAAGCGATCGCTCACCTCATAGCGCAGGCACTGGGGGAGCGAATCAGTCGGCGTAAAGGAGCAGACGGCGCCGCCCAGGATGGCGGGGGCGACGTTATCGGGATGGCCCTCGACCTCGGTGGCGATGCGGACGAGTTCGGCGCGGTCGACGGTGTGGCCTGTCAGCGCGGCGGCAGCCATGATGCCGGCGACGACGCAGGTGGAGCTGGAACCCAGGCCGCGGGCGACGGGCACGTCGGTCTGAATGTCGATAGCGACGGGGAAGGCCGGCTCGCCCCAGGCGGCCAGAGCATCGACAAAGCTCACATAGACCAGGTTATTCTCGTTTTGAAACTCCTCGGGGCAGCCCGTGATGGTGAGCTTGTCGGCACGCTCAAAGGTAAAGTGCGAGTAGAGGCTGACGGCCATGCCGAGGGTATCGTATCCAATGCCCAAGTTGGCGCTGGTTGCTGGGACGGTGATTTTGATCATGTGGGTCCTCCTGGGCGGGTCTGGCCGTTTAGTTCGCTGCTCGGGCAGTCCTGGCTCGCTCGGAAAGCACATTAAGTGCTTTCCGGCTCGTGCGGAACTCGCGACGAACTAAACGGCCAGACCCGCTCGCATGCTCGTCATTATCCCGAAAGCTAAATAAAAAGAAGGTGCGCCGGCTTTCGCCGGCGCTTAATAAGGGATCTAGTCGGTGCTCATTCGTTTTGCTGCAGACTCGACGTAGCCGGCCATCTCATCGACGTCGCAGACGTCTTCGAAGCGGACGGGTTTGGATTCGAGTTCGGCGAGCTGGGTCGGGGCGACCGTGTTGGTGGCCTGCTCGAGTACGCGCATAGCCTCAAAATCATCCTCGGGAACGTCGAGGCCCAGGGCGTCGCAGCAGGCGCGCGGGAACTTGTAGGGGCTGGCGGTCGAAAGCAGCACGCGAGCCTTGGCGCCCTCGGCGGGAGCGACCTTTTCAAAGACGTGATAGCCGCAAGCGGTGTGCGGGTCGATCACGTAGCCGTTGGCGTCCCAGCAACTCTTGATGGCAGCGCGGACCTCGTCCTCGCTGGCCCAGCCGCAGCCAAAGACGCTCTGAATCTTGGCCAGCAGCTCGGCGGGTACCTCGTAGCGACCGGTCTGTGCCAACTGCTCCATAAGGCCGGCAACGAGTTCGCAGTCGCCATCGGACAGGAAGTACAGCATGCGCTCCAGGTTAGAGCTGATGAGGATGTCCATCGACGGCGAGATGGTCGTGAAGAACGGGCGGTTACGGTCGTAGACGCCGGTGGTCAGGAAGTCGGCAAGCACGTTGTTCTTGTCGCTCGCGACGATGAGCTTGGCGACGGGCAGGCCCATGCGCTTGGCGTAGTAGCCGGCCAAGATATCGCCAAAGTTGCCGGTGGGCACACAGAACTCTACGGCGTCGCCAGCCTCGATAGCGCCGGCGCGCAGCAGCTGCGCATAGGCGGCAAAGTAGTAGACGACCTGCGGCACCAGGCGGCCGACGTTGATGGAGTTGGCGCTCGAAAGCACCGTGCCGGCGGCCTCTAGACGTTCGGCAAGCTCCTTATCGGCAAAGATGCGCTTGACGGCACTCTGGGCATCGTCGAAGTTGCCGCGGATGCCGCAGACGGCGACGTTATCGCCCTCCTGAGTGGACATCTGCAGATTTTGCACGCGGCTGACTTTGCCCTCGGGATAAAAGACGGTGATGCCCGTGCCCGGGGCGTCGGCAAAGCCGGCGAGTGCTGCCTTGCCTGTGTCGCCCGATGTGGCGGTGACGATCATGATGCGCTCGGCGCCACCGTCCTTGGCGGAGGTGCGGGCCATCAGGCGGGGGAGCATCTGTAGGGCGACGTCCTTGAAGGCGCTTGTGGGGCCGCCAAAGAGCTCCATCACATAGGTCTGAGGGGCGTCAGCACCCGGCGCTGCATCGAGTTTGACGAGCGGCGTAACCTCTTCACTCGCGAACGTGCCGCGGTATGCCTCGTCGACACACGCCGAAATTTCTTCGGCCGTGTAATCATTCAGTAACATTCCCAACACATCTTGAGCGATTTCAAAGTACGATTTATCTGCAAGCGAGCTGATATCGACCTGCTGGGTGCCGAGCTCGTCCGAGACAAACAAACCCCCGTCGGGAGCGATGCCGGTACGGATTGCCACCTTACTTGAGCACGATAAAGTGCGTCCTCGTGTACTATGATAAGTTCCCATATAACACTGCTCCTCGGATGCCTTGGTCCCAATCGGTGAAACCATGGTATCAGAGCGCGCAAAATAGGTTCGCAGAGGCTTTTTAGAAAGGTAACCTCCAGCCCATGATTAAGATTGCCAAGTTTGGCGGCTCGTCGGTCGCCGACGCCGAACACTTCAAAAAGATCAAGGCCATCGTCGACGCCGACCCTGCCCGCCGTTTTGTGGTGGTTTCCGCCTGCGGCCGCCGCTTTAAGGGCGACACCAAGGTGACCGACCTGCTCTACCTGGTTAACGCGCACGTTAAGTATCACGTGTCGTGCGAGGAACTACTCGAGGACATCGGCCAGCGCTATTTTGATATCGCTGACGAGTTGGAGCTCACCTATCCCATCCGCGAGGAGTTCGCGGCCTTTGCCGAGCGCGCCCGCTCGGGCGGCTACTCTACCGAGGAGCTCGTGAGCCGTGGCGAGTACTTCACCGCTCGCCTGATGGCAGAGTACCTAGGCCTGCCGTTCTTGGACGCCGCGACGGTTGTGGCGTTCCATCACGACGGTACGCTCAGCATGAATCGCACCTCCGAGCTGGTGCAGGAGTACGGTCAACAGGGCGGCTTTGTTATGCCCGGTTTCTACGGCGCGACGCGTGAGGGCCAGATCAAGCTGCTCGACCGTGGTGGCGGCGATATTTCCGGCTCGATCTTGGCTAAGTGCCTGGGTGCCGACCTGTACGAGAACTGGACCGACGTCTCGGGCTTCTATTCTGCCGATCCGCGTATTGTTCCCGAGGCTCAGCCCATTGCGCGCGTTACCTACGAGGAGCTGCGCGAGCTTTCGTACATGGGTGCGAGCGTCCTGCACGAGGAGGCCGTGTTCCCCGTGCGCGAGGCCGGCATTCCGCTGGTCATCAAGAACACCAATGCGCCGCAGGACCCCGGCACCATCATTAGCGAGACGGCTGACGAGGGCGAGGCAGAGCCCATCATTACCGGCGTGACCGGCAAGCGCGGTTTTGTCGCCATCAACGTCGCCCGCGACCGCACCAAGCCCCGCGTCGGCTTTATGCGCCGCGCGCTTTCGGTCTTCGAGCGTTATGACGTTTCCGTCGAGCACATGCCCACCGGTGTCGACCGCTTTGGCGCCGTGGTGCAGGAGCAGGACGTTCACGATTCGCTGTACTCGCTCGTGGGCGACATTCAGCAGGAGGTCGAGCCGCTCGAGATCGAGGTTGTCGAGGGCTTGGCGCTCATTGCGACCGTTGGCCGTAACCTGCGCGGTCGCGCGGGCATCTCGGGCCATCTGTTTGGCATGCTTGGCCAGGCCGGCGTGAGCGTGCGCATGATTTCGCAGAGCTGCGACGAGATCAACATCATTATCGGTGTCGAGGAGAAGGACTTCGATCTGGCGATCCGGACCATCTACCGTGCCTTCTCCGATGAGAACGGCATTGTGAAGGTCTCCGACCTGGAGGCTCCCGCGCCGGTCGATCCCGCCCTGTCAGCACTCCACAAGTAGCGACTGTCTCGGTAGATTGTTGGGGCACGCGCCAAAAATCTACGGCGGGGCGTTTCGTTTCGGTTTCGTTTCGACGGGGCGGGTTTCGTGCCTGCCCCGTTCTTGTATTCACTGGCAACAATAATCGGCCTGCTCGGCGTGCGGGCAAAAGCCAAAACCTTTAAAGGGGGAAGCATGAAACAGTACACGGTTGCTATTTTGGGCGCGACGGGAGCCGTGGGCACCCAGATGCTCGAGTGCCTCAACGAGCAGGAGTTCCCGGTCAGCAAGCTCAAGCTGTTGGCAAGTGCACGCTCCGCGGGCAAGACCGTCGAGTTCCGTGGCGAGCAGATCGTGATTGAAGAGGCTTGCCCCGAGGCCTTTGAGGGCTGCGATATTGTGCTTGGCGCCGCCGGCGACGATATCGCGAAGGAGCTGCTGCCCGAGGCCGTCAAGCGCGGCGCCGTCGTGGTCGACAACAGCCACGCCTTCCGCATGGATCCCGAGGTGCCGCTGGTCGTGCCCGAGATCAATGCCGACGACATCAAGTGGCATCACGGCCTTATCGCCAACCCCAACTGCGCGACCATTATCGGCCTGGTTCCCACGTGGCCGCTGCATCAGCTCGCTGGCGTGAAACGCATGATCGTCTCGACGTACCAGGCGGCTTCGGGTGCTGGCGCCCCCGGCATGGCCGAGCTCGAGGCTCAGTTGGCCGCCCTGGGCCGTGGCGAGGAGATTCCCGAGCCGCGCGCGTTTGCCGCCCAGCTGGCGAGTAACCTGATTCCGCAGATCGGCGGCGTCAAGGAGGAGGGCTTTACCTCCGAGGAGATGAAGCTGCAAAACGAGGGCCGCAAGATCATGCACCTGCCCGAGCTGCGCGTGAACTGCACCTGCGTGCGCGTGCCTGTGCTGCGCTCGCACTCCGAGAGCATTACGCTCGAGTTCGAGCGTGACATTACGGTTGAGGAGGCCCGTGCCGCGCTGGCTGCCGCTCCCGGCGTCAAGCTGGTTGACGATATGGCTGCCGAGGATGCACACGACCGCTTCCCCATGCCGATGGATACGTCCGACCAGGACCTGATTTGGGTCGGCCGCGTGCGTCGTGACATCTCGAACCCCGAGGCTGCGCGCGGCATCACCTTCTGGTGCTGCGGCGACCAAATCCGTAAGGGCGCGGCAACCAACGCCGTCCAGATCGCTAAGCTGCTCTGCGAGTAGTGTGACCTGTCCGGCGGGGGCCGGGCTTGGTTTTCAGAACGTCCTCGACCATGTGTGGCGCCTTGTCCTGCTCCTTCGGAGCCGCGGACAAGGCGCCACACTGGTCTGCGGAGTGTTCTGAAAACCAAGCCCAGTCCCCGCCTGCGGTGACGCTGCTGCAAGCGGTCTGCGATGGGGCCGTTGTTGGTTGGGGCCGCTGGGCTGATGTGGGGGCGCGTGGTTGTTGCGGGCCCTGGTCCCGGCGGCGGCCTCGGCGCTTTGCGCCTGCCGCCTTGGGGGGACTGTGGGGCGCGGCCGGCAGCTGCGGCGCGTTGCGCTTGCTGCCTGGGGTGACTGCGGGGCCGTGACGGCAGCCGCGGCGCTGTCGCGCCTGCTGCCTGGGGCGACTTTGGGGTTGGGGTGAATCGGGGTCTAATACTTTCCCGTGAAGTGAACGAGCTTATTTGGACCCCCGAAGCATTGGCATATTTTGACCGCTATTTCCTGCGGTTTTACAGCGTGAATCCTGCGGTTTTTTGGGCTAAAGGTGTGGATGCTCCGGGGCTTCGTTTTTACTCGTTCACTTCTCGGGAAAGTATTAGAGCTCAGCTGATAGAGGTACCTCTCTGGCGTCGAAGCCCTGCGTCTTCTTCGCTTGATTGGGGAAAACAGCCTCGCTTAAGCAATTGCGAGCCCGCCCAGACGTATCTGTGGGGTTGTCTGCACAATTCGCGGTATTATGTTGCGGAGTTTTGAAAGGAGCCGCTGGTGGTCACGACGACGTTTGCTTCGCCTTTGGGCGAAATCCTGCTTGCCGCTGATGGCCGCGGTTTGACGGGGCTTTGGTTTGAGGGGCAGGAGCACTTTGGCTCCACGCTTCTCAAAGAAGATCCCGAACATGTTGAAGGCGCCGATGCGGTTTCTGGTACCGGTGGGATGTCTTCGGTGAGTCCGGCAAATGGCGCGGCTTCTTCGGTGCTTGAGCGTTCTTGGGCTTGGCTGAATGCTTATTTTGCGGGGCAGGAGCCTCGGTTTACGCCGCCGTTGCATATGATTGGCACGGCGTTTCAGCGTGAGGTTTGGTTTGAGCTGCTTTCTATCCCGCGTGGCGAGGTCGCTACGTATGGTGAGATCGCCCAGCGTGTTGCGGCTCGACATCGTGTACCGGGAAACGAAGCACCTGTTGTGTCTCCCCGTGCCGTGGGGGCCGCGGTCGCGCGGAATCCTATTTCGATCATTGTGCCGTGCCATCGCGTGGTTGCCGCCGACGGCTCGCTTAACGGATATGCCGGCGGGCTTGACCGCAAGGAGTGGCTGCTTCGGCTCGAGGGCGCGTACGAGGAATAACGTTCGAGCACTTTGCATAGCCAAGACGCCGTGAAAGAACGGGACATGCTTTCCGAATGGAGGCTCAGATGGAAACTACGTCCCGGAATTCCGTTTTAAAGCGGGATGCGCTTTCCGAATGGCGTTCCAAGCGGAAACCGTGTCCCGGAATACAGCCTCAGAGTGGGACACCGTTTCCGGCTGAGACCACCTGCCTGGACATCGATCTACGCCCGCTCCTGCAGGGCGTAGATGGACTTATCCATGTTGAACAGGTAAGCCACAACGCAGACAATAATGAACATCGGCAAGTTACCAAAGCCGAAGACTTCGCAGCCAATAAGGATGGGTGCGAGCAGCGTATTGGTGGCGCTGCCAAAGACGGCTGCGTAGCCCAGTGCGGCGCAGAGCTCGACGGGCATGCCGAGTTGAGCCTCGTTATGGCGACATCTGGGTAACAGAAAGGCCCGCGTTCCTCAGAGGCAAGATAGGCAATTCTGCTTCTGAGGTAGATCTCAATTCTGCCGACCGCACTGCCGACCGCATCAAACATTAACTGCCGGAGGGCTCGGTCAAATTCATACGTGTAGATGATGGTTTCGAATGTTGTGCCTTCGCGAAAGATGGTAATCCCGGACTTGCATTTGGTTTTGTAGGGAAACCAGTAGGCCGACAGTCTGTAGTGGTTGGCTTCGACCAAAGCTCGCTCGAGTTCGCTTTGATCAGAGCACTTAAGACCCTTGTTTTCTGTCAATAGTGCTATTTGTTCGTTGATGGATATCCGCGACTTCTGGTATTTCATTAAGCCTCTTGATAGAAAAAGAGCTGGAGTTGCGCATCGTTGAGAGGCTTTCCAGCTTTAGCAAAACAAACTTATAAGATGCGACGGGCCGCGTCAAGATAATTACCGGACGGCCTAGGAGGCGGCTGGTTGGCTGGCTTAAAACCCAGCGCGTGAAATGACGCTCCACGCTATTCAGCGCGCTTGATAGGATGACGAACCACGGTCTTAAGTTTCTCCGGCGCACACTTGCGTGGATCGGAGAGATAGATTTCGTGATGTAAACGGGTATCTGAGAAGTCGGGGACATAGCCCTGCTCGGTCGCATATTCATGCATGGCGTCTACGGTTGCCGGCTCGCTGTCGTAGGGTCCGGTATGCATGCATTGAACGCAGAGACCCTCGTCAACTTTAAGCAGCTCGACGGCAGAAAAGTCCAGTTTCTTTTTGGCCGTGGCTTCCGCGACCGCCCAGTCAAAGTCATCCTGAGTGACGAAATCGGGCAGGCGGATGCACGAGATAAAGTTGAAATCGTCCTTGCGTACATAATCGATGTCGCCGCTCGGGGAGTCTTGCCACCAGAAGCCCTCGAGCGGCGGTACCACAAAGTCGAAATAGCCCTCGATACTCCTTGAGCCTTTCTTCGACATCTTGATGGTATAGGCGATGCCGTAA
Organism: Collinsella aerofaciens; assembly: GCF_025289055.1. Classification (GTDB taxonomy): domain Bacteria; phylum Actinomycetota; class Coriobacteriia; order Coriobacteriales; family Coriobacteriaceae; genus Collinsella. The sequence goes on from NZ_JAESIQ010000013.1 coordinate 26,182, forward strand.
AGCAGCGGCAGGGCGTTTTGATACTCGCCACCTTCGGTATTTGGGTCGCCCTTTCCGCGAACGGCAACGTAGCTCATAGGCGGGACAGTTACGATACTCGGCTTGCTTGCAGGTTTGTAGAGCTCCTTGCATTCCTTCTTAAAGTCGAACGCCATGTTGGCCGCCTTTCTGCGTATTGGCCTGCTTAGATAGCCGAATCATATCATAGAAACGAACAGCTGTTCGAATGATTTGGCTGACAGATTGAGATGCGTGCGTTGTGTTTGGCGGTCGGCCTGACCCAATCGATGATTTCTCTGCCTCCCCGGCGTCTCATCTATAGCTTCCATTTCCCCATATAAAACCCGCCAAAATAAACCTGTCCCTTTTTGGTAGGTGGGAAATGGGTAATACTAGAGAGTTATCCGACCAGATGGGAACCAATCGATGGCCTATATCGAATTTAAAGACGTCATCAAAGCATACGGCGAGGGCGATGCCCGCATCCACGCGCTCGACGGCGCGAGCTTTACGGTCGAGCGCGGCGAGCTCGCCATTATCCTGGGTGCCTCGGGTGCCGGCAAGACCACGGCGCTCAACATTCTGGGCGGCATGGATACGGCGACCTCCGGCACCGTGACGGTGGACGGGCGCGATGTGAGCTCCGCTAACGAGGCGCAGCTCGTGGAATACCGCCGCGCCGACGTCGGCTTTGTCTTCCAGTTCTACAATCTGGTCCCCAACCTGACGGCGCTTGAGAACGTCGAACTAGCGGCACAGATCTGCCCCGATTCGCTCGATGCCGAGCAAACGCTTCGTCAGGTTGGTCTGGGCGACCGACTCGCTAACTTTCCGGCGCAGCTTTCGGGCGGCGAGCAACAGCGCGTGTCCATCGCCCGCGCGCTGGCCAAGAACCCCAAGCTACTTTTGTGCGACGAGCCCACGGGTGCACTCGACTACAAAACCGGCAAGCAGATCTTGCAACTGTTGCAGGACACCTGTCGCAAACAGGGCATTACGGTCATTATCATCACCCACAACTCCGCGCTTGCGCCCATGGCCGATCGCCTGATTCGCTTTAAGAGCGGGCGCGTGGAGAGTGAAACGGTCCAGCAAAATCCCGTGCCTATCGAGACGATCGAGTGGTAGCGCCCATGGACCAAGATCGCCAAAACAGCCAAAACCACGATACGGAGCACGCGGGTCGCGACCGGGAGTTCGCGACCTACCGTATCGCTCAAAGCTCAAACGATATGGTGCCGACGGTTTTTCGCCGTGGCATCTACCGCACGATTCGGGGCAGTCTTAAGCGCTTTTTGTCCATCGTGGTTATCACCGCTCTCGGCGTGAGTGTGATGTGCGGCCTTAAGGCGGGCTGCGAGGATCTGTGCGATTCGGTCGACGCGTATTTTGACCAGCAGAATGTCTATGACATTAACGTGCAGTCGACCTATGGCCTTACACGCGACGATCTTGCGGCTATCCAAGAGGTCGACGGCGTCGAGACGGCTGAGGGTATCTACACCGAGACCGCCTACACCGCCGTGGGCACAACGCGCGAGCGAGTGGTCGTGCAAAGTCTCTCCAAGGAGAACATCGATCAGCCGGTGCTCGTGAACGGCGATTTGCCCGAGAGCGCCGATGAGGTCGCGGTGACTTCGAAGTTCCTGAAGGCTTCGGGCAAAAAGCTCGGCGATACAGTGAGTTTTGCCGCCAATGACGCAAGTTCATCGAACCAAAGCGCCAAGGATCAGTTTGCCGCGGGCGATTACACCATTACGGCCGAGGTCCTCGATCCTACCGACGTGAGCTCCGACTCGACAGTCAACGCCTTTCGCGCTGCTTCGGCGGCGGACTATAAGTTCTATGTGAGCGAGGACGCCGCGACATCTTCTTCCTACTCCGCAATCCGCGTGATCGTCGAGGGAGCCAAGAGTCTCAATTCCTATTCGGATGCCTACGCGGCAAAGATCAACGAGGTCAAAGGCAATATCGAGAAGATCCGCGAGGAGCGTGAGAAGGCGCGCGCTCAGGAGCTGACGGTCGACACGCCGACAAGCTTGGATGCGGCCGAGCGCCAGGCGAATATGCTCTTTGGGATTGAGCAGGACAACATCAACCGCATGGCAGAGGGCAGTGAGGAGCGCGTGCAAGCGCAGGCCGACCTGGATCAGCGCCGTGCCGCCGCCGACCAGCAGTTTGCCGATGCCCGCGCCGAGCTTTCCGATCTGGGAGAATGCACCTGGTACATCCAGGACCGCGGCAATATCGCAAGTTACTCGAGCGTGGAGAGCGATAGCTCGTCAATTGAGGCTATCGCCACGGTGTTCCCGTTCATCTTCTTTATCGTCGCCGTGCTCATCAGCCTTACCACCGCCACGCGTATGGTCGAGGAGGAACGCACACTCATCGGCCTGTATAAGGCGCTCGGTTATTCGCGCGGACGCATCCTGTCCAAATACGTGGACTATGCGCTGTGGGCCTGTCTGATCGGCGGCGTGCTCGGCAACATCATCGGATTTGTGGGCCTGCCGCTGTTCCTGTTTACGGTGTTCGACGACATGTACTCACTGCCCCAGATGCTGCTTTCGTACGACATCGTGTCCTCGATCGTTTCGGTGGCGCTGTTTGCCGTGGGCGTGGTGGGCGCCACGATTATCGCCTGCCGCCACGAGATGGCCGAGACCCCGGCCTCGCTTATGCGTCCCAAGGCCCCGCGCGCTGGCTCGCGCATTCTGCTCGAGCGCATCGGCTTTATCTGGCGCCGCATGGGCTTTTTGAACAAGGTCGCTGCACGCAACCTTTTCCGCTATAAAAAGCGCGCCTTTATGACCATCTTTGGCATCGCGGGTTGCACCGCGCTTGTGATTTGCGGTATGGGTATTCGCGACACGTCGGTCGCGCTTTCGCCCAAGCAGTACGGCCACATCACACGCTACGATCTGCTGGCGGTCGCCAATCCCGACGATTTTTCGCAGACGTGCGCGGCGCTCGACGAGCGAAGCGCAGCCAAGGATTCCGACGTGACCGTGACTTCGATGCTGCCGATTATGACCGACAACGTCACTTTTACATTTGGCGGAAAGAGCGAGACCGTGCAGCTCATTGTGGTGCCCGATGACCGCACGAATGATCTGGACGACTATGTTCGCCTTGAGGATGAGTCCAAAGAGCCACTGTCTTTGCGTGACGGAGACGTGTATCTGAGTAAGAGTTCACAGCTGGTGCTGGGGATTCAGCCGGGCGATACAGCACACGTCCAGGATTCGTCACTCAACGTCGCCAAGGTCAAGGTCAGCGACATTTCGCTTAACTATCTGGGCAACACGCTTTACATGACGCAGAGCACCTATGAGCGCGCGTTTGGGCGCAGCGTTCGCCTCAATGGCATCTTTGCGCTGCTCAAGGGTTCGTCGGCCGACCAGATTGCGTTTAGCAAGAAGCTTAAGAGTGACGGCTGGCTTTCGATTTCGAGCACGGCCGAGCATTGGGAGAACTTTGAGGCGAACTTCACTATTATCAATTCCGTCGTGGTGCTCGTGACCTTTATGGCGGCGTGCCTGTCGTTTGTGGTGGTGTTTACGCTGTCCAACACGAATATCTCCGAGCGCGAGCGCGAGCTGGCGACCATCAAGGTGCTTGGTTTCCGCCGTGGCGAGGTGCACCATTACGTCAACAAGGAGACGTTGATCCTCACGGCAATTGGCGCCGCGCTGGGCGTGCCACTGGGCGGCTTGCTGGCCGAGAGTTTTACGTACATTTTGCAGATGCCGTCGCTGTACTTTGATGTTGAGGTCGAGCCGCTAAGCTACGTGCTCGCCGTGGTGCTTTCCTTTGGCTTTACGTTTATCGTCAACCTCGCCACCAATCGTACCCTCAACAAGATCGACATGGTCGGCGCCCTCAAAAGCGCCGAGTAACCTGTCCTGGGATTCAAGCTGTAGCGAGCTACCGACGCATCCACAACCGCCTTTTTGCATAAACCGCCCCGCCGAATGCATACTTCGACGGAGCGGTTGCTTTTTGCCCGCAGGTACCCCAGGGGGCGGCGTGCAAAATCTGGAGTATTCAGCATCCCGGAGTCCGCGAGTGTGGGAGCGGGCGCACAAAAGCGCATTGAAAACCTGACTTTGAGCTCCGGCGCCTCGAGGACCGCTCATTTTTTTGCAGAATGCGGCCCGCGGCGCCTGTCTCTCGCCCAAAATCCAGTATGCAGGCACCCTCGGCTGCTGAATACTCCCAAAAATGCACGCCGCATCCTACCCCAGGCACTTGCAGCAAGAAGACGAATAGCCTCGGCCTCCCCAGTCACCGTAGGAGGCCCCAGGGCTTACCTCCCAAATCTTTCCGCAGGACGGAAGGATCCCGCCGCGCGAAGCGCACGGCGGGATCCTGACATGTCCGAGGACGATTTGGGAGGTAAGCCCTGGGGTCTCCGATGAGAGCAGTTTCGGCCGAGGCTATTCGTCGCCGAAGCTGATGCCCAACGCCTTGGCCTCGCGTACCAGGTCGCTCTGGGGGTCGACATACTTGAGCTTGCCGGCGACTTCCTCGAGCGGCATGTGGCACATCTTGCCGTCACGCAGGGCGATCATGTAGCCAAACTCGCCGCGTAGGCAGCCGAGTGCCGCCTCGACGCCGCACTGGGTCGCAAAGATGCGGTCCTGGGCGTCGGGCTGGCCGCCGCGCTGCGTGTGGCCGGGGATGGCGACACGGGTCTCGCGACCAGTCTTGGCTTCGATCTCCTTGGCGATGTCGTAGACAATCGAGGGGCTCGTACGCTCGGCGAGCTTCTTCTTGTACTCCTTCTTGGACAGCGCCGCGTCCTCCTTGGAGATGGCGCCCTCGGCGACGGCCACGATGGTAAAGCGGCTGCCGGTTTCCATGCGATGCTCGATGGTCTTGATGACGTTATCCATGTCGTAGGGGATCTCGGGAATCAGGATGACATCCGCGCCGCCCGCGACGCCGGCGTACAGTGGAATCCAGCCAACCTTGTGGCCCATGATCTCGATAACGAACACGCGCCCATGGCTCGAAGCGGTGGTGTGGATGTCGTCGATGCACTTGGTGGCGACGTCGATGGCGCTCGTAAAGCCAAACGTCAGCTCGGTGCCCCAGGTGTCGTTATCGATGGTCTTGGGCAGGGCGATAACGTTGAGGCCCTCTTCGCGCAGGCGGTTGGCGGTCTTGGTGGAGCCGTTGCCGCCCAGCATAAACAGGCAGTCGAGCTGCAGCTTATGATAGGTGTGGACCATTGCGGGTACCTTCTCGACGCCATCGGCCTCGGGAATATCCAGACGCTTGAACGGCGTGCGGCTCGTGCCCAGGATGGTGCCGCCGCGGGTGAGGATGCCGCTAAAATCGGCGGGCGACATGACGCGGAACCTGCTGTAGATAAGGCCCTGGTAGCCGTCCTCAAAACCATAGATCTCGATAGGTTCTTCGCTATTGGTCATAAGCGTTTTGACGATGCCGCGCATGGTGGCGTTGAGCGCCTGGCAGTCGCCGCCACTGGTAAGAAGACCGATCCTGAGCATGATGAATCCTTCCGGGCAAGTTATAACATGCGCATAAGTTTACCCCCGCACACTGTTGATACGGGGGTAAAACGTGTTAGCTCAAGCGTATGGAAATGTAAGCAACGTCAGGGAACGTAAGGTCGACGGGCCTGGCTCCTTACAGTGCGAAGGCATCGACGTTGCCCCAGTGGCGGCGCAGCGTGATGGCGGCAGCGGGCTCGGTATTGTCAAAGACGACCGACCACTGCGTGTTGCTGGTGATGTCTTCCGGATTGGGCTTTTGCGCCGCAGCGCGTAGGGCCTTCCAAGCGACTGCCTCGTCTTGGGCGCCGACATGGGCGTCAAGGACATCGGCGATTGCGACGGCGCGCTCTTTACCATGGCCCAGCTCGCCATTCTTTTGGTTGGGCAGCACTTCGTCGCCATAGCAGGCGTAGAAGTTCGTGACCTGGCGAACAGGGGTCGCTTTGAAAGCACGGTCCGGATCGCGCGGATCCCACTCTACTACGCGCGCGTCACCGGCGGCGTCGTTGATAAAGAAGTGGTAATCGCGTCCTGCCATGGCGTGCATGTCGTAGGCGGAAAGCAGGTCGACAGCTTCTTGCGTGGTGGCGGCACGGTCGAGCACCAGACGGATGGCGAGTGAGGTATTGATGACGGGGCGTTGCGCGTCCTGGTCACAGGGCTTGGAATCCAGAGTGAGTACGGCAATGGACACGCCGCATTCGTTAACACCGTCGAGCTGGGCAAACGGGCCCATGAGTGCGGCGGCACGTCCGGCGACGGAGTCAAGCGGAGTGTTATCGCCCAGGTTGTTAAGGGCGGCAAACCCGATGGAGGCATAGCCGCCACGTGGGTGATTGCGCACCAGCAGCGCCGAGGTGTCGTCCTTAAAGTCGTAATTGCGACCGGTGCGCACGCGGCCTTCGGCATCTACGGCGACAAAAGCGCTGCAGGCAAACTGGGGCGCCTGGACATGTACCGGCACACCGGGCAGCACCTGCGCCACCACGGCATCGATGTAGGCCTGGTCGTCGCGCACGCCAGCGGCGATGATGCGATCAAGATCGTAGTCGTAGGCGATGTCGATTGCGTACAGGTCATAGCCATCCGCGTAGCCGGTCAAGCGTTTGAGCGACGCGGCGGACTTGATTTGCTTGTGATAAACGATACCGGTGGCAGCGGCAAGGCCGACGGCGACTCCCGCGACACCGCAGGCGATGGCAATGTTACGTGGCTTCATGACGACTCCTCTCGTCCTGTTAGCGTAATTGTCGCAAAAGGTGCACGGGCATGATGGCTCAACTTGGTGAGTGGCGCGGAATTAAGCACGGAATGAAGAGTGCGGCACTGGCGTGGCGGGGTATGCTGGAGGGGACCATCAACCCAGCGAAAGGGGAGAGCATGACGGATCAGGAAACGCCCGAGCGCGCGCATGTGACGGCCGACGATATCGAGGCCGCCAACGACCTTATCGACTTTATCGAGGCGTGCCCCAGCATGTTCCATACGGCGGCGACTATTATGGCCGAGCTCGACGAGGCGGGCTTTACCTACCTGCCCGAGAACGCGGCGTGGGACATCGAGCCGGGCGGGCGTTATTACACGCAGCGCAACACCTCGAGCGTTGTTGCCTTTAAGGTGGGCGAGGACCTGGCCGCGACGTGGGGCGAGGACGGCGTTGCCGGTGACTATCATTTTCAGCTCACGGCGTCGCACAGCGATTCGCCGACGTTTAAGGTCAAGGCCGTGCCTGAGCTTGACGGCGCGGGCGAGACGCTGCGCCTGAACACCGAGGCCTACGGCGGCATGATCGACTACACCTGGTTCGATCGCCCGCTGGCACTCGCGGGCCGCGTGCTGGTGCGCGAGGGCGACCGTATTGAGAGCCGCCTGCTTGCCACCGAGCGCGAGGTTGCCATTATTCCGAGCCTTGCCATCCACATGAACCGCGGCGTTAACGAGAGCTTTGCTCCCAATCGCGCCGTTGACCTGTGCCCGCTCATCAGCGCTGGTGACCTTAAACAGGGCGACTTTGACGCCCTGATCGCCGACGAGCTGGACGTTGAGCCCGAGCAAATTTTGGGCCGCGATCTGTTCCTGGTCAATCGTCAGGATGCGCGTATTTGGGGCTGGGCCGACGAGTTTATCTCGACACCCAAGCTTGACGACCTGGCCTGCGCCTACACCTCGCTACAGGCATTTTTGGGCGCCGAGAACGCGCGCGACGTCTCGGTCTTCTGCTGTTTTGATAACGAGGAGGTTGGTTCCGAGACCAAACAGGGCGCCATGTCAACGTTCTTGGCCGATGCATTGCGCCGCATTAACGGATCGCTGGGCTTTGACGACGAGTCGTATCATCGCGCCCTTGCCGCATCGATGCTCGTGAGCTGCGACAACGCGCATGCCGTGCACCCCAACCACGCCGAGAAGTGCGATGCGCGCAACCAGGTTGTGCTCAACGGCGGCATCGTCATCAAGGAAGCCGCCAACCAGCACTATTGTACCGATGCCTTTAGCCGCGCGGTGTTCCAAGCTATTTGCGATGACGCCGACGTGCCCACGCAGGCCTTCGCCAACAAGAGCGATATGGCCGGCGGATCCACGCTCGGCAATCTGTCCAATATGCAGGCGAGCATGCATGCCGTGGACGTGGGCCTGCCGCAGCTGGCCATGCACTCGAGCTACGAGACCGGCGGCGTGCGCGACGTGATGTACGCCATCCGCGCCCTCACGGCTTTCTACGAGCGAAACCTAACCATCAACGGCGCCGAAAGCGTGGAGCTCTAAAACCTGCTAAAAGGGACAGGTTCATTTTGGCAGGTTTTATCTGGGAAAATGCAAAGGATGAAACCGAACTAGATTGGTGATGCGTAGCCGCCGAGGTGCAATGTGCCTCGGCGGCTTTTTGTGCACAGAGCACGGCTAATACTATTAAATGCTATACATGCTTTACGTATCTACCATAGAGTTTTATGATAATTATAAAGTATTAAGGAGGGGTCATGACCACAACAGCCGCTCAGATCAACGTACGTCTCGATGCCGATCTTAAAAGGAGAGGGGACGCCGCTCTCTCCATGGCTGGCATTACGCCGAGCCAAGCGGTGCGTGCGCTCTGGCAACTTGCGGCATCTCTGGCTGATCGGCCCGGCGCGCTCCAGGATATCCTTTCGCCTGGTCGTGCCCGGGCGGAACAGCGCGAGCGAGAGAAAGCCGCCAAGCACAAGCTCGAACTCATCGACCAAGGTTCGCAGCTGTTCGCTGCTGTTTGCCGTGAGTCGGGGATTGACTTGGCTAAGGTGCAGCCCTCGGGTAATGAAGAGCTCAAACGGAACGCCTACGCTGATCGCTATGGCGAGGAGATGAGCTGGCTCTATGAGTGAGAATCCAAAGCGCATCTTGGTTGATACCAACGTGTGGCTTGATTACTTCATTCCCCAGCGACGCGGTCGTTCGGCGGCAATTGAGTTTTTGCGTGATTCGTGTACGGCTCAGGCTGAGCTGATGTATGCGGCGACATCGTCCAAAGACCTGTTCTATTTGATTTCGAGCGAACATAAGGCGTGGTATCGGCGAGAGCACGGTTCGCTGTCTCAAGATGCCGCTTCGGCGGCGACATCACTCGCATGGGATTGTCTTGATGTGTTGTCGCAACTTGCTACGCCCGTGCCCTGCGATCTGAGCGACATATGGATGGCGAGCAAGCAGCGTAAGCTCCATAGCGATTACGAAGACGATTTAATCATCGCGGCAGCGATGCGCGCAAAGGCAGACCTTCTGGTCACCAACGATGCCAAACTCTGTTCACACGCACCCGTCGCAGCAATGAGTGTAGTAGACGCAAGAAACTACCTGACGTCCTTCTAGTGCTCGATCCAACAACGTAAAGTTTCGCCGGCTTGCAGGTGACGCAGGTTCTCTGCGGCGATGTCGACAACGTTGTTGAGCGTGGCGGCTAGGTGGAACCAGCCGGAGACGTGTGGCGTGATGAGCATGTTGGGCGCATCCCACAGTGGGCTTGTTTCAGGCAACGGTTCGGGGTCGGTGACGTCGACCGCGGCGCCGGCGAGATGTCCCGACTCCAGGGCGGCAACCAAGTCGTCGGCGACCACAAGGTCGCCGCGGCCGCCGTTGGCAAAGAAGGCGCCCGGTTTCATCGCGGCGAAGAACTCGGCGTTTGCCAGGCCGCGGGTCTCGGGTGTGCTCGGCATAAAGGATGCGACGATGTCAGCCTCGGCCAGGCGCTCGGACAGGGCGTCCATGCCGTCCATGTCCTCAAACACAATGGGGTAGACGAGTGGATGGCGCTTGATGCCGCGGACGTGCGCGCCCATGTTGCGGCAGAGCGTGGCGAAGTGGCCGCCGATATCGCCCGCGCCCAGCACCAGCACATTGGCGTTTTTGAGCGAGGTGACCGGCCCCAAATCCTCCCAGCGATGCTCGCGCTGCAAGTCGTGATAGCCGGGCAGGCGCTTCATCATAGACAGCACCATGGCAAACATGTGCTCGCTCACGGCCTGACCGTAGGCGCCGATCGAGCAAGACAGCTTGGCTTCAGCCGGCACGGTGCCGGCGGCCAAGTAATCGTCATAGCCGGCGGTCTGCAATTGCAACAGCTGGAGATGCTCGCATGCGGTAAGCAAGGCGGGGTCGATGTTGCCCAGGATTACGTCGGCGTTGGCGACCTGCTCACGCGTGACGGCATCGGCGCTCGTGTAGATAAAGTCCTCGCCCGGAGCGCTCGACTCGAGGATCGCGCGGTGACGATCGTTGACGGGCAACAAAACCAGAATGTTCACAAGCAGTCCTCTCCGCCCAACCTGCCAAAAGGGGACAGATTTATTTTGGCATGTTTTATCAGGCAAAACGTTCAAATAAAACGCCGGGCTACGCGATGGTTAGCATATCCATCGCGTAGCCCGGCGCATCCACGGCTACCAGCTCAGCAGCTCGTAACCATCCTCGGTCACCGCGAGCTGTACCTCGCACTGGGCCGAATCACTGCCGTCCTTGGTGCGCACGCACCAGCCATCGCCCTTGCTGATCTTAATGTCGGGCGCTCCGGCGTTGACCATGGGCTCGATGGTAAAGACCATGCCCGGGGCCATGATGGTGTCCACATCGGGTGCCTCGGTGGTAAAGCCCACAAACGGGTCCTCGTGGAACTCCTTACCGATGCCGTGCCCGCCGTACTCGCGCACCACGCTAAAGCCGGCTTCCTCGACCGTCTTTTGCACGGCCTCGGCCATAACGGATAGCGGCAGCCACGGCTTGACGGCCGCCAGACCCGCCTCCACGCTGGCGCGGGTGACGTCGACCAGGCGCTGGCGCTCGGCAGAGACCTTGCCGATGCAGAACATGCGGCTCGAATCACTAAAGTAGCCGTCCAAAATCGTGGAGCAGTCGACGTTGATGATGTCGCCCTCGTGCAGCACATCCGCATCGCAGGGGATACCGTGGCAGACGACGTCGTTGATCGAGGTACACACGCTCTTGGGATAGCCCTCGTATTTGAGATCGGCCGGCGTGCCACCGTGCTCGACGGTGTAGTCGTAGATCATCTGGTCGATCTGGTTGGTGGTCATGCCTGCGGCGATATGCTCGCCCACATAATCGAGCACGCCCACGTTGATGGCTGCCGAGCGCTTGATGCCCTCGATATCGGCGGGCGTCTTGTAGAGCGTGCGGGGCAGAACCTCCCAGCCCTCTTCCCACAAGCGCTCGAGGCGCTCATCAAAGGCGCTATGGCATTTCTTATATTTTTTGCCGCTGCCGCACCAGCAAGCGTCGTTGCGGCCAGGCACGGGTCCTTTGTCATACATGGCTAACTTCCTTTCATCCGCAGCTAGTATAGCCCACCCACGCGTCCATAAAAGTTGCGGTGACATAGTTCCGATTTAAGCGGTTTAACAGCATAAACAGGAACTATATCACCGCAACTGATGGAGTGGGATGGCGGACACTGGCTGCTGCGCGGTTTTGCTAGTAGCTCACCTGGCAGGGGATGCCGAGGGTGCGCACGCGTGCGGCAATCGTGTCGAGCACCTCGGGCGCCGCTTTAGCAAGGCCGGCGATTGGTGTCTCGCGCGCCACCGTGTAGATGGTCGCTTCTTGTGGGCGAATGCGCTCAAGCGCCGCGAGCCAGGGGGCGACGTACTCCTCGCCGGTGTTGTCGATGGGCTTGCCCTGATACTCACCGGTCAAAAAGATCGTCTGGATAATAACGTGACCGTCAAAGCTTGCGAACGTCTCAATCTGGTGCTCGACGTCGTAGGGGCCAACAGGCTGGTCGAGCAGCTGGATAAATGCCGGATCGACCGTATCGAGCTTGAGGATGTTGTCGTCGACCATCATGAGCGCATCGTGCACCTGGGGGCGGTCGGCGCGCGTGCCGTTGGAGAGCACGGCGATCTTGGAGTTTGGGGCAAGCTCGTCGCGCAACGCGACGGCGCCGGCGATGGCCTGGGGAAACTCCGGTGCGGCGGTGGGCTCGCCGTTTCCTGCGAAGGTGATCACATCGGGGAGCTCGCCCTCGGCTGCCATCTCGCGCAGCTTTGCCTCGAGCGCGTCGAGTACCACGGCAGCTGTGTTGTACGGCTCATGGCAGGGGCGCTCGGCGTTGAGGCCGTTTTCGCAGTAAATGCAGTCGAACGTGCAGATTTTGCCGCTGGCCGGCATCATGTTGACGCCGAGCGAGAGACCAAGGCGACGGCTGCGAACGGGCCCAAAGATGGGGCTGGCATTCAAAAACGTAGACATAGGCATATGCTCCTCAAGACAATTGTGCCTAAGCATAGCATCGGCTCCAAAGCAAGGTGCGGGCTCTTGCTTTACAAGTTTCGTTTTTTCACGTCGCCCATGATGCTGTGCCATGAAAAGCCTCGGGTCGGGTACAGTTAATCTGTTAACAAGGTATAAGGCAATGCGGGTCCATCCAACCGTACTGACGTGCAACTGGATGGGCATTGATGATGGGGGCACAACATGGATTTTACGGTCGAGAATGCGGGCACCACGATTGCCTGTCGCGAATATGCCGGCCCGGATGTGTCGCCTGATGCTCCTGCTTTGGTGTGCGTGCACGGCGCTTGTGTCGACGGCACATTTTTCGACGGTATCGCTTGTGAGCTCAGCCGCAACTACCGCGTAATTGCCTACGACCGCCGCGGCTGCGGTGGCAGCAGCGATGCGGCAGACGGCAGCTATGATCTTGCCGCTCAGGCCGCCGACCTGCAAGCCGTGATCGAACACGTTGGCGCTCCGGCAAATGTGCTTGCGCATAGTGCCGGTACGTTGGTTGCGCTGGAGCTTCTTCGCACCGAACCCCATCTCGTCGCCCGTGCGATTCTGCATGAGCCGGCTGTGTCGGCCAAAGGCGTCGGTATGGGCGCAGCTCCGGTTTTGCTCGATATGATTGCGGCGGGAAAGGTTTCAAGGGCGCTCCGGCTTTTCTTGGGAGCCCTCGGCGACTTGGACCCCGAGGCTCCTGGGACGACCGAAGCGGAAGTCAAACATGCCCTGCGCAATGGTCGTTGCTTTATGGCCAATGAATACGGAACAAATATGACATATGCTCCCGACTGGGAGCGCGCTCGCGCGTCAAAGGCGGTGTCGGACGTGTTCTTGGGCGAGCTCTCGGTTGGCACGCCCCGCGAGGCGGGCACGAGGGTGGCTGCCGAATATCTCGATTGCCCCCTTGTGACGATTCCGGGCGCGCATAACGGTCTGCGCGATCGCCCCGTTACGGCGGCAAATGCCGTTCGTGATGTCTTGGAGCGTTAGCACGCTCGATGACCTGCGGGGAGAGGGGTTGTTAGCGTTTCGTCATTGTTAACGAATGCGTCCATAACCGCGCGCCCGCGGCTCCATTACCGCCGCTTGCCAGGTCATAAAAATGTAACGATAATCGCGCGTTTGCCTTCAGCTGTTAGATGTTACCCTTGTACCAATTGATATGCACCGTTGCCGTGCATAACGATAGAAAGGGCCCCATATGCGCAAAAATCACGAGGTCAATCTAACCGACGAGGAGGCTGCCGCTGAGGTCGCCCGCGTCGCGAAGACCTACCCCGTGGTGCGTTTGCTGTCGGCCGATCAGATTAAGAGCGAGCCTAACTGCCTGCTCGCCGGCAATCGGTGCCCTTGTCTGCGTCAGTCGAGTCTTGAGGCCTTGGCAGATTCCGATGAGGTGTCGGAGCAACTGCTCAACGATGGTGTTGAGTACCGCGCCCGCCTACGCCCTCTGAAGGTCGAGGGCGAGCCTCACGTCCTGCTGATGGTGCGCCCGATCGATGAGCAAGAGGCTGCAGAAGGGGACCTCGTCTACACCGACGTGCTGACGAGTGTGCGCAATCGCCGATATTACGAGGAAAAGCTCCGTAGCGCCCGCATGAATGCCGGCGTTGCGGTGATCGACCTTGATGATTTTAGGGTCTTCAACGATACGTGTGGCCGCCATGCCGGCGACCTTGCGCTCGGTGCTGTGGCGACGGCCATACGCAGCGGAATTCGTTCGACTGACGAGCTCGTACGCTATGGCTGCGACAAGTTTGTGGTCGTCATGCCCAATATTCCCTCCGATGACTTCACCCGTCGCCTGCATCAGGTGTCCGATGCCGTTCATGCCACGATTGTTCCGGGCCATGAGTACGTGAGCTTGACGGCATGTGTTGGTGGCGTTCGCATTCATGGCGAGACGGTCGATGAGGGCGTTGGCCGCGCTGTCCAGTTATTGAGCCGCGCTAAGGCAAAAGCCGGTACGGTCGTGACCGATGCCGATTCCATCGAAGCCTTCCAAAGCGAAAAGCCTTTGGTGCTTATTGTCGATGACTCCGAGATGAACCGAGCCATTCTCAACGAGATGCTCAAGGACGAGTATTGCATCCTCGAGGCCGACAACGGTCGTACGGCGCTCGACATGGTCGACCGCTATGGCGATGAGTTGTCGCTCGTGCTGCTGGATATTGTCATGCCGGGCATAAGCGGCTTTGAGGTGCTGGCCGACCTGTCGCGCCGATCGGGTATCGACAATCTGCCTTTCATCATGATTTCGAGCGAAGATTCCGATGATATGGTTCTGCGCGCGTACGAGCTGGGCGCCTCGGACTATATCAACCGCCCGTTTGACTCCCGTGTCGTGCGCCGCCGTGTAAGCAATACCATCCGCCTATACGCCAAACAGCGCCGCCTGACGAACCTGCTGTCCCAGCAGTACAACGAGCGCGTCAAGAACAGTCGCATGCTCATCGACATCATGGCCGGCGTCATGGAGCTTCGCAACGGCGAGAGCGGCAGGCACGTTACGAACATCGAGAAGCTGACCGAGCTGCTGCTTGGCTGTCTGGTCCAGCGTAGCGGCACGATCTCCCTCGACAATGAGGAACGCTCCACGATCGCCCTGGCTTCGGCGCTGCACGATATCGGCAAGATGTCGATTGACGATGCGATCCTCAACAAGCCCGGACGCCTTACGCCCGAGGAGTTCGAGATTATGAAGACGCATACCACGATGGGCGCCGACATGTTGCTTGAGCTGGGCCGCCATCACGTCGGCAATGCGCTTATGGAATATGCGTACCAGATTGCGCGTTGGCATCACGAGCGCTGGGACGGCAAGGGCTATCCCGATGGCCTTAAGGGCGACGAGATTCCCATTGCCGCGCAGGTGGTCTCGGTGGCCGACGTGTACGATGCGCTGACGAGCGTGCGCGTGTACAAGGACGCTATCCCGCACAAGGAGGCGATCCAGATGATCTTGGACGGTAAGTGCGGCACCTTTAACCCGCTGTTGCTCGACTGCCTGCTCGAGGTGCAAGACCGTATTGCCGAGACGTTGGCACGCCCCGCCGACGTTGTCGCGTTTCCCACGATTTAGTTTGACCAAAGGAGTTTTAATCCATGATTTCCATGCGTGAGGCGTATGAGAAGATTGGCGCCAATTATGATGACGCGTGCGCTCGGCTGATGGGCGAGAAAATGCTTGCCCGCTTTGCCCTCAAGTTTTTGGATGACGAGAGCATGGACAAGCTGGAGGCCGCCATGGCGGCGGGAGACGCCGAAGGTGCGTTTATGGCAGCGCACACGCTCAAGGGCGTGAGCCAGAACCTGGGATTTGATAATCTGTACGAGCCGGCGGTCGTGGTGACCGAGGCGTTGCGCGGCGCCGATGCCGTTGACGGTGCTCGCGAGGGAATGCATGCACTGCAGCAGCAATATGCGGCTACGATGTCGGCCCTGCGCGAGGCGGCCGAATAAGAGCTTGCGGGCCTTGGGCTGCGTGCCCCGGCCACATATAGGCAAAAGGGCGCCCCGCCGGACCATGTGGCCGGCGGGGCGCCCTTTTGTGTTGTGCTGTCCGTGAACTAGCGGGCCTGCTTAACCTTTGCCGCTGCCTCGACAAACGACTTCCACAGGTTAAAGTCGGTCTCGAGCGTCTTCCACGTGTACTCGGGATGCCATTGCACGCCCAGGCAGAATGGCTGGCCTTCGACTTCGATGCACTCGGGAACACCGTCGGTTGCCTTGGCGACCAAGCGCGTGCTCTTACCCAGACGATCGACGCAGCAGTGATGTGCCGAGTTGGTCTGGATCAGCCTGTGCCCGCCAAGCGCGCGCTCCAGTAGCGAACCCTGCACGACCTCGACGGGATGCACGGGGTCGTTGAGCACGTGGGTATGGCGCCATTGCGTGCGGCCCTCGCGCGCGCCCAGGCTCGGCACGTCCATGCACAGGGTGCCACCGGTGGCGACATTGAGCAGCTGCGTGCCGCGGCAGGTGGTAAAGAGCGGCTTTTTGGCGCGGAGCACCTCGCCGACCAGCTTAAACTCAAAGCTATCGCGGATCTCGCAGCAGAGGGTGGGGTCGTAGGGTCGATCATCGCCCCAGCGTTTGGGATTGACATCGGGGCCGCCGGGAATGGCGATGCCGTCGGCGATATCGACGTAATGACGGATGACCTCAATGTCCTCGGTAATGGACATCTGCAGCGGCAGGCCGCCAGCGGCAAGGATGGCATCGACAAAGACACTTGCGATTTCCTCGTTGGGGGAGAGCATCTCGGTTAAAAATGGCTCTGCCTCTTCCCAGCGCGGTGCGACGAGGATGAGTGGGCGGTCGGCGGGGGCGACGTCGACGTGCGGGGTGTAGGACGATGAAGTACGGGTTCCGATCATGGGTGTAGCTTTCGAATCTGAAGGTGACAGGGCGCATGAGAGACGTGGGACAACGCTTTCAATGGATTTATCCCATGGGGTGGCTGGTTAGTGGCCCTTAATGGAGTTGAGGAAGTCCTGGGCGCGCTTGGTCTGGGGGTGGTCGAAGAACTCGTCGGGCGTGCCGGTTTCCACGATCTGGCCGTCGGCCATGAACACGACGCGGTCGGCCACGCGGCGGGCAAAGTTCATTTCGTGCGTGATGACGATCATCGTCATGCCCTGCTGGGCCAGACGGACCATGACCTCGAGCACTTCGTTGATCATTTCGGGGTCAAGGGCACTCGTGGGCTCGTCAAAAAGCATGGCCTTGGGCTGCATGGCGAGTGAACGGGCGATGGCCACGCGCTGCTGCTGGCCGCCCGAAAGCTGTGCGGGCACCTTGTCGGCCTGCTCGGCCACGCCCACGCGGCTCAGCAGGTCCATGGCGCGCTCACGAGCTTCCTCCTTGGACACGCCCAGCACGTCGACCGGTCCCAGCATGACGTTCTGCAGTACCGTCATATGTGCAAACAGGTTGAACTGCTGAAACACCATGCCCAGTTCGGCGCGCATGCGGGCAAGGTCCTTGCCTTCCTGCGGCAGGGGTTCGCCCTCGATGAGGATCTCGCCCGAGTCGATAGTTTCCAGGCGGTTGATGGTGCGGCACATGGTCGACTTGCCCGAGCCCGAGGGACCGATCACAACGACGACCTCGCCGCGGTCGACCGAGAGATTGATGTCGTTGAGGACGTGCAGATCGCCATAGTGCTTATCGACGTGTCTGAGCTCGATCAGCGGCTGATTGCCGGTGGAAGAGGTGCTCTGTGCCATGGTGCTCGGCTCCTTATGACTCGAAATGGTAAAGCGTTAGCGGATGATGGTCGCGCCGGTCTTGTGCGAAACGTAGACAGCGGCCTTGTTGATCGCGACGTTGATGAGGATGTAGATGACCGCGATAACCAGGTAGACCGACACGAGGGCGTCGTAGTTGGTAATGAGCACACGGGCATTTTGCATGAGGTCGGGGTAGCTCACCACATAGGCGACGGTGGTGTCTTTGACTACGACCACAAGCTGTGAAATCAAGGACGGAATGATAAACCGAATAGCCTGCGGCAACACGATTTTAAAGGTGATTTTGGCCTTGGAGAGACCGAGCGCCTGGGCTGCCTCGACCTGACCGCGCGGCACGGCATTGACGCCGGCGCGGAAGATCTCGGCAAGTACGCCAGCTGCGGCGAGCGCGACGGGAAGCGTGAGCATCCAAAACGACGGTAGCGCGATCTTGTACTGGGGCAGCACCAAAAAGAAGAAGTAGATGAACAGCAGACTCGGCACACCGCGGAAGAAATCGGTGAGCACGCGGCAGACCAGCTGTAGCGGCTTGATGCCGCTGGTGCGGCCGAGCATAAGGGCTAAGCCCAGCACCAGCGCGATGGCGCCAGCGGTGAGTGCGACTTTAACGGTGCCCTCAAAGCCGGCAAGCAAGAACTTCCAGGTAGTGAGGTGCGTAAAGAAATACCAATAGTGGACCGAAAGCTGACCGGTCACATAAAAGCGCTGCAGTACCAGGATGGCGAGCGCGGCGACAGCAACAAGCGAGATGGCGGTGCCGATGCGAATCTTGGCGCGCATCTTGGGGCCGGGAGCCTCGTAGAGCGCATCGCGCATGGTGAGCGCGGAGGTGGAATGCTTGCTCATCGGAGGATCCTCACCTTCTTATCGATGTAGTTGCCAATGTGGCTCACCACAAAGGCCGTGCCCAGGTAGCCGAGCGCCGAGATAAAGAACGCGGCGACGCCGCCGAGCGAGCGGGTATTGATGTAGCTCACCACGCCGGTGAGTTCCTGCGGTTTAAGCGGCACCTGGCTGCCGAGCGCGGTGGTGAGCATGACGGCGATAAAGAGGTTGGTCATGGGCAATACGCTCGAGCGCAGTGCCTGCGGAATCACGATCTTGGCGAGGATGCGATTGAAGCTCATGCCCAGCGAGCGGGCGGCTTCCACCTGGCCGACGCCGACGGTGTTGATGCCGCTCATAAAGTTCTCGGAACCAAAGGCCGAGCCCAAAAGGACCGTGGCGACGATAACGCAGGTGCGGTAGGGTAGGACGACCTTGAGCGGCGGCAGCGCGTAGACGACGATGATAAGCAGCGCGATGCCGGGGATGTTACGGAAGACCTGGACATACAGGTCGCCAAAGACGCGCAGCGGCTTGAGCGGCGACACGCGCATTACGGTGACGGCGACGGCCAGTACCATGGCGATGGCAAACGACTCAAGCGTCATGCCCCAGGTTGCTAGCAGCGCGTCGATATAGTTCTGGCCATAGAGCGACCAGAGTTCGGAGAGACTCATGCGGACCTCCCGCCGATAAGGAAAGGGGCTCCCGTGTGTACGGAAGCCCCGACAACTCAGTGAGGAAACAGTTTAGCGCAATAAAGCGAATCGTGCGTTTCCGTATGGTTTCGCAGCGGCTGATGCCCAGCTTGCGAGCTTAGGCGCCGACCTCGGGCAGCTCGGGAACGTTGGTGTCGCCCGTACGGTCGCCGATGCAGATCTGCCACAGCTCGGTCCAGGTGCCATCGTCCTCGATCTTCTTAAGGAAGTCGTTGACAAAGGCGACGCCGTCGGAATCGAGCGGCAGGCCGATGCCGTAGGGCTCCTTGCTGCCGAAGGGCTTGCCGGCGATCTTGTACTTGCCGGGCTCGCGGACCAGGGCGCTCTGCTGCATGTTGTTATCGATGACGTAGGCATCAACGCGACCCTGCTGGAGTGCCTGGCGGGCCTCCTCGTCGGTCTTGAACTCCTGCTGGCTGGCCTTGGGAACGAACTCCTCCAGGATGGCGGGGCCGTTGGAGCCGGACTGGACGGCGACGTTCTTGTCGGCCAGGTCGTCGACGCTCTTGATGTCGTCGTTATCGGCGAGCACCAGGATGGCCTGCTGCGTGTAGTAGTAGGGGCCGGCGAAGGAGACGAGCTTCTTGCGCTCGTCAGTGATGGTGTAGGTGGCAAAGACGGCGTCGACCTGGCCGTTCTGCAGGACAGACTCGCGCGTGTCCGAGGTCACCTGGGTGATCTCGACCTTGTTCTCGCCCAGAATGTAGTTGGACAGGAGCTGTGCGATACCGGCATCGAAGCCGCGGGTCTGACCGTCTTTCTCGTTGAGGAGGGAGAAGAGCGTGGAGGTCTGAACGCCACCGATCTTAAAGACGCCGGCGTCCTTGACGGCCGTGGCCCAGGTGCTGGCGGCGATGGCATCGTCGTCGGCTTTGGGGCCGTTGTCGACGAGCTTGTCGAATGCCTTGGCATCGAGCGTAGCGGAAACCTCGGTATCCTCGGAGCCCTTGGAGGAGCCGGCGGCGGAACCCTTGTCGGCCTCGGCGCTGGTGTCGGAGCAGCCGGCAAGACCAAGGCCGGCGACGGTTGCGAAGGTGGCGGCAACGAAGCCGCGGCGGTCGAGAACGACCTGCTGGGAGAGGTTCTTGCTCATGGTAGAACACCTTTCTCAAAAAATCCTAGTGGTTGAGTAGAGTTATACCCTATTGCGCTCAAATGGGTCAACACGAAATAACTCAGAAACATACTTGTCTTATGGGTTATTCTACCTACCAAAAAGGGACAGGCACCTTTGTGGTGGTTCTTGCAGATGTGACGGCCTGCCTCGCTGCTTTGTCTCAATCTGTAACAGGTAGACGAGGAAATGGGTTCTAACTGTTACAGATTGAGATTTTCTCTTCAGGGGAATTCGAATGTCTCAATCTGTAACATCTGGACGGTCAAAAGGTCCCTATCTGTTACAGATTGAGACAAAGGTCTGGGACTACGACGTCTTATCTAGATCTGTAACAGTTAGACGGAAATTCGGGCCCTAGATGTTACAGATTGAGATAATCGCGTCGCGAAAATAAAAACCTCCGCAGGGGTGCTTCCCTTGCGGAGGTTTTCTTACTCGTTGAGTAGCCTTACGGCTTCGGCGGCCATGTTCTCGACCGTCATGCCGTTCTGAGCGAGCAGCTCGTTGGGGTCGTAGCGGTCGGGGAAGCCCTTGGCGATGCCGAAGGTGCGCGTGCGCACGGGCGTGCAGGCCAGGTAGCACGCCACGCGCTCGCCCCAGCCGCCGTCCAAGATGCCGTCCTCGAGGGTGACGACGACGCGATGCTCGGCGGCAAGGCTGTCGAGGAACTCGCGGTCGAGCTCGGTTGCGAAGCGCGGGTTGACGAGCGTGGCTTCGATACCGTACTCGGCGGCCAAGCGGTTTGCCACACGCTCGCCTAGCTCAAAGAAATCGCCGAGCGCGAGCACGGCAACGTCGCGGCCCTGGCGCACCACGTTGTAGCGAACGGCGCTGTAGTCGGTGTCCTCGGCGGGCGCCAAATCGGGGCGGCTAACCAGGCCAATGCCCGGTACGCGGATCGCCACGGGATGCTCGCGGTGGTCGAGCGACCAGCTCAGCATGGACAGGTATTCCTCCATGCAGGCCGGCGCCAAGTAGCGCATGTTGGGAAGAGCGCCCAGCATGGAAATATCAAAGAACGAGAGGTGCGTCTCGGATGTGGTGCCAAAGATCGACGCGCCAAACACCAAGATGGTTGCGGGGGCATCGTTGAGGCACAGGTCGTGCCACAGCTCGTCGTAGGCGCGCTGCAAAAACGTGCCGTACACACCAAAGACTGGCTTGGCGCCCGAGCGCGCAAGCGCGGTGGCAAAAGTTACGGCGTGCTCCTCGGCAATGCCCACGTCGACAAACTGCTTACCTGCCGCAGCGCGAAGCTCGGGTGTAAAGCCCATGATGTAGGGCGTGGCGGCCGTGATGCCCACGACCTGCGAATCGCGCTCGATGGCGGTGCTGAGCGCCTCGCCCGTAATATCGGCATAGGTGCGCGGTGCGGGCTCGCTCGGATGGCCCGGGCAGAGCTTGCGCCCAGTCGCCATGTCAAACGGACCCACGTGGTGCCAGCGTTCCGGGTCGCTCTGGGCTGGCTCAAAGCCCTTGCCCTTGGCGGTAGAGACGTGCAGCACGATGGGGTGATCGATATTGCGCAGTTCCTGCAACGCGTCGACGAGGGCCAACACATCGTTACCGGCGTCCAGATAGCGGTAGTCGAGCCCCATCGCGCGGAAGACGTTGCGCTCACAGGCACCGTTGCTGGCGCGCAGCTCGGCCAGATTGCGATACAGGCCGCCATGGTTCTCGGCAATGGACTGGTCGTTATCGTTGACGATGATGATCAGGTTGCTATCGAGTTCGGCGGCATTGTTAAAGCCCTCAAACGCCAGGCCGCCCGAAAGCGAGCCGTCGCCAATGATGGTGATGACGTTATACGTGTCGCCCGCCAGGTCACGCGCGTGGGCAAGGCCGCAGCCCAGGCTCACCGACGTGGAGGTATGGCCCATGGCGAACAGGTCGTGCTCGGACTCGTTGGGATTGGCAAAGCCAGAAGCCTCACCATAACGTTCCGGATTGATATAGGTGTACGCGCGCCCGGTCAGCGCCTTGTGGGCGTAGGTCTGGTGCGACACGTCAAAGACAATTTTGTCGGTGGGGGAGTTAAACACGCGATGGAGCGCGACCGTGAGCTCAACGACGCCCAAGTTGGGGGCAACGTGCCCGCCGACGGCGGCGGAGCTTTCGAGGATGGCGTGGCGAATCTCGCCGCAGAGCAGCGGAAGCTCGGCGCGGTCGAGAGCCTTGACGTCCTCGGGCGTTGTCGTTTGCGTAAGCAGCATCGTTGTGGGTTACTCCATGCGAATCGTGCGCCGGCACTCCCTCGGCCGGCACAATTGCACAAGACAGTCTCGCACATTTTGGCGTTTGATATGTGACGGCGGCGCGGTAATTCGCCAACTGGTGGGGCAAAACGTTTTGTCCGATGCCATACTGATGTGTTCCATGATGTTTTTATCGATTGTGCACAGGCCGTGGCTTGTCGCCATGAGCCGCTGGAAGGAGGCAGCATGTCCGATGCCGTTCGTGCCGAGAAAATCGCGCACGAGGTCGACTATGCCGCCCGCCAGCTGGCCCAGGCGGGCCGCTTGGACCTGACGCGCGAGTTTATCCAGCATGGCGACGTGACGGTCTATGCACATGTGACTTCGGTAGCGCGGGCGAGCCTGTCCTTTGCCGAGCGCTTGGCCCGTGCTGGCATTTCGGTCGACCGTGCCTCGTTGCTGCGCGGAGCCTTGTTACACGATTACTTTCTCTACGATTGGCACGACCCCAACCCGAGTCATCGCCTGCACGGATTTCGACATCCGTTTTTTGCCCTGGCGCGTGCCGAGGAAGATTTTGAGCTGACGCCGCGAGAGCGGAATATTATCGTGCGGCATATGTTTCCGCTGGTGCCGGTGCCGCCGACGTGTCGCGAGGCGTGGATTGTTTGTCTGGCGGATAAATGGTGTGCTCTGCGTGAGACGATCGCCGGCCGCTTGCCGCGCAGGGACGAGACGGACGATAGCGTGAGCAAAGCATCGAGCGAAAAGAGGAGAGGGTAGACGGTGGGAACCGCGATTGATATGGCGTTTGGCGGCGCGACGCTTGCCGCCTGCCCGCTCTCGGCACTGGTGCTCTCGTTTGCCTTTTACGGGTTTTGCGGCTGGGCATGGGAGTCGACAGTATGCGCCATGCTCAACCACGGACGCTTTGCCAACAGCGGCTTTTTGCTGGGGCCGTGTTGCCCCATCTATGGCGCGGGCGGCATTGCCTGCTGGCTGCTGTTGCGCGGGATTCCTGACGCGTCGAGCCAGTTTGTCGCTGCAGCGCTCGTATGCAGCGTGATTGAGTACAGCGTAGGCGTGCTGTTGGAAAAAACAACGGGCGCTCGCTTTTGGGATTACTCGCACCTGCCGTTTAACTTGCACGGACGCATCTGTCTGTACTGGGCCTGCGCGTTTGGCTTGGGTGCGTTGTGTATTTGCCGTTTAGTGGAGCCCGCATTGCTGGGGCTGCTTGGCCATCTGCCGGTGCTGATTGTGCGGCTGTCCGCCTTTATCGTCGCGGTCGCGATGATGGTCGACGCGGCGTGCTCGTTGGCGAGCTGGCGGCGTCTGTCCGATCAGCTGGAGCGCGTGCGCGCCGACCTTGCCGATCGCATCAACGAATCGCTTGCCGATGCCTCGGACTCAATGCTCGAGCGCATTCCCGAATCGACGATTGACTCGGTGACACAGACGCACATCCGTAGCCGTGCCGTTAACGCGTGGCTGGCCGAGCTGGGCGACGCGACGCTCGATGCCCTTCGTGAGAAGGCTTCGATGCCGACGTTTATCTCGGATGGTGCTCGCGGCCTGGCGCTCGCTGCCCGCCGCGTGGCCGATGCCGCGCCGAGCATGCCGCGTCCGTCGCTCAGTCGTCGCCTTGCCGGCAAGCGCATAAGCCGTCCGGTGCCGAGCGTGTCACTCAGCCGCCGCGACCTACGCTTCTTTAACGCCTTCCCGCGTCTGCGCATCAATCGCTACGAAGGTGTCATTCGAGCAACTAATCTCCGCGACCGAGCCCGCGAGCTGTTCCGCCACTAGCCGGGACGGGCGCACTCACGGCTTCCTTGCTCGCGTATTTCCCGTTCGTTTCGCGTCCGTTGCCGCGCCGTTTCCAAGATTGCGGCGCCGTTTCCATTCGACAACGCCGCGTTTAACAACGCCGTATCTGGTCTACACCAGTTGCCTCTCGGCCGCATTATGGGCGCCGACAACGTTCATGCGACCAAGGGAGAGCGAATGTACGATACGGGATCGACAACGTTTATGCTCATCTGCACCATGCTCGTGTTTTTAATGACACCGGGTCTGGCGTTTTTCTACGGCGGCCTGTCCAGGCGTAAAAATGTCATCAACACCATGCTCATGTGCTTTGGCGCCATTGGCCTGGTCGGTGTGCTGTGGATTGCTGCCGGCTGGTCGCTGGCCTACGGCGGCGACGGCTCGAGCCCGTTTATTGGAGGCTTTGACCAGCTGCTGTGCCTGCCGGTGCTCAACCAGGTGCTGCAGGCGGCCGAGGACAATGCTGCGGACGGTGCCGTCTACCCTCAGATTATCAACATCGCCTTCCAAATGGCGTTTGCCATGATTACTGCCGCTATCGTCACGGGCAGCCTGGCCGGCCGCGTTAAGTTTGGTGCCATGACGGCCTTCCTAGGCATTTGGCTGCTTGTGGCCTATGCGCCGCTCGCCCACATGGTCTGGGGCGGCGATGGCTCCTTTATCGGTGACATTATCGGCGCGCTCGACTTTGCCGGCGGCGACGTGGTACACATCTCGTCTGGTCTTACCGGCCTGATCCTCTGCTTAAAGCTTGGCCGTCGTCGTGGCTTTGGCATGGTGAGCTACCGTCCACATAACGTACCGTTTGTGGCGCTGGGCGCCGGCTTGCTTTGGTTTGGCTGGTTCGGCTTTAACGGCGGCAGCGAGTTTAAGGCCGACGCCGTGGCGGCACTTGCCATCCTCAACACCGTGACGGCCAGCGCGGCGGGCATGGTTTCGTGGCTTGCCGTCGAGCGCGTGCATACCGGCCGCCCCACGCTGGTGGGTGCCAACACCGGTCTGGTTGCGGGTCTTGTGGTGGTCACGCCGGGTGCGGGCTTTGTCGAGCCGTGGGCAGCGCTGGTCATGGGTCTGATCGTATCGCCCGTCTGCTATCTGGCTATCAGCCATCTTAAGACCAAGTTTGGCTACGACGATGCACTCGATGCGTTTGGTTGCCACGGTATCGGCGGCATCTTGGGCGGCGTGCTCACGGGCCTGTTCTGTGTGCCGGAGCTTTCGTGGACCGGTAAGGGCGGTCTGTTCTACACGGGCGACGTGTCGCTGCTCATCTCTCAGATCTTGGGCATTGTGGTGACGGTCGCTATTGTGCTGGTGCTCGATTTGGTGATCGCCGCGGTGGTCAAGGCGCTGTTCCACGGTAGCCTGCGCGTGGATGAGGCCGACGAGGCACTGGGCCTGGATGCAAGTCAGCACGGCGAGAGCGCATATCCTTCGTTCTCCGGACTCGATTAGCAGCTTCCCCAAGTACCGCACCTTTCCGTTCAATCGTCGCTCACGTACTTAAGTACGCTTCGCTCCTCTTTCACGGCAATCTGCGGCACTTGGGAAACCTGCTAAGACCAGTCAGTTGAACTTTTTGATCTCTGAGGTTGGTTTGCGACACCTGGGAAACCCGCGTCTCATGTAAAGGGATACGTTGATTATTGAGAGGAATTCATTATGAAAAAGATCACGGCTATCGTGCGCCAGGAAAAGCTTGAGGTTCTTAAAGATGCGCTGTTTGCTGCCGATGTTCGTGGTATGACTATCAACCAGGTGCAGGGCTGCGGTGCGCAACATGGCTGGAAGGAATACGTGCGCGGCAACGAGTTGCTTGTTAACACGATCCCTAAGGTGCAGTTCACCCTTATCTGCGCCGATGAGCACGTCGATGGCATTGTCGACATCATCTGCAACGCCGCTCGCACCGGAGCCGTCGGCGATGGCAAGATCTGGGTCGAGCCGGTCGAGGAAGTCATCCGCATCCGTACCGGCGAATACGGCCCCGCCGCGGTGTAGGGCCGACCGTCTGCCATCCTCAACGTTAAAATAGTGCAGTGAAGCACAAGACTTGCATTGCGGATGGAATGATTATGGGTCGCAATAAATATCCTGAAGAGACGGTCGCGAAGATTCTCGACGCGGCACTGCAACTTTTCTGTGCACAGGGCTATGAGGGAACGAGCATCCAAGATATCGTCGACCATCTCGATGGGATGACCAAAGGTGCCATCTACCATCATTTCAAAAGTAAAGAAGAGATTTTCAACGCTGCATTTGATCGGGCGATGGCTCCCGTTGTTGAACGCCGCCGCGCGACGCTCGGTGCTGGCAATATGACCGGAGCCCAAAAACTCAAGCGACTGTACGCGCCCGAGTCCGTCGTTCCACAAATTGAGCTATGGGCACGCATGCATCCTGCGGCGGATCCGGTAAAAAGTTCGCGTCTACTGGCGATGCAGTACCAGGGCTCGTTTGACGAGTCGGCCGATGGCTGTCTCTTGCCAGTGATCGAGGAGGGCATCGCCGACGGTTCCATTGCGTGCGAATGCCCGCGCGAAGCGGCGGAGGCCGTTTCGTTGTTGGCGAATCTTTGGCTGCTGCCATTGTTCCGTCCGCTTGAATCCAAGGACCGAATGCTCGCTCGCGCGCAATGCTTGGCGCAGATGGCGGCCGCGGTGGGGCTTGATTTGGGTAATGAAGTGCTCCAGACAACGGCCCAGATTTGGGACGTATGGAACCGTGCTGGGTGGTAATATAGATACTGACGGTATGTAATTGATTTGCAAGGGTAGCCACGGCTGCCCTTTTCAAGTCATTAAATACATACTAATGGTATGTATAGGGGGCAGGCTTATGGCTGGAATGCGGAGGAGCAATGTCTCGTTGGCGCAAAAAACAGGGCGATCTATCAGGCTTTTCGGCCTTCTTGTTGCACAGCTGTGCGCGTATTCGATGTTGTCGGCACTGTGCTTTGCGTGCCCGCTTTACTTGTTCGACTGCAGCGGCTCATCAACGTTATATGGTGCCGTCGCGGCGATAGCGTTCATACCAGGCGTGCTCGCGACTCCGGCTGGCGGAATCTTGGCGGATCGGGGAAGACGTCGCGGGGTTCTTGTGGTACTCGGCATTGTTCTGATGGCTACATCACCGCTGTTTATCCTCGTGAAGCGTTCGCTGCCTCTTGCTGTTGTCGTGGCAGCAATGCTTTGCGTCCAATATGGCATCCAATCGCTGCTGAAACCGATGCTTCAAATTGAGACGGTGCGCATGACGGGCCAAGAAAAGGTTGAGCGTGCCACTGCGTTGGTCTCGCAGATAACCATGATGAGTAATATCTTGGGGCCTGTAGTCGGGACGGCAGTCTATGGGTGCTTTGGTATCGATACTCTTTGCGCAACCGCGTCGGTGACGTTTGCGATTTCAGCCCTGCTGTTTGGGGGCGCACTCAAGCAAAATGCCTCATCTGAAACGATGGGAGACTGCGCGACTCGTACGACATGCCGAAACGATTTTCGGGAGTCGATTCGGTATCTGTTGCAAAATTCATCATTGGTCGCCGTGATTTTGCTTGCGGCAGTTTTGAACCTTGCGTTGGTTGGGCTAACGATTGGCGCTCCCATTATTGTTGCAAAGCATCTCGGCATGCAATCGTCCTGCGTTGGGATAGTTGAGGTTGCTCTGGGCTTGGGTGGTCTTACCGGCAGTGGCTTGGTCGGCATTTGGCCGCATCGCTTTTCTCTCAATGGCATATGTCGATATGTTGCGATGATCTGTTTTGGAGTCGTACCGATTATTGTTACGCTACTGAGCGGTCCTGATGAACTGGCGTTTGCCGCGCTTGCGGCCGGCTCGGCATGGGTCATGGCGTGGGCAAGCATTACATCGGTCGAAATCGTTTCATTCGTTCAGCGGTCAGCGCCAAAGAAACTCTGCGGGAAAGTGCTGGCACTCGTTTATATGACGCTTTCCTGTGCAACGCCTATTGGCCAATTGATTTACGGACTCGCATATGATCGATGGACGCCGGCGATTGTATTCGCAGGCATGTTGGCGGTGCTGACGTTGACGACGGCGCTGTTTTATCGGCTGAAAAGTCGCTTGTGGCGATTGTCTTAACGCGCTGGGGCACCGTGAATTTGTGGAGGCAGTGGCACGTCGCGTCGGAACGGCATTGTTTGGGTATGTCCGTTCTCGTCTACAATATCGTGCAGACGAAGGAGAGACATGCCCATGATCAAGATGTTTGCGAGTGACTTAGACGGAACACTGCTGAACGCCCTGCACGAGGCAGATGGGACCATCCGCCGTGCCATTCGCGAGCTGACCGAGGCTGGCCTGCATGTGGTTCCTGCGACCGGGCGCTCGACGTTGCCGATCGGCGAACATGGCTTTACGGGGCTGGCGCTCGATGCCTGCTGCTCTAACGGCTCCATTGTGCGCGACAGTCATGGCGAGGTGCTCAAGACCTGGACCATCGATCCGCAGATCACCGAGGAGCTGCTCAAGGAGTTCCCGGACATTTGCTTTGATTGCTCCACGCCCGATGGCATGTTCTCGAGCGGCTCGTTCGAGATGCATCAGGCGGGCTTTAAAAAGGACAGTCCTATCAAGCGCATCGTGATGCGCGGCATGCGTGCACGTGGCGGGTATCACGAGGAACAGTATTTCGACCAGTCGATCGGTGACATTCTGCGCCACGATGTGTGCAAGATCAACTGCCGTGTGATCTCGCCCGAGCTGGAGCGCGACCTTAAGGCGTATTTGGCCGAGCGCTCGGACCGCGTGGTCAACGCGCCGTTTGACCCGGTGATGTTTGAGATCACGGATGTGGCATGCAACAAGGGCGAGAGCGTGGCCTGGCTGGCGGGCTACTACGGCATTGCCGAGGACGAGGTCGCGGTCTACGGCGACGGCGGCAACGACATTGCCATGCTCAAACGCTTCCGCCACAGCTACGCGACCAAAAACGGCAGTGACGCGGCCAAGGCCGCCGCAAGCGCGACTATCGGTAGCTGCATGGCCCACGCCGTTCCCAAACACATGCTTGCCACCATGCACAAGCAGAATTCCTGCACCGTAATCGAATAATGTGACAAAGGGACAGCCCCTTTGTCACAGGTGACGCTGGTCTCTTGAAATACGAACAAACATTCGCATATCTAACTGCGCTTTGATAGAATTGATACTGTTGGCGGCAGTTCCATGTGCCGGGCAACGCCCTCCATCTGATGGGAGGTGATGCCCATGACCGATCTGATTGATTTCGTGAGACTTCTGACCGCTTTGGTCTCGTTCTCCACGGCGCTCGTCGGGCTTTCCGAGGCACTCAAGCAACGTTCGAAGCAACGTAAAAGGGGTCGCCGCCGCTAAGGCGTTGACCCCTTAATCCAAGCAACGGCGCTGCCCAGCTTTCCAGAACTTGGGCTGCCGTCGACACTATTCTACCCACGAATGACATTTTGAACAATTGGCAATGCCGCTCCAAAAGCCAGGCACAACTGGCACAACCTAGGCGGTCGCTGAATGTGACAAAGGGACTGCCCTTTGTCACATTCCAAATATTGCCTTTACGTGTTGATACACACGGTGTGCAATAATACTCGCACTGTGCAATAGCGTACAGTCTGAGTAACAAGGAGGACGCTTGTCCCAGCTCGAGAAATGTGATCGCCGGTCCCTTCGCTCGCAGCGCGCCCTTCGCCAGGCGCTTGCCAGCGAGCTTGCCGAAAGCGGCGACCTTTCGCGCATTAACGTCGCGTCGCTCACCGAGCGCGCCGGTCTTACGCGTCGAACGTTCTATTCGCACTACCGCGATATCCCCGACTTTATCAGCCAGATCGAGGACGGCCTGCTTGCCGAGATTCGCGAGCGGGTGGAGCTTATCACCGCAGCTCAATTACCCGATCTTTACCGCAACATCGACGAGCTCGAGCCGGCACCCGGTTCGGTTGAGCTGCTTCGCTATCTTGCGGCTAATCGCGACCTTATCGGGGCCCTACTGGGCCCGGGCGGCGACCCCGCCTTTATTAAAAAGATCATCGATACCGCACGCGAGGCCGTGGTGCCGCGTGCACAGACGGGCATCTTGGGCCTGGCACTGGGCACCTTCTTTGACTACTACGTTACCTATGTCGTGAGTGCCGAGGTCGGCCTGATTCAGCGCTGGTTTGAGCGTGGGCTCACCGAATCGCCCGAGACCATGGCGCGCATTATGACGGTTATCGCCTTTGTGCGCCCCGGCGACCTGTATGGCCAACCCATCGATATCAACGTGCCGGAATACGGCATGAAGCTATTGAATCTGCAGCTCGAGGACGCGGTCGACACCACCGCAACCGTCGAGTCCAACAACTAAGAGGAGAGACAATGAGCAAACTCGTCGAGGGCATCAAGGACCGCATGGTCGCTGCTGCGCGCGAGGCCGCGCCCGCCGTGGTGGACGCCGCGCAGAAGGCCGCGACCGCGGCTGCCGAGAAAGTTGCCGAGGCAGTTGCCGATGCCAAGAACGTGGCAGGGGAGACGTCCGTCGTCAGCGAGCCCGCCACCGCCGCTGAGCCCGTAGCCGCCGCCCAGGCCCCCGAAGGCGCGATCTTCAACCC
The DNA here is from genome assembly GCF_025289055.1 of Collinsella aerofaciens. Classification (GTDB taxonomy): domain Bacteria; phylum Actinomycetota; class Coriobacteriia; order Coriobacteriales; family Coriobacteriaceae; genus Collinsella. The sequence goes on from NZ_JAESIQ010000013.1 coordinate 57,000, forward strand.
CGAGGCCGCCCGCGGCAACCTGCACCTGGGCATCGACGTGGGCTCCACTACCGTTAAGCTCGCTGTGCTCAACGACGACAACCAGATTGTCTACGCCAAGTATCAGCGCCACCACACCGATGTCCGTGCCTGCGCCCGCGACCTGTTCGAGGGCGCTGCGACCGTGCTGCCGACGGCCCAGATGACCTGCGCCATCACCGGCTCGGGCGGCCTTCTGCTGTCCCAGTGGCTCGACCTGGAGTTTGTCCAGGAGGTCATCGCCAGTAAGCGTGCCGTCGAGACCCTCATCCCGGCCACCGATGTCGCTATCGAGCTGGGCGGCGAGGACGCCAAGATCATCTACTTCGATAACGGCATCGAGCAGCGCATGAACGGCACCTGCGCCGGCGGCACGGGTGCGTTCATCGACCAGATGGCAACCCTGCTCCACACCGACGCCAGCGGCCTTAACGAACTCGCGGCCAACGCCACCACCATCTATCCCATCGCCAGCCGCTGCGGCGTTTTTGCCAAGACCGACGTGCAGCCGCTGCTCAACGAGGGCGCCCGCCCCGAGGACGTGGCCGCCTCCATCTTCCAGGCTGTCGTGACCCAGACCATCTCGGGCCTGGCGTGCGGCCGTCCCATCCGCGGCAACGTCGCCTTCCTGGGCGGCCCGCTGCAGTATCTCTCCGAGCTGCGCCACCGCTTCTACCTCACGCTCAATCTGGACGAGGAGCACCGTATCGTGCCCCAAAACGCTCACCTGTTTGTGGCGAGCGGCGCCGCCATGGCGCACGAGTCCAACAAGCTCAGCACGTTCCCGCAGCTCATCGGGGCCATCGATGCCCTGGGTGACACGCAGGGTGCCGAGGTCGAGCGTCTGGATCCGCTCTTTGCCACCGACGAGGACTTTGCCGAGTTCAAGACCCGCCACGACCAGGAAGTCGTCCCCAAGGGCAAGCTCGACGGCTACACCGGCCGCGTGTTCATCGGTATCGACGCCGGCTCCACCACCATGAAAGCCGCGCTCGTGGGCGAGGACGGTCAGCTGCTGCACACCTGGTACGGCAACAACAACGGCGACATCCTAGGCACGGCCAAGGTCATCATGGCCGATTTCTACAACCACATCCCCGCGGGCTGCACCATCGGCCACGTGACCACCACGGGCTACGGTGAGGCGCTGCTCATCGAGGCTCTCAAGGCCGACTCCGGCGAGATCGAGACCGTCGCGCACCTGCGCGGCGCCAAGGCGTTCCTGCCCGGCGTCGAGTTCATCCTGGACATCGGCGGCCAGGACATGAAGTGCCTGCGCGTCAAGGACGGCGTGATCGAGCACATCATGCTCAACGAGGCCTGCTCGTCGGGTTGCGGTAGCTTTATCGAGAGCTTCGCCGTCTCTATGAACATGGACGTGCGCGCGTTCGCCAACGCTGCCATCCATGCCAAGGCCCCGGTCGACCTGGGCAGCCGCTGCACGGTCTTTATGAACTCGCGCGTCAAGCAGGCGCAAAAGGAAGGCGCCACGGTGGGCGACATCGCGGCCGGCCTGTCCTATTCCGTCATCAAGAATGCCCTGTTCAAGGTCATTAAGCTGCGCGACCCCAAGGAGATCGGCAGCCAGGTGATCGTCCAGGGCGGCACCTTTATGTCCGACGCCACGCTTCGCGCATTTGAGCAGCTCACCGGCGTTCATGCCGTGCGTCCCGACATCGCCGGCTGCATGGGAGCCTATGGTGCGGCCCTGCTCGCTCGCGATCGCGCCGGCGCCGATGGCATCTCGACCATCCTTTCAGCCGAGGACATCGCGCACCTCACCGTGACGCAAAAGCATGTCCGCTGCGGCCGTTGCTCCAACAACTGCCAGCTCACCGTCAACGACTTTGGCGGCGGCAGGCGCTTTATCACCGGCAACCGCTGCGAGAAGGGCGCCGGCCACAAAAAGCAGAAGACCGAGGCCCCCAACCTCTTCAAAAAGAAAAACGATCTGCTGTTTAACCGCGAGGTGCTGAGCCCCGACGAGGCCCCGCGCGGCACCGTCGGCATCCCGCGCGCACTCAACATGTACGAGAACTACCCCTTCTGGCATGCGTTCTTTACGCGCCTGGGCTTTAGCGTGCAGCTGTCCGACCAGTCGAGCAAAAAGACCTACCAGGCGGGCATCGAGTCCATGCCGTCCGAGAGCGTGTGCTATCCGGCCAAGATGAGCCACGGCCACGTGATGAACCTTATCGACCGTGACGTCGACTTTATCTGGATGCCGTGCGTGCGCTGGGAGCGCAAGGAGGATCCGACCGCCGGTAACTGCTATAACTGCCCCATCGTCATGAGCTACCCCACGGCGTTGGCACTCAACATCGACGAGATCCGCGAGCAGAACATCGAGTTCCTGTATCCGTTTGTGCCGTATCACGACAAGACCGAGCTCAAGCGCCGTCTGTACCAGGTGCTCGCCGTCGACCGCGTGGCCGATGCTGAGGCCGGTCGCGGTCGCGTGCGCGGTCCCAAGATCACGCGCTCCGAGGTCGATGCCGCCGTCAACGCTGCCTTTGAGGCCGATGCGCGCTTCCACGAGGATATCCAGACCATGGGCGAGGAGGCTCTTAAGTGGGTCGAGGACCACGGCGGCCACGGCATCGTACTCGCCGGCCGCCCCTACCATAACGACCCCGAGATCAACCACGCCCTGCCCGAGCTTATCTCGAGCTTTGGCTTTGCGGTCTTTACCGAGGATTCGCTTGCGCACCTGGTGAAGCCCGAGCGTCCCATCCGCGTCGTCGACCAGTGGATGTATCACAGCCGCCTGTACGCCGTCGCCCGTTTTGTGACGATGCGCAACGACCTGGACCTGATTCAGCTCAACTCCTTCGGCTGCGGCTTGGACGCCCTGACCACCGACCAGGTGCAGGAGATCCTGGAGGCCAGCGGCAAGATCTACACCGTGCTCAAGATCGACGAGGTGTCCAACCTGGGCGCCGCGCGCATCCGCATTCGCTCGCTCATGGCCGCGCTCAAGGATCAGGAAGCCGAGCGCTTGGCCGAGGCTACGGCCGCGGGCGAGGCCTATGAGCAGGGCGATGCCGCGCCGGTGGCGCCCTCTACGGATGCTCCCGCGTTCGCGAGCCGTAAGTACACGTTCGAGGCGCAGCGCGAGAGTGCTTCGACCGCGTGGCCCAAGGTGCCCTTTACCGAGCAGATGCGCGACGAGGGCTATACCATCCTGTGCCCGCAGATGGCACCGATTCACTTTGACCTGGTCAAAGAGGTGTTCCGCGGTGCCGGCTACAACCTGGAGTTGCTGCCCTCGACCGACCACGACGCCGTCGAGGCCGGCCTGCGCTATGTGAACAACGACATCTGCTATCCGTCGATTCTGGTGACGGGCCAGATCATGGAGGCCATCGAGAGCGGTCGGTACGACCTGTCCAAGACGGCCGTGGTCATCAGCCAGACCGGCGGCGGCTGCCGTGCCACTAACTACATCGCGCTCATCCGCAAGGCGCTGCGCGAGAGCGGCCACCCCGAGATTCCGGTAATCTCGCTTTCGGCCGCGGCGCTCGGCGAGGACAACCCCGGCTTTAAGGTTACGCCGGCGCTGCTTAAGCAGGCAGTCTACGCGGTGCTCTTTGGCGACGTGATGATGCAGATGCTCTACCGCTGCCGCCCGTACGAGGCCACGCCCGGCGCCGCCAATGCGCTCTACGAGGAGTACATGGCGCGCGCCCGCAAGCTGGCGCCCAAGTTTAACCGCCACAACTACACCAAGCTGTGCCGCGAAGCCATCCGCGCGTTCGACACCATGCCGCTCGTGGGCGAGGGCACCAAGCCGCGCGTGGGCGTGGTCGGCGAGATCTTGGTCAAGTTCCACCCCACGGCCAACAACCACGTGGTCGACGTTATCGAGCGCGAGGGCTGCGAGGCCGTGGTACCGGGCCTGCTCGACTTCTTCCTGTACTCCATGAGCAACGCCGAGCTGCAGAAGGACGAGCTGGGTAGCTCTGCTACCACGCGCGCGGGCATGCAGGCGCTCATCAGGCTCGTGGACTGGATGCGTACGCCGGTGGAGGAGATGCTCGAAAAGTCCCGCCGCTTTGAGGCGCCCGAGCGCATTGGCACCATGGCCGACAAGGCCCGCACGGTGCTTTCGGTGTGCAACAACATGGGCGAGGGCTGGCTGCTCACGGCCGAGATGCTCGATCTGATCGACCACGGTGCGCCCAACATCATCTGCACACAGCCCTTCGCGTGCCTGCCCAACCACGTGGTGGGCAAGGCCGTGATCAAGGAGCTGCGCCGCCAACATCCCGAGAGCAACATCGTCGCGGTGGACTACGACCCCGGTGCATCCGAGGTCAACCAGCTCAACCGCATTAAGCTCATGATTAGTGTGGCAAAGGAGAATATGCGCGCCGGCAAGGGCTTTAAGCTCGAGAAGGTGGCGCCGCTCGCGATGGACGAGGTCACCGGCCAGATGCGTGCCCATGACGGCTGCGTGAGCTGCGGCTCGGTCGATGAGAGCGCCGTGGCGTCGGTCGCTGAGCGCCTGGGACGCGGCATTAAGAAGTAGCTGGCCTGCTTTGGGCTAGATATGAGGCAAACGGGTGGTAGTCGTACCGGCTACCACCCGTTTTTGCTGGACATATGTTGCGTAAACACCCCGGCTATTACCCCTTGCGAACTTAGATTTCGGAAGTATGCGGCAAAATCTGAATAGGCCGAGCATACCGGATATGTACAAGCTCTGTACCTGCGGTTTTATTGGCGGAAAACCGGGGTGTGCTCAAGGGTTCCGGAATTTGCCGCATACTTCCGCAAACGACGTCTCGGTGGCACAAAAAATCGCCCTCGGAACCCTGAGATAATGAACATATGTAGCCGTTTGCCGCAAATTACCGTCCGTTTATAGAACCCATGCCCGACGTGCAGCCCTCTTACGGTTGAATAAATACACATCTATGGAATTACGTAAGAGAGGACCGTTCCATGAGCTACAAGACCGTTTGCGTTGCTGGCGGCGGCGTGTTGGGTAGCCAGATTGCCTTTCAGGCTGCCTACTGCGGCTTTGATGCGACGATCTGGCTGCGCAGCGAGGGCAGTATCGGCCGCACCCAGCCCAAGATCAATCATGTACGCGAGGAGTACATCGCGGCAATCGAGGGTATGGCGGACGGTACGGGCGAGTGGTGTGCCGGCATCGCCGATAGCGACCAGCCCTTCGACAGGGAGGCGGCGCTCGCCGCCGTTGAGCGTGCCTACTCCACACTCAAGCTGGAGCTCGACCTCGCCAAGGCAGTGGCCGACGCCGACCTGGTCATCGAATCTATGGCCGAGGACACCCAGGCAAAGATCGACTTCTACAAGAAGCTCGCCCCGGTTCTCCCGCAAAAGACCGTCATCGTCACCAACTCTTCCACGCTGCTGCCGAGCACCTTTGCCAAGTACACTGGTCGCCCCGAGAAGTACCTGTCGCTGCACTTTGCCAACTCCATCTGGAAGAACAACATGACCGAGGTCATGGCCCAGAGCCAAACCGACAAGCGCTACTTCGACGAGCTCGTCGACTTTGCCAACGATATCCGCATGCTTGCCCTGCCCGTCAACAAGGAAAAGAACGGCTACCTGCTCAATTCCATGCTGGTGCCGTGGCTGCTTTCGGGCCTTGACCTGTATGTCTCGGGCGTGAGTGACCCCAAGAGCATCGACCTCGCATGGACGCGCGGCACCGGCGCACCCAAAGGTCCGTTCCGCGTGTTCGACACGGTGGGCATCCAGACGGCCTACAACATTGTTATGCAGTATCAGAAGGTCCCGGGCCTAGTGAGCCCGCTGCTCAAAAAGATGATGATGCCCTACAACTTTAAGGCCATGGCCTCCGTTCTCAGGCAGATGCTCGACGAAGGCAAGCTGGGCGAAAGTTCGGGCGAGGGCTTCTTCAAGTACTAAAAATGATCCCTCGGGGACGGAGGAAAACGGATCATCGTATTCCTGCGTCCCCTGTGCGTCTTGCGGCTAACGGCTCCGGCTGCCGCGGGCCTAAGCTAGCCTTAAGGGGCGTTTGTTAAGCTGCGAGCCATAATTGGACAGAGCTTGGCAAGTGCCCTGGAATATGAAGGAAACGGCAGCGATGGAACTCTTCGATGGTGACGACATGGGATCGAGTAACGAAGGCGGCTGGCCGCTCACGCGCCGTGCTGTCCTTGCGGGCACGGCGGCGGGCGCGTTGGCGCTGGCGAGCGCGGGACTTGCAGGCTGCTCTGCTGCCGGAGCCGATGCGAACGATATGTCCAACGCGGACGACGGACTCACCGACGAACAGAAGAAAGTCCACAATCAGATCGTCGCGACCTACAACGTCGAGAAACAGACGGCCATCAAAGAACAGCTCGATGCCGAGTACGCCGCAGGCGACTACGACGAAACTGCTCCGTTTGTCAAAGCCGATCCCTTTGGTACCGATACCCTGAGTTGCTACGTGCGTTTTGCAACGACGGACCCCGTAACCGTCACCTACGAGGTCGCCGGCCGTAAGAAATTCGCTGATTCCCCCAAAGTGGCTGCCTTTTCCCGTACGCCTCGCGGCGGCGATACGCCGGCGACGGATCACGAGTTCAAGGTCATCGGCCTCATTCCCAATCATAAAAACAAGGTGACCCTCACCTGCACGGCGCAAGATGGCGCCAGTCGAATTTCGACGTTCACGATTGAGACGCCCGCGCTCAAGGGTGAGGAGGAGAAACGCCTCACCGTCACGGCGGGGGAGTCCAATACGCCGCTTGCCGATGGCCTCTTTACCATCTTGGGCAACGACTCGTCCAAGCTCGACTTTATGTACCTCTACGACAATGCGGGTCAGATTCGCGGCGAGGTGCCGATCATCGGCTACCGCAGCCATCGCCTGCTGTTTCCGGGCGACGGCAGCATGATCATGAGCGTCTCGACTACCAAGATGGCCCAGATCAACGCCATCGGCCAGGTGGTAAACGTCTGGAGCACGGGCGACTACGAACTGCATCACGATTACGCTTTCGATGACGATGGCAACCTGCTGGTTCTGGCAAGTCACGCCGGCTCCGAGGCCGACTTGGACGTCGACCGCGCGGCCGCTAAAAAGGACAAGGGCGAGCGCGTTAACGTCGAGGACCTCATCATCAAGATCGACATAGCAACGGGCGGCGTCTCTCTCGCCATGGACCTGGGCGATATCTTCCCCGACCTCAAGGCGCGCGCCAAGGTGGCCTCGGACGGCGACCTGGATTGGATCCATATCAACACGATCCAGTGGCTCGGCGACAGTACCGTCCTGCTCAGCTCACGCGAGACCTCGACGGTCATCAAGCTTACCGATATCTACGGCACACCCACGGTCGATTGGCTCATGGGCTCGCCCGATTTCTGGGCCGGCTCGGGCTTTGAGGACAAGTTGCTGCAGGCCCAGGGCGATTTTTCGCTCAACGCGGGCCAGCACAGCGTGACGTATCTGCCGAGTTATGACACGGCAACGACCGGTCGCTATCAGGTGCTGCTGTACGACAACAACTTTGGTGCGGCCGAAAGCTATCCCAAGTTCGACTGGGGCCAGCTGGGCTCCGCGGTGGTGACCGACTACAACAAGGGCACGCATTCGTTTGGGCGCATCTTTACAGTGGACGAGACGGCGCGCACCTACGAACTTGAGGACCAGATCGCCGTGCCGTTTTCGGGCTATGTGAGCAGCGCGCAGCGCGTTGGTGATTCAAATAACATGCTCGTGGCTTCGGGTCAGGCCAAGACCTTTACCGAGTACGACCGCTACGGTCTGCCCATCACCACCTACGAGATGGAAGCCGAGAAGTACATCTATCGCGTGTACAAGTACGAGCTGTAGGGCCGCGCTCCGCATCACTTCACATCGAACTCCACGCGATCGAGCTCGGGCACATTGAGGTCGATGAGCTTGCGGGCGATACGGCGGTCGTGTGCCCCAAGCGCCTCGCTCGTTGTCACATGGGCGACAATCTCGCGCTCGACGATGCCTTCCTCATCGCCTTCGGTGGCCGAGGTCTCGACGGCGACGGTGTAATCCTTAAAGCCTGGCAGCACCGCCGCAAGCTCGCGCGTGGTTTCGGTCACGCCGTAGCCGTCCTGCACGCCGGCCTGCGCCGAGCCAATGGAACCCGCCGTCATAACGATGCAGGGGATGGCAAAGACTACCGTGCCCACAATGATGCGGCGGCGCACCTTGCGTGATAGCTCGTCGACCTCGGCGTTTTCTTCAGCAGTCACAATACCGTCGCCGTTCAGGTCGCGCTTGAGTGGCACGCGCAAAAGAAGCAGAACGGCTTCGGCCGCGAGTGCGATAAAGACCACGTTGATGCCAAACTCGTAAAGCGCCGAGAGAAACAGTGACCCGCTTGCGATGGCGATGCCATAGCCCGCCGCGCACAGGGGCGGCATGAGCGCAGTCGCCACAGCCACCCCGGCGATGAGCGTGGCGGGTTCCTGGTCGCGCGAGTTGCCCAGGCCACCCGCAAAGCCGCCCGCGAGCGCGACGGCAAGGTCCCACACAGTCGGTGTCGAATTGTCGATGATGGCGGCCGTGGTGGTGCCAAGGGGCGAGAGCTTAAAGTACAACGTGGACGTGACCAGGCAAAAGGCCATCTGTAGAGCCAAGCTCGCGACGGCCTCAAGGGTGATCTCGCGGTCGAGCGTGGCGATGCCGTATGCCATGGCAAGGACCGAGCCCATGAGCGGGCAGATGAGCATGGCGCCTACAATGGCGATATCCGAGTCGATATCGAGGCCGATGCTCGCGATCAACATGGCAATGATCAAGATGCATAAGTGTGAGCCAGTCAGGCGCGCCCCGTTTACAAAGCGCTTGCGAATCACGTGATAGGGCGCGCGTCCCTCGCGAATGTTGAATGCCCGCTTTAGAAAGCGGCTTGCGTTCTCCATGGCCTCGCTGTGGGCGGGGCGGATGCCATGGCGCCGATGATGGCGCTCGCGCAGTCGCTTGAGCTGTTGTTTATCGAGTTCCATGTCCACCTCGTTCTGGCACGTGCCGCGTATCCCGCCCGTCGTCTTTACTCTACACCGCGTTGAGCAAGGTGTCAGACAGGGTTTGTTGACCTGGAAGTCAGGCCAATCGGCATGACTAAAAACGCCGTGAGGATCATAAGAGTCGAATAGATAAAAAAGCGCGGGGCCGGTTTGATTCCGACCCCGCGCTCTGCGCTGGTGCGTTGTTGGTCGGCCTACCCCAGCAGGCTCAGACCAACAGAGACAAACGCCAGGATAACGCCGACGATGGACTCGCCACCGAGCAGGCCGCTGGCGACAACCAGGCCCTGCTCCTGGAAGGCGGCGTCCTTGGCGGCCTTCTCCTTGTCCGAAAGACCGGCGGTGACGTCGCGGTGTGCGGCCCACTTGTCGTAGGCGAGCTTAACGCAGGAGCCCAGGAAGGCCGTGAGCGACATGTAGAACGGCAGGTACACGCCCAGGCCGATCATCATGGCCGGAATGCCGAGCCAGTACATGACGATGCCGGCGATAAAGCCGCCTGCGAACCACGGTACGCTCGGGATGCCCGAGACCATGGTGGCGACCACGCTTGCCTGTGCGGCCACAAAGCTCTTGTCGGGGCCAAAGGCGTCCGGGCCATAGGCGGTGACGAGCGCGACCATGACGGCGGCGGCGACCAGGGCGCCCACGATGCCGCCGATGGCCTGGCCGACCCACTGCGCGCGCGGGTTGGTGCCCAGCACGGCGCCGGCCTTGAAGTCGTTCATGACGTCGCCCGCAAGGCCGCACGCTACGGCCACGATGCCGGCGATAAAGAACAGCTTGACCTGAGCGAGCTGCGCGAAGGCGGCAACGATGAGCATGACGATGAGGCCGAAGATCTCCATGGGGTCGATGCCCGTCTGGCCGCAGCTCTGCGCGCTCATGATGGTGGTGACAAAGGTGAACAGCGTGACGATGACGGCCGGAACGGGGCCAAGGTCGAGCACGATGGCGATGATCACGGCGATGGCGGCAGCGCCCAGGCCGATGATACCGGCGTCGAGTTTAAGGGAGCCCGAGATGAGCGACTGCTCGTCGGTGTCGGTGGAGCTGTCGGCGGCGAGGCCGCGGACGATACCGGCGACCTGCGGCAAGATGTCCTTGAGGACGACGGCGACGCCAAAGCCCATCATGAGGCCCATACCCAGGGACTTAACAATGCCCTGTGCGGTCATAACGTCAAACAGACCGGCAGCGGTGCCGCCGACAATGATGCCAAAATTGCCCAGCAGCGCGCCGGCAAACCAGAACGCGACCGGGGCGAAGCCCACAAGGAAGCCGACGGAGAGCAGCATGGGTGAGTTGTAGATGGCAAAGGTCACGCCGGGGATATTGAGCGTGCACAGCATACTGGGCACAATGCCCAGAGCATCGCGCAGCACGCTGTAGATGCCGGCGATGGCCATGGAGCCAAAGAGCTGCTTGCCGGTCTTGCCGCCGGCCTCGGTCGCGCGCAGGGTCTGAGCTGCGGCGTTGCCGGTGGGGAACTCAAGCGCGGCGTCCACGATAAAGTGACGGTGGATGAGTGCCGTGGCCAGCAGGCCCAGGATAGTGCCGGCGAGTGCCACGATAAACATGTCGAGCCAGCTGATCTGGTCGGCATAGCCCAGCATCCAGGCGCCCGGGATGGTAAACGCCAGACCGCCGGCGACCATGGCGCCTGCGGACATGATGGTGTGGGTGACGTTGGCCTCGTTGAGGCTGGCGTTGCCCATGAGCTTAAGGAAGAACAGCGAGATGACGGCAGCGAAGACGATCGGCCAGGGGAGTGCGCCCATCTTGAGGGCGGTGTAGGCCGAGCTTGCCGTGATGATCACGCAGCCAAGGACGCCGATGACGACGCCGCGCAGCGTGAGTTGCCCGCGCATCGAAGCGCGGTTCGAGGGATTGCTCATATAGAACTCCTTTGCGTATATCCGCTTCCCCCGGGGGCGCCGTTACGGATACGGCGCGGGAAGTCGGGTTACCAAGGGCCGCCGCGTGAGCTCGCGCGCGACCGCGCACCAGTATAGCTGCAAGGTAGTCATTTTGAGACGGGGCTATTTTAGCTACCCTTTGACAGTCGACGAATTATCTGGGATTGGGGCAAGTATCAACCGACATATTGGGGTAGCTAAAATAGCCCCATTACAGTTTGAGCCGTCCGAAAGGGCGGCTCTTTTCCGT
>NZ_JAESIQ010000014.1:0-67889 GCF_025289055.1 Collinsella aerofaciens
CTGCGGAAACGCGGGGTCCGTTCAGGCTGTTGCGTTGAGATTGAAAATCAACCAAAGAGTTTTTCGAGCGCGTTTCGAGCAATTCCCACCGGTTCCATAGGAGTAAACTTGCCCCACTGCAAATCCTCGAAAGGACCGGCATGAAAGAACTCTCCAACCGCACGGCAACATTTACCGATTCGGTCATCCGCCGCATGACACGCATCTCCAATAAGTACGATGCCGTCAACCTGTCGCAGGGCTTCCCCGACTTCGATCCTCCGGCGCAGCTGCTCAACAGCCTGAGCACCATCGCCGCCGACCCCAAGCCGCTCTATCACCAGTACTCCATCACCTGGGGCTCCCAGGCCATGCGCGAGGCGCTCGCCGCCAAACAGGAGCACTTTATGGGCATGCCGATCGACCCCAACCAGAATATCGTGGTCACCTGCGGCTCCACCGAGGCCATGATGGCCGCCATGATGACGGTCACGAACCCCGGCGACAAGGTCGTCATCTTCTCGCCATTCTACGAGAACTACGGCGCCGACACGATCCTTTCGGGTGCCGAGCCCATCTATGTGCCGCTCAACCCGCCCACATTCGACTTTGACCGCGAGGCGCTCGAGGCTGCCTTCCGCGACAACGACCCCAAGGCCATCGTCCTGTGCAACCCCTCCAACCCCTGCGGCAAGGTCTTTACGCGCGAAGAGCTCACCTTTATCGCCGACCTGTGCAAAAAGTACGACGCGTACTGCATCACCGACGAAGTCTACGAGCACATCGTCTACGCGCCCCATGAGCACGTCTACATGGCCACGCTGCCCGGCATGTTCGAGCGAACCATCAGCTGCAGCTCGCTGTCTAAGACGTACTCCATCACCGGCTGGCGTCTGGGCTACACCATCGCCCCGGCCCAGATCACCGAGCGCATCAAGAAGGTCCACGACTTTCTCACCGTGGGTGCCGCCGCTCCCCTGCAGGAAGCCGTTGTCACCGCCCTCAACTTCGACGACAGCTATTACGATGAGGTCCTCGACCTCTACACCGCCAAACGCGACTTGTTCTGCCAGGGGCTCGATAGCATCGGTCTTGAGCATAACGTGCCGCAGGGCGCCTACTACGTCATGATGGACATCTCTGAGTTTGGCTATGACAGCGACCTCGAATTCTGCGAGGACCTCGCATCCAAGGTGGGCGTGGGCGCCGTGCCCGGCTCGAGCTTCTTCCGCGAGCCCGTCAACCATCTGATTCGTTTCCACTTTGCCAAGCGGGACGAGACGCTTAACGCGGCACTGGAGAACCTCAAGTCGCTACGTGATAAAATCAAGCCGCGCGGGTAAGGACGGCCCGGCAACTAAAGCAACCAAAGAAGCCCCGCACCGCCCGCCACGTTGCGAGGCTTCTATTTATAGCGCTTTCTTAAATGGTTTAGAGCCCTATACTTTAGTCACGGAGCAACTCGTCCCAGAGAGAGGAATACTATGGCAGAACAGCAGCTTATCGGAGCGCTCGAGGCCGGCGGCACCAAGATGGTCTGCGCCACGGGCTATGCAGACGGTACGGTCCTGGAGCGTGAGCAGATCGCGACCACGACCCCGCAGGAGACCGTTGAGGCCGTCAATGCATGGTTTGCCGACAAGGGCATCGCCGCGCTGGGCATCGGCGCCTTTGGCCCCACCGCAGTCAACCCTGCCTCGCCCCAATACGGCAAGATCCTGGAGACGCCCAAAACGGCATGGCGCTACTTTGACCTGCTGGGCACTATCCAAAACGAGCTCAATATCCCCTGCGGCTACGACACCGACGTCAACGTCGCCTGCCTGGGCGAGGTCACCTTTGGTTGCGCCCAGGGCCTCACTGACGTTGTGTATCTGACCATCGGCACCGGCGTGGGCGCCGGCGTGCTCTCGGGCGGTAAGCTCGTACACGGCATGATGCATCCCGAGGCCGGCCACATCCTGGTCACGCGCGACCCGCGCGACACCATTGGCGAGCACAGCGCCTGCCCCTTCCACGACAATTGCCTCGAGGGTCTCATCGCCGGCCCCGGCGTTAAAAAGCGCTGGGATGGCAAGAGCGCCGGAGACATGGCCGATGACCCGGAGGCCATGGACCTGCTCGCAGGCTATCTGGCACAGGCGCTCATGACCTACACGCTGTGCTACGCGCCGCAAAAGATCATCATCGGTGGCGGCGTGGCCGACCACACCCCCATCGTGCCGCTCGCGCGCAAGAAGTGCGCCGAGATGCTCAACGGTTATATCGTCACGCCCGAGGTCAACGACATCGATACCTATATTGTCAACAACAGCCTTGAGGGCAAGCAGGGCATCATGGGCTGCCTGGCCCTGGGCGCGCAGGCGCTTCAGTAACAGACGCACCCACAGGGCGTGGCGCGCCCGGCAAATCCAACCTACGGAACGACGCCACCACGCCCTATATAAGCCCTCTAATAAAAAAGGCCGCCTAGCACCAAGCATACGTCCTAGGCGGCCTTTTTGGCACATATGAGCGATCGTAGTAGATATCGGAGCACAACGCCCGTTGCCGCTCCACAGCAGTCGATCATCACATCGGTGATCATGCCGGCGCGTCCCGGCACAAAGAGCTGAATCGTCTCGTCGATCGAAGGAATCAGCAGCAGGAACACCGCCGTGGGCAGCAGCACGTCAAAGGTGCGCCGGCCCTCAAAATCAAAGGCGTGCGTTGCCAAGATGCCGAGCACCATATACTCGGTAAAATGCGCGCACTTGCGAACAACAAAGTTGGTCACCCATTCATATGGAAGTCCCACGCCGTACAGGAAACCGCGGATAGCTTCCATGACCGTTAGGCTCAGCGAGCCCGACCCCGAGCCGGGAACCAGCGAATTGCCCCAGATCAAGAGCGCCATCAGGCAGGTCACGACCGCCCATTTTCGATTGATCTTAACCATGCAGAAGTTATGCCTCCGCGCGGAGCGGCGCGAAGCTGGCGGTACCGCCCTCGATAACGCTCAGGTAGGCACGGCCCGTACGCTTGGCGGTAGAGGACTGCAGGCGCTCGATCTCCTCCTCGAGGATCTGATTGACGCGCTCGTGACGACGGTTTTCCATAATGCCGGCGGCAATAGCCTCGGCCCGCTCGATGCTCTCGCGCGAGATACGGGCAGTATCCTCGGGGAACACAGCGCTGTGACGGCCGACATAGGCGGGGGCAGCAGGCTGAGGGGCAGCGACGGGAGCGGGGGCTGCAACAGGAGCAGGCTCGTCAATCTCATCCAGAATCGCGGTGGCGGCGGCCCACATGTCCTCGTGGCCCGAGTAATCAGCCATGGGGACATCAACCTCGAGCGAGGCGTCCGGAAGGTCGCCGGTGTCGATGCGATCTTGGGCATCAATCGATGCGGTGATGGCTGCAGGCTCATCGAGGTCATCGAGATCGATGTCCGCGGCACCGGAGATGATAGGCATGCTGGCGAGGTTTGCGTTGTACGGCGCAGCCTCAGCCGCCTGCTGCTGGGCAGGAGCGCCCCAAAGCGAGCTTTCGGCGGCACGGCGGGCGGCAACGGCCTCCTCGTCCGCGGCCATGGCTTCATCAACGTACGAATTGTCGGCAGAAGCGTTCGCGTCCGCCGAGGTAGCGCTGTAGGCGTTATTGGCTGCCGCGTTGGCGACGAGCGCCACGAAAGCCGCCGTGCTGCCCGCAGGGGCGGCCTGGGAGCCAGACACGGCGCGTGCCGCGGCGGCGATGTCGTCGCGATTGAAGGAGCCGGTCTGCCCGCCGTTGGTGAGCTCGTCGATGGCGACTTGATAGACGTCGCGCGAGTGTGCAGGGTCGCAGCTCACCGGCGAATCGTCGTCGAGCATACTGTCGATCATGGACCAAGCCTCGTCCTCGTCCATAGCATCTGCGGCTCGAGCGATGGTGGGGACACCATCATCGGCATGACGGCGCTGGAACGCACCAGTCAGGCCGGAAAGGAATGCCGAGGTAGACTGCTCCGCCTGAGCCTGAGAAGCGGAAGCCGCAGCGTAAGGAGTCGCATCCTGCTGCTGAGCTGGAATCGAGGCGGTCTTGAACTCGCTTTGATGCTGATTGAGATTGGCGGCACCGCCCATGGCATCGGGCTGGAACAGACGCTCTTCACGCTGCGCACGATACTCGGAGATACCCAGCGAGGCGGCATAGATGCCCACGCCCGCCACCGCGCCCACGGCGAAGGGAACCGCACCCGCCACGACTGTCTCGTTCACAGACGAAAACGGCAGCGTCGCGGCATACATAACCACGGGAGCGGCAAGGCCGATCCCGCACGAAAGTCCGGCAAGGACTGCTCGTTGTGTTGCATCAGAAGAAGCCATGAGCTCTCCCCATCTTCCAGCACCCAAATCGCATCATTCAGTTGGCTGCGCGAGAGAAGATGAAGCGGGGCTATGCCCCAAAGCAACGGTATATGGTTCGTTTCATCTGCGTTATCCGTCGCGAAGCTTAAAAGCTATTATGCGAAACCGCCCTGTCGATTGCAAGCGACGATGTCGGATTGAAACGGGAAACCTGCTGCTTGCCAGTCTTATGGTCAAAAATAAGCGCGGAGCGGCGATATAGAAAAGGGCCGAGGCTCAAAGCCCCGACCCTTTATTGCATTGATGACTATCGCTGCGTGTGGATGACAACCTAGAACGTCTGCTCGTAGTCGCTGTGCTTTTTGGCCGAACGCACCAGGAACTCCTGGTTGGTGTTGGTGCCCTTAAGACCCTTGATAAACGACGCAGCTGCGCGCTCGGTGTTGTTCATGCCGGCAAGAATGCGACGCAGGCCAAAGACAAACGGACGCATCTGCTCGTCAACCAACAGGTCCTCGTTACGCGTACCGGAGGCAACGGGGTCGATAGCCGGGAAGATGCGGCGGTCGGCCAGGTCGCGGTCGAGCTTGAGCTCCATGTTGCCGGTGCCCTTGAACTCCTCAAAGATGACCTCGTCCATCTTGGAGCCGGTGTCGATGAGGGCAGAGGCCAGGATGGTGAGCGAGCCACCGTTCTCGATATTGCGGGCTGCGCCCAGGAAGCGCTTGGGCGGATATAGTGCCGCCGAATCGACGCCGCCCGAAAGGATGCGGCCTGAGGCGGGCGCCGCCAAGTTGTAGGCGCGGGCAAGACGCGTGATGGAGTCGAGCACCACCACGACATCGCCGCCCAGCTCCACGATGCGCTTGGCGCGCTCGATGACGAGCTCTGCCACACGAGTGTGGTTGTCGGCGGGCATATCGAAGGTCGACGCCACAACCTCGCCCTTGATGGAACGCTGCATATCGGTAACCTCTTCGGGGCGCTCGTCGACGAGCAGGCAGATGAGGTGCACCTCGGGGTTGTTAATCGAGATAGACTGGCAGATCTTCTTGAGGATCGTGGTCTTGCCGGCCTTGGGCGGGGACACGATCAGGCCACGCTGACCCTTGCCAATCGGCGACACGATGTCGATGGCGCGACCGGTAATGGAGTCCTTGCCGTGCTCCATGCGCAGCGGCTCGTTGGGATAGACCGGGGTGAGGTCACCAAACTTGGGACGGTTGCGAATCTGCTCGGGGTCTAGACCGTTGACGGTCGTGATTTTGGCGAGGCCGGCGCGCTTGTCGCCGCCGCGCGAAGGACGCAGCGAGCCCTCGATGACGTCGCCCGTGCGCAGACGCGCGGAGCGGATGAGGTAGGCGGGCACGAAGGCGTCGTCGTTGGACTTCATGTAGCCATGGGCATGGATGATACCGGAGCTGTCCGGACGAATCTGCAGGATGCCCTTGATGTCGCGGAAGCCCTCGGCCTTCGCGGCGGTGACGTAGATCTCCTCGACGAGCTCGGCTTTCTTCTTGCCGGTCGTCTCGATCTCGAACTCCTTGGCCTTCTCGCGCAGCTCGGCGACCTTCATGGCCGCGAGCTCCTCGCGCGAAAGCGTGGGCTCGGTGGGAGCGGCATTACGCTCCTTGTTGCGCTGCTTGCGATCGCGCTGACGGTTGCGGCGGTCGTTGTTGCGCTCGTCCTTGCGCTCGTTGCGCTCGTCGTTACGCTTATGCTGGCGACGGTTGGGGCGAGCGCCGTCTTCGGCCTCGGCGGGCGCGGCGCCATCGGTTGCGGCGGCATCGGCGTTAGCCGCAGTATCATCGCTGGTCTCGGCCTTGGAATCGCCCTGCAGCTCGGCCTCGGCCTGCTGCTCGGACGCCCTGGCCTTAGCGGACTTCTTACGACCGCGCTTGGGCTTCTCAGACGCAGGCTGTTCGACGTCCTGGGGCTCGGCGGCATCAGTCGATGCATCGACGGTCGTCTCGGCGGAATCCTCGGACGCACCCTTCTTGGCAGCCTTGGCCTTGGACGTGCGCTTAGCAGCAGTACGACGGCTGCGACCGGGACGGACGTCGGCGGGCTCGGCATCGGCAGAAACGGCCTCGGAAGTCGTAGCATCCTGGACGGGCGCGTCGGCAGCGGTTGCAGACTCGGCGATCGCCGCAGCATCCCGAGCGGCGGCGGCTGCGGCTGCGGCCTTCTCGGCCTCGACGAAGGCCTTGGGCTTGCGACCGCGACGGTGCGGGCGCAAAGCCGGATCGACAACGGGAACTTCGCTGGCCTCGACAGGCGCAGCGGGCTCAACAGGCGATGTGCCCTCCCCTGCCGCGGAACGGACCGAAGCCTCAGTGAGCTCGGGGGTTACCTGATCGGCAACCTGCTCGGCCTTAGCAGCCGTGCGACGGCGTGTGCGCGGTACCGGCTTCTCGGTCGGCTGGTCGGCGACAGGGGTCTCGGTGGCGGCAGGCGTCTCGGGCACAGACGGAGCTGCAAGCTCGGTCAGAGCCGCGGCCTCGCGCTCGGCAGCACGACGGCGGGCGCGCACCACCTGAGCCTCGCTAATCTGCGCCAACGCACGTGCCTGCGCGACCTCATCGGAAATCGGCGCCGAGGAGTCAGCTGCAACGGTGCGCTTGACGCGCGTCGTGCGCGTGGTACGGCGCTTGGGCTTGGTGACCTCCTCGCCGTCAGCAGCAGACTTGGCCGTGCGGCGCGTACGCTTGGGCTTTGCCGAAGCAGCCTCCTCACCAGTTGCAGGCACGGCCTTCTCAGCCGCTGAAGGCGTAGGCGTCGAAGCAGCCTTAGGCGTCTCAGGAGCCGAGGCTTGCGCGGGCGCCGCGACCTGGTCCAACGCAACCGGTGCAGCGGGAGCGGCTTGCGTCGTCGTTATTTCGTTTTCTTGCTGTTGATCAGACACAGTGTTTGCTCAACTTTCTTTTCAAGCCCTGTGATCACATGCTCCCTGCATAAACCTTCAGGGCGGCTAAACAGTCTAGCTCCGTCAAATACCGACGGACATCATTGATCTGTATCGAGATATTTGCGTCATATACGCTGCGTTAGTGTAACACAACCGCAACCACCTGCAACTTAGTCATTGAGGACGTTCTTAAACGACTAGTCAAAAGGGACAATCTTTGGTTTAACACCCACAAATCTGACTGCCTCCGCCAAAACTGTGGCGGTTTACTACGATGAATCGCTCAACCGCGATCACTCCGAAACTTGTTGAACTAAAACCGCAGGTAGATGCCTTGCACTTTTTTGCGAAAAGCCGGCGTAGTTGGAATTTCTCATTTCATCGTAGTAAACCGGCATAGTTTCGTATTTCCAGCAGTTCCAAATTCGTCAATACGTCGGCGTTTGCAAAAAGCCCGACCTCCGTGGGAGATCGGGCTTTCAAGGCTTAGTTAAACCAAGTCTGTACGGTCAAATGACCCGTAGCTTACATCTGCTCGGGCGCGGAAACGCCAACGAGGGTGAGCACCAGGGCGAGCGTCACACGGACGGCATCGCAAGCGGCCAGACGGGCACGCGAAAGCTCGGGGTCGACGGGACGGCCCTCGCTCGGCAGCACCTGACAGGCAGCGTAGAAGCTGTGGAAGTCGCCGGCGAGTTCCTCAGCAAAGTGCGTCAGACGGAACGGGGCGCGGTCGCGAGCGCAGCTGGCGATGAGGTCGGTGAGCTCGTTGAGCTTGCGCGAAAGGGCGAGCTCGGTCGGGTCGGTCAGCAGCGAGTAATCGACGTTCTCACCGATGGCCTTGGCGGCGACGGCCTTCATGCCCATCTCGTCAGCCTGCTCGGGCGTAACGTCAGCGGCACGGCGCAGGATGGAGCACACGCGGGCGTGAGCGTACTGCACGTAGTACACCGGGTTGGAGTTGTCGCGCTTCTTGACGGCCTCAATATCGAAGTCGACCATCTGGTTGGAGCTCTTGGAGATGAGGGTGTAACGGGCAGCGTCGGAG
The DNA here is from genome assembly GCF_025289055.1 of Collinsella aerofaciens. Classification (GTDB taxonomy): domain Bacteria; phylum Actinomycetota; class Coriobacteriia; order Coriobacteriales; family Coriobacteriaceae; genus Collinsella. The sequence goes on from NZ_JAESIQ010000014.1 coordinate 8,264, forward strand.
CCGACCTCGTCGACGAGCTCCTGCAGGGTCACCATGGTGCCCTTACGCTTGGACATACGGACGGGCTTGCCGTTGCGCAGCAGGTTGACGAGCTGGCCCAGCAGAACCTCAAACTTGCCGGGGTAACCCAAGGCATCGCAGACGCAGCGGACGCGCTCGATGTAGCCGTGGTGGTCGGCGCCCCAGATGTCGATGACGTGGTCGACGCGCTGGAACTTATCCCAGTGATAGGCAACGTCGGAGGCGAAGTAGGTGTACTCGCCATCGGACTTGATCAGAACGCGGTCCTTGTCATCGCCCAGGTCGGTGGAGCGGAACCACAGGGCGCCGTCCTTGGTGTAGAGGTAGCCCATCTTGTCGAGCTTCTCAAAAGCGCGGTCGACGGCGGAGGTGCCGGCGGTCTCGCCCTCGGTGTCCTTCACATACAGCGAGCGCTCGGAGAACCAACGATCGAAGTCGCAGTTGACGGCATGGCAAAGGTCGCGCATGTTGTCGACCATCTTTACATAGCCGCGCTCGCGGAAGCTCTCCATGCGCTCCTGCGGATCGGCGTTGACCCACTTATCGCCGTCGGTGCGCCAGAACTCGGCGGCCTCGTCGATGATGTAGTCGCCGCCGTAGGAGTCCTTGCCTAGGGTCTCGGCAAAGTTGTCCTGATACGGATGGGTCTCGGGATGCTCGTCGCTCTCGTCGGCAACAAAGGCGTCGCGGTCGGCGATCAGCAGCTTGTGAGCCTCGTCGATATCCACGCCCTGCTTGGCGATGATGTCGGCAAGCTGCATATAGCGCGTGCTGATGGAGTTGCCGAAGGTGTTCATCTGAGAGCCGTGGTCGTTGATGTAGAACTCACGCTGGATGTCGTAACCGGCGTGATCCATAACGCGGCAGAGCGAGTCGCCCAGCGCGGCCCAGCGGCCGTGGCCGATGTGCATGGGGCCGACGGGGTTGGCGGAAACGAACTCGACCTGGGTCTTCAGGCCACCACCGACGTTGGACTTAGCGAAGTCTATACCCTTCTCGCGAGCCTCGCCAAAGATGGCATTCTTGACGGCAACGGAGAGGTAGAAGTTGATGAAGCCGGGGCCTGCGATCTCGACCTTCTCGATCGCGGGGTCCTCGGGCATATGGGCAACGATGGCCTCGGCGATCTTGCGCGGGGCGCAGTGGGCCAGCTTGGCGGACTTCAGGGCCATGGTAGAGGTCCACTCGCCATGAGAAGTGTCAGCCGGTCGCTCGATAGCGCAATCGTCAAGTTCAAATGCGGAAAGGTCGCCGGCCTCCTGGGCCGCAGCAAGCGCAGCGCGTACCAGCTCTTCAATCTTCTCGGGCATAGATCCTCCTTGTGTTAAAGCCCCCGAGCTCTTGGTCACTCGTAGGGCAAAAGCCAGAGTTTGTAGCACTCTATCACAAGCGACGGGCACTGTCGCAGGGTAAAGCTAATAGATATTGCATATGCACAAAAATGACTACAGCTTGTATGGAGTCACTCAAAGATGCCGGTCTGCCTGCAGATTATGCAGGCGTTGAAAATGCATAAAGGCGTGAATGAGCTGCGTCTGTTATCGAATACTCTTACCTATCAGAGTTGTGTGCTTTTCCTGCATAAAGTACGGGTTTGCGCACGTCAGCGTGTTATTCTAGACATACGTAAATTCGTATAAGTTGGAGGTAGCATGTTCTCAATCGGTCAACACGTCATTCATCCGGGTCAGGGAGTCTGCACCGTCGTCGGTTTTAGGGACGATACACCGCAGCCCATGCTACTGCTCGAGACCAAGCAGGGACATGCGCAGACGATCCTCATGTACCCCGTGGCGCAGGCCGACCGTTTGCACGCCGCCATCTCGCAGCAAGATGCCGAGCACCTGCTGAGCCACTATGACGAGCTGGAGTGCGACACCTTTACCGAGCGCAACAGCTCACTTGAGGAGACGCACTTTAAGCAGCAGCTCAAGCTGGGCGCGCCCGAGACGGTTCGCGTGGCAAAAACCATGATGCACCGTATTCGCCAGGCCGAGGAAGCAGATAAAAAGCCCAGCTCCTACTACATGCGCGTACTCAAGGAAGCCAAGCGCCGCTCCATCGAGGAGTTCGCCGTGGCCCTGGGCGTCACCGAGGAGGACGCCGAAGCTCGCCTAGCCCAAGCCGCCCTCAACTAACCCATCCGCGCCAAAAACCACCACAAAGGGGACAGGCACCTTTGTGGTGGTTTTCTTGTTCTAGTAGTATTCATTCTTATCGATACCCACGAGCACAAGGAGTCTCTTATGGCAGAGCCGCTTACCGCCGGAATCACCCGCGACCGTGCGTTCGAACTGCTCAACGAGCACAACAAAGATCCGTTCCACATCATCCACGGCGAGACGGTCGAGGGCACTATGCGCTACTTTGCGCGCGAGTTCGACCCCGAGAACGAGGAGTTTTGGGGCATCGTCGGTCTGCTGCACGACCTGGATTGGGAGGAGCATGAGGACGACCCCATGAACCACACCATCTATGCTGCCGAGATTCTTGAGGGTGAAGGTGCGTCTCCCGAGCTCATTCGCGCCATCCAGACGCACACGTCCGACTTCAACACCTCGCTGCCCAAGCCCGAGCTGCAGATGGAAAAGATCCTGTTTGCCTGCGATGAGCTCACCGGCCTGATCGGCGCTGCAGTCATCATGCGCCCGAGCAAGAGCGTTATGGACTTTACGACCAAGTCGCTCAAGAAGAAGTTCAAGGACAAGCGCTTTGCCGCCGGCTGCTCGCGCGACGTGATTTCGCAGGGCGCCGAGATGTTGGGCTGGGAGCTCCCCGAGCTCTTTGACCGCACCATCGCGGCCATGCAGTCCTTCGCCCCCGACCGCGATACCTTCCAGGCCTAACCGCCCACGCCACCTAAAACCACCACAAAGGGGACAGGCACCTTTGTGGTGGTTTTTGTTTGCACGGGCGTTAGGGGCGGACCTGGCCGGTGCCGCGGAGCTTGTATTTGTAGGTGGTGAGGGCCTCGGCGGCAAAGGGGCCACGGGCGTGGAGTTTTTGGGTCGAGATGCCGATCTCGGCGCCCAGGCCAAACTCGCCGCCGTCGGTGAAGCGCGTGCTGGCGTTGGCGTACACGGCCGAGGCATCGACCGCATCGAGGAAGCGCTCGCAAGCATCCGTGTCCTCGGCAACGATGGCCTCGGAGTGCATCGTGCCGTAGCGGTTGATGTGTGCGATGGCCTCGTCCTCGCTCGCCACGACCTTCACGCTCATCTCGAGCGCCAGATACTCGCGACCCCAGTCCTCCTCAGTCGCGGCAACGTAGTCATCACCCTCGGCAAGCCCGGCATCGGCGCATGCGGCGCAGGTTGCCTCGTCGCCGTGAATGAGCACGCCGTGGTCATGCAGCACGGTCACGACCGCGGGCAAAAACGCATCGGCCACAGCACGGTCGACCAACAGCGACTCGGCGGCATTGCACACGCCTACGCGCTGGGTCTTGGCATTGACGATAATGTTGAGCGCCTTATCAAAGTCGGCGGATTCATGCACGTAGATGTGGCAGTTGCCCGTGCCCGTCTCGATCACCGGCACAAGCGACTCGCGCACGCAGCGCTGGATCAGGCCTGCACCGCCGCGCGGAATGAGTACGTCGACGATACCGCGGAGCTTCATGAGCTCGCCAGTAGCTTCGCGGTCGGTGGACTCGATCATCGACACGGCCTCGCGCGGGAAGCCCTTGGCCTCGAGCGCATCGGCCAGCAGCTCGGCGATCATGGCACACGAGTGATAGGCCAGCGAGCCGCCGCGTAGAATGCAGGCGTTGCCGGTACGGATGCAGATGCCTGCGGCGTCGGCCGTCACGTTGGGGCGCGCCTCGTAGACCATGGCGACCAGGCCCAACGGCACGCTCACGCGGGTCAGGTCCACACCGCTCGCAAGCACGCGGTGGTCGAGCACGCGGCCGACGGGATCGGGCAGCTCGGCGAGCTTCTCCAAACCGGCGGCCATGCCCTCGACGCGCTCAGGCGTCAGCAGCAGACGGTCGAGCAGACCGGCCGAAGTGCCCGCATCGCGCGCGGCGGACATATCGAGCTCGTTGGCGGCGACGATGGAGTCGACACCGTTGCGCAGTGCTGCGGCCATGGCGCGCACGGCCTCCTGACGCTGCTCATCGCTCGCCGTGGCAAGCGAGGCCGACGCTGCCTTGGCGGCAACGGCAAGATCGTGGACATACGTGGCTATATCGACCGACATGGGCGGCCCTTTCTCCTAGAAGTTTGCAACCATGGTAGCCGATTTGCGCATGGCCTCGCCCGCGGCGGTAGAATTGGTCAACCCGAAACACCGCAACGAACGGAAGACTCACATGGCCCTCATCACTTCGTACCACGTCCCCAGCCTTTATGTCGAGGACCACAGCATCGACGTCCCCCTTGACTGGCGCGGCCTGGAGCCGATGCTCCTGGCCGTCGGCAGCACCATGCGCCGCGGCGCTATGCCGGCACCCATCGCCGGCGCGCCCGAGAGCATCAAGCTCTTCTACCGCGTGGTTTGCGCGCCCGACCGCATCAACGACGATCTGCCACTGCTCCTGTTTTTGCAGGGCGGCCCCGGCGGCGAGAGCCCGCGTCCGTTGTCGCCCACAAGCGACGGCTGGATCGAGGAGGCTGTCAAGCACTTCCGCGTGGTCCTTCCCGACCAGCGCGGCACCGGGCGCAGCAGCTGTGTAGACGGGCGCACGATTGCCGCACTGGGCGAGCGCGCGACGGCGGCCGGCTCCGATGCCGCACGCTCGCAGGCTGATTTCCTCAAGCGCCACCTCGCCAGCTCCATCGTGCGCGATTTTGAGTACCTGCGCCTAGTGGGCTTTGGCGGCAAGCCGTGGGTCACGCTCGGCCAAAGCTACGGCGGCTTTTTGACGCTGAGTTATCTGTCGCTCTTCCCCGAGGGCGTGGCGGCGAGCTTTACCTGCGGCGGCATCCCCCACGTGCCGGCGAGCGCCAGCGAGGTCTACGAGCACACCTTCCCGCGCATGGCCGCCAAGACGCAGCAGTATTATGACCGCTATCCCGCTGACGTCGAGCGCGTGGCAGCCCTGGCCGATGCGCTCGAGGCTCAGAAGCCCGTGCTGCCTGACGGCTCGCCGATGACGGTCGAGCGCCTACAGCTCATGGGCAGCGACTTTGGCATGAAGCCGAGCTTTGAGCGCATGCATTGGATTATCGATCACGCGTTTGTTACTGGCGACGGTACGCTTAGCTGCGGCTCCTCGGTATCCGACAGCTTTTTGATGCGCACCTTCGAGCGCACCAACACGCGTACAAACCCGCTGTACTGGACGCTGCAGGAGTTTATCTACGCCGACGGCGACACCATGCCCATTCGCTGGGCCGCAGCAGAGGAGAAGGCCCATCGTGCCGAGTTCGACACACTCGCGCGCCCGCTCATGTTTACCGGCGAGGCCATGTTCCCGTGGATGTTTGAGCAGATGCCCGAGCTTATGCCGTTTAAGCCCGCCATGGACCTGCTGATGGAAGACACCAGCTGGGACAAGATCTACGACCCGCAGCGCCTAGCCTGCAACGAGGTGCCACTACAGGCCGCGGTGTATTTCGACGATATGTACGTCGATTCGGGCATGCAGCTCGATACGCTCAGCCGCGTGGGCAACTCGCATGCCTGGGTGACCAACGAGTTCGAGCACGACGGCCTGCACGGCAGCGTGGTGTTCAAGCACCTCTTCGACGAAGCGTTCAACCGCGGAGACCTGCGCCGGATCTTCTAACAAAGGAGTGTCCCCACCTGCCGTCACAAAAGGAACGTCCCCAAGTACCAGGTTAATGAAGTCATTGCAGAAAGAGGACGGAAAGCGAAAACGCCCCTAAGCGAGCAAGGTGACGTGAAAGAGGAGGGCATTGACCTTTTGGTCATGCCCGACGATTGAACGTCAGATTGCCGCTTAGGGGCGTTTGCAGCGTCAATTGGTTAAGCGAAGACGATTAGGTTATCCCTGTGTATCGCCGGCTTCTCGGCCAGGTTAGCGAGCAGGCGGTTGCTGGCGATCTGGTCCTGGCGACGGCCGGCTGCAAGCTCCAGCACGTCCGAATCGGCCTCGGCGATACCGCGGGCGACGACCATACCGCTCGGATCGCACACATCGAGCACATCGCCCTCGGCAAACTGGCCATCGACCTCGCGAATACCCACCGCAAGCAGGGAAGAGCCACGGCTGACCAGCGCCTTCGCAGCACCGTCATCAACCGTCACCGAGCCGTGGGCCTTGTCGCCCAGCGCGATCCACAGTTTGCGGGGTGCGATGTCCAGGCGCTCCGCCGGCGGATCGAACAGGGTTCCCACGCTCTCGCCGCGGGCGAGACGCACGAGGGCATCGGGCTCCTCGCCCGAGCAAATCACGCTCTGAATGCCCGCCGTCATCAGGATGCGGCTCGCGCGAATCTTGGTGATCATGCCGCCCGTACCCACCGAGGTCCAAGAATCACCCGCCGAGGCAATGATCTTGGCATCGATCTTATGCACGACCGGGACAAACTCGGCCGTCGGATCCTCGTGCGGATTGGCGGTGTAGAGGCCGTCGATATCGGACAGCGTCACGCACAGGTCGGCGGAAACCAGGCAGCTCACGAGCGCCGCCAGCGTGTCGTTGTCGCCAAACTTGATCTCGTCGACGGTAACGGTGTCGTTCTCGTTGACGACCGGCACCACGCCCAGCTCCACCAGACGCAGCAGGGCGTCGCGCGCGTGCAGGTAGGACGTGCGACGCGCCGTGTCGTGACGCGTGAGCAGCACGAGCGAGGTGAGCAGGTCGCGCGCATGGAACTCCTCGTCGTAGGCCGACGAGATGATGCACTGACCAGCCGAGGCGCAGGCCTGCAGGCTCGGAAGGTCGCCGACCGGCTTGCGGTCGAAGCCCAACACGGGATAGCCACAGGCGATAGCGCCCGAGCTCACCACGACTAGACGCCAGCCGAGCTTGCGCAGCGCTGCGGCTTGATCGGCAAGTCCGCCGATAAAGGCGCGGTTGACCTTGCCATCGGCGCCCACCACCGTGGACGAACCGATCTTTACCACCATCGTTTTATAAGAAGTCGTCATACGTCAAACCAATCAACTGTTCAGCGAACGGGCGAACGGGCAAGAGAGAAAATGATCCGTTATCTTCCGTCGCATGCTGATCATTTTGCCCAGGGGAAAGCCGAGGCCGCGGCCATGTTCTTGCGCACGAGCTCGTCGCGCACCTGAGCCAGGCCCTGCTCCATGCCCACCACATAGGTCTGCGGGTACAGGAAGCGCTTAAAAGCTGCGTCCAGATGATCGAGCGCCCAAACACAGCGCTCGCGCGCGTCCTGGATGCTCTCACGCGGAGCCACTGCGCTGCCATCGCGCACGATCGGCACCAGCAGCTCGCGATACTCAAGCTCCGACACGTCGGTCACCAGGGCGGCATCATTCACGGCCACGAGGGTATTGCCGCGCGCGGCGCCCTCCCCCACCAGATGGTCCTCGTCGTAGATCATGTCGCAGACCGGGCCGCCAAAGCCGTCGTAATAACGGCGCACGCGCTGCACGCCCGGGATCGTGCGCTTGTAGGGCTGCTCGGAGAGCTTGACCACCGGCGTCCACGGGTCGGCCTCGCTCGCACGGCGGGCGGAAAGCTTGTACACGCCGCCCAGCGCCGGCTGGTCGTAGCAGGTCGCGAGCTTGGTGCCCACGCCAAAGCTATCGATGGGCGCGCCCTGGTCGAGCAGCGACTGAATCGTGTACTCATCCAGATCGTTAGAAACCGAGATCCCCACATAGGGCAGGCCCTCGGCATCGAAACGACCGCGGACATACTTGGAGAGCTTGGCGAGGTCGCCCGAGTCAATGCGAATAGCCGACAGGCGCTCGCCCGCCGCCTCCATCTCCTTGGCAACCGTAATGGCATGCTCGCAGCCCTCGCGCACATCGTAGGTGTCGATGAGCAGCGTGCAGTTCTTGGGGCTCGACTTGGCAAAGGCGCGGAAGGCCTCGAGCTCGGAATCGAAGCTCATCACCCAGCTGTGCGCATGCGTGCCAAAGACGGGAATACCGTAGCGGCGGCCGGCGAGCACATTGGACGTAGAGGAGCAGCCGGCGACGTAGCTCGCGCGCGCAACGGCCAGGCCGCCATCGGGACCCTGGGCTCGGCGCAGGCCAAACTCGGCCACGGGACGGCCGTCCGCCGCCAGCACCACTCGCGCCGTCTTGGTGGCGACAAGTGTCTGGAACCCGACGATGTTGAGCAGCGCCGTCTCAAGCAGCTGGCACTCGAGCGCAGGACCGGTGACGCGCACCATGGGCTCGCGCGGAAAGACGAGCTCGCCCTCGGGGACGGCGTCGATATTTACATGCGCACGAAAATCGCGCAGGTAGTCGAGGAATGCGGACTTGAACATCGCGCCGCCGGCCGGGGCCTGGAGCGAGGCGAGGTAGTCGATATCCTCGGGCGTAAAGCGCAGATTCTCGACCAGCTCGGGCAGCTCGGCGGTGCCGCACATGACGGCATAGGCGCTGCCAAAGGGATGGTCGCGGTAAAACGCGGTAAAACAACCCTGCTCATTGGCCTTGCCGCTCTCCCACAGGCCCTGGGCCATAGTGAGTTCGTACAGATCGGTGAGCATTGCGATGTCGGTGGGATGAGAGATATCGGTCAAAGCCATGGGGCGACCTTTCGGATGTGTGGTGCAGAATTTGAGGGTTGGACGAGAGCAGAGCATGCGGACATGACGCCCGATGCAAATCGGTTAGAGCAGGCCCATGCTGGTCAGGATCGTGTAGCCCATAAAGATGACAAACGCGATGAGGGCAAGGACAATGATGATTTTTTGAGCCGGCGCCATGCCAGGAATCTCGTTCTCGCCCGTAGGTTCCTTGGAGGTAACCATGCGCTGGGCAAAGGTCATCTCGTCACGGCTCGGCTTGGACTCGACGGACTTGGGACGAGCGGCCTTTTTAGGCTGAGGTTTGGGCGCGGCAGGTGCAGGCTTCGCTGCAGCGGGCTTGGGTGCGGGCGCGAGCTTGCGCTCGGATGCGGCGTTCGAGGCGACCTCCTCGGCCTTCGCACGCTCGGCACGCAGGGCAGCCAGCTCCTCGCGCTCGCGACGGGCCTCTTCCCGAGCCTCGCGGCGGGCCTTCTCAGCGCGGAGCTCTTCCAACTCAGCGCGCTCCTCGTCGGACAATGGTTGGGACTCAAGCTCGGCCATGGTATAGCCCTTTCTTTTAAAAAAAGCCGCCGACACAATGTCAGCGGCTTATCAAATCCAAGGGTGGAGACGAAGGGAGTCGAACCCTCGGCCTCTGCCATGCGACGGCAGCGCTCTCCCAACTGAGCTACGTCCCCAGGACAAGTCGATATTTTACCTACGGCTCGCCAACTGTCAACGCCCAATAACCAGTCTTTTTGGGGCGCGGCTATTTTGGCAACTTTTCGAACAGGCGATCCTCTCGATGATTTTTTATCCCCGTCCCAGAAAAATCATCGACGAACGCACTACTTTGCGCTGGTAAGAACACCGGTGGTGTCGAAGGCCGGGGTGAAGCTCTCGTCTACCGCGCCGCCCTCTTGCCAGAACATCGTCGTAAAACCCAGGTCGTCGGCATGGTCGAGCACCTGCTCGTACTCCTCACGCGTCACAGCGCGCGCCAGGTCGCCGCCCTGCTCGCGCATGAGCGCATTGGGCGTGTACTGGTTCATAACCGAGATCGGCACGTCGCCCACCGTCTGCCACACCAGGTCCAGCACGCGACACGAATCGTCTGCATGCCCCGGAAGCACCAGGTGACGCACGATCATGCCACGCTTCATAAGCCCGTCCTCGTCCACCAACTCTCCCCCGCGGCGCTCGATCTCGCGCGCCATCTGGGCCAGACCCGACACGGCCACACGCGGGTAATCCTTTATATGGGAGAGCGACTGCGCAAGCCCGGCATCGGCATATTTAAAGTCGGTGAGCCACACATCGACCAGGTCGCCCAGCGCCGCCACGGCACTCGCGCGCTCGTAACCACTCGTGTTGTAGACGATTGGGATAACCAGTCCGCGCGCCCGTGCCGCGGCAATCGCGGCAGGCAACAGGTGCGCATAGTGCGTCGCCGTCACCAAATTGATGTTGTTGGCACCCTGGTCCTGCAGTTCCAGCATAATCTCGACCAGGCGCTCAGGCGAAATCTCAAGGCCAAAATTGCCGGTCGAGATCTCGTGGTTCTGGCAGTAGATACATTTGAGCGAGCAGCCGCTAAAGAAGATCGTGCCCGAACCGGCCTCGCCCGAGATAGGCGGCTCCTCCCACATATGAAGCGCGGCGCGGGCCACCTTGAGCGTGTCGTTAGCACCGCAGACGCCGTGCGCGCCCTCATCGCGCGCCGCACCGCAACGGCGCGGACACAAATGGCAGGCGGGCGAAAAAAGTTCGGTCAACGACGTCGGCATAAAACCATGCTCCAAAACAACGATTCAGCAGCTCAAACGTAAAGGGATCAACCCCACAGACGGCTCGAGCCCAAGGCGCCGTAATCGTCCGACACGATTTTTGTAATGTCAAGACTGGAATCGATAAAGTGCCGCTTTATGATGTAGGTATTCCGCCCCCCGCGGAGCAACTGGGTGAACCGTCGCGTTTATTTAGGGAGCCCACACAGTCGTACCTAGTACAGGTATCCTTCGTTGTTAAGGACGCTGGAACAGTCGATGAGGGCACCCACCTGTTTTAGGTGGGTTCATTTTCGTAACGTGGGGGGTGGTTTTCTTTTGCCGAAAATCACCATTACAGTCCATATGGATCCCCGCCGGCATCCCGACAAGCCATCGACAACATCCCAATATCTGGTAAGCGCGTGATTATCGCTGCGTGCAATTCCATGTACCCCCCTTGGTCGAGTATTATGGTTCGGCTATGCCCTTTGCGCATGGCGTTCTTCTGACCTTTTCCTTCGACGCTTGGCGGTTTTTAGATTCATGGCTTCATCCCCGAGCTACATACCGTACCTATGCGTGGCAGCGGCGGCCTTTATCACGACCTTCCTCGCGGTGCCCCTGGTCAAGCGCTTGGCAATTAAGCTCGATGCCGTCGACTATCCTTCTAAGCGCCGCATCAACACCAAGCCCATCCCGCGTTTGGGCGGAACGGCGGTGTTTTTGGGCCTGGTCGTCGCCTGCACTGTGCAAATCCTAGGCACCTGGTACCTGGGTTGGCCGCCCGTTTTGGTGCCCCACCCCCGTCTGCACATCAGCTACCCCATGCTGGCGCTCTCCTTTACCGTCATCTTTGCGACCGGCGCTATCGACGACGTCTTCCAGCTCACGCCCAAGCAAAAGCTGGCCGGACAAGTCCTCGCCGCGCTTATCGCCTGTATCGGCGGCCTAAAAATCGGCGTCATCGTCAACCCGTTTGTCCCCGGCGAGATCATGCTCGGATGGCTCGCCTACCCCATCACCGTAATCTATCTGGTGGCATTCACCAACATCATTAACCTCATCGACGGCCTCGACGGCTTGGCCACGGGCATCTGCGGCATCGCGTCGTTCACCATGTTTTCGATGGCCGTGCTCTCGGGCCGCATCGACGCCGCCGCGCTCTCTATTGCGCTCTTTGGCGCCTGTCTGGCCTTTTTGCACTACAACTTCAACCCCGCAAGCATCTTCTTGGGCGACTCGGGGTCGCTGCTTCTGGGCTTTGCGCTGGGCTCCATCTCGCTGCTCAACGTGAGCCGCACCGCCGCACTCACCTCGCTTATCATCCCGCTCATCGTTGCCGGCGTGCCCATCATCGACACGTTTAGCGCCATTGTGCGCCGCAAGCGCGCCCACATTAGCATCGGACAGGCCGACAAGGGCCACATCCACCACCGCCTGATCCAAGAAGGCTACAACCAAAAACAGGCCGTGCTGCTCATCTATGCCTGGTGCATCATGCTTTCGGCCGGCGCCGCCGCCATCAATCAGGTCGAGGTGCCCATGCGCGTGCTCATTTTTACCGTGCTCGCCATTGGCTCGGCTGCCTTCGCCAAGCATCTGCATCTGTTTGAGCCCGTGCTGCGCCACCATTACAACAAGCGCACGCACGAGGACGAGCTCGTCACCCCCGACGACCCCGCCTTTAAGCAGGAGGAGCAGGCAGCTGAGGAACGTAAGGAAGAGCGCCACCACAAGCTCTAGGGCAAGCTGCCGAGGATGTGCCAAGGCACCGTTGGCCAAGCGCGGCCGCGCCGCGCCCATCGCACAAGCCACCCCTCTCCCGCCCCTCGCCTACTTACGCCCCGCCCCTCCAATAAACGCGTTATCATCTTGACCCATGAACATACGTTAGGAGCAATCATGCCAAACGAGAACAGCTACGAAGTCGCGCTGCAAAAGAGCAACGCCATTCGCGAGGGCCTGGCCAAGACGCCCGAGAAGTTCACCATGCTTACCGGCGACCGCCCCACCGGCCGTCTGCACCTGGGTCACTACTTTGGCACCCTCAAGGGCCGCGTGGAGCTGCAGAACATGGGCGCCAGGACCAACGTACTCATCGCCGACTACCAGGTCATCACCGACCGCGACACCACCGAGCACATCCAGGACAACGTGTACAACATGGTCATGGACTACCTTGCCTGCGGCATCGACCCCGACAAGACCATGATCTACGCGCACTCCGCCGTGCCCGCCGCCAACCAGCTCATGCTGCCGTTCCTGTCGCTGGTGTCCGAGGCCGAGCTGGCGCGCAACCCCACGGTCAAGGCCGAGATGGAGGCCTCGGGGCACGAGCTCACCGGCCTTCTGCTCACCTACCCGGTGCACCAGGCCTGCGACATCCTGTTCTGCAAGGGCAATGTGGTGCCCGTCGGCCGCGACCAGCTGCCGCACATCGAGCTCACCCGCACCATCGCCCGCCGCTTTAACAACCGCTACGGCAAGGTGTTCCCCGAGGTCGACGCGCTGCTGTCCGAGACCCCGCTGCTGCCCGGCCTGGACGGTCGCAAGATGAGCAAGAGCTACGGCAACGCCATCAACATCTCGATGACCGCCGAGGAGACGGCCAAGCGCATCAAGAAGAGCCAGACCGACTCCGAGCGCATGATCACGTTCGATCCCGAGAACCGCCCCGGCGTGTCCGGCCTGCTTTCGACGGCCGCCATCTGCACCGGCCGTTCCGAGGTCGAGATTGCCGAGGAGATTGGCATGGGCGGCTCCGGCCAGCTCAAGAAGTACGTGACCGAGGCCGTCAACGAGTACTTCGCACCGATCCGCGAGCGTCGCCAGCGCTACGAGAACGATCTGGACTATGTGAAGGACGTCCTTCACGAGGGCAACCGTCGCGCCAACGAGATCGCCGATCAGACCCTGGCAGAGGTTCAGGACGCCATGGGCATGGTGTACTAGACCGATTTGCTGGCTTGAGCTTTCGATTGCTTTAGGGCGGGCGCTACAACGTCCGCCTTTTTCGGAGCCGGACTGCTTCGGCTCCGCCCATCGCACTCCCCCGACAAACAGGAACAGGCCCGCCGGCAGTTAGTTGCCAGCGGGCCTGTTCCCGAAGTACACCGTTGAATCGCACAGAGGGGAGGAATGCGAATCAAACTCAACAGGGCAGGCTTTTTCATCGCCTATTGCCTGCTCCGTTGCTGAATACAATATAGTTCACCGTGGTTTACTTTGCAGCATCAATATCGCCCGCCATAGCTTCTCCATAAGTTAGCCCCGGTAAACCTGCAACAGAAAACCACCACAAAGGGGACAGGCACCTTTGTGGTGGTTCTGGCCACGGCAGAGCTGTTAGAGTCCGGCAGGCCAACGACAGACGGCCAGGTCGACGTGCATGTCGTCCTTAAACGCCACACCCTCCCCTAGCAAAAGCTCACGTTGAGCATCGGGACCGCCAAAAGCAAAACCCTCGCATATGCGCCCGTCGGCAAACACCACGCGGTGACAGGGAATCTCGCCGGGGCGCGGATTGCTATGCAGGGCATACCCCACATACCGCGCACTTCGTGGTCGACCGGCAAGCAGCGCCACCTGACCATACGTGGCGACCATCCCCTCGGGGATCTGCTCGACCACCTCGTACACCCGTTCAAAAAAGCCCTCAGACGCCATCGCGTGCTCCTTTCAACCGAACCCAGCATAAACCACCACAAAGGTACCTGTCCCCTTTGTGGTGGTTTTGACCGGAAAGCTAGTTGGCGGGGCGGAAGAAGGCTACGGCTACAGCGCCGGGGCCCACGTGGGTGCCGATGGTGGCGCCGATAGTGTGGATGGGCAGCTCACCCTCGGCATGGCCGGCCCACAACGCGGCACTGTCCTCGATATACTTCTTGAGCACCGCGTCCGAAAGGCCCGTGTAGCCGAGCGCCAGCGGCATAGAAAAGTCGACGCCGCCCGCCTGCTCAACCTTCTGGTTCAACAGGTTGCGGCCGTTCTTGGAGCCGCGTGCCTTGCCCAGCTGCACGATCAGACCGTCCTCCGCTGCCACCACGGGCTTCACGTTGAGCAGCGTACCCACAGCACCAGCCGCAGCAGACAGGCGACCGCCGCGAACGAGGTACTCAAGCGTCTCGAGCAGGCCGATGACGACAACACGGTCGCGCACGGCCTCGACAGCCGCCGCGATCTGAGCCGCGCCTTGGCCCTCGTCCACCAAACGCAGCGCGTACTCAACCAGCACGCGCTCGCCCAGGGTAACGTTATTGCTATCCACCACATACACATCGCCGCCCGGCGCCTCGGCAAGTGCGGTGCGGGCACTTTGGTTGGTGCCCGAAAGCTTAGCGCCCACGGTAATAATCACGGCTTCGTCGCCGGCCTCACGTGCTTCGGCAATCGCCTGCGAAAAGGCGTACGGGTTGACCTGACCGGTCTTGGGCAGCTCGTCGCGCTCGACCAGCATCTCGTAAAAGCGCTGGTGATCGATGTCGACGCCATCCATGTACACATCGGTGCCAAAGGTGACGGATAGTGGCAGGACGGATAGTGCCGGATGCTCCGCAGGCGACATATCGCTCGCGGAGTCGGTAATGATACGGACGGACATAGCGAATCCTTTCTTGCGCGGACCACGCGCAGGGAATTTTGACAGCAAGATCCCAGCACGACACGCACGCTCAAATAGGAACTGTGCAGTTGTTGATTAGAAGCAAGTACCAGCGCGGCTCTACATCTCGCGCAGGGTGTTGAGAATCGTGCGCAGCGACGCATACATCTGCTCGCGCTGCTCCACACCCATAGCCTTACCGGTGGTATCGAGCACCTCGCGAATGATGCGGTCCGCCTCGCTCATGCTCTCGCCGCCCAGAGCGGTCAGGCGCACCGGAGCACGGTACTTAACGGCGGCATCGCCCGAATCATCGACCTCGACGTAGCCACCCTCCTCCAGATGCGCGAGCGTACGCGAGACGGCGGCGCGGGTCACGCCTGCCATGCGAGCCAGGTCAGCGCCAGTCAGGCCGTCCTTGCTGCGCTCAAGATAGTAAAGGCACATAACGTCGGAGCCCTTGAGGCCCAGCCTTGCGCCCTCGGATGTCTTAATGCGCTGAATCTCCTTGTAGAGCCCGCTGATCAGTCCGACAAAGTCCTCGAAACGTGTCTCGTCGTTCTGCTGCATGGGAGACGACCGCCTTTCGCTTGCATAATGCTTACGGGTAAACATCTTAGTCGCATAAGGCGACACCCGTACCCAAATACCCCATTTGTTAACCCATCAACATAAAAACCACCACAAAGGGGACAGGCACCTTTGTGGTGGTTTTGACCGGCGAACATGATCCGCAGGCGTCGCTACAGCTCCACGCAGGGATTGTCGCGGGTCACAAGCGTCTTAACGACAACCGTCGCTCCCAGATAGCGCTCGAGCAGCTCGGCTAAGCGATCGATCGCGGCCTGGCAATCCCCCATCCGCTCGGGCTCCACGCACTCAATCGCCAGGAACGCATCGGCCGAATCATCGGACAGCGCCGTGCGAACGCCGTCGCGCCAGTTCCAGCAGCGGCACACAGCGCCCGCATCGTCGATGTAGGCGAGCTCGCCGGGCAGCGTCGGATCGTCCGCCTCCTCGCCAAGCGGCAAGAACGCATCGCCACCATCGGTCACCTTCAAGCGAAGATCTCCCTCAATCGCATGCAGGTCCTCGCCGCCAACGGGCAGCGCATAAGTCAACGAAATCGTGTTGTAGATATCCACCACCGGTGTGATGTGGCCGACCGGCTTGCCTTTGAGCACGCGCTTGAGCAGGTTCTCAACTGAGCAACGCGCGCCCTTCTTGGTCTTGAACAGGCGATACGCCTCGCGCCATGCCTTAACCGGCGCGTTCTCGCTGATGGTATCGCTTGTCAGGTGACGCTCCGCATCGATATTGGCGCGATTGAGCAACGTGGCGATCGCATCCACGTCCTCCTGGGGAATCTGGGCCGCGGGCTTCATGCCCTTTACGACTACGACGCCGACCGCCGCCTGCGGAAACAGCTCCCAAAACGAATCCTCGGCAACGAAACTCTTCATATGCTCTCCCTTCATAGCGTACGCCCGAGCGAGGGCGCCTAAACAAAAAGCGCCCTCACAGCGGCCACCTTCAAAGTCCTACGGTGCCGCCACAAGAGCGCTTACGCTGTCCCCATCCGGAGAAGGGGACGATATGTCAAGCGTATTGTAACCCGAGTCATCCACGCGAGCAAAACCACCATAAAGGCGCCTGTCCCCTTTGTGGTGGATATGGACTCACGGCGAAGCTAGTGGCGAAGTCCCAGCAGGCCGCGGCCGCGATGACGGGCCTCGGCGGACACCTGGGCGTGCGGGCCGGCGGCTTTGACGGACTCGGGCAGGTGCGAGTACTTCTTCTCGAAGTTCTCCTCGAACATCACCGCCAGGTTGTGCGCGGCCTCGTCGTAGCGCGCGGTGCTCTGCCAGTATTGGCGCGGCACCAGGATGCCATCGGGCACGCCGTGGCACGTCGTGGGAATGTCGACGTTAAAGATGTCGTCGTGCACGAACTCGCTATCCTCGATGGTGCCGTCGAGGGCGCGTGCGACCAGCGAGCGCGTGTAGGCCAGCTCGATGCGATGACCCACGCCGTAGCCGCCGCCAATCCAGCCGGTGTTGACCAGGTACACGCGTGTGCGGCCGTCGGCAATGCGCTCGCCAAGCATCTTGGCGTAAACCATGGGGTCGAGCGGCATAAACGGCTCGCCGAACAGCGAAGAGAACGTGGGCGTGGGCTCGGTGACGCCGACCTCGGTGCCGGGAATCTTAGCCGTAAAGCCCGTCACAAAGTGGTACATGGCGGCATCAGCCGTCAGGCGTGAGATGGGCGGCAGCACGCCAAAAGCGTCGCAAGTCAGGAACAGCACGACACTCGGAGTGGTGCCCATGCCCTTAGTCCACGCGTTAGGAATGTGCTCCACGGGATAGGCCACGCGCGTGTTGTGCGTGATCGAGATGTCGTCGTAGTTGGGCTTGCGGTTCTCGTCGAGCACCACGTTTTCGCAAATGGCGCCAAAACGGACGGCGTTGAAGATCTCGGGCTCGTGGAAGGCGTCCAGGCCCTCGCATTTTGCGTAGCAGCCACCCTCGATGTTGAAGATGCCCATGTCGGACCAGCCGTGCTCGTCGTCGCCGATCAGCAGGCGCGTGGGGTTGGCAGAAAGCGTGGTCTTGCCCGTGCCGGACAGGCCAAAGAACACGGCAGTCTCGTGCGTGACGGGATCCATGCTGGCCGAGCAGTGCATGGGCAGCACGTCATCCTCGACGGGCAGCAGATAGTTCATGACGCTAAAGATCGACTTTTTAATCTCGCCGGAGTAGCCGGTGCCGGCGACCAGAATCACGCGTTCCTGGAAGTTGATGACCACGGCGGCGCTGGAGTTGAGGCCCTTGATGGCAGGATCGCACTGGTAACCGGGCGCTGCGAGCACGCAGAAGTCGGGCTCGCCGGTGCGCGCGATTTCGCGGGCGAGCGGACGGGCGAGCATTTGCTTAATGAAGAGTGCCTGGCTGGCACGCTCGCAGGCAACAAGCAGGCGACGCGTGTGGTTGCGGTCAGCGCCCGCCATGCCGCGCGTGACGAACACGTCGCGCTCGTTGAGATAGTCGACGATGCCGGCCTTGATGGCCTCATAGCTCTCGACGGACAGTGGGCGGTTGACCGCACCCCAGGCGATCTTGTCGTGAACATCGGGGGTGTCAACGATAAAACGATCGTTGGGCGAACGACCAGTGCGCTCCCCCGTCTCGATCACGAGCGCGCCATTAGAAGCCATACGGCCCTCTTTGCGACGAATAGCGTGCTCGACAAGCTCTGCCGCCGGCAGGTCCACCAGCAGACGGGGTTGATTCTCGGCGGGATCTTCAACGAGCGTAATACCAAAGTTGGACAGAACTTCTGCAGGGGTAACACCAGGCATGGGGCCTCCTTTAAAAACGCGACACGTGGACGCGACGCGCACTTTACTCACGTAAAGCCCGTTGTACCCGATATGCAAAAACGTTTTTGCGGCAAGGGCGGCAAGCCCGCCCAACGGTCAAAAATCGCAGGCAAGCGGCCTAGTCATTGGGGACGTTTTTAAACGCCTAGTCATTGGGAACACTCTTGAACAGGCAACATTCAAGGAGCGCCCCCGGATGCCGGCACTTAGGGACGTTCCCAAAGTGCCGGCACATAAGGAACGTCCCTAAGTGCCGACTACAGCGGCAGGCCTTGGCCGAGCATGGCTATGGCGCTCATCAGGACCAGCATGCCGGCAGCGTAGGGCAGCACCGCGCCCAGGAGTTCGGCATCCTTACCGCGCACGTGCACGGCGGCAAGACCAATGGCGAGGGTCTGCGGCGAGATCATCTTACCAGCGGCGACGCCCAGGGCGTTCAATGCGACCATCCAGTAGTCGCTCACACCCAGCGCAGTGGCGGCCTGGCTCTGAATGGGACCAAACAGCATGCCCGAGGACGTGCCCGAGCCGGTCACGAACGCACCGACTGCGCCGATCCACGGAGCCAGAATCGGGTAGAGACCGCCGGCGACCGCAATGCAAAACGCACTGATCGACGAAATCATGCCGGCATAGCCCATCACCTTGGCGCAGCCCAGTACCGAAAGCATCGTGATCACCGTCGGCGTCATCTGCTTCACAGTCGCGGCCAGCACCTCGCCCATCATGCGCGGCGAAGCGCCCTGAATGGCACCGCCGACAAACGCCGCCAGGAAAATCCAGACGCCTGGCGTGTTGATCCACGAAAACGTAAGCATACCGGGATTCTCACCGCAATACACCTGCACATGGCTCGCAAACGGCGCGAGCGCAGCATGTACAGCGGGCACCAGATTAGACGTGCCCAGCAGCAACACAAAGATCAGGATGAAGCACGACCAGGCCGAAAGCGCCGACTTAACGGTGAGCTTCTCCCCCGCCTCGATATTCATGTGAAAGCGTGCGTCCAGATGCCCCGACTTCTCGGCACGCATGGCAAGCGCAGCTGTCAGCGCGAGCGAAACGATGGATCCTACGACCACGGCCAGCTCGGGGCCCACAAACATGGCAACGACCAGAGCCGCGCCGACAAACGACACGCCGGAGAGCAACGCCACGCCGGCAACACCGTGCAGGCGCTCGCCCACACTCGCGGCATTGCCCTGGTCATCGGCAACACGGCCCGCAACCAGCACAATAAATAGCGGCATCACCACAAAGAACGGTGCGAGCTGCACCAGCTGAACGGTCGCTAGGTGAAGGGAATCCAAACCCACCAGGTCGGCAACGGACACCGTGGGGATGCCGATGGAGCCGTAGGGCGTGGGCACGCCGTTGGCCAGCAGGCAGATGAGCACGGCAGGCACGGCCTCAAAGCCCAGGCCCGCGAGCATGCCGGCGGGAATGGCGACAGCGGTACCGAAGCCGGCCATGCCCTCCATAAAGCCACCGAAGCACCAAGCCACGAGCAGCGCCAGCAGACGGCGGTCGCTGCTGATGGAGGTGATCATGCTGCCGATCACGTCCATGGCGCCCGTACGAACGCAAAGGTTATACGTGAACACCGCGGCGATGATCACCAGGACGATGGGCCACAGAGCCATCAAAAAACCTTCGAGCGAGGCGGTCGCGATCTGCGCTGCCGGCAGGTGCCACCATGCGAAGGCAAGCAAGCACGAAAGGACAAACGATCCGATAGCGGCCTTCCAAGCTGGCCATTTAAAGCACAGCAGCATCACGACCAGCCAAATAATCGGCACAAGAGCCAGTAAGAATGCGGCGACGTCCATAGGTAGAAGCTCCTTGGTACCGCGTGGGCGGCATCGGGGGTGTCACAAAACTTCAACAGGATACCGCACGTTTACCGACAAATTACAGCCGCCCGCCGAAATTATTGAACAATCCGTTCAAAAACACGAACGAACACCGTCGCGTCTATACTAAAGCGCAGCAATAGAAAGGACTCCGCTTTGAGCATCACGCCCCTCGATAGCATTCGCCGCGCCATCGCCCGCCGCAACGGCGTCTCCAACCCCGCTGCATCGAGAGACGGCGCCGCGAAGGCCCAGGGCGGCCGCATCGAGAACGGCCTCTTCCCTGCCTCGCACACTGCCGAGGAACTCGCACGCATCCAAGAGCTGAGTCAGCGCAACGCCGGCGGGCCCGATAGCAGCCAAGCCACACGTCGCCGGCGCGAACGCGATCGCAAGCCCGGCCCCGTCCGCCGCATGGTCAACGCTTGGTGGAACCGTCTGCTCGGTGCCGTCTACGGCGGCGGCTTCTCCATGCAGGAAGCGGAATACGAGGAGCACGCCACCCGCCGCGATTACCTTTGGAACGCTCTCGGCACCGCCGTGTGGGGCTTGGCGTTTCCGCTGCTCACCATCGTGTCCACACAGCTCGTGGGCGCCGAAGAAGCCGGCAAGTTCTCCATCGCCTTTGTCACCGGCACGCTCATCATGATCGCATGCAACTACGGCGTGCGCAATTTCCAGGTCTCGGACATCGACGAAAAGACGTCCTTCGCCTCCTACCAGCTCAATCGTTGGATCTGCGGAGCGCTCGCCCTAGGCTGCGGCCTCATGTATAGCAGCGCCCGCGGCTATGACGCGCAGATGGCGACGATCGGCCTGGGCGTCTACCTGTATAAGGTCATCGACGGCGTCGCCGACGTGTACGAAGGCCGCCTGCAGCAGGCCGACAAGCTCTACTTGGCTGGAATGAGTCAAACGCTACGCTCCGTCGGCGTCATCGCGGTCTTCAGCGTGGCGCTGTTCTTCACGCGTAGCATGCCCATCGCGGCCATGGCCATGGGCATCGCCGCGATCGCCTCGCTCGTGCTGGTCACCGCGCCGCTCGCCCTGCTCGAGACCGAAAAATCGCGCCGCGTAAGCCTGCGCGAGGTCGGCCACCTGTTTGTCCAGTGCGCCCCACTCTTTGGCGCGCTATTCCTGTTCAATCTTATCGAGAGCATGCCCAAGTTTGTGATGGAAGGAACACTGGCCTACAAATACCAGTTGTACTTTAATGCCCTGTTTTTTCCAGCTCAGGCTATTCTGTTGAGCATTGGATTTGTCTATAAACCGCAGCTCCTGCGCTTGTCGAGCATTTGGGCTAATCCTCGCAAGCGTCGTCGCTTTGACCTGATTATTGTTGCCGTTATGGCGCTGATCGTGGTCATCACCGGCGTGTGCGCCGCATTTATGGCAGGTCCCGGTATTCCCCTCATGAGCTATATGTACGGCCTCAACTTTGAGCGCTACCGCACATTGGCGCTGCTGATGGTCGTCGCCGGCGGCGTCACCGCGGCCATCGACTTTATCTACGCCATCATCACGGTGCTGCGCCATGCCGGCGACGTCACCAAGATCTACCTGATCTGCTTTGCCGTGAGCGTGGTGCTCCCGGTGATTCTGATCAATCTGCTCGGCCTGATGGGCGCCGTCGTGAGCTACCTAGCCATCATGGCCCTACTGCTGGTACTGTTGATTATCGAGTACGCCCATATCCGCCAACGCATAGAGAGGGACCGGAATCCGTACGGCGCCTAATTGCGGCGATGGGAGAAGCTAATTTGCGGTGGAATCACCCCGGCTGGAGTCTCGTTGCGGACACGCAAAACTAAGTGAGTAGACTTTTACCGAATCCCGGACCACACCGACAAAGCACAAGTCTGTGACCTGCGGTTTTATTGAGGCAAATATGTTGGGTGCTCGGCATTTCCAAAAAAGTCTACTCACTTAGCCAGCGGGCAGCCAAATGATTATTTAATCCCCGTCCCAGAGAAATCAATTAGCGGGCAGAAGGGCAAAAGTAGTCAAAAAAGCCCCGTCCCAAATTAGCTACCCCTTGCACCGATTATTCGCCCGGGTTGATGTTCGCGTAGAACTCCGCCCCGTCGTCCAGGCGCAGGATGCCCACGCGACCGAACTCGGAGCCGGTGGCGGCAGCGCAGTCGATGTCGATGCGATCGGGCACACCGGCGGCATCCTCGCCGCCCAGGCGCACGATCTGCCCGCGGCCCGACTCCTCATCGAGCCCCGCAAGACCACCGACCTCGCAATAACGCCCGAGCGACACCGTTGGCGTGTGACCGCTCACCACGACCGGACCCTTGCCCTCGGCAGAAAGCAGCCCGGTCGACACATCCCAATAGCCGTGACGAATCCACAGCAGGTCATCGGACGACTGCACTGCGAGCATCTGCTGCAGCAGCTCGCGATCGGCACCCACCGCTCCGACGCCATCGGCACAATCGACACCATGCTCAAGCAAAAACGCGCGCGCCGCCTTCATCTCGATTCCAGCATGTACCAGCAGATACGGGCGCTCCTCGGTCTCGACCACCGCGTAGAGCGGCAGCGCGGCCATCCATCGCACGAGCTCCTCGTATGCCTCAAATTCCATGTCGTTGAGCTGCTCGCGCGTCGTCCAGCCACCGTTGATATCCCAGGTCTCGGCATCGAGCGGATCCTGACCAATGATGGCATCGAGCATGATCTGCTCGTGATTACCCTTGAGCACGTGGGCGTTGGGCAGCGAGCGCACGAGCTTAATAACGCCAACCGGATCGGGCCCGCGATCGATCATGTCGCCCAGCACGTACAGCGTGTCGTCGGACGTCAAAGAGATCTTAGACAGGGCCTCGTCAAGCGCACGCACGTGCCCGTGAGCATCAGATGTCACATAGATCGCCATGGTACGCCTCTCCTTGCATTGCGGCCGAAGCCCGGCGCCGCAACTAAAACTTCAAGTTGAACTTAAACGTTACCCATTGTACTCCGTTGCAATAAAGCTGGAAAGGGTTTCCGAGCAGAGGCAAAGACGGCGGCCGTCTATGACGATATCGCGCACGCCCGCAATCCAACCCCATAAACCCACCATCTTTGGGTACAAATAACCGCAGACAACTGACCGTGCCACGCCAACCACCCAGGAGCGGACACCATCCATGAACCAGATCCTTCTTTTTATCGGCCTCGTCATCATTTTGTGCCTGACCATCAAACCCGTCGGCAAAAAACTCCCCTTCCCCACCCTGCTCATCTTTATCGCGCTGGGCATGTTGTTGGGCGTCAACGGCCCGACGCATATCGACTTTAGCGACTACGCACTCACCGAAGCCGTCTGCAGCACGGCGCTGCTGTTCATCATGTTCTACGGCGGCTTTAACACCAACATCGACCGCGCCAAGCCCGTCGCTGTGCCCGCAGTGCTGCTGAGCACGCTCGGCGTCGTCATTACCGCCGGTATCACGGGCGCTTTCGCACATTTCGCGCTGGGCTTCGACTGGATCGGCGGTCTGCTGCTGGGCTCGGTCGTGGCGTCAACCGATGCGGCGAGCGTCTTTAGCGTGCTGCGCGAGCACAACCTGTCTCTGAGGGACGGCACCGACTCGCTGCTCGAGGTCGAATCGGGCTCCAACGACCCCGTCGCCTACATGCTCACCGCGGTGCTCGCGACCCTCGCGGCGGGCGGCAACATCGACATTCCCGTCTTACTGGCCAAGCAGGTCATCCTTGGCGTGGGGCTGGGCCTTGCCATCGGCTGGACATCCAGCCGCTTGATTGAACGCGCACACGCAACGGCCGAGGGCGCGCAGACTATCTTTTTGTTTGCCGTGGCGATCGTCGCCTACGCGCTGCCGAGCTATCTGGGCGGCAACGGCTTTTTGGCCGTATACCTGGCAGGCATTGTGCTGGGCGCGAGCGACATCACCGGCAAGGTCGAGCTGGCGCACTTCTTTGACACCCTTACCGAGATGGCCGAGATGACGATTTTCTTTTTGCTCGGCTTGCTCGTGACACCCGCGCGCCTGCCGCAAATGCTGCTACCGGGCCTGGCGCTCATGGCGTTTATGCTCTTTGTAAGCCGCCCCATCGCCGTCGGTCTGCTGTTGGCACCCTTTAAGACCAGCCTCCGCCAGGTTGCGCTCGTAAGCTGGGCGGGTCTGCGCGGTGCGGCTTCGGTCGTATTTAGCCTCTTTGCCGTGGTGGCTGGTGTTCCCGGCGGTCACGACCTATTTGACCTGGTGTTTGTGATTGCCGTGTCGAGCATTGTGGTACAGGGCTCGCTGTTACCGGCGGTGGCAAAGAAGCTCGACATGATCGACGCGGAAGGCGACGTGCGCCGTACGTTTAACGATTACCGCGACGAGGACGGCATGTCGTTTGTCAAGCTCAAGGTGGGCGCGGGACACCCGTTTGCCGGACGCTCGCTCGCCGATATTGGCAGCGCCACGGACATGCTGGTGGTCTTGGTGCTGCGCGACGGTGCGCACCCGGTGCTGCCCAACGGCGATACCGTAATTGAAGAAGGCGACCTTCTGGTTATGGCCGCGCCGACGTTTGAAGAGCGTGCCGAGGTTACGCTGCGCGAGGTCACCGTGACACCCCACGGGCGTCTGGCCGGCCAGCGCCTGCGCGACGTGCCGCAGGGCAAGCACCCCTTTATCGTGGTGATGCTCAAACGCGACGGCCAAACCATCATCCCCGACGGCAACACCCTCATATACGCCGGCGACGAAGCCGTCATCGCCACGCTGGCATCGTAGCGGCCAGGGGGTAGCTAATTTGGGACGGCCTTCTTTCTAATTTCTTTTAGCAAGCCTTTTTTAAACGCAGTACTACCACCAAAAAACTTCTGGTCAGTATTAGTCTGCTTATTTGCCTGATATTTCAGACTCGTGAACTCAATGGTACAGATATAGTCCGCAGCCTGAGCCAAATAGTAATCAGATGAAGTTGTCGGCTTATAGATAACTGCATTTTTAGCCAAAGCGTAATCGATTGCCTTGTGAAGCGCACTCGAAACCGAACCCTGTCCTCCGTCGTAGTAAATCTTTACAGCATCATACTGCTGAAACCAACTCAGATTGTCGAATATGAAATCGATGATTTCACGCCGCATCGCATCGGCAATCTGTTTAAGAGTTCGGTACCGATGCGTCTTGAACACAAACACCTTGTACGAGATGGGCAAATGTCGAAACATAACTCGAAATAGTGAAAACAGCCTTTTTCTCTCACTGATGTCCAAGTCCTTGAACTGATCTTTTCCATTCATGAGAGGAGAAGCATGGAACGGAAGAAGCGGCAATCCACTTTCGGCTACCGCCCTTTCATATTTCTTTATTCCCTCAGCGATGGGAATATCTTGTTCATGAAAAACAAAGGCCACCAGATAGTATCTTTCACGAAGATCATCGCTTCCAGATTCATCAATAAAGATACTCAGCTCTCGCATGGGCAATCCTTAATAAAAAAGCCGGGGAAAACGTCCCCGGCACTTGGAAGCCCTCTCTTAAGAGATGACCACCTAATTTATACCATGAAGTTAGACGTATGTTCAAGCATGAGTATAAAATACAAACATATGTTCGTCAATAGCCAAGGCAGCCATCATTCAGTGTCATCGTCAACGGCAAAGTCGCGGAGGTCGAGGCCTTCGCGCTCGGCTCGGGCCAGGAGCTCTTGGGGCGACTCGTCCTCGATATCCACTACGTCGAGCATGGCAGCGGGAAAGCCCACGCCCGCCGCGCTCCCAGCGCGATCGAGCAGGTTCTCGCGTAGCCGGTCTACATCAACTTCGATCTTCATGGTGAAACCTCCTACCAGACCAGGACCCTACTCACCAGCGCCAAGCACATCCACAGCAGCAACAAAAGCCGCAACCTGCTTGTCGTCCATCTGCGCAGCCAAACGCCCCACGGGCTCATCGTAGGCGAACTGAACCTTATCGATAAAGCAATCCCAAGCACGCTCGTCCACACGCACGGCGGCCTCGCAATACTGGCTGAGCTTTTTGAGTCCATACCAAAACGCATTTACATGGCGCGCGGGGTCCTCGTCCAGCACGCCATCGTAGCGGCGCCCGTTAAACTCGCGCATGCGCGCCACGGCAACCTCGAGCGAGTCGCCGCCCTCGGCCAAAGCCTCATCAACAAGCTCGGGAATCGGAACCTCACGTCGAACATCGTGTCTGGTAGCGCCATCGTACTCGCCCACCAACACGTCTTCGTCAAGTCGAGAATCATAGTCGAAATAGCTCGAGCCCCTACAAACCCCATGCGGCGAGCCAGAGCCAAACGCGCAGAATAACCCGCCGTCGGCAACAACTCGACGGTAGGTCTCAAACGACTTCTTAACCTGAGCGAGCAACTCGGAAAGCTCCTCGGCATCGCACGCCGTCTCGCACGCAACGCACGCAGACTCAGGCAACGATACCGGCTCCACCGTGCTCCCCGCAACGCGGGCGGCGCGCTCGGCCCGATACGCCTGCGCCGCCAAGCGTGCCCGCTGCGCAGCACCGCGCACGTTGGTAAGTTCACGCTCCAGCGCCACGTCGCCAGCAGCATCACCGGCCACGTCGTTCACAAGCCCGTCAGCGTGCTGCGGCCCCGTCGCGCTCAGCTCGGACTCGAACGTCGCCGTGATCATACCCGCAAGGTCCGTCGCGTCGGCGGCACAACGCAACTGCTCCAGCTGCGTGCACAGCAGGTCGGCATCCAGGGGCGCGGCATCCACAACGCGCACGTCACTCAGGCGCGCCACGTCCTGCAGCACCATAGCCCCCGCAGCATCGTACGCCGCGCGCACCTTGTCCGCCGTATTCGCACGTAGCCTTACCTCGATAAACGCAAGCGTCTGCTCCAAACGGGCCAGCAGCTCGGCCTTGTCCTCCATGCGCAAAAAGGCAGCATAGCGACGCTCCATCCGCAGCGGACCAACAATGCCCGCCTGCTTGCGAGCGCGTGCAAGCGCAGCGCCCTCAACACGGCGAACATACCCGTCAACAGCCCGCACGGCAGAGTCGCGCGCAGTGTGCTCAGCAGCCTCGACGCCCCTAAGCACGCCCAGCAGCTCGCGGGAGCGCGCCTTGCGCACCAACTCCCCGCGATCGTACTGCTCAAGCGCCGTCTGACGCTTGGCCACCGACTCAAAGCCAAACAGCTCGTCGAGCAGCTCACCAACAGAACGCTCGTCTGCCACGGCAGGCCTCCTCACGCACTACGCACCAACATGCCCGCGGGGTGCCCGAACACCGGACGCCCCGCACGCCCGCACTCCTACAAATCTAGTGCCTTCTTCGCGGCGTCGACCGGGTCGCCATCCATGTAGAA
This sequence comes from Collinsella aerofaciens, assembly GCF_025289055.1. Taxonomy (GTDB): domain Bacteria; phylum Actinomycetota; class Coriobacteriia; order Coriobacteriales; family Coriobacteriaceae; genus Collinsella. The sequence goes on from NZ_JAESIQ010000014.1 coordinate 35,826, forward strand.
CACCGGGCTCAGGCCCGAGATAATCTCGGACGAAACACTCTGCAGGCCCGCGATGGCACTCAGCGGCAAAATCACGCGCTTGGCGCCGGCGTTTTTGGCCACGCGCATAATGTCCTCGAGCCCGCAGATCTCGTCCATAGAACCCGACATGCGCAAGATACCCGGAATCGCCAGCGCGGGCATCACCGGGCGGTTACACGCCGCAGAGCAAAGGCCTACAAACTCGGCGAGCGAAACTTCCTCGGACAGACCCTTGCTCTGCAGGTCGTTGTAGAACAGCAGATAATCCTTGGAGCCAATGTGCATGCCCGGCGCCACGCGGTTCGCCAGGTTCACAAAGTTGTCGAACGCGGCTTCCAGCGTATCGCGCACCGGTTTGTTAAAGGCCACGCCCTCGTGCTTAAACTTGCACTCGCCGGCAACGGCCTTATTCTCCAGCTTGTACACGGCAACCTCGCCGCCCTGCGACCTGCCCACGCCAAACACGTGGCCGGACAGCAGCGGCCCGTCGGGAATCAGCGTGTCCTCGCTCTGCTCGGGCACGCGCACCACATGCACATCCTGCGGGTTGTCGGCGTCCATATAGCCCAGGTTAACGTCGATAAACTCGACGCCCGCCATAATCTTGAGCTGCTCCTTTACGCGGCGACGGCCCTCGATGGCGTAATCCAACAGCCAGCGCACGTCGTCCTTGTCCATGGCCTCGTCGGGGAACAGCAGCTTGGCAAGGCCGCTAAAGGTCTTGCGCACGGCGATCTCGTCACGCTTGTTAAAGTCACTGTTAAAGCGGAAATACCGGTCGATATGGTGCGTAAAGTCCTTGCGGCGCATCTCCTTGCAAAACTCCGACAGGCAGTCGGTGATCAGGCCATAATGCCCGGTCAGCAGGCTCGACCGCATCTTGGGAATCTCCCAGCCCGGCAGGTAATAGTGGATACGGTCGAAGAAGGCCGAATCGTTGTTGAACTCCGGCGGGAACGGGTCAAACAGGTGCGTGGTCTTAAGAACGTTTTGCACGGTGTCGTTGATGTTGCCCTCAAAGACCATGGAGGCATCGGCGTTAATCTGGTCGCGGCCGCGCGCGTAGCTGCCGCTCGCCATATAGTCCTTCATGATCTGCACGGCGTTGGTGTCCTTAAAGCGCATGCCGGCGACCTCGTCGAACGTCACGCAATCCCAATGGCCCACCAAGCCCACGCGATCGGCGCGCATGGAGTTCATGCGGCCGAACAGGTTGGCCGTGGTGGTCTGGCCGCCCGAAAGCAAGATGGCGTAAGGCGAGACCTCTTTGTAGATATGGCTCTTGCCGGTGCCGCGGGGACCAAGCTCGCACAGATTGTAGTTGCGCTCGATCAGCGGCACCATGCGCTCGATAAAGTGCAGGCGCTCCTTCTCCGAAAGCTCGCTGGGCTCATAGCCGGCAGAGCGCAGCAGCATGTTGAGCCATTCGTCGCGCGAGAAATACTGACGCTCCTCGATCATGGCGTCCAGGTCCAGGTTGGGCATCTGGATGGGCGTGAGCGACGCCACGCTAAACGGAGAGTCCTCGGGCCCGCGCTTTTTGCGCTTGGCCTTGGCGCGGCGCGGCGCATCGTCGCCAAAGACCTCCATGCCAAACTCGTCTTCCTCATCCAAGGGGTGACGATACTCGATGCTCATAATGCACCAAATGCCGCCCTGCAGAATCTTGGAATAGTCGCGCACGTACTCGGCCGGCATTACAAACGGCTCGATGGTCAGATTGGCAAACGATGCCACGTAGATGTCTTTGTACTCGTCGAGCTTGGCCGTCACCTTATCGATGATGGTAAAGCGGCCCAGCTCACGAATCTTGGACTTAATGCGCTCGGACTCGTCGGGACGCACGTAGTTGTCGGTGAGGATCCTGCGGATGCGATCCAGGCCCTCTGCCACGGCTTCCTCGTCATCGGTTGAGCAGTACATGCCCAGCAGATACTCCAACACAAAGGTGGGCACGTTGGCGCCGCGCTTCATAAAGGCCGTCAGGTCCTTGCGTACGATCTTGCCGCCAAAGTGCTCGAGCAGCTTACCGTCCAGCCCGTCCATGTCGTAGCCCTCATCCTCGGGAGCCTCGGCTGCGGCCTGACCATAGCCATCAGTCGAGGATTCGTCCTCGACGGGCACCGCAACCTCAACAGGAGCAGTAGTCTCCACCGGCTCCAGAGCGGACGTGGCAGTCACGGCCTCCTCTGCAGACACCGCAGCCCGCACCGGCGCATTCACATCAATCGAGGGAACTTCCCACAGATTGTCGTCATTGCTATCAAACATAGGGCACACTCCTAAAAACCAAAGTCAGCAACAGGGGCAAACGAAACAGCGATGGTATACGTCTCGCGCCAAACGATCTTGCCCGTCTCGCGCTCGCGGCAGACCAGATAGTACGGACCCTTGGCCGAGAATCCATCCGCCGCATGCAGCGCAAACTTGACATGCACTACGCGCTCCTGCGAGTTAGCAGAAGTCTTGTTGGCATGCGCCTTGACCGTATCGCTCACCTCGTTGCCGCTTGCGTCGGTAAACACCAGCTCGTACTCGCACGGCAAGACCTTGCCTTGGGCGGGTTCCTCCTGAATCAAGTTAACCGAGAAAAGCGAGTTGGTCACTCGGCGCCCCTCACTTAGCACGCGCAGCGTCGCCACGCGCGTGTCGACAAAATCCTTGGAACCCGAGCGCGCACGCCAAAATCCGACAACGGGCACGCACAGCTCCTGCAAGCTCATGCCGCCGTGGACATAGTTGTTAGTACCGCCGGGACGCCTAAAGTGCACGTTCTCGCGCAGGGCAAACCCCTCAAAGCCGGCACCCAAACGTCCCATGTCAACAGTAACAAACACCCCGCGTGCCTCGTCCGATAGTTTGGCCACGGCCTCATTGGGCACCACCAGATGACGCTTGCCGTGCATGACGGGAGCGTCAAGGACGGGAAGGTCCGGTTTGCCAAGCATCTGGCACTCGCTGAGCTCCCGACGCGTGTAGATAAAGCCGTGGTCCGCCGTTATAACAACACGCGCGCCCGGGGCGTCGGTGCACACGCGACGCGCCAACGCAGCAAGTTCCTCCACGGTGTCCGCACAGGCACCGAAGACGTCATCCTGCGTAGCGGCCTTCTCGCCCGTGGCATCGATCTTGTTGTGGTAGAGGTAAACAAGTCTTGAGTCCTTGAGCAGCGCCTTACGCTCGGTTCCCGCCATGTTGAGGTATGCGCTCGAGCGTAAAGCGCGGGCCGTAGGCTCAACATGGGTAAGCACGGCCTCGCGTTGCGGAGTCGTTGCGGTGGGCTTGCCGTCAGCCAGCACAAACGAACCATCCGCTGCAAGCCCAAGCGCCTGATGCGGCAGCAGCGCGGGCATGCCCACCTCTGTAATGGAGGGAAAGACCGCCTGCATGCTAGAAACCTTGACGTTGCCGCCGCGCTCGCGCTCGAGCAGCGCCGCGACGTCGCAGGCCACCTCATAGCGCAGCGCGTCGCTCACGATAACAACCGTCGTTTTAGCAGAGCCCACAAAGGTGGGCAGCACATGCCAGTAGAACTCATCCTGCCGTTCGGGACCCTCGATGTAGCCGCAATCGGCCCACTCCCCTTGCGCAGCGGATGTCCAGCAGGCATTGGCATCGGCCAAGAACCAGTTACTGTAGAGATTCTCCGCCCAGTCCGCCACAGCGCGGGCAGGCTCCTCGAGCGCATCGCACTCGACGGAGCGCGCCCGCAGATAAGCGGTGCACATATGGCGATAGGCAGTATCCATGGAATACCAATCGGTCGTGTAGGCATCCCACACCTGCTGGGGCTGCGCCAGATGGAAGCCGCCCGCGTGCGCCTGCCTAAACGCGCACATATCGGCCACAGCGGCAAGCAGGTCAAAGTAGCTCTCGACACGACGGTACCAGCTTAGGTCGCAGCGACGCGCCGCAAAGGCGCGCGCATCCTCAACACGGTCCGCGCCCTGGGCAAACGAGCAAAACAGCTGCGAGAGCACGGCCTCATTGACGCACGGAAACACATCAAGCGAGGTCAGCACATCGATCGGCAAGGTCTCGAACCGTGCAAAGAGTCCGCGGGCGTCCTCAACCAAACGGCAAATCTCAAATAGGTCCTCGCTCGATGCCTGGGTATCGGCGGTCTGGTCCCACGTACGCACCGCCTCAAGGCAATAGGGGCCGTAGGCGGGAGCCACATAGCTTTCGAGTCCCTTGAGCGCTCCCTCGGGAAGCGCGGTAGACGCCGCTGTAAGGAGCACATGGGATGAAAGCATAAGCAATGAGTCGCGCTCATACAGCGGTCCCTCAAACCCATAGCAGCGAAGCATAAAGGCAGAGAGCACATCGCGCACGCAGTACTTGTCCATCAACTCGGCCAGCGCCTCGGGACCCTCGTGCAGCAGCATGGTCATACAGCCACGCAGCACAAATGCGGGGCGCGCGTCACCAAGCTCTTTACCGCCAAAAATCACCGTAAGGATGCCGAGTTCGATATCGGATGCGCCCGAGGCATGCGGAACACACGCGGCAAACTTAGCGCAGCGGGTCTTGGCATCAAAGAACGTCTTGTGCTCGCGCAGACTCTCGCGCACGGCGTCGATATTCTCGATGCCCAGCTGATCGGCCAAAAGCGAAAGATAGTCAGCCTGGAACTGATCGGCATACAGCTCAACATCGGCAAGCCAATCACCCTCAAGCCTGCCGCGCGGGCAACGGCGATACAGCAAGATATCGCTCGCAAGGTCATCGCGGTTGATGAGCTTCTTGACGGCAAACATACGGCCCTCGCAGGCCTCAACAAAGCGCACCGGGCGCTCAAAGTCACCGTGAGCAGGCATTACGCCGGCATCGGCCCCTGCGCCGTCGAAACCCTCGGCAGCCAATCGCTCAAACTCAGGAGCAAACTCGCCGTCCGCATCGTGCCAAACCACCACACGGCGCGGCGCGCATGAGGACAACGGCTGCAAAAATCGCAGCTTGAGCTGTTCTTCTACATCGATCTTGGGCATGAATATCCTTACCGTATCTGCAGTTACTTAATCTTCGCCAGCACATCCTGAAACTTGGCGTAGTTGACCTTGACGCCGTCGTCCAGGTCGACCTTAATCATCTGGTCTGCCAAGTGGTGCAGTTTCTCCTCGTAGGCAATGGTCTCTTTGAGCTGGTCGTTGAGCTTTTTGATGCGCTTATCCAAGCGCACGCGCTCGCCGCGCTCGGCACTGACAAGGGCATCGTTGGCATACCCGATCTGGGCACGGTAGCGCTCCTGCTGCTCATGCACATAGTCGGTGCGGATGCGAGCCAACAGGTCAGGCTGGTAGCGATGCATGTAAACAAGGCACTTGAAGCCGTTCTTCTTGCCGCTGTCGAACAGCCAGTAGATGGGGCGCTTCTTATAGGTCTGGCAGTGGTCCTTAAAGAAGTCCTTCAAAAAGTAGGTGCGGATGACCTCGCGCGAGGTACCCTTGCCGCCGAGTGCCTCGGAAATAAAGGCCAGATTCTGCTCAAGCGTCTCCTCGCCATACACGGTGCGCACAAAGTCGATAAAGTAGCGCACGATGTCGTCGTCAAAGTACTCGTCATCGGTAATGGGCAGCACGTTATCGCTATCGGGCATAAAGGTCACATGATCAGAGTTGGGCATCTTGGCCAGATAGTCATCGACTGTGGTGCCCTGATCGGCCAGGACCAGCCCGTCCACATCCAGCGAATAGCGGCCAAACATGCAGCCCACGGCATAGCTTATGAGCGAGGTGATCTCGTCTCGCTTGGTGCGCACGTATTTGTTGCCCTTGTAGCTCTCGGGAATCTCGTCGGCGGTATTGAAAATGCGCGCCACCGAAACGTACTTATCCTCGACCTCAATGGGCACCTCACCCTCCATGTTGTAGATCTTGGCAAAGATTCGGTTGAGCTCTTCCTCGTTAGTGCGAAGCTGCTCGAAGCGAGCATTGACCTCGGCCTTGCGAGCCTCATATTTATCGGCCAAAAGCGTTGCCATTGTGCTGCCTTCCGTTTCCATGGTCTTGCAATTAATCGGTCACCGTAAAGGAATCAGGCTCGGAGCTCAGCCCTATGCGCCGCGCGACACCCGCGTATCTCTTGCTCGAAAGCAGCTGATTCGTCTTAATTGCGCGATATGAAATCGCTCTCCTATCCAATGGAAGCTTTCAAATCGACTTCATGCCACACGTATCTGCCAAACACTCCCGATGCTGGACTAAACTCAAATGCGCATTCTCGAGATTCGCTCCTTTCCGAAATTACAAGGAGCAATCGAGATCCCCCCAATAGATCGCGAGCGTTCCCACAGCGACAAATCGCATGGTAATCTTGCGAACCGACTGTCTTCTCGGTAATCAAAAATGGAAGCGTTGCTAAACCAGACGGATCAAAATAAGGGGTACCATGAGCGGAAACGTTGCACATGTGCGGCTCCCCGCACATTATTAAATCGAGCTGCAAAACCGCATCCGTTATCGCAAAGTCCCCTGACTTTTCCTGCTCAACGCACTTCAGCTCAATGCATATTTCTCTAGTCTCACCACGGAGAAAACGATCAACCTCCTGTCGGTCGTAATTTTGAGGTTCATAAATACAACAATCAGACATGGTTATTACCTTTCGAAACTACAACGTCCTTGCGGAAGCACTTATCTTTGGATAATTTGATCTATTGCGCTTCCGGCAATAATACCCACGGCATCGGCCGTCCACTTCAGTGCCGTAGGCGTTTCTTCTAGAGGCTTGCCATGCTGACCGCGGCCAATCAAAGCAAGGCCCTTTTTCGTTATTTGCAAGCCAACGCCTTCTTGTGAAAGCGCCAAATAATCGGCATCTTTCAACGACTTTATGCACCCAGCAACATCAACTGTCGGAATACCCCAAGCAGAAACGTCGATTTCGGAAATGCGCTCGTTTTCAAGCTCGATAATCTGCCACAGCAGCTCCCTAATGATGCATGCATCTATAGGACGCTTCGCACCGCAGGGGATGATCCACCTGAATGGGAAAGAGGTTTCTTTTACCGCACCAGAAATCAAATCAGCCCTACACCAGGCAGAAACATCTCGTTTATCGGCGTTCCACTTTTCAGCACACTCCGCTGTAGTTCGTTTCGTCTCTTCGACAAGTTTGTAGGATTTAGCCACAACGCTCACCTACAACAGCGGATGACGTTTGAAATCCCAAGAGGTTTCAAACGAGTCGCAATCTAGCCTTGAAATGCCCAGACAATAATCCACCAAACCATCAACCGCCCCATGCTCAGCAGGCTCAATAGCGATGGGAAGCTTGGCAATATCACCGGGTTGGGCGTTTAGCGTGGGAACAAGGAAGGACGTTGCCGTTGCAACAACGGATGAGTTAAGCAACCCAAGCAAGTACTTCATATCGCAGACAGGAGGAAACATAGCCACGGCCGCAGAGTCAAACAAAGACCCGGAAGGCTGCATTCTAAATGCAATCTGCCCAGACGTAATTCTTGAATACGTGATGCACGATAAGAAGGCAATTGAATCCTTTATCCTGGATGCGCCAGGTGCCGCGGAAAGAGAGCGGCCATTCTTGGCATATTCAATAACGTGATCCCTGTTGCCATACCATTTCCTAAAGGAGCCACCCTTATTGTGCGGATACCATTTTGCATCTAGGCTCAAGCTGGATTCGGCAGAGTTACAAGCGACGCTCATGTCCCCAAGAGAGCATTCAAACCAATAGCGCAAAAAACGATCGTTATCACTTGTCTGCAAACCGACCTGCGGCTTGGCAAACAAGCCAAGCTTTTCCTTATTCGTAAACGCATCCAGAAGGGCATCGCTGGCCCAGTAGGCTATGGGAGTGCCGGGGATCTTCTTGAAGGTGTCGGCGTCGCGACGGTAGAACCAGCCGCAGTTAGGATTATGGATGGCCTCCAGCGCCTTGGGAGCCTGAACCGCGGGACCAGTAAAATCGGCAAGACGAACGTATCCGCCCTTATAGTCATCGATATGCGAATTGTGATAGGTAAATGTGCAGATAGGCACAGTTGCCCCTGCAAAGCCAGAATACTCGAGCTGAATGAGCGTGGTTAGAGTCTTGTCATCGATAAGCCTATTTCGAAGCTTCTCGTAGCTACCGATAAACATCCAAACGAACGGGGTCATCATTCCAACTTCGCCGTGCTCGCCGGCAAAGTCCATAATACGCACGATGAACGAAGAGAACAGGTCGCTCTTCACGTCGGGGTAGTTCTTCTTGATCCACTTGCTCATGAATGGATTAAAGCTGCTGCTGCCCATATACGGAGGATTCGCCACAGTGCAGGTAAAACGACGGGACAGCTTCTCGCAGATGGCGGCAGCGCTTTCGAGCTTAGTTTTGGCCGTAGCGGCAAAAAGGTCATCGGAACAACTCGCGGCGGCAGCCTTGAGCTCGTCGATCTCGTCCTCTGAGGGATTGAGCAGCGAACCGATCTCGCCCAAATGACTCAGCTCCTCGGCGAGCTTCTTGTTACCCGGCAGCTCGTCCTCCCCTAGCGGGATGCTCGAGAGCACGGTAACGTCGGCGCGAACGCCACGCCTAAAGAAGCGACGGTCGTGCTCGCGGGCGCACATGGCAAGCGCCAGCTCCGCGATCTGTGCCGCGCGGGAATCGATTTCCATACCTGCAAGGTTTTTAGTAAGAATGAGCTCGGGAATCTCGCGCTCACGATAGCCGCGCTCCTCGTACATATGGAAGAGCAGCTCAAACGCATAGACCAAGATATGGCCCGAGCCGCATGCGGGGTCGCAGAGGGTTATCTCCTCGGGACTCGAAATGCGAATGAAGTCCTCGTGCTCAGCATCGGGCTCGATGTAATACTCCATGCGCTCGCGTAGCGAACTCCCCGGATTGTTGAGCATCCACAGACGGCCGAGCGAGTTCTCGACCATATAGCGCACGATCCACTCGGGGGTGAAGAGCTGCGTAGCGGGCGCGATGTCCGCCGCCGCTGCCTTGCGCTTGGACTTGAAGAACTCGTCTTTAACGTCGGCATTGTAGTACTGATACATCCAGCCCAGAACGGTCACGCCCTCGCGCCAGTCCTCGTCAGCGAGGACGGCATTGAGTTTGCCCACCACACTGTCAGCCATCATGAGGCCCTGGGGCAACAGCAGCTCCATGGCTCCGCCCACGCGTTCAAAGACGCCCGGCAGGCAATCGGCAAGCTCCTCGCACTGAGCAACAAACAAGTAGCGCCACAACGGTTCATCCAAGCCCGCCATCTTGAGCTCGGCTATGCGATCGGTATCGGCCATCGTTATTTCCACGTCCAGTGCGTTCTCCACGGCCTCGCTGCCATGGCTGCCGTCCGCACGACTTAGCATGCGCATACGGCTGGGAAGCCATCCGCATGCATCCATGAAGCGAATGGCCACGATGCGGTTGAACCAGGTGTAGGCCGCACGGTCGCGCAGTGCCTCGTGACCCACCTCTGCCTGCATGCGCAGCAGTTCATCGCGCTGCTCAACCTCAGCAGGACTTAGGGGCAGGCCGTTGACGGTCTCGGACCCAACGGGCGTGGGTGCAGGTTCGGTGATGCCGTAGCGCACCATCTGCGCCTCCACGCCTTTGATGAGCTCCGTACGGGCCCAGGTGCAGAAGCTCTTAAGAGCAGAATCGTTCATGGTTGATGAGCCTTTCTAAACGCCATAAGCCACCGGTGCGCGCTTTGGCACCGGTGGCTCCGCGGGTTAGTTGATACGGATCTCGTCGTTTGCAGCGAGCGCCTGCATAAGGCGGGAGCGCAGGTCGTCCACGTAGCGCTCCACGTCCTCTGCAGACAAGAGACGACTCGGCTTGGCCAGATCGGCGCGGCGCACAGTCTTGATCTTGCGCTGGGGCTTGGGCGCGGGCACGGGAGCAGACGATGCGGCGCCCTTGTTGGAGACCTTCTTGACCACTTCGCCCGTACTCATGACCTCGGTGGTGCGGCGCTCGTTGTCCATACGCACGCGGGCCTCATCCACAGCGTCGTACATCTCGTTGGCCGCCGCACTGAGCCAGTCGCCCCAGTTAGTTGCAACAACGCTCAGTTCGTTGAGACTTTGAGCGCTGTGGGCACGGTTTTTGAACGACTCGTATTTGGTGCCGGCGTCTGCTATGGCATCCTTGGCCTGATTGACAAAGCCCTTTTGACTCTCGGCCTGCGCCCGCAGGTCTTGCAGATCGCTCTCGATGCGACACAAAAACTCATTGCGGCGGATGCCCAACAGCTTTTTCATGTCATCCTCGACGGGATCCATAAGCGGCTGCAAGTCTTTAATACGGCCGTAGGGCTTGGGATCTTTGAGGATCTCACGAACCGTTGCCACGTTCTCCACCGCACCGGGAATGTCATCGGAGGCATACTCGATACCCTCGGTGCGGTTCAAGAAATCCCTGGCGTGGTCAAACGCTGTTCGTTGATTGGACTCGAAAAACTCAACCACCTTGTCAAAGTCTTCCTTGGCATCGAGCAAACGCTCCTCATGCTTGGTGAACGTGGTCAAGAACGCCTCGGCCTCGTTCTGGTCCTTAAGGACGTCGGCCACCTCCGAGCGCATCTTCTCGCACTCGTCCTCACCGGGATACGGATAGAGCGGTTTGATGCCCGTATAGTAGTCGCGTGCTATGGCGAGGCACGACTCGCGCAAGTCCTCAAGGCGCTCCTTGAGCTCGACCACGAGCCTATCCTCGTTGGAGGGCACGGTCTTGAGATCAAACAGGTCACACATGAGTTCGTCCGTGGCGCGCAGCAACCGGTCGCTCATGCGCATGCGCAAGCGCACCTGGGCCTTATCAGCATCCTTGCGCAGGAGCGCCACCATGCGGCTGTCGTTAGCTTGAACCGTCTGACCGCCAAACAGCACCTGCGCGCGCTGCTCCACCACAAGCTGCGCCACCACATTTGCGATGTCGACCTCGCGCCAGCCAAAGGGCCTTTGCTGGTACTGGCGCTGGATATCGCCCATAGCGGTATCCAGGTGGCGCTGGTGCTGCACTTTGAGGTAGTCCTCGACCTCTTTGAGCGCACGCGTGTTACCTGCATCCATGCCAGCGAGCCCCACTTGAACGTTGCCCACCAGAGTAGAGCGAATATCGGAATCGCTCGTGACCGGCGCGCCGATATAGTCGGCCTTTTCAAAGACCACATCGCACAGCTGCGCCAGCACCTGCTCAAAGACCTGAGCGGGTTTGGCAGCACGGATCTCAATCATGCGCCCGTTGACGGCGCATCGTGCATGGAGCACTGCCTCAGCCAAAAGGGCGTCAGCCTCTTTCTCGTTAAAGTCCTTCTCGCGCATTTTGGCCTCGACAATCTGGCGGGTACTCGGCGGTAGCTCCTGCAGATTGCGCGTCTGGGCGTACATGCGAATCTTAGCGGCGTTGACGAGTGGGGCCCAATAATCCACCTCGTCGCTCAAGGCCACGATGGCCTTATCCACGGATTTCAACGCCAGCTCGGTATCGTCCGAACGGCCCAGATCGCTGGCCATGGTCACCACGGAAAGTTCCATGCCGCCCATGCTGGTACCGTGGATTGAGCCGTCCACATAGCGGTCAAACGGAAAGTCGTTGGCCCCGCGGTTGAGTTTGCGCGCAGTGTAGATGCTTTCGAACAGGCGCTTCTTGATGTACTCAATCACCTTCGCGTTGTCGATCGGGGTGCGTGCGATCTCCTGCGCTATCTCCTGCTCCTCGTCGGTGAGGAAGCTATAGGTATCGCCCTGGCGTGCCACGTAGCTCTCGCGTTCCAAGCGGGCGAGAGATTCCTTGACGCGGTCCTTAAGGGCGCGCTTGTCCACGTCCAGGCTATCGATCATAAGGATGGAGATGTTCTCGACCGTGGCCTTGACGTAGCCGATGTAGCGGATCAAGTACAGGAGCTTAAGCACCCGGACATCGTAGCTCTCAAGACCCTCTGCGTTTTCAGCCGCGCGCTCCGCACAGACGACGACCTGAATGATGCCGTGCTCCAAATCCTTGGAGATTGTGTCGAAGAAGCGCCAGAACGGCACGAGTGCACCAGTCTGGTCATGCTGGATGGCCTGAGCGCTCTCCTGAAACGCGCTCAGCATGGAGCGCTCGCCCGTGGACATGTGCTTGGCCTTAACACCGTGCTTGCGTACCTCGGTCATCACGTCGGGCAGAAGCTTAAACTGGTAGCCCACAAACGGGTAGCTGGCCACAAAATCCTTGGAGCTGGCGAAGCCGGTAAGGTCGGAGCGCGAGCCACCATCAAAGGTAAAGTTGTTTTTGAGGACGGCGGCGTCTTGCTCGTAGACCTGTGCAAGCATATCGGCCGCCGGCGCGGTCTTCTCGAGCACACGGCGCTGGATGACCTCGTCCACGCTGGAGCTGGAGAGCGAAAGGCGGGTATTGAAACGGCCCTGGATCTTTGAAAAGTCGTTGCCCACGGGCAGGCTCAGGTTGTCGATGGCCTCCTGGCTCGTAACCATCACCCACACACGGCCACCGCAGGCGGCACCCAGCTCCTCGACGATGGTCTGAAGGCTCAGCATAAGGCTTGGGTCCTGGTCGTTTGTAATAAACTGACCCACCTCGTCGACCATAAAGAGCAAACGGAAGTTGCCACCGTGGACCGCTGCCTGAGCGTCCACGTAATCCTTGACCTTTTTGGCAAAGACATCGGGGGCCAAAACCTCGTCCTCAGAACCCTCGAGCCAGTTCCATGCGGCCTTTTCGCTCATGCCGAGCACGCTCTGCAGCACCTCGACGACGTCGTCCTCAAAGTAGCTGTAGGTGTCGCGGGCCTGGAGCCAGGACTCGCCGTTGACGCGCTCAAAGGCCTCGCGGAACTCCTGGGTCTTGCCCAGAGAATCGATGTAGTCCTCGAGCTTTGCAAGCTTGAGGTCCTCGCCGTAGAAGCCGCGCGCCTCGTAGAACATGCGCTCAAAGCCGCGAAGCAGCGCCGTGGGAGCCGTATCGCCCTGCTTCCACTGGCCCGCCTTGCTATCGATGTTAAAGAGGATGGCCTGCGTGGGCACCGAGCAGGCGCGCTCCATGGCAGCCGCGACCATGGGGTCGACGATCTTGCCGTCAAAGTAGCGGATGGCGCTCTTGCCGCCGATCTGGCGATTCTCGAGCAGGTAGCTCAGCATCTTGAGGAAGTGCGATTTACCGGAACCGAAGAAACCACTGATCCACACGCCGATCTTGTCGGTGCGCGCATCGATGGCATCGCCGTAGGCCTTGAAGAACGTGGCAAAGTGCCTCTGCAACTCGCGCGTCACCACGTACTCGTCAAGCTCCTGGCGGATGGACCCATCTTTTGAATCCTGGACCTTGACCACGCCGTTGATGGAGCGGTTGATGTCTTTTGCAAAGAGGTCGCGAATGATCGTGTTGTCCATGGGTGCTCCTTTGGGTTTGGGAACGTTATGGCAAAGGGTTGTTACCGGCGGCAGGGACTTGCCTGCGGGGAGCCGTGCTTACGAGATATCGATGGCGCGGTAGTAGTTGTCGGCCGGCAGACGGTTAAAGAGATGGAAAGAAGAGCCGTTGAAACTGCCCGGGTAGGCGGCGACCACAGGCACCTCATCAAAATCCGCAAGCATGCAATGGAGAAGCGTGTGCATGCGAAAGAACGGGAAAACCTCGCCCGCGCCGGTGAGGAGAACGACGTCTCCAGGCGCGTGCGGCTCGGTCTGCTCAAGGATGTACGCGGCGACTTTCTCGGGCGAGGCGAACTTGGCCACGTCCTCGAGTACGCGCTGGGTGCCGCGGCGCTCCTCTTGGTGCGGGATAGCATTGAGGACACGGCGCTTTTCGAGAATTGCCAGCACGGCGTCGTAAAGGTTCACGACCTTGAGCGTGCACGGAAGCTTGTCGGCCTCGGCATCGCGTGAAAGAGTGTCAAATAATGCACGCGCCTCAAACTCCAGCGCGGGGTCATAGCAAAAAGTATGGAAGCCGATCTCATTGCCTATGCCCTTGTTGGCCAAGAAGTCCTCGCTGCACAGGCACTCGCGCAGAAGCTGCGCACGGCGCTCAAATTCCTGACAGGCGCGCTCGGAGCGGGCATGCGCCGCCACGACGCTCTTGCGGGAATGGATGCCGATATTGGTGGTGAGATCGGTCGCCGGGGTGATAACAAGGTCGACGGCGCTTTTGACGGGAGCCACGTTACATCATCGCCCTGCCGGTAAGGGCCGCGATAAGCGACTGCTCGCCCAGCTGAACCAAGGCTCGCTCGACATCGGAATCGAGGAAGAGTGGTGACAGGCGCTCGGACTCCGGGCCCTGGCCCTCGCCGATAAGGCCGGCATGGCGGAGCGTCTGGCGGAGCGAGCCCTTGATGCGCTTGACCGTGGCCTCAGTCCAGCGGGCCGCGTCCGGATACTCCGTGGTAAAGCGTGTCATAAAGGCGTTGAGGTCAACCGCCGTAAAGGCATAATCAAAGTTTTGAAGGCGCTCCCCCACCTCGACGAGCACGAGCTCGCGCACAATGTCGTAGCGACAGATCATACTGTAGAAGATGGCCTGGTCCGCCTGCGTGGGGGCGCCGGATGCCATGAGGCTGGTTAGGGATGACGCAGCCTCGACGGCGGTATTGGCGTCGATGCCGCGCGCGGCGCATACGGCGTCCGTGGGCACCATGGCGTCGAGGCGGCGAAGGCACACGGTTGCGCGGTTGGCGACCATGCGCTCCGTGGGATATTGAAAGAGGTTCTCGCTCTTTACGCGTACAATGACCTGCTCGTCGCTTGCGCCCTGCATACGAAGGGCAGCGACGATGTGCATCTCATGCGGGAGGAATTGCTCGCGGGTGAGCACCCCCCCCCCCCCGAACGCTTTTTGTGGTTACATCCACAGTACACGCTCCAAGGGTGTCAAAGGCTGTCATAAGTGCGCCGCAACCCGGCAGGCAGGCGCGGCGCACATGACAATAATCATACCTGTTGGTAAAAAAGTTACCACGCCCAGAGTGTCAAATGTTGAGCAACAAAATTTAATCCGGTTAACGGTCATTTTCGCAGCTTAGAAACTTTAACGAGGTCGCCCCAAATCACACTTGCCAGACAACCGCGCTTACGAATGCAGGCACGCACACGCCCAACGCCACCCTCCGCTACACTCAACATAGAGTTATACATATGATTCTATGTAAGGAGTTTCATATGCCTGTCGTAAAGCCTATTTCTGATCAGACGCGCGCACTAACCACCATTCAGGAACGCGAAGATCACATTCAACGTACCATCGCTCATGGTTACGATGACCTCACCAACGGTCGTGTGCGCCCCTGGAAACAAGCGAAGGCAGAGGCAAATCGGATGCGAGCCATCAGGTAAGGTCACCCCTCCCCCATGTAACCATCTTGTAAATCATAGCGGCGCAGTCGAGTTTTACCGTGATGCGGTCGCGCCTGGCGCTCCACTGTGCTAAAGTATCCCGAACGTTCAAACGACTACGAGGGAGACTAGAAGATGGCACGTGTGCACAACTTCTCAGCTGGCCCGGCCGCACTGCCTACAAGCGTGCTCGCCGAGATCGCCGACGAGATGATGGACTACCGCGGTTGCGGCATGTCCGTGCTCGAGATGAGCCATCGATCGAGCATGTACCAGCAGATCATCGACGACGCTGAGGCAACCCTGCGCCGCCTGCTAAGTATCCCCGACAACTACCGTGTCCTGTTTTTGCAGGGCGGCGCCACGCTGCAGTTTGCGGGCATCCCCATGAACCTCATGCGCCGCGGCCGCGCCGGCTACATCGTGACCGGCAACTTCGCCAACAAGGCGTACAAGGAGGCCGCCAAGTACGGCGAGGCCGTGCTGCTCGCGAGCTCCGAGGGCACCAATTTCGACCGCATACCCACCATGGCCGACATCAACGCGCGCATTGCCGCCGAGGCCGCAGGCGACGGGCTCGACTACGTCTACATCTGCCAGAACAACACCATCTTTGGCACCATGTACCACGAGCTGCCCGCTTGCGGCGACGTGCCGCTGGTCGCCGATGTCTCGAGCTGTTTTCTGTCGCAGCCGCTCGACGTCGAGCGCTACGGCCTCATCTACGCCGGCGCGCAGAAAAACGCCGGCGCCGCGGGTGTGACCGTGGTCATCGTGCGCGACGACCTCATCGCAGATGGCCCCGCCTTTGCGCAGACGCCGCAGTACCTGGACCTTAAGACCCAGGCCGCCAAGGGTTCCATGCTCAACACGCCCAACACCTTTGGCATCTACGTGTGCGGCAAGGTGTTCCGTTGGGTGGAGCAGACCGGCGGACTTGCCGCCATGGCCGAGCGCAACTGGGCCAAGGCCAACCTGCTCTACGACTTGCTCGAGAACAGCAAACTATTCCACGGCACCGCGCAGACAGACAGTCGCTCCATCGCCAACGTCACGTTCCGCACCGGCGACGCCGACCTCGACGCCGCCTTTGTTGCGGGCGCGGCAGAGCACCAGATCCAAAACGTCAAGGGCCATCGCCTCGTCGGCGGCATGCGCGCCAGCGTGTACAACGCAGTCACCATGGAGGACGTACAGGCGCTGGCCACGTACATGAAGGACTTCGAAGCGCAGCTTAGTTAGAGCCCGCGATCTAACTAGCCCGCAACGCGCGGGCCGATCAGCCATCTCAGACCACCCTGTATAGATCAAAACCTGCTAAGGAGTTTTCCATGCGCAAGATTAAAACCATCGATGACATTACCAAGGACGGCAAGGTCGAGTTTGGTGAGGGCTACGAGTTTGTGAGCACCGCCGAAGAGGCCGACGCCATTCTGATGCGCTCGACCGACCTGCACGGCTACGAGCTGCCCGAGGGCATCCGCGCCATCGCCCGCTGCGGCGCCGGCGTCAACAACATCCCCGTCGAGGAGTACGCCAAGAAGGGCGTCGTCGTCTTTAACTCCCCCGGCGCCAACAGCAACGCCGTCAAGGAGCTCGTCCTAGGCATGCTGGTGCTCTCGAGCCGCGGCGTGGTGCAATCGATGAACTGGGTGCGCGACAACGCCGACGACCCCGAGATCCAGGTCGATGCCGAGAAAGCCAAGAAGGCCTTTGTGGGCCGCGAGCTCAAGGGCAAGCGCATCGGCGTCATCGGCCTGGGCAACGTGGGCTCCAAGGTCGCCAACGCCTGCGTCGACCTGGGCATGGATGTCTACGGCTACGACCCGTTCATTTCCGTTGAACACGCGTGGGTGCTGAGCCGCGAGGTGCAGCGCGTGGGCACGCTCGAGGATCTCTGCCGCGGCTGCGACTACCTCACCGTACACGTGCCCAGCAAGGCCGACACCATCGGCATGATCAGCACCGAGCAGATCAACCTGCTGGCCCCGGACGCCGTGCTGATCAACTACGCACGCGAGACCATCATTGACGAGGACGCCGTTGACGCCGCCCTGCGCGAGGGTAAGCTGAGCTGGTTTAGCTGCGACTTTGCCACGCCCAAGACCGTCAAGATGCCCAATACGTTTATCACCACACACTCGGGCGCCGGCACCGGCGAGGCCGAGGCCAACTGCGCCGATATGGCCATCAGCGAGCTCAAGGATTACCTGGAGAACGGCAACATCGCGCACAGCGTCAACTACCCCGCCTGCAGCATGGGCAAGGCGCGCGCCGCGAGCCGCATCGCCTGCCTGCACGCCAACGTGCCCAACATGATCGGCCAGATCACGGCAATCCTGGCCAAGGACAACGCCAACGTGCAGCGTATGACCAACGAGTCCGCTGGCGAGAACGCTTACACCATGTTCGACACCGACGAGCACCTGAACAGCAGCACCATCGAGGCGCTCAAGCAGATTCCGTCGATGTATCGCGTGCGCGTGATTAAATAGCGCCGGCGCCAAGCCTGCCAGACAGGCCACGAAGCCCATTCGGCCCCCGTTTTCACGAAACGGGGGCCGAATTCGTTGCTCCGGCTGGTTTTGTAAATGCTACCAAGAACAAGTTTTTTCGGATAATCGACAGTCATGCCCAAATCACTGAGCGCACCTGCTTTGATAAACAGCTTTATCAGGGGTTTTAGTAAGTAAAAATCGATCTCTATATACCACATCCGAGTTGACTGTCTATTTTCCGAAACAACTTGTTCCGGATAGCATTTTTAATGCCCTTCCAAGGCGAAACTGAAGCTTTTTTCGCGCCCAAAACTCTAGCTCGCGCGACCGTTTTCCACCCGCACGACTACATTCCCGCCCAATCGATAAAAATCTCCTCACGAAGCCGCCGTGCGAGCTCCTGCTGCCGCGGCGTCTTGTCTTTCAACGGCACATCTAGATAGGACATGATGAGCTCCATCACCACGCGGAAGGCATCGGAGTCGGCCAGCTGACCATAAGTCATCAGAACGACGGGATATCCCATCGCTTGCAGGGCAGTCGTTCGATCGGAGTCCGCGATCTTGGATTCTATGGATCCGTGAATAGCTTTACCTTGGCATTCAACAAGGCACTCTCGGCTGCCGTCCTTATTTGCCAGCAGGATATCGGCATAGCGCCTATCAAGTCCCGAAATCAGGCGGGCGCTGCGCGTCATACGAATCTCAACGTTATTGGTAAGGCGCAGCCCTTCGCCGCCGCGCAACCTCGAAAGACCAAACAGCATCGAAGCCTGGACCTCGAGCGGCGATGCCGCCACCCCCGTAATGCACTTCGCGGCTCGTATGAACGATTTAGCGCCGCGGAGCCCCCGGATCTTATCGACGTACTCTGTAAGCTCAGAGAGCTCGATCAAGGGCGGTCGTTTCCACAAGTCCGTTGGATTCCCCGAGACATCCTTTACGTTTTCCCAGCCCAACCGTGCATCGCCCCACTGGCCCCCATATGCCTGCACAAGTGCCGACTTTACCTGAGGCGCAATCTTGCACACGGCAAAGGTGCCGCACATCTCATACATGCACATGATTAGGCGCTCGTTTGAGACCGAGGAAGCCAGGGTCAGCAGAGTAAAGAGCGGAGACGCGACATCGAGGCCAAACTCTGTCTGCTGCACGGAGCCAAACGGCCTCTCCCCGTTCCAAACATGCCTGACAATGCGATCGCCCTTACGTCCGCAGCTGCCCTGTGCCAAAACATGCAACGGAGCGCCCAGGAAATGCGTGACGAGTGGATGCTCGCAAAGGCGCTCCCTGCGCGGATCGTCCGCAGAATCGGGCAGGTCCGGCATTATCGCCAAGACCTGTGGAGGTATACGGTGATACCGAAAGGCAGATATGTCGCACAGCATGTCGTCCATAACGGCAACGTACCCACTGCGCCGTTTGTGAACCTGCTCGGACGGCAAACGCACCGGCTCGGCCTGCGAACGGCAAATGCTGCTGCGCGCACGTCACGGATCTCTCGGGAGGCTTACAATCGGTTTGGAAAGCAGACTGATTGTGAGGTTGCATATGGTTGATGAGGACTTTGCCTGGCGGCTTGCGCAGGAGCTTGTGCGGATCGACAGCTCAGACCCGGGCGCGTATGAGGATGAAATTGAGCGGTATATCAAAACGCTGGTTGAGGCTCAGCTGGAGCGGTTGAGTCATCCGGCGCTCCATGCCGTGCAGATTGAGGAGCTCGAAGTACTCCCCGGACGCCGCAACCTTATGGTCACCGTGCCCGGTTTGAGCGACGAGCCACGGCTCGTCTACATCTGCCACATGGATACCGTCACCTTGGGCGACGGCTGGGACGCAGGCATTCCGCCGCTCGGAGCAATCGTGCATGACGATAAACTCTATGGCCGCGGTGCTTGCGATATGAAGGGTGGCCTGGCCTGCGCCATTGCCGCACTGGTCCACACGCTCGAGCGCGTAGCGGCGGATGGCGCGCTGCCCCGCCGCGGCTTTTCGCTCATCTGCTCGGTCGACGAGGAGGACTTTATGCGCGGCTCCGAGGCGGCCATCGATGCCGGCTGGATCGGCTCGCGCGAATGGGTGCTGGACACCGAGCCCACCGATGGACAAATTCAGGTGGCGCACAAGGGACGCGCATGGTTCGAGATTGAGATGACCGGCGTCACGGCACACGCGAGCCAGCCTTGGAAGGGCGCGGATGCCGTCGCCGCCATGGCAGAGGTCGTGTGTTCGCTTCGCCGCGCGTTTGCCGCGCTGCCCGTGCATGATGAGTTGGGGCCATCGACCATCACGTTTGGACAGATCGAGGGTGGCTACCGTCCCTATGTCGTGCCCGACCACGCCAAGGTCTGGGTCGACATGCGCCTGACCCCGCCAACCGAAACGGCCGCCGCGACGCGCATGGTAGAGCAGGCCATCGCCGTCGCCGAAGCCGCCGTTCCCGGTTGCCGCGGCAGCTACGTCGTGACAGGCGACCGCCCCGCCATCGAGCGCGACCCGGGCTCTCCCCTTCTGGCGGCACTCAAACATGCCGCCGACAGCGTGACGGACGTGGACACGACCGTCGGCTTCTTTACCGGCTACACCGACACCGCCGTCATTGCCGGCAAGACGGGTAACCGCAACTGTATGAGCTACGGCCCCGGGTCGCTCGCGCTCGCGCACAAGCCCAACGAATATGTGCTCCACGCCGATATCGTTCGCTGCCAAAACGTGCTCATCGCGCTTGCCGACAACACGCTCTGGGACGTAAACGGCCAAGTTGAGGCATAATAAGCCGCGAACAAACCGATTCGCGCGTTAGGACCGTCCATGAAAGCACTTCCGTTTCCCTGCATCCGACCGGCTCAGGACCGCGTGCTCGATGCGCTGCCGCAGATGGGCGGTATCCTGAGCGGCAACGACGCCCTACGCGGCGCCATCGCCGACGGCCTGATGCTCAAGGATCCAGGCGCGGCGTATTACGTGTACGAATGCTCGGGCGAGCCGGGTCACGTGACGGGTGTCGTGGCGATTTGCCCGGTTAACGTGCTGACGGGCAGCGACGCGGCTGTCGCCGAGAACGTCGACGCACTCGCCGCTGCGCACGCGATCGCCGAGCTCAAGGTGCAGCCGCGCCCCGTGTCGCTCGCCTACGAAGCCTCGCCCGTCATGGATATCATCCTCGGCGCCGCCAAAGAGGGCGCTTCGCTCTATGCCGTCACCGACCCCGCCGGCATTACGCACCGTGTGTGGGAGGTCAAGCGCGAGGACGCCGTCGGGGCCATCCGCGCTATGCTCGACCAAGCACCGGAGCCGGCACTGGCCGACGACCCCGCCTACGCCGCCGCTCTGACCGGGGCGTCGCAGCTGCTAACCGATGAGGCCCGTGCTGCCGGAACGTACACCGGCAAGGAGCCGTTCAACTTTACCGTGGCTGCGTTATTCCCCGCCGCGCAGGTCGCCGGCGGCGCACCGCAGGTCCCGACGGGCCTGCTCACTCACCAGATCTCGCGGTTCTAGCGGACTCAAACGCGAAGCTGAAAAACCCGGCATCCAAACAAACAAGGGGCGGAGATGCAGCAAATGCATGCATCTCCGCCCCTTTCGCATCAAACAATTACGCCGGCAAACCGCGCCGCAACACCAGCATTATCCACGCTGCGGACCCGCTGCCGCCACGAGCGGCTCTAGCCCCAACTCGCGCGCGTAGTCTTCCTGCGTAAAGATCTCAACCAGGTCAAACGTATCGGTCGCATCATCAAACACGAAGTGCAGCACCGAGCAGTTGCCCGGCACGCGGTCGCGCTCGTCTGCCGCCGCGCCCTTCACGTGATCCATAAACTCCTTGATAGCCGAGCCGTGGCTCACCGCGAGCACGCACGTATGGTCCGGATGCTGCATAAGCTCGGTCAACGTCGCCACCATGCGCTCGCGCACTTGCATCTGGCCCTCGCCGCCAAACTGGCAATAGAAGTCGCGCCACGGGCGCTCGGGCATGAGCATCACGCGCTCGGCCTCAAAGTCGCCAAAGAACCACTCACGCAGGCCGTCCAGGCGCTCGTACGCCAAGCCCGGCCACAAGTTGGCGATAGTCTGCTCGGTGCGATGAAGTGTGGAGGTGTAGGCATGATCGGGCTCAATGCCGCGCGCACGCAAAAACATGCCGGCACGCGCCGCCTGGTCGCATCCCAGCTGCGTAAGCGGCGAGTCACTCCAGCCCTGAATAATGCGCTTGAGGTTAAATATCGTCTGGCCATGACGGACCAGATACAGGTCTTTATTCATAGGGGGGTCCTTTCGTTTGTTACCAATCCAAGAGCGAAAACGCCCCGTCGCAATAGCCAAAATGAAGCACGGCACCGTTGTCGGGTTGCTCTCCCCCGCCGGTCACGCATCTAAGAAACTCCTGGCAGGCTGAGCCGTGGGAGACGGCCAACACGCAGTCGTGCCGGGGTCGGGACATGATGCGGGACAGTGCCGCGACCATACGTGCGCGAAGCTCACTTTCCGACTCGCCACCAAAGGCAACCGGATAATCGCCCCAGGGTTGCGCCGGCATCTCGCGGTTTGATGTACCCTCCAGCGAGCCCAAATGCCACTCGCGCAGGTCGTCGACCAGCTCTATCGAACGGGCCTCACCAGCAATTAGCTCAGCCGTACGCCGCGCCCGACCCAACGGGGAGGAATACACATGGTCAAAGGTCACGCCGCGGTCCTCGAACGCCGCGCGCGTCGCCAGCGCTTGCTCGCGCCCGCGCGCCGTAAGCGGCGAATCGTGCCAGCCCTGCAAAATGTTCTTCACATTGAGCTCAGTCTGCCCATGCCGCACCAAATACAGATCGGCCACACGCCCTCCCCTCGCATCACCACGAAGGAGACGGGCGCCTTTGTGGTGGTTTTGCCGCCGATCGCACCGCAACGATGCGTAACTACAGCAGCACGTCGGCAAGCGGACGCTTGGGCACGTGATGCACCTGCGCCTCATCGCGCCAGTAATTGATAGAGCCATCCGGGTTGGAGTCGATCGCATCGATCACCTGCGTCTCGGCTGGCACGCCAAAAGCCATGATCAACTTGAGCTCGTATCTGTCGTTATCGAGCCCCATGGCGTCGATCGCGCGGGGCGTAAAGGCCTTGAACATGCAGGCCGCCACCTCGGGCGTGGCGCTGCGAGCGGCGAGCATCATCGTCTGGGCGGCAATGCCGGTGTCGACTTCGGTGATGGGCGCGGCGGGCTTACCCGGAACAGCGCGCTCGGCAAGAATCGCAATGTAACCGGTCGGGCGCTCGCCCTCATCGGGACCCGACCAATCCTTGAGCGCACCGGCCCAGGCGAGCTCATCAAATACGCGCGCGCAGTCCTCTGCACCGCTCACCACATGAAAACGCAGGCGCTGAGCGTTGGCGCCGCAAGGGGCCAGGTGTGCCAGCTCCGCCAGCTCGAGCAAAAACTCGCGCGGCACGCGCATGGACTCATCAAAACGGCGGCACGTGCGGGCGCGGCGGACCAGCGCGTCAAACGTGTCCAGGCCAAGCTTTTCGCAACCCTGTTTTGCCATCGACTCAGCGCTTACCGGCGCCGCGGGAACTGTTTCGTTCATAGGGACCCCTCAATAAAAGCCAATTGTTCTTAAGAAAATCTAACCTAAAACGTAGGCAATAACGAACAGAGCTGCAATGTTCTACATCTGTTGAATATCCCACATCCAAACGGGAACAAAGATAACAATTCGGGAAGGTGAGGCTCCCATTCGCCCTTTCCGCCCCACGCGACAGCGCCCTTGGGCGATACTGGTTGCAAGAGCTACGGCTTACGCCGCACGAAAGGAGACATCATGGGCATCTTTAAGAACGATGACAAGCAATCGAGCGCGTTTGGATTTGACGAGAAAAGCATGGCAGGCAAGGCCGTCAAGGCCGTGCGCTGGATTTACGCCATCACGGGCGTCTTGGCACTCGTCGCCGGCATCGCACTGCTGTTTGCGCCCGCCAAGTCCCTCGTCTTCCTAACGACCGTCTTGGGCATCTACTTTGTGATCACGGCCGCGATCAGGCTGTTTACCGCTGTTTTCGAGCCGCTGCTGCCCACCGGCTGGCGCGTGACGAGTATCATCGCCAACCTGCTCATCATTCTGGGCGGCGTCATAATCCTGCGCAACCAGGCCTTCTCGACCGCGACGCTCACCACGCTTGTAGTGGTCGTCGCCGGCTTTGGCTGGATTGTTGAGGGCATCATGTCGATTCTGGAATCCGAGCTTTCCGCCAACCGCGCCCTCGCCATCCTGAGCGGCGCACTCTCCATCATCGCGGGCATGTTCGTGTTTATCTATCCGCTGTGGTCGGCCAAGATGCTCGTCATCTTTAGCGGTGCCGCACTGCTGGTGTTTGGCGTGACGCTGATTGTTCGCGCCATTCAATTTGGCAAACTGGTGCGCTAGATGCCAAAGACGCTTTTTATTGATGCCGACGCCTGCCCGGTCACACGCGAGTCGATTGACTGCGCGCGGAGGGCGGGCGTCGCCGTCGTTATCGCCGGCAACAGCACGCAAAACCTGGAGCGCCACATTCGCCGCGACGACCCGCGCGATGCCGAGCACGCGCGTCGGGGCTTTTGGGTCACGACGCTCGATGTGAGTGTGGGAGCCGATAGTGCCGACTTTGCCATTGTCGAGCGCCTGCAGGCTGGCGACGTGGTCGTGACACAAGACATAGGCCTGGCAAGCATGGTGCTCGGACGCGATGCCGCCGCCATCGGCGTGCGCGGGCGCGTCTACGATAAGGCGACCATCGACATGCAACTATTTATTCGCCACGAGGAAAAGAAGGTGCGCCGCGCCGGGGGACGCACCCGCGGTCCGGCAGCCTTCACCAGCGAGGACCGATCCCGCTTTAAACGCAACCTCACCGAGCTGCTACACTAACCAAGGCAGATTTTTGGGATATGCCCGGAAATCTGCCTTTTTGTTTTGAGCGGCGTGAACGCTCAGGATCCATGGCTCAACAAAAAACGGGCTTCAAAATGCCATGCGTCGCCGCATTGCGCCGGCGCCGAGCATGGCTATTTTGAAGCCCGTTTTGCTAGGCCTGCTTAGAGGCCGAAGGCGGAGAGGATGAGTCCCCAGCCGGCGCCGATGACGTACATCATGACCAGGAACACGGCATTTTCGCGAGCGCTGCGGTTGGTGCGGAACAGGACTAGGTAGCCCACGCCGGCGGAAATGAGCGTGCCGGCGAGCATCGGCGCCAGCTGCAGCGCACCTTCGAGGTACAACTGCGTAATAACGACGCTAGCAGAGCAGTTGGGGATCAGACCGACAAGCGCCGAGCCCAGGACGGCGAGCGTCTCATTACCGCGCAGGAACTGCTCGATTGCGGACTCACCAAAGGTCTCGAGGACGGCGACCAGAATCAACGTCACCAGGAAAATGAATACCGACACCTGCACGGTGTGCGAGATCGCGCTGCGGATGATCGACAGGACAGGCGCCCCTTCGTGGGAGTGGTCGTGGCTGTGACCGTGGTGGTGCTCGTGCTCGTCCGCGTGACCATGGTCGTTGCCGTGGTCGTGCCCGTGCTCGTCCTCGTCTTCATCACAGCCGCAATGATCGCGTTCGCACAGCTCGTGAATGTGATCGGCACTTACGCCCGCCTCGGCCACTTCGTCAATGATGTCGCCCCCGGTATGGTCGTCGTGGGCGCAGTTCACATGAGCCGGATTGGCAGCGGTCCCCAGCACGGTACGGCGAATCGCCGCATGCGCGCGGGCGTTACGACGAAGGCCGCGGATAGCAGCATCCACGATAAAGCCCGTGACCAGAGCGATCAGCGCCTTCGAAGCTAGGAGCATTGCCATGGTCTGCACGGGAACTTGCTCGGCGAGCAACAGCGGCAACATCTCGTCGGAGGTCGAGAGGAACACGGCAACCAGCGTGCCCAGCGTCACGACACGGCCGGCGTACAGCGTTGCTGCCATGGCCGAAAATCCGCACTGCGGCACCATGCCCAACAACGATCCGACAACCGGACCCGCGGCTCCGGCGCGCTTGATAGCGCCGTTGACGCGGTCGCCCGCAACGTGCTCAAGGGTTTCAAGAGCCAAATACGTCACCAACAAAAACGGCACCAGCGACAGCGTGTCCTTGCCGGCGTCGAGCAGAATATCAATCAGTAAATCCATGACGGATGGAACCTTTCGTGTCTTTCGGCAGCATTGTAAAAGTCCTAGCGGTCAACTAGGGTATTGTAGTTGTCCCGGGCGTGGTGCCAATAGTTGCCCATGGTAAACTATCATCTCGCCACAACTCAGTAACCCCGAGCCGCGCGACGCGGCCCGTCCAAGGAGCAGCATATGAATGTTTCGCAAGCACTCGAATACGAGCGCCAGCCGTTTATCCCCATGTTTATCTATGGCGATCACGGCGCCATGGAGTCCGAGCGCCAGAAGGGCGAGGAGGCCCTCAAGGTGCTCGAGACCGAGTACTTTACCGCCGAGGGCGACCCCGGCTTCGACTTTGCCACTGTGCGCGACCTGGCCGACCGCAACCGCGACCTGTGCGACCAGATTGGCGAGGCGCGCCTGCGCAACGTGACGCCCGCGACGCTCTCGCGCGGCCTGTCCGACGCCGACACCTGCGCCGCCATCGGCAAGATGCAAAAGCGTACCGCCGCATCGGTCATGCGCGAGATCCGCGGTGACCGCGACGCACTCGGCGTAGCCTATGCCCGCAAGCCCATCCAAGGCACGGTGCTGGGCATCGACATCGAGACCACCGGTCGCGCGCCCGAGCGCGGCTACATCATCAACGTGGGCTGGGAGATCATGGATCTCACCAGCGACGCCGTGCCGCATGACGCCGAGGCGCACTACTGCGGCCTGCCCGACATCTACCGCGGCGAGGATGTGCCGCTATCGAACATCCATCACATCACCTGGGACGACATCGACGGCAAAAAGCCGTTCCGCGAGAACAAGGAGCTGCAGAAGCAGCTGCTCAAGCTCATGAAGAAGTACCCCTATATGGCGCACAATGCCGCCTTCGAGGACAGCTGGTTCAAAATTCATCTGGACGGTTACGCCGAGGCACGCCGCGCAGGCAAGATCATCGTCATCGACTCGCGCCAGATTTGCCGCAGCCTGGACGCCGACGTGCGCTCGCTCCCCCGCGAGTCCGCGCCCGCTGCGCTCGAGAACTGGGCGCGCCGCCGTGGCACCCTCGCCGCCGACGCCAACGAGCAGCACCTGGGCCTCGACGACACCGACCTCATGCTCCGTACCGTCCAAGCCGAGTTCAACCTCAAGAACCTATTTGCCAAGTAGAAACGTCTACGACAAACCACGGCGTAGATCACGAGCGGCCTCGCAGCGGGAACCCCCGCAGCGGGGCCGCCCTACGTTCCATAAGCAGGCCCGCTCTTCACAAATTCTGAACCCTATTTTTTAACTATTTCGGCACTTTCCCGACACGTGATTTGTGCTCGGATGACGATGCATCGATACCAAATGTGCAGCAATTGAGTATTTCTATGCTATAGCCGAGCTGCGAAAACATTTATTTAGGGCGTACCAACCCATAATTGCGTCAAGTTTTTGGACAGCATTTGGTTAGACCTCTAAAACGACTTTTCCGCTCAGCGTCATCAACACGACATTAGCTGACACGATATATACCATGAGTATCGTATTGTCACATACCACGGCAAAAGCGGTCTACCAGGCCGCGCATTCGGTGTCTGCGAAAAACATCGAGTCCTGCAGCCCTGTCGCAATTTACGGATCGTGCCCCACCGGAACGCTCCTCGACGCGGCCACAGAATGGCTTGCCAAACATGATGTTGCCCGCGACGCAAATGAATCCCTCGAGATAATGGTGTTTGATCGCAGGAACGCGCGCTACGCGATGAACTGTCAATGCCACGTTTCGTCAAAGCGATTCTCATGCTCGCGTTTTATAGAGCTAGAAGATGACATCTACATTATTGGCGTTGAGCTTTGTGCACTTCAGGCCGCCACCTATCTCCCTTTTCGCGAACTAGTGGAGTACTACTTTGAACTGTGCGGCGCCTATTCCCTTGGAACCGGTTCTTCTACCTCTTATGCCGAGCGTTTCCCACTTACCTCAACCGAGAGGTTAAAGCAGTTCTTTAATTCCATTACCAGATGCGACGGTTTGGCCCTTGCCCGAAAGGCTATTCAATGTGTACGCGATGGATGCCGCTCTCCCATGGAAACGGCCTTTGTCATGATGCTTACGCTGCCCAAAAGCGAAGGTGGACTTGGTATTAAGGGAATTGAGACCGATTACGAGGTGCAGGTCACCGCCGCCGCAAAAAATCTCACGAGACGCAAAAAGTTCTTTATGGATGCATATCTGAAGAAATCTCGAACAGATATTGAATACAACGGGTTTTATCACGACGCCGAAGAGGACCGCGCTATCGACGAGGAGCGCAAGAATGCGCTTGCGTCCATGGGGTACGGAATCATCACCGTCAGCCGTTATTCCTTTATGCATGCCAGCTCTTTCGTTAGGGTCATGGAGGCAATCCAACGAAAAGAAGGTATACGCCCCTCGCGTCTGCCAAAAGACTTTCAAATCATGCAAGAGGACCTGAGACTGTTTGTGCTCAGAAGGTTTATTGAGGAGAAGAAACGAATCCAGGAGGAGCTTCGCCAGGATTCCGAAGAGCGTCAACGAATCGATCTCGAAAAAGCAATGCTCGAAAGCATCACATTGGACGATCCGACGATTAACGAGGCTCCGGCAATCGATGACATGCAAATCGTCGAACCAGGCAGCCCATCACTCAACCAAACAAGCAGCTTCACGCCCGAGGGCAGGGTCTTCGGGGCCGGAAACTAGGCCGACTAACAAGGTGGGTACCCTAGCGACGTGCAAAATTGCGAGTATTCAGCAGGGTCGGGTGTCCATCACCCTCGAGTGGATCCAAATGTGAAGCGAAATCACTCTTGCGTGAGAACGTTAGGCAACATTTGAGGAAGAACTCATCGGTTTAACACCCTAAGATAGCTCTTGAACTACATTACTTGGCCCGCGATAGATTAACAGACCCCCTATCGTTGCAGAATACTCCAATTTTTGCACGGCGCAGGGGCACCCACCCCGGCATCGCTAATCAAAACCGCTTAGTCCGGGATCTCGTCCGCTTTTCCTCATCATTTTGTACGACGAATTACCTGAACGTTATTGACATATGAACATGCGCTCATATAATCGGAAGCAAGTTATATGAGCGCATGTTCATATGAAAGGATGTTGCAATGAGCGACCACGCTGATGAAACAAAGACTGACATCGAGGCCACCGAACCCGTGATCCCCACCACCTGCTCGCCCGAGGACCTTCCCGACGAGGAGTTGCTGTACGACTTGGCCGACCTGTTCAAGGTCTTCAGCGACACCACGCGCATCAAGATTCTCTATGCCCTCATGGGCCGCGAGCTCTGCGTGGCCGACATCGCCGGGGCGACCGCAACCTCGCAGTCGGCAGTATCGCACCAGCTGCGCACGCTTAAGCAGTCGCACCTGGTCAAGTTCCGCCGCGACGGCCGCAACATCCTCTACTCGCTTGCCGACGATCATGTCTACACCATGCTCAACCAGGGCATGAGCCATATCTGCGAATAGCAACCAACCACGGTATCAACGCGACCGGCACCCAGGTCGCCAACACAGAGAAAGGAACCCACCATGAAAAAGCAGTTTAAGCTCGACGAGATCGACTGCGCCAACTGTGCGCGCGAGCTTCAGGACGAGCTGGCCAAACTCGAGGGCGTCAAATCCGTGTCCGTCAACTTTATGACCCAGAAATTGACGCTCGAGGCCGACGACGCCGAGTTCGAGGAGGTCCTCGACCGTGTCGTGGAGTTCACCGCCGACGCCGAGCCGGACTGCGAGATCATTCTCTAGCCTGCGCATACGCTGACCCGCAAGGCCGCGCTTGCCGCGGCCTTTGCTCGCGAAATTATATGAGCGAGTGTTCATACATTCAAATGGGAGGATACGAGTCATGGTCACCGCCGACCCCAAAAAGAAAAAGAAGAAGCGCAAGAAAAAAGAGTCACTCGAGCATAAGCGCAACCGCATCCTGGTAGCGCTGGGCATTTTTGCCGTGGTGTACGCCCTCGATGAGCTCGGTGCCCTCACCGCCGCATTCGGCACCCCGGACGACATCTACGCCAGCTTTGTGATGTTCCTCGTGCCGTTTTTGATTGCCGGCTACGACGTGCTCCAAAAGGCATACAACAACATCCGCCGCGGCAAGGCCTTCGACGAGAGCTTCCTTATGGCAGTCGCAACCATCGGCGCGTTTGCCATGGTGCTCTTCCCCGATACCGACCCGCACATGGCCGAAGGCGCCGCCGTCATGCTGTTCTACCAGGTCGGCGAGCTGTTCCAGGCATATGCCGTGGGCAAAAGCCGCAAGTCAATCAGCGCCATGATGGACATCGCGCCCGACTACGCTAACGTCGAGCAAGCCGACGGCACACTCGAACAGGTCTTTCCCGATGACATCGCCGTCGGCACCGTGATCGTGGTCAAGCCCGGCGAGCGCGTGCCTATCGACGGCGTCATCGTCGAGGGCGAAACCCAGCTCGACACCGCCGCGCTCACGGGCGAGTCAGTCCCCCGCCCCGCCAAGTCCGGCGACGATATCATCAGCGGCTGCATCAACATGACGGGCCTCATCCACGTGCGCACCACCAAGCCCTTTGGCGAGTCCACCGTCGCGCGCGTCCTGGAGCTCGTGGAGAATGCCAGCGAAAAGAAGGCACGCACCGAGAACTTCATCACACGCTTCGCCCGCGTCTACACCCCCGCCGTCACCGGCGCGGCCGCGGTGCTCGCCCTTGGCGGCGGCCTGGTCACCGGTGCCTGGTCCGACTGGATTCTGCGCGGCCTGACTTTCCTGGTCGTCAGCTGCCCGTGCGCGCTCGTGATCAGCGTGCCGCTGAGCTTCTTTGGCGGCATCGGCGGCGCCTCCAAGCTGGGCGTTCTCATCAAGGGTTCTAACTACCTCGAGACGCTCGCCGACGTGGACACCGTCGTCTTTGACAAGACAGGCACCCTCACCAACGGCACGTTCTCGGTGGTCGCGGTGCACCCCGAGACTGGCTATACCGAGCAGTCGTTGCTCGAGGTCGCAGCCCTTGCGGAGTCATTCTCGGATCACCCCATCGCGCAGTCCGTGCGCGTCGCCTACCAGGGCGAAGTCGACCCCAAGCGCGTGAGCGACTCCGCCAACGACGCGGGCCACGGCGTGACGGCAACCATCGACGGCAAGCATGTCGTCGTCGGCAACGCCAAGATGCTCGCCGCGGCCGGCGTTGAAGCGCCCGATTGCGAGGTCGTCGGAACGATTCTTCATGTGCTCGTTGACGGCGTGTACGCCGGCCACATCGTGATTGCAGACACCGTTAAGGCCGATGCCGAGCAGACGATCCGCGACCTGCACGCCGCCGGCGTCAAGCGCACCGTTATGCTCACGGGCGACCGCGAGGAAGTGGCTGCTGCGGTGGCCAAGCGGCTCGGCCTCGATGAGTTCCATGCGCAACTGCTGCCGGGCGACAAGGTCGAGCGTGTTGAAGCGCTGCTCGCGGCCGAAAGCGGCAAGGGCAAGCTCGCCTTTGTCGGCGACGGCATCAACGATGCGCCAGTGCTTACGCGCGCCGATGTGGGCATCGCCATGGGCGCTATGGGCTCGGACGCCGCAATTGAGGCGGCGGACGTCGTGCTCATGGATGACAAGCCGTCCAACATCTCCCGCGCGATCCGCGTGGCGCGCAAGACCATGTCGATTGTTTGGCAGAACATCATCTTTGCGCTGGGCATTAAGCTGCTGATCCTTGTGCTGGCAGCGCTGGGCATCGCCAACATGTGGCTTGCCGTGTTCGGCGACGTAGGCGTGGCGATCATCGCCATCCTGAACGCCATGCGCGCGATGGGTGTCAAGAACCTGTAGCTTGCTTGTGGTCCCTCCGGCCGGGGCCGGGCTTGGTTTTGAAAACGTCCTCGCGCATGAGGCCCGTCTTTCCTGCTCCTGCGGAGCAACGGAAAGGCGGGCCTCGCGCTGCGGAGTGTTTTCAAAACCAAGCCCGGCCCCGGCCTGCGGTGACACAGCTGGCGGTTCTTAGGCATCGCTTGCTGGCGGGGTTCCTTGTCTGAGTTGGACTTTGTTGGTCGGGCCTTTGGTCCCGCTCGCTCATATGACCCAATCCGCTGTCAAGAGCCACAATGGCCCCGCCGAC
>NZ_JAESIQ010000015.1:0-67647 GCF_025289055.1 Collinsella aerofaciens
ATGCGAACCTCCAGTCCGGACCGCCCCACGGTCCAACTTTCTGTCCGCACCCCCAATAGTCGCTGTCAATTTCACCGCGATCGACGAACAGCTGAAACGCTTTAACGACTCTCTCAATTTCGGGTCCGATTGATTTGCACTTATCAAACATGCTAGTTTCTTCGGTCGGCAAGCTAATCGAGAAGCCTGAAATGCCAAACTCATCTTCAATGTAGTCATTGAAAAACCACTCCACTGCTTCTTCTAATCTAGTTCCAGCTTCCAGAAGAAACCTTCTGTATGCTAGGACGATTGACAAGGCTTGAGTGTTGCGCATATTGAAGCTCATACTCTTTGGATACTCTTCGCGAACATGTACGCCAAGAGTTTCTACGAGGGCATTGCGTTCGTGCTTGTTAGAAGGCGCCATCAGCAAGCCGTGTGAATCTACGAAATCAAACACATAGATGAAGTTGTTCAAAATAGTTCCAGGATCTGTATATGCAGAAAGCCATTCAGCGCTGAATGAGAGGGTATAAGTGCTGCCTTTTACAGCGATTCCCTTGCATGGCTTCTGATCCGGCGAAATAAGAACGCCGACGCCGTATCTCATTGATGTGATTGCGTCACTTTGGAATAACTCGGCAGTCAATCTCGATGCGGACTTCTTTGCGCTAACCAAAACATCGGCAGAAGGCTTGTATGCATTGAGAGCTTCACGCGGCCAGGTCTCTAGGACGCGTACATGGTTAAGGTTTGCGTTGGGGCTCTCCAAATAAGAGAGCATCATTTCATCTATTGCAGGGTTCTTCAGCGATTTTGGAAGCACGATATACCCGTCAAAATGGTTATCCGAACCAAGCAACCTGATTATTAGTTCAGCGGCAATATTGGCGTTGTCGATAAACGCACTAGTGATTTCGGAATCAAACGCATCTACCAAGGGCTTGTGCTTAACGATATCTCCAAATGTATGGGGATTGCCGAGCAATAGCCTCAAGAAGTCATCGCAATCGATCTGCTTATAGAGATCAGAAGCGACCAAGAAATCCCAGATTTGTTCGCAGTACTGAATCTCAAGCATGCCATACAAGTCCGTTATTGAAGCAGTTTTTAAGAGAAGCGATGCATGCTTGCAGGCAAGTCCAAAAAGAGTACGTGCCCTACTATGTAAAACGTCAATCTGGCTCTCGGAGAAGATATGTTCGTGAACCTCGATGGTTCGTTTGCATTCGTGAACTTCTATGCAATCGTTTATATCTTTGATGTCCGCATCTTGCCAAGTTGTTAGGACCTCAATGACTCGATCTTTAAACCAAGCATATGCAAGGTCGTTTGACGGGTAGAACTGAGCCCTTTCCGCATTGAATTCAGCAGGCATTCAATCGTCCAATCTACAGAACCTTCTTCCCCGGCGAGTACGAGTCCTTCCAGTCCTCGTACTCCTCCTGGGTGATCTTCCCGGCTTCGAGTTCGGCGCGCTTCTCGCCCCAGTCGATGAGGGCGAGCTCGATGGCCGACCCCGGCCTTGTCGCGCGAATCGCGGCCTCGCCCTTTACGGGCTCTAGCCCATGCGCGTCCTCCAGCTGGAACAGCAGGTGGATCACCTCGGGGTGCGTCCTCGTCTTGCAGTCCGCAAACGCCTCGGGCTTCACGCCCAGCGCTTTGGCCATGAGCTTCACCTGCGTCTCGCTGGGCATGCGGTAGCCCAGCTCATAGCTGCGCATGGCGGACTCAGTGAGCCCCGCCTTCTCGGCCAGCTCGCGCTGGGTCATGCCCCTGCGCTCCCTGACCTCCCGGATCTTCGCGCCGACCTCTTTGCGGTCCTTCTCGCTCGGCCTCATGCAAGCCCCTTCTCGCTACTTAAGTCCCTGTAAGCCCTCTGGAGCCATGATACATCACATTTTCGTAAGGACATAGTGGATTTACGTTGACCTTACGTAATCGTGATGCTACAGTGCGCAGCAGATGATTATGGATACGTAAGGTTGCGCAAGCGACGGAAGGAGGACACATGGAAGAGAGGATGCTGGGCGCCACGGACTCATGCGAAGGCTGAAAGTGTCGAGGTCCTACGCCTACAAGCTCATCAGCCGGCTCAACGAGGAGATGGCCGCTGCCGGCAACATCACCATCCCGGGCAAGGTGAGCGAATCGTACCTAGAGCAGCGCCTGTTCACGCTGCCGAACACCGAGGGGGCGGAGCGCAATGGCCGTGACTAAGGACCCCGAGCGCGGCACGTGGACTGTGCAGTGCTGGCACCGCGACTGGCAGGGCGCGCGCCGCAAGAAGACCAAGCGCAGCTTCAAGTCGCGCGCCTCGACGCTCGCGTGGGAGCGCGACTTCGCCGCCCGCAGCGCCGGCGCCATCGACATGCGCTTCGGCGACTTCTTCGACGTCTACACCGAGGACGTGAAGCCACGCCTGAAGCTCAGCACGTGGCTTAGCAAGGAACACATGGTGCGTACCAAGACCATACCGTACTTCGAGGACAAGGCCGTCAACGCCATCACGCCCGCTGACATCGTGAAGTGCCAGAACGAGCTGCTGGCCATGACCGACGGGGAGGGCAGGCCCTATTCCCCCACCTACCTGCACTCCATCACCAACCAGATGAGCGCCATCATGAACCACGCAGTCAGGCTCTACGGTCTGCGCTCCAACCCCATGCACAAGGTCGAGCGCATCGGCTCCAAGCGCGCCGGCGAGATGCTCTACTGGACCAAGGACGAGTACCTGGAGTTCTCGCGCGAGGTTATGGACAAGCCCGACTCGTTCCTGGCGTTCGAGGTCCTGTACTGGACCGGCGTGCGTGTGGGCGAGCTGCTGGCGCTCACGCCCGCGAATTTCGACCTCGACCCCGCGCGCCCCATGGTGAGCATCACCAAGAGCTACCAGCGCCTGCAGTGCAGAGACGTTGTCACATCGCCTAAGACGAAGAAGTCCGAGCGCAGGATCCTGATGCCCAGGTTTCTGGCAGACGAGGTGCGCGACCACCTGCAGCTCTTCCCGAAGGGCGCAAGTGAGCGCGTCTTCGCGTTCACGAAGGGCTACCTGCACCACAAGATGGACCGTGGCTCGCGCGCCGCCGGCGTGAAGCGCATCCGCATCCACGACCTGCGGCATTCCCACGTGTCGCTGCTCATCGACATGGGCTACTCTGCCGTGGCGATCGCCGACAGGCTGGGGCATGAGAGCAGCGAGGTGACGCTGACGTACGCGCACATGTTCCCGAGCGTGCAGACCAGCATGGCGGCGGACCTCGAGAAGGCGGGAGGAAAGAGATGAGCATGAGGAGCAACGACAGGTGCGGGCGCTGACGCAGCCGCACGGTGGCGTTCCGCGCGTCGGACGAGGAGGCGCGCGAGCTCGACGCGCTGGTGGCGCTGGGCGGGCTTTCCAAGCAGGACTACATCATGCGGCGGCTCCTCTGCCGCGACGTCGTGGTGGTGCCCTCCTCGCGGGTGCTGAGGCCCT
The DNA here is from genome assembly GCF_025289055.1 of Collinsella aerofaciens. Classification (GTDB taxonomy): domain Bacteria; phylum Actinomycetota; class Coriobacteriia; order Coriobacteriales; family Coriobacteriaceae; genus Collinsella. The sequence continues at coordinate 3,458 of NZ_JAESIQ010000015.1, forward strand.
GGAGGATACATCGCGCGAGGTCCTAGAAGAGCTCAGGCGGCTCGACGACGCCCGCGAGGTGCCGCTCGAGCTGCGGGAGGCCATGGGCGTGCTGGCGCGCACGCTGGAGGGGCTGGGAAGCCCGGAGGCGATCCCCGAGGCTACGATGGCCGACGACGCCATGGCGAGCATGGAGCGGGGCGACTGACGTGGTCGAGCCGCTTCAGACCGTCGATGCCAACTGGCTCATCCAGCAGCCCCGCCGCGAGCCCGTGTGGGTGGTGGAGGACCTGATGCCGGCGGGCCTGCACCTGCTCACCGGAGCCCCGAAGATCGGTAAGAGCTGGCTCGTGCTCGACCTAGCGCTCGCCGTGAGCGCTGGCAGGCCCTTCTGGGGCTATGCCACGCGCCGGTGCGGCGTGCTCTATCTGGCGCTCGAGGACACGCTCGCGCGCATCCAGGGCCGCATGTGGGGCCTCTCCGACACGGCGAGCGAGCGCCTCTGCTTCGCGCTCAACTCGCGAAGCATCGCCGACGGGCTCGTGGATCAGCTGGACGATTTCGCGGAGGGGCACGAGGACACCGGTCTCGTGATCGTCGACACCCTGCAGAAGGTGCGCGCGCTCAAGGGCTTCGCAGACGAGTATGTGCTGGCGATCCTCGCGGTGCACCACACGCGCAAGACGGGCGACGACGACGTTTTCAACACCGTGTCGGGCACCACGTGCACCACCGGCAGCGCGGACTCGACCTTCGTGCTCGCCAAGCAGGGCAGGGCAAGCGAGTACGCGACGCTCTCCCTCACCGGTCGTGACGTCGAGTTCCAGGAGCTGAAGCTGCGGTTTAACGACTCGCCTATAAAGAATGGCTCCCGCAGTCGCAGGAGCCATCCGAATCTCGCATACAAGTCACAAAAGGCTTGCGTGTAAACCATCATAATCGGACGTAAGAAATGCTAAGAGAATCAATCCAAAAACAACCAAAAGACGACTGGGGAAATGCACCCCTTCGTCATTCCCACTCGATGATCAAATCGAGTGCCGCTTCTTGTACCAACTCGCGCTCTCACCTGCAGTTTCGCTTATCCCCCGGCGCCCGGAAAGCGCCCGAAACCCGTGCACCAGCCGGTTCCGGGAATGGTACACGGGTTGCGCCACCCATGCCCGTGACGGCAGCCGGTACACGCCGGCGGACCATCCTACCTGCGGAAACGACCGTGAGGAATAATCGCCGGCGCCAGAAGCGCGGGCAAGCCGGTTTCTCCAGCGCGCAAGGTCCGGGCGGGCTGGTGAGAATAATCGGCAACTTTCGGGAATAATTGAGATGACCTGCGCAAACAGCTCGTCGGAGAGGCAGTTTCCCGACGTCACTTCCAAGCCATCTGCCACCAGCGGAATAATCCTGCGCCAGCTGGAACGCATCCGGAGGCAGCGGGGCCCTCAACGGCCGATCTCGTCCGATGCATCCTCCGATTGCCCAGAAGGCGCCCAGCGCCGCGGAGCTCACCGACCAACGGGCGAGGCGTTCGGGCACCGTCAGCCGCAAAATGCAGCACTCGGAACCAGGCCACCTTGAAGCCCGGTCCAAACGGTGGCAGAATAAGCCTGCCGAAAGGCGGAAGCCCTAGGTGTCAGATTGGCGAGGTACGTACCTCGCCATTTCCTTTTTCTGGAGATTAATCTTGCCGGGCCGCTTGAACCTCTATATCAACGAATCCGGGGACCAGGACCTCTCCGAGGGCCTCTACCTCGTCGCGGTCGTGCTGCACGACATCCTAGACTCCGTTCTTGCCCGGAACGTTACCGACTAACGCGCCGGGACTTCAGGCAGTCCTACCTGAAGCAGCTCGCGAGGAAACGGCTCTCCTAGCAGAGCGGCGCGGACGCGCCCGGCGGGTCGCGCAGGGTGCCGGACCGCGCTCGCCGACGAAGCGGCTCGCCTCTTTCGGGAAAGACCCCGAGATACAGTAACGCCGGGGAAAAGCGCCCCGGCACCTGGAGGCCGTCCTATCGGAATCGCTGGGTTTGCTAGAATAGCCTCAGATGTCAAAACCCATGGGTTTCATGGGCGGGATTGCGAGCGCGATTCTGCCCTATTTTTATCGTCAACCTGCTGTTCGTAGACCCGCCCAGATGCACCGAGCGCTACCACCTGGAGCAGGAGCGCGCCTTCAACGAGTAGCTCGAGCGCGAGCGGACGCACGCGGAGGAGTCCGCCGAGCTCGACGAGGTACGGCGCAAGCGGGACATGATGCGGCAGCGCAACTCTCGCCTGTGCAGGAAGTACGGGCTGAAGGGACGGCGGGAGCGGAAGGGTTGAGCTCTTGCGTGTCGGCCATGCTCGCCTCCAATCTCACGCCTTGTCAGCGGTAAAATTGCACATATTGGAATACCGGCCAACTGAACTGTATTGAGGTGATTCATGGACGACTTATCTGTGCAGGTGCCACTTTCATGCCCCACGTGTGGCTGCACTGAGTTCTCCGAGGTATCTGGCCAAGATCAGGACTCGGCTGATGAGCGACGTTTCATCTGCGCGCATTGTGGAGTGGCAATCTCCAGAGATCAGCTTACTGAAGCGAACTCGGCATCAATCGACGCGACAATCCAGGATATGGGCGACGACATCATTTCGGCGCTTTCGAAGGATTTGAAGAAGGCGCTGAAGCGAAAGGGCTGGAAGGTCAAATGACTGGAGATTCGCAATTAATCACCTTTGCCCCCATCGTCATATCGGCGCTCAGCCTTATCCTCGCCGTCGTTTCTTTCGTTTTGAACTACAGGCTGAGCCTGCATGACAAGAAGCGAGGCGAGCAGCTTGAGAATCTGCAGCTCAAACTTCATGAGTTGCAGCTTCAGAGAGAGGAAGAAGCCGCAGAGAGAAGATCATCCTCCAAGGTGGAAGCCCGCTACGTCCGTATTGGATTAAAAGGGCACCGCATACGAGTTTCGAACACGGGTGGCACCACCGTAACCAATGTTACCTGTGAGTATGACGAGAATGCCGGACCCTATGCTTTCATACAGGATAAAGAGCCTTACGAGCGGCTCGAACCTGGCGAGAGCTTCGATGAAACCATCTTCTTTGCCGACGGCTCTACCAGCAAATTCACGGTCAAGACGCGCTGGATCGGGGAAGATGGCAAAGAACGCAGCAGGGATAACATCGTCTCTGTTTAGCCAGTTGGCGCGTTAGGAAGCGGGAGCGTCGCTAGGCGATAGAATATGGGGGAAGGCGGAGCACGCCCCGACGGAAACGACGGGACACGGCTCCGCCTTTTCCATGCCTTTGTGACGTGCCGCGAGAATCCACCGTGAGAGAACTGACGAGTTTCACGGGGGTGATACGCATGGCAAGGCGTCCGAAGCTGACGCAGGAGATGGCTGACGAGGCGATCTGCCGCAAGGCGGACGGCCTTTCCAGCGGCGACATCGTCTGCGCCCTGGGGATCCACGAACCGCCGCGAAGGGCAGACGGCGCAGCCGGCTGACCTGAGCCGGGAGCAACACGCAGGCGGAGCTGGCTGGCCCGAACCGCGGAGCAATACACAGCCGGAGCGGCGGGCATGGCCGTGAGTGACGCTCTCCGCGCAGGGCGGGGCGGTTTCCGAGCCGTGCGCGCAACAGAGCGGAGGCGGGTGGGCTGCGGGCGACCTTCGACGGGCAGCGGGTGGTGGTGGGATGTGGCACCTCGTAGCTGCACCGCTCTTCTCGTCGTGTTCTCAATATAGGCTACGCATTGTAAAATAAGAGTTTACAGGCAATTGTAATACACCGGTATCACTCCCATTTACCTCGAAGGAGCCTATATGGCTATAGCGGCGCCCAAATCATATGACACCTCGCTCGGCGAGCTTCTCGAAGGGGTTGGCAAGGGGACGCATCAGCTCCCGGAGTTCCAGCGTAGCTGGACGTGGGATGACGGGCGCATCAGGAACATCATCGCGAGCTTGACGCAGGGGTATCCGATGGGAGCCCTCATGAGGCTCGAGTGCGGCGGCAGCGAGGTGAGGCTGAAGTACCGCGCCTTCGAGGGAACGCACGGCATCTCCCGCGAGCCCAACTACCTCGTTCTCGACGGCCAGCAGCGTCTCACCTCGCTCTACTGCTCGCTTTTCGGGAAAGACCCCGTCAGCACCTCGAACGAGCGCGGCCAGAAGCTCAGCCGCTTCTACTACCTCAACATGCGCAGGTGCCTCGATCCGGAGGAAGACCGCGAGGATGCGATTGCCTCCATATCGGACAAGCGCGTCGTCACCGAGGACATCGGCCGCAAGATCGTCCTCGACCTCACGAGCCGCGAGCGCGAAATCGAGGAGCTCATGTTTCCCGCCAATCTCGTTTTCGACTCCCAGGGGCGTGACGACTGGTTTACAGAGTTCATTGAACACTATGGTCTCAAGTCCGAAGAGTACGCCCTTTGGAAGGATTTCAAAGAGAATGTCCTCAGGACGATGGAGGACTACAAGATTCCGGTCATCACCTTGGACAAGACGACGCCCCGTGAGGCGGTCTGCAAGGTCTTCGAGAACGTGAACACGGGAGGTGTCTCTCTTACCGTGTTCGAGCTCGTGACGGCTGCCTTCGCCACCTATGACTTCGACCTGCGTGGGAATTGGAACAAGGTCGTGCGCCCGCGTATTTGCGCCGAAAGCAAGGACATCAGAACGGATCTCATGCAGGGCGTCGACGAGACCACGTTTCTGACCTCCATGACGCTCTACACGACGTATCGCGCGAAGCGCGCCGGCACCAAGGGCAGCACCAGCTGCAAGAAGAAGGACGTTCTGGCGCTGCGCTACGAGGACTACGTCGCCAACCTGGACGCGCTGTTGGACGGGTTCGACATGGCGCGCGATTTGCTCATCGGCGAGTGCGTCTTCCGCATGCGCGACCTTCCCTATACGACGCAGCTCATCCCTCTCGCGGCCACCTGCGCCTACATCGGGCGCAAGGCGTTCGACCGGCAGCCCGTGAAGGCAATCCTCCGCCGGTGGCTGTGGTGCGGGATCTTCGGGGAGATGTACGGTGGCGCCAACGAGACGCGTTACGCCAACGACATCGAGGACCTGGTTGCGGCGATAGAGGGCGCCGACTCGCAGATGCGCACCGTGAACGCCGCCTACTTCCAGTCCACGCGCCTGCTGGGCCTTCAGACCAGAAACAGCGCCGCCTATAAGGGGGTCATGGCCCTCGTGTTCCGCGAGAACTGCCTCGATTTCGTCGACGGCGCACCAATGACCACGGTGAAGTCGATGGAGACCCCGCCGGACATCCACCACATCTTCCCGCGTGCGTACTGTGAGAGGACGGGGCTCGAACGGACGAAGTGGAACTCCATCGTGAACAAGACCCCGCTCATCGCGCGCACTAACCGGGAGATCGGGGGTGTTGCCCCTTCGAAGTACCTGCCGAAGATCATGAAGGATGAGCAGATCGACGGTGATGAGCTCCGTAGGCGTGTTGAGTCGCACCTCATCGACTACGACGCCCTCGCCGCCGATGACTTCGACGCGTTCTTCCTAGATCGCGCGAAGAGGCTCCTCGACGTCATCGAGCAGGCAATGGGCAAGGAGGTGCCCGACCGGGCATCTGACGAAACAGTAGCGGCGTTCGGTCACGTCCTGAACTGACCGTAGCGCATGCCCCGCAGGAGCAGGAGGGCGATGCGCTACGTGCCCTCGATACCACAAGCCCATCTTATTCGAATCAAGGAGTCGCCGCGATGGAACCTCATAACGTTGCAAAGTACGCTCGCAAGCTGAGGCTTGCGATCGAGGAACGTGGTGCCGCCGCACTCGAGCGCGACGACTGGGCGGCGCGCTTCCAGGAGTTTGGCTTCGAGATGGATTGCGGTCACTCGTATGAAGAGCTTTACGGGCTCGCCTTGCATGATGCACAGGGCCTCAGGCGCGAGCTTGCGCACATCGACGATGTACAAACGCTCGGCAACGCGGTCTTCTCGCAGTGCCGGTACATTACGCATTGGTCGATGGGGCCTTGCGAGCGAGAGCTCGACTGGCTGGAAATCGCGCTTGGGCATCTCGAGGAGCTCGCCCACGACGCATAGTCGTCGACCGGCTCGCGGGACGGTATCGGCACCAGGCTGCTTCACGTTTGCGCACCACTCATCGAGTAGCCATAGGCTGCTTTGGTAAAATCGGAGAAGCTACCAAGACTGGCTTTTAACTGGAGATCGTTCGTCTATTTCCTCTGTGAGAAAGGGCTCCGTCCGAATCGAACGAAACCCTTTCTTGACCTGCGGAAATGTCAGTTTTTGGAAGATGGTGTTGAGAAGTGTCAGACCCCGAAAATCACTCCCACTCGATGGTCGCGGGCGGCTTGGACGTGATGTCGTAGCACACGCGGTTGGCGCCGGGAACCTCGGCCACGATACGGCCGGAGATGCGGGCCAGGACGTCGTAAGGCAGTTTGGCCCAGTCGGCGGTCATGGCATCGCTGGACTCGACGGCACGCAGGATGATCGGGCGCTGGTAGGTGCGCTCGTCGCCCATAACGCCAACGGACTTGATGTCAGGCAGGACCGCGAAATACTGCCAGCAGCTGTGCTCGGAGTTGCGCTCGCCGGTCTGCTCAAACAGACGCTGGTTGTAGGCATCCAGCTCCTCGCGCACGATAGCGTCGGCGTTCTTGAGGATCTCGAGCTTCTCCTTATCGACCGCACCGATGATGCGGATGGCCAGACCCGGGCCCGGGAAGGGCTGGCGGAACACGATGTGACCCGGCAGGCCGAGCGCCAGACCAAGCGCGCGGACCTCGTCCTTAAAGAAATGATCGAGCGGCTCAATGAGGTCGAAGTGCACGCCCTTGGGGAACGGGATCAGGTTGTGGTGGCTCTTGATGGTGGCCGTCTTGCCGCCCGTCTTGCGAGCGCCGGACTCGATGATGTCGGGATAGATGGTGCCCTGAGCCAGGTACTTGACCGGCTTGCCATCGGTCTCGAGCTGCTGCGCCACGGCAAAGAACTCTTTCCAGAACTGCGTACCGATGATGCGGCGCTTCTCCTCGGGCTCGGTCACACCGGCCAGAAGCTCGGCATAACGGTCCTCGGCGTGAACGTGGATAAAGTCGACATCGAACTGCTTGGTGAAGACCTCCTCCACCTGCTCGGGCTCGCCCTTGCGCAGCAGGCCGTGGTTGATGAACACGCAGGTCATCTGCTTGCCCACGGCGCGAGCGCCCAGCGCAGCCACGACGGAGGAGTCGACGCCACCGGACAGGGCCAGAATCACGCGGTCGTCGCCGACCTTCTCGCGGAACTCGGCCGTCATGGTCTCGACCAGGTTGTCCATACTCCAGTTGGGCTCCAGGCCGCAGATCTCAAACAGGAAGTTGCTCAGCAGCTGCTGACCGTACTCGGAGTGCTTGACCTCGGGGTGGAACTGCGTGGTGAAGATCTTGCGCTCGGGACACTCCATGGCAGCAACCGGGCACACGTCGGTGCTGGCGGTAACGGTAAAGCCCTCGGGCACCTCGGAAACGGCGTCGCGGTGGCTCATCCACACGGTCTGCTCCATAGGCGTGGAGTTAAAGAGCTTGGCGCCGGCCGTGCGCGTGATGGTGGCGCGGCCGTACTCGCCCACCTCGGAGTGGCCGACCTTGCCGCCGAGCGTCACAGCCGTGATCTGATGGCCGTAGCAGAAGCCCAGGACGGGAAGGCCCAGGTCAAAGATGGCAGGATCGATGGACGGAGCGTCCTCGGCGTACACGGAGGCCGGGCCGCCAGAAAGGATGAGCGCGGAGGCGTTCATATCGCGAATCTCGTCGGCCGAGATGTCGCAGGGGACAATCTCGGAATACACGTTGAGATCGCGGACGCGACGGGCAATGAGCTGACCGTACTGCGCACCAAAGTCGAGTACGAGGACCTTTGCGGAAGCCTTTTGATCCATGGTTTCCCCCTCTTGTTGGCGGGGAGCCGGTGCCCACCCGCGTGAATGAACGAAAATAACCTCCATAGTGTACACGTTATATGGGGTTTCTCGTCCCTCGCAGCCATCAGCGCACGGCAAACGCACGACCTGGGCCCCTATTTGACGGCAATTGAAGTGTTACCAAACGTTACAGATGATGTAATACGTTTGAACATTGGACGCCCTGTGCCACAATACTGCCGAACGACTCCGCCCTTGCGGCGGCAAATACGATAGGAATACCAGCATGAAGCGCATCCTTCTCATCGCCACGGGCGGCACCATCGCATCGACCGAGGACGGCAACGGCCTCTCCCCCGCCCTGACCGGTGAGGAGCTCGCCCAGAGCATCCCCGAGATCTCGGACCTCTGCGAGCTCGACGTGGTACAGCCCATGAACATCGACAGTACCAATATGCGCCCGAGCGACTGGATGCGCATCCGCGATGTCATCGTCGAAGGCTATGCCGATCACGACGGTTTCGTGATTCTGCACGGCACCGACACCATGAGCTACACCGCGGCGGCGCTTTCCTATCTGATTCAGGACAGCCCCAAGCCCATCGTACTCACCGGTTCGCAAAAGCCCATGGGCAACCCTTTTACCGACGCCAAGCTCAATCTGTACCAGAGTCTGCTCTATGCGCTCGACGAGCATTCGCACGACGTCTCGATCGTGTTTGGCGGCGTCGCCATTGCCGGCACGCGCGCCCGCAAGCAGCGCACCATGAGCTTTAACGCGTTCATTAGCGTCAACTATCCGCCCATTGCCTACATCCGCAACGACCGCATCGTGCGCAACGGGCTCCACGGCACTCATCAGGGCGAAAACCCGGTGCGTTTCTACGACAGCATCGACCCGCGCGTGTTTGTCCTTAAGCTTACGCCCGGCGTGAACCCGGGTATCCTGGACGCCCTAGCCGATAGCTACGATGCTGTAATTCTTGAGACCTTTGGCATTGGCGGTATTCCCGAGTTTGGCGAGTCCGGCGAGTCATTCCAGGAGGCAATTTTCCGCTGGGTCGATTCGGGTCGCACCGTCGTTATGACCACGCAGGTCCCCGAAGAGGGCCTCGATCTGGGCGTTTATGAGGTCGGCCGCGCTTACGCCGATCATCCGGGCATTCTGCGCGGCGATGACATGACCACCGAGACGCTCGTGGCCAAAACCATGTGGGCACTCGGCCAGTCACGTGACGCGGCAGAGATTCAGCGCCTGTTCTACAGCCAAGTCAACCACGACCGCATCCCGATGGCGTAATCCCTAAGGCAGTTCCACTTATCGCAGCCTCAAACGACAGGTGGTCCCCCTCGGGCCGTGCAAAAATCGGAGTATTCTGCAATTTCTCCGCCGGAGACATAGAATCGGCCGATTGTTAGACGAACTTTTAGGGCGAAGAGGCCGTCTAGTAAATATTTATTCCACATTTTTATTAAGCGTGTGGATTAACTACTGTCAAAAAGGCAAAGCCAGCCGCTCGAGCTACCATCTACGGCCGAACTGGTGCTGAATACTCGCGATTTTGCACATCGCAACCAGGGGGACCCGCCCAAAGAGCGTCAAATACAGCGGGGGAACGCCCTATTCGATACCCTCGAGAAGCTCTGACACCGTCATGCCGAGTGCGGGCGCAATCTTAAATAGAACCTTGAGCGTGAAATTTGCCGTCCCATCTTCGATTCGGTCGAGGTAGGGTCGGCTGATTCCTGTCGCCACACAAAAATCAACCTTGGAGATACCAAGGTCCCTGCGCGTCTCTTCGACCCGCCTGCCAAGAATCTGTTTCGCACGTTCGTCCATGCAGCCGAGTTTGAAATGGAGCCGAACATAAACGTAAACTATAGTTTACGTTTTGCCGAATACACAGGAGTTTTCTATGTCGGGTTCTTCGGTCCACATGTACCGAGCCACGCTTCGCACAAACAGCGCGCCGCCCAAGCTCGTCGTCGTTGAAGCTGAATGCCTTTCGCCCGATGAGCGTACAGCATTTGCATTGCTATCAAGTCGCGTCGCCGCCGTTCTGGTCCCTTGCCCGGCGCAAGGTGAACTTGCTGTTCAATGCCAAACGCACAGCTGCCCGCTCAATCAGGCTGCCGTAATCGCAACCAGCCAACGCGGCCTGCCGCTCCTTTTAGAAGCCGGTATCGCACTTGCCCTTCGCGGCGCCGGATACGAAAACGAGGCCGCCGCCGACATGGTCTTTAAACCACGATCGAGCGGCGGCCTCGCAGCAGCCATTGAATATGCGTGCAGGCTCGTTGCCTAAAAGGACAAGCTAGAAACCAAAGCCAAAGCCCGTTCCAGTAATCGCCGAATACATAAAGTAGACGTTGATTACGTTGAGGAACACGCCCGTGATGCAGCCGTTGCGCAGGTAGCGCTCGCACGCAAGACGTGCCATCACAGCGGAGTCCTCGTTGTTCTTTGCCTGGCGTCCCGCCGTAAAGTACGTCGCCACGCTCAGCAGCAGGTTGAGCACCGGCAGTGCCAGCAACTCGTAGCTCTTGCCCCAGCGCGTCACCTCGCCGGCTGCGTTAAACTTCGTTGCCACCTCGGGACCAATGTTGGGGATCACAAACGCTGCGACCACCAGCGGAATCACCGCAAGCACGAGCAGCGCAATACCCATGTAGCCGGCTTTTTTGCCATATTTAAACATATGCGTCGTCCTTACACGTTAAAGCGGAAGTGCACGACGTCGCCATCGGCCATGACATAGTCCTTGCCCTCAATACGCAGCTTGCCGGCGGCCTTGGCGCCCTGCTCGCCGCCGAGCTCGATGTAGTCGTCGTAGCCAATAACCTCGGCCTTAATAAAGCCGCGTTCAAAATCGGTGTGGATGACGCCGGCGGCCTGCGGGGCGGTCGCGCCCTGACGAACCGTCCAGGCCTTGACCTCCATCTCGCCGGCCGTAAAGAACGACTGCAGGCCAAGCAGCTTGTAGGCGGCCTGCGCGAGCACGTCCAGACCGGGCTGCTCCAGGCCCAGGCTCTCCAGGTAGTCGGCAGCGTCCTCGGGATCGAGCTCGGAAAGCTCGGCCTCGATCTTGGCGCAGATGGGCAGCGGCTTAACACCATCGATGGGCGCCAGATCGTCGTTGAGCATATCCTCGTCCACGTTGGCCACATACAGGATGGGCTTCATAGTGAGCAGGAACAGGCCCTTGGCGGCAGCACGCTCCTCGTCGGTCATCTCCATGGATGCGGCGCGCTTGCCCTCGTTGAGCCAGGCAAGCAGGCGCTTAGCGACCTCGAACTTGGGCATGAGCTCCTTGTCGCGCTTGGCCTCCTTCTCGAGCTTGGGCAGCTGTTTCTCGAGCGTTCCCATATCGGCCAGGATGAGCTCGGTCATGATGGTGTCGGCATCGCCGGCGGGGTCGACGAACTCGCCCGTGCGGCCCACCTCACGCATGACGTTGGGGTCCTTAAAGTAACGCACGACCTCGCAGATGGCATCGGTCTCGCGGATGTTTGCCAAGAACTGATTGCCCAGGCCCTCGCCCTCGTTGGCACCCTTCACCAGGCCAGCGATATCGACGAACTCGACCGTAGCCGGCACAATGCGACCGGGGTTGACGATGTCGGCAAGCTTTTGCAGGCGGCTATCGGGCACATCGACGATACCCACGTTGGGGTCGATCGTGGCAAACGGGTAGTTGGCGGCAAGGCCGGTCTTTTTGGTAAGCGCGGTGAACAGCGTCGACTTGCCCACGTTGGGCAGGCCCACGATACCGATGGAAAGGGACACGACAGCTCCTTTTGGTACAGGTACTTCAAACTTCATAAGTATAGCGCCGCCGCAGCATCCGGGCGAATCCGGACACCGCGGCGGCGCAAATGAAGCAGAGATGCGTAAGAGTTCGAGACAGTAGTCCTTACTTAAGCTCGGGCCAGAAATCCTTGTTGGCCTCGATGAGCTCGTCCAGGATCTGCTTAGCAACGCTCGCCGAAGGAATGGTCTTGGAGAGCGTAAGTGCCTGCCAGAGCTTCTGGTAGCTGCCCTCGACCCAAGCCTGGACAACGAGCTTCTCGACGGAAACCTGCTGCTCCATCAGGCCCTTCTGGAACTGCGGAATCGGGCCCTGGCAGATCTTCTCAAAGCCGTTGGAACCGACGATGCAAGGCACCTCGACCATGGCCGTCGGGTCGAAGTTGGGCACAGCGCCATCGTTGGGGACGATCAGCAGGAAGCGCTCGAGCGTGTTCTCGGCCAGTGCGCAGGCAAGGTCGACGATGTAGTTGGCATGTACATCCGGCTCAAAGCCGCCGTCCTTGGCAGTACCCTTGGCGATGATGTCGCGGCAAGCGCCAAAGACCTTCTTCTCGCGGCCATCCATAACCTCATTGGCGCGAGTGTAGTTGGGGTCAGACGTCTCGACGACATAGTCCGGGTACAGGTAATACTTGAGGTAGGTATTGGGAATCGTCTCGGGATCGACAGCATAGACATCCTTGGCCTTGCCGAAGGTGTGAATCCAGCTCTCCTCGACATGCTGCTCCTTACCGGCCTCGTGCTCGATGCCGTCCAGGTAGCCGTTCTTAGCCATGTGCTCCTTAATCTGCGGCATGAGGTCGTTGCCCTCCTTGTCGTAGATTTTGCTCCACCAACCAAAGTGGTTGAGGCCGTAGTAGCTATACTGCAGCTCGCGACGATCCTTGATGCCGCACATACGGCTCATCTTATCCATAAGGTCAATCGGCATGTCGCAGATGTTGATGATGCGGCTGTTGGGGCGCAGCACGCGGCAGGCCTCGGCAACAATAGCTGCGGGGTTGGAGTAGTTGAGCATCCAGGCGTTGGGGCTGTACTTCTCCATGTAGTCGAGGATCTCGATGACGCCGCCGATGGAGCGCATGCCGTAGGCGATACCGCCGGCACCGCAGGTCTCTTGGCCAACGCAGCCGTACTTGAGAGGAATCTTCTCGTCGAGCTCGCGCATAGCGTACAGGCCAACGCGGATGTGAGCGAGGACGAAGTCAGTACCGGTAAAAGCGGTCTCGGGGTCGGTGGTGTAGTTGAACTCAACCTCGGGAGCGTTCTCGTGGAAGTAGATCTCGCAGGCCTTGGCAACGATCTCCTGGCGCTCGGCGTTGTTGTCATAGAAGGTCACCTTGTTGACCGGGAAGCGATCGCGCTCCTCAAGCAGCATCAGGGCGATGCCCGGAGTAAAGGTGGAGCCACCGCCGGCAATGGTCACGGCATAGTTTTTCTTGGACATGATGTCCTCCTCATTCTGGCCGCTTGCTCAATCCATCCCCGTACGCGGCCTGCACGGTTTGGAATTGTTACCTAGAAGTGGAGTTTTTTATCTCTAGAATCGGCCTTGCGGTGCATACCGGCTCTGCAAGGCCGATTGTTTCGATGGACGATGGTTTACAGAAGAGTCTCGAACTTCAGAAGACTCTCGAACTTCTCGCGAACCTGCGGGACGCTAAGGCCGACGATGACCTGGATTGACTGACCTTGGACCACCAAGCCATGCGTACCGATCGCCTTGAAGGAAGCCTCGGGTGCAACGACGCTCTTGTCCTTGACGTTAACGCGCAGACGGGTAGCGCAGTTCGTTACATCGATGATGTTATCCGTGCCACCGAGCAGATCGAGGATGTTCTCGGCAAGCACCAAGCGCTCATCATCTTTACTCTGGGCGGCCGATTTGCCAGCAGCAGCACCGCCCTGCTTTTGCTTGTAGTCGGCCTTGGACTTGAGCTCGACCTCAACATCGTCATCCTCGCGACCGGGGGTCTTAAAGTCGAACTTGACGATCAGGAAACGGAAGACCACAACCCAAAGAGCGGTAAAGCACAGACCGACAAGGATGGAGATGGCGTACTGCAGACCGTGTGCGGCCCAAAGGGGCAGCCAGTCCCACGAGAGCATCGAGATGATGCCGCCGTCGAAGATACCCACGACGCCAAGGAGGTTTTGAGCCATGCAGCCAAGCGCTCCGAGCACGCAGTGGACGACGAACAGGCCGGGCGCGATGAACAGGAAGGTGAAGTCAAGCGGCTCGGTGATACCGCAAAGCATAGCGGTAAGGGTGACCGGGATCAGCAGAGCCTTGACGCGCTGCTTGCGCTCGGGTTTGGCGGTCATATAAAACGCAATGGCGACGCCAAGCGAGCCGAAGACCTTAGTCCAACCAGGGCAGGTATAGGCAGCCCAGGGTGCGGCATCCTTAAGAGCAATGCTCGGATCGGCAGCCAGTTGGGGCAGGATGTTGGCCCAAGCAGCAAAGATGCCGCCGTTGACCGCCGCGTTGTCGTAATAGAACGGCGTATAGATAAAGTGGTGCAGGCCTGTAGGGATCAGCACGCGCTCGAAGAAAGCAAAGACACCCACGCCAAACGTACCGGCGGAAAGGATGAATCCCTGGAAGGCGGAGATAGCAGCCTGAACATGCGGCCACACCAGGCAGGCGATAAGAGCGACCGGAACCATAACGAAGAAACCGATCATATAGATGAACACGGAACCCGAGAACACGCCCAACCACTCGGGGAGCTCGGTGTCGAAGAACTTGTTATGCAGCATCGTGGCGATACCAGAGATAATGAGCGCGCCCATGATGCCCATGTCAAGCGTTTTGATGCTTGCGATAGTGGCAAGACCAGTACCGCTGCCCGCCTCGACAGAATAGTCGACACCAAAGACAGGGCCCCACTGCCCCAAGATTGTGCTTACAAAGTAGTTGAAGGTAAGGTAGATGGCCAAAGCCTCCATGCAGCAGCGAGCGTTCTGCTTGTTCGCGAGCGAGATTGGCAACGCTACGCAAAACAGCAACGGCATCTGGTTAAAGAGCGTCCAACCACCCTGGAGCAGCACATTCCAGCAATCAAACCAAAGATGGCCCGCAGTGGCCATCTCGCCAAAGATCGCCTCGGTGGTAAACAACGTACCCAGGCCGACGACGATTCCGGAAAATGCGAAAAGAATTGCAGGCGTGTACATTGCACCGCCGAAACGTTGTATCTTTTGCATCATGACGGGGAATCCCCCTCTCTTCATTCGGAGCGACTGCGGTTTTGGCTTCACTCGAGACCGCAGACGCGCCGTTTGCGTGTACCTCGTGCAATAGGACGGGTGGGCCCGCTTCCCTGACTTCTTGCGCTTCTATTTTTATCATATCACTTATCTAGACAAGTTAGCATAAATACTACGGTCGGTAAACGGTTGATTATTGGCCGTAAACGGTATATGTCCAGTATTTCGCCTGTTAAATCTGACATAGCTGATGGCTGCATTATAAATTTCTTTTCTACTTGTCTAGATGTGCTTGTCTATATCTATAGACATACCTATACTTCATTACAACATCCACCGCCACGTTAAGGAGTCACCATGAAAAGCGCGGTCTTCTATGGAAAGCACGATCTCAGGGTCGAGGATTCGACAAAACCGACCGTGGGCAAGCGTGACGTTCTGATCAACGTCAAAGCTTGCGGCGTCTGCGGTACCGACGTTCATATCTATGAAGGCGACAAGGGTGCAGCCGACGTTACCCCGCCCACGATCCTTGGTCATGAGTTTGCGGGCGTTGTCGAGGCCGTGGGCAGCGATGTCACCGGCTTTAAACCGGGCGATCGCGTGTGCATCGACCCAAACCATCCCTGCGGCTGCTGCGAACCCTGCCGCGACGGAATCAACCACTACTGCGAGCATATGACCGGTTACGGCACCACCGTTAACGGCGGCTTTGCCGAGTACTGCTCCGTCGATATGCAGCAAGTCTACAAGTTGGGCGATCACACCAGCTTCGAGCAGGGCGCCATGACCGAGCCCGTCGCCTGCTGCCTGCACGGCATCGATATGTGCAACATCAAGCCCGGCAGCACAGTTGTCGTTATCGGCGGTGGCATGATCGGTCTGCTCATGATGCAGCTTGCTAAAAACGCCGGCGCCACCAAGGTTGTCTTGCTCGAGCCCGTCGAAGGCAAGCGCGAGGTTGCGCTCAAACTCGGCGCCGACCTGGCAATTGATTCCATCCACGAAGACGTCCCGGCCCGCCTGAAGCAGGAGGGCGTCGGCAACGTCGATGTCGTTATCGAGTGTGTTGGCAAGCCCGTCACCATCGAGCAGGCCATCCAGATCGCCGGCCACAAGGCTACGGTCATGATGTTCGGCCTCACCAAGCCCGATGAGACAATCACCGTCAAGCCCTTCGAGGTCTTCCAGAAGGAGCTTGTGCTTACTTCGTCCTACATTAACCCTTATACGCAGCGTCGTGCGCTCGAGCTCATCGACTCTGGCAGGCTCGACGTATCCTCGATGGTCGCAAAGGTAGCCTCCCTCGACGAACTCGGCGCCATCCTGTCAGACCCAGCTCTGCGTGCCATGGGTAAATATATAATCGACCCCAGCAAGTAAATCGATCGACACCTGCGCGAGCGGTCCTCATCCACCGCTCGCGCTCTCAGCTCTAGGAGACCGTCGTGGCGCGAGCCATCTTCCAAACTATTTATGACAACGTGAAGCAGTCGATTGACGACGGCACATACGCCTATCAGAGTTATCTGCCTTCGGAGACTGAGCTCACGCAGCTGTTTGACTGTTCACGCATGACGGTCCGTCGCGCCATCTCGATGCTTGCGGCAGATGGCTACGTGCTCCCCCAGCAAGGCAAAGGCATGCGCGTCATTCGCAACATCAGTGACGAGACGAATCGTGGTGGCGGCGGACTCGAGACCTTTAAGGAAATCGCAGCCAGCCGAGGCTTTGAGCTCAAAACGGTTACCATGTCTTTGAGCTCCTCGTCTGCAACAAGGCGCTCTCCAAGATTACGGGGTTTCCTGAAGGCTGTGAGCTCACGCGTGCCAAACGCATCCGTTATGCAGACGGACGGGCCGTGTGCTCCGACGACTCCTATTACCTAAGCTCACAGGTACCGGAGCTGACACCCGAGATTGTCAACGACTCGATCTATCGTTACCTCGAAGAAGACCTTGGCATTAAGATTGCCACGGGCAAACGCGATGTAACGATTGAGCATCCCACGCCCGAGGATGCACGCGTGCTCGATCTCGATGACTTTAACGCACTCGCCGTTGTACGCGGGCAGACCTACAACGCCGACGGTATCCTTATGGAATACACCGAGACAAAGCAGGTTCCCAGCTTCTTTTTACTCCACGAAACGGTCACCCGCCGCAATAACGGCAGCGAGACCCATCAGAGCAGTATGAGCTAACCATCTATTAGTTGCGGTGGAATAGTTCCTAGAATGGCCAGCTTAAGGGCAAAACAGGAACCATTCCACCGCAACTTTTTTGGCCGGCGGGGCAGCACCTGTCCCACCGGCCATCATGTACGCTCTTTTAGCTAGTCCGCGAGCTTCTCCACCTGGTCGAGCATCTTGTCCAGCTTGGCCTTTGCCTCGGCCTTGACCTTCTCAGCTTCTTCGTGAGCCTTGGCCTTCTGGGCAGCCTTTTCCTCGGCTTCGGGATCGACGACGACCAGATTGGACGCGTCATGCTCAACCAACTTGAGCGCATGCTCGGGGCACACCTTGACGCAGGCACCGCAGCCCAAGCAATACGTGGACTCCAGCGCAAAGCGACCGCTTCCCACCAGATCACAGGCAAACGTGGGGCACACGTTGACGCACTCGCCGCACGACGTGCACTTGTCAAAATCGCACTCCGGCGTGCTCACCTGCATGTTCTGGGCAAGCTCGGGATGGTTCTGCAGTGTCGAGAGCACCAGCTGCCGCCCGTGCGTGAGCGAACGGCGACGCTTGGTCGTCGTGGTGCCGCACATGGTGTTGAGCGTGCGCTCCAGCTGGGTAATCTGATGGCGATGGGCTTTGAGCTTTTGCGTCACCGAGGCCAGTGCCGCCGTCGCCGGATTGAGCTTGGTCACCGTCAGGCCCGTGGTACGGGCAATCTTTTCCATGTACTCCTTGCGCTCGTACTCGCGAAGCTTATGGCACTTGAGGCTCTTGGGGTCGACCTCCAGGCCCATACCCGTGCCGGACCACTCCTCGGCCTTCGCAATCGCCTCGCCCAGAATGTCCTCACCGCCGGTGTTGCGGCATTTATCGCACACGCCCAACGGCAGATACACACTCACGTTGGGATAGTCGGCCAGTACCGAAAACCAAGTCTCTGCCGTAATATCGCCCACGCAGGCGACGACGACCTCGTTCTCGCGCGGCATGCGCTTAAGGGCACGCGTACAGGTAACGTAGGCGGTCTCGTGGCTCGTAGCAGCAGAGACGATATCGTCATACAGGTTTTTAGGCGCCAGGCGCGGCGAGATGATCGCCTCGGTCGGGCAGGCAGCGGCGCACAGACCGCACTTGCGGCAGGAGTCGAGGATCTCGATGGCGTCTTCCTCGACCTCGATAGCGTTGACCGGGCACACGTCCATGCACGCGGTGCAGCCGCTCTTTTCGTTTTTGCAGGTCAGGCACGGAATGGTATTGCCGCGCGGGCGTTCCTTGTAGTCGGCAGGATTCCACTGCGGCGCCGACGGATCGAGTGCATCGGTCACGCCGCCAAGCGGATTTTTAAGAAAGTCGAAACCCTTGCTGATCTCGATAATGTCATCAAACAGATCGTGTTCCTGCGCCATGCGCGGCCCCTCCCTGAGCAGTGCAAACAAGCAAGAGATAATGATACGCCATCGGCTCACGCCTCGGGCAAATTACACGCGGCGCATCTTTGCGGCAAATAGCCTATGCCTATCGCCGCCTCGATTGCACAAGGTCAATCAAGCGCCAAGCTATGCCTCGCACATGAGCTGCACGAGCTTTTGTTTGGTCACCTTGGCCTGCTCGTTGGCCATGTTGCGCTCGTTTCTAAAGACCGCATTTGCAACACCCTGCAGGTCGCCATCGGAAATCACGCTGCACGGACCGTCCATCGACGCCGCCGTGGGGCATACGCACAACGGCAACTCGGCATAAAACGCAACGGCCTTGGCGATATCGAGCATCTTGCCGCCGCCAATACCCACCACCATGTCGCAATACTCGGCCTGGGCTTCCTTAGCCATTTCGACAACGGCGTCTTCCGTGCACGGACCGTCATAAATCTTAAAGAACGGCTCACTTAGGTCTTCGTCCAGAAATCCATCGACGATCTGCTTGCACAGCCGATCCTCGGTGCCCTGGTCAAACAAGACATAGGCAGCGCAGCCCAACCATGACAAATACCTGCCCTGGCGCGAAAGCTCCCCCGGCCCCTGAACATACCGGCCGGGACCGCCGTAAACCATAGGAAGCGCCATACGAGAATCCACCCTTCATCAAACAACGATTGGTGCAAAGTAACCTGGCCCCTTTGCACCATAGCAAAAAGGGGCAAAGCCATCTGCTGGCTTTGCCCCTTCCTTAGCTTGATTTACTCATCCATGAGATAGTAGTGGCCCAGTGCGTCTGCACCCAGGATGGCGTTTGCGACCATCTCGGGCGTCACCTCAAAGGGCATGTTGCACATGGTGTCCTCGGGCGCGCAAGCGGCCTCGGCAACAATCATGGCCTGCTCGCGCGTAAGCTCGGCAACGCCAAGTTCCTTCATCGTGACCGGCAGGCCCAGCTCAATGCAGAAGCCCAAGACTTCCTCGAGCTTCTCGGTCGGGGCATCCTCAAGTACCAGCTGGACGATAGTGCCAAAGGCGACCTTCTCGCCGTGATACATGCTGTGGCACTCGGGCAGCATCGTCAGGCCATTGTGGATGGCATGAGCAGCAGCAAGGCCCGAGCTCTCAAAGCCAATGCCCGAAAGCAGCGTATTGGCCTCGATGATGTGCTCGACGGCAGGCGTGAGCGCACCCTTCTCCAGCGCAACCTTGGCCTTGACGCCATCGGCCATAAGAGTCTCGTAGCAGAGCTTGGCGAGCGCCAGACCAGCCATGCCGCCCTTGCCGCCAGCGCAGGTGCCGCCGTCGGCATCGTGCGTCGCCTGGGCCTCGAAGTAGGTTGCGAGCGCATCGCCCATACCGGAAACCGTCAGGCGCACCGGGCTCGCCGCGATAACCGTCGTATCCATAAGGACGATATTGGGGTTTGCCTTAAGGAAGAGGTATTTGTCGAACTGGCCGTCATCGGTATAGAGCACCGAAAGCGCCGAACACGGGGCATCGGTCGAAGCAATGGTGGGGCAAATGATAACCGGGGACTCCAGGTAATAGGCGACGGCCTTCGCGGTGTCGAGGATCTTGCCGCCACCGACGCCGACGATGATGTCGCAACCGTTGTCGCGAGCGAGCGCAACCAGGCGATCGACCTCGCCCTTGGAGCACTCGCCGTTAAAGTCCTCAAACAGCAGCTCGGCCTTAGCCTCGGCAAAGCCGCCCTCGATCTTGGCACCGACGCGCTTCTTGCCCGAAGGCGTCACGATGACGAGGGCCTTAGCGCCGAGCGGCTCGACATAGGAGCCGAGCTTGGCGAGCTCGTCCGGACCCTGGATGTACTTGCTGGGGCTATTGAAAATTGCAGCCATAACTATCCCATTCTCTAAAAAAGAAAGGGGCTCCGTACGGATACGTGCGGAGCCCCTCGTTACGATAACAAGAGTCGATTAGAAATCGATGTCGGTGTCGTAGTAGCAGGCCTTGAGGATCTTCTCGAAGTCGGCAGCCTTGGTCTCACGCGGGTTCTCGGGCGTGCAGGCGTCCTGCTCGGCGTTCGCGGCGATCTCGGGCAGCTTGGCGAGGAACTCCTCCTCGGAAACCATCTGCGGGTTCTCGGCGTCGACCTTCACGCCACCATTCGCGTAATCCTTGATGGACTGCGGAATGTTGAGCTGGTCGTTGAGGTCGCGGATCTTCTGGACGAGCGCAGCGATGAGCTCCTCGTTGGTCTCGCCGGGAAGGTGCAGGATCTCCTTGGCCACGTAAGCGTAACGCTCGGCAGCACGGGGATCCTTGGAGTTCCACTGGATGACCTTGCCCAGGTACATGGCGTTAGCGGCACCGTGGATGATGTGGCCGTTCTCGAAGGCAGCACCGGTCTTGTGAGCCATGGAGTGAACGATGCCGAGCAGGCCCGAGGAGAAGGCGATACCGGCGATGCACTGAGCCTCGTGCATGTGCTGACGGGCCTCATGGTCGCCAGCATAGGACTTGGGCAGCCACTCGACGATCTCGCGGATGCCGTGCAGAGCGTTGGCGTCGGTGAACATAGAGGCGCAGGTGGAAACGTAGGCCTCCATGCAGTGGGTCAGAGCATCCATGCCGGTGTGAGCGCACAGCTTGGCGGGCATGGTGTAGGTGAGCTCGGGGTCGACGATGGCGACATCAGGGGTGATGTTGAAGTCGGCCAGCGGGTACTTGATGCCCTTGGCGTAGTCGGTAATGACGGAGAACGCGGTGACCTCGGTAGCGGTGCCGGAGGTAGAGGAGATGGCGCAGAAATGAGCCTTCTGGCGCAGCTCAGGGAAGCTGAACGGCTGGATGATGTTATCGAAGGACTCCTCGGGATACTCGTAGAAGACCCACATGGCCTTAGCGGCATCGATGGGCGAGCCGCCACCGATGGCGATAATCCAGTCGGGCTCGAACTCGCGCATGGCCTCGGCGCCCTTCATGACCGTCTCGATGGACGGGTCGGACTCGACGCCCTCGAACAGCTTGACCTCGAAGCCGCCTTCCTTAAGGTCGTTCTCGACGTCCTGCAGGAACCCGCCGCGGCGCATAGAGCTGCCGCCAGAAACGATGATGGCCTTCTTGCCCTTGAGGTTCTTCACCTCGTGGCGAGCGCCCTCACCAAAGTACAGATCGCGAGGATTGGTAAAACGTCCCATACTGTGCCTCCTAAACAAGCCCCTCTTAGACTTGCGTATATAACGGAGCACCCAATTGGCTCCGTTAGGACCGGTTTGCGCGTTGCCGGCGATGACAATGCGCGATGTCTAAACGTCTCAACGCTCAGACAAACACTATTTTACCGTTCTGGTTGGTCAGTTATTCACCTAAAGCCGCCAATGATGAAACGTTTTTTCTATCCCTGAAGACCCTTGTGCGGCATTCATACTCCCAAGCTGGGCAAACGTTTTATCAAGGTTGACTACATATCCTGGGCAGGACTGTGCCCCTCCAAAATATGCACCGTTTGCCGCCAAAAATCGACCGTTTGCGGCACCGTGATACCACTCAGTCGTCCAAGGTGCCGACATTTGTGTGACATCCGTCTTCGTGGTGCAAAGGTGCACGTCCAAGTGCGGCACCCCCGGTGTGCCACATGCGGGTAAACTAGAACCTTATATAGAGACATTTGAACCCTAACCGCAGCAAAGGAGGCCCCATGGCATTCGATCCCATTCAAGAGGATTGCCATCGCCTCGTTCTTGAGGCCTTGCGCCGCGACAATATCCCGCTCACCGACGCTGCCGCCGTAGAGCGCCTGATGGAACAATTCACCCGCAACCCCGCACCACTCATCGTGCACGACCGCGACCGCGCCGGGCACCTCATTGCCAAGGTGGTCGAGGCTGTCGACTACCGCATTCCCTTTATCCCTGACGATACCCAGGCAGAGCAGGAAGAGGCAGCTGCCGAGAACATGCTCCGCGAGGCGGCCGCACTCGATCCGGCCAACTGGGACGCCCAGCGCATGCTGACGGCGCTCACCGCCGAATCCAACGAGGAATACGTACAGTACCTGGTGTCCAAGTGCGATGAAGTCGAGCATGACCTGGCGCTCAAGATCGCCTCGGCGCAGGACCCCTACGAGCGTGAGGCCACAGGCGACCTTACACGCCGCCCCTATCTGCGCTGGCTTGCCGCCTTGGCATCGCGCGCGCTCATTAGCGGACGCTACCGCATGTCGCTCGAAGCCGCGAATCGCAGCTTGGACTTTGTGCCCAACGACCCCGCTGGTGTCCGCCACACCGCGATGCTCGCCATGGCAAAGCTCGAATACCCCGCCGAGGAGCTCAAGCGCTTTCGCTCCGCTCACTCCGTGCCGTACCTCGCGAATACCCCGCTGCGCCGCCGCCCCAAAGATGCGGAGCGCGACTTGGACCCGTGGACGCTCATCGCACTGATGAGCGCAGCCTGGCGCGAGCTGGACTACGAGGGCGCCGAGCACTACCTGCGTATCCTTGCGCGCTCGTGTCCGCACGCGGCCGAGGCGCTCTACTTCCAAACCGAGTTTCCCGATGGCGTCTATGCCCGCGTCAACGTGGGCGCAGGCTCCACCGACGAGCTCGTCCTTGCACTGTCCGAGGCGACGCCGGTACTGCAGGAGGGCCTGGGCGCTCCCGACAACGCCAGCTTTGCCGCCTGGGTCGCCACCAACGACATCGTGCGTTCCCAGATCGACGAGCGCATCCTGCGCGCAGCCGAGCAGGGGCTTCCATTTAAGGGAGGGGACCTCTAATGGATCCGAGCGTCTACATCCCCGCCTACTTGGAGCGCACCTATCTGGCGTCGCACCCCGAGCTCACCGATGCAGCACGCGAGCTTGTCCATAACGACATTAGTGCGAATCCCCAAAAGTACGCGCAGTCCGAGCATGCCCAGGCGCTGCTGTCCTATGCCGGTGTTCATCGCCATCTGCTCGACGAGCTCCATCGCATCGAGGACATGGGCAGCGACGAGGAGTTTGAACAGACGCGCAACCGCCTGTTCGACGATATGCGCGATGAGCTGCTCAAGATCGTCCGCATCGATGCGTATGTCCTCGATGCCCAGCTGCTCGCCATCATTTTGGCGGACACGCCCGTTGACGCCTGCCTGGGCGACCTGATGAAGCTCGAGGCGACCACGGCCGATTACCTGCAGCAAAGCGTGCCCGGGTTCGACATGGAGGCCCCGCACTACTGGGCCAATAATGTTTTGGCCGACGGTGTCACCGCAGCAGACCTTACCGTGAGCGAGCCGGCTCTTATCGGGTGGCTCCACACGCTCGAGGCCATCTCGCAGCTGTGCATGGCGAGCGCCCGCTACCGTGCTGCCGCCAACTACGCCCGCCGTGTTCTTAAGGCAGCAGGCTATCCCACCCGAGCTGCAGGCACCGTGCTACTCGCCCTCGCTCGCTTGGAAGACGAGGACGGCTTTTTTGCCCTGGCCCACCAGCTCGAGGAGCAGATGGGAGCCGATGCACTCGAGAACTCCCCCTGGTACCTGCTCGCCCGCACGATCTTGCTGTTCAAAACGAACAAGATGCGCCCGGCGACACGCGCGCTGCGTGAGTTTGCCAACCGCTGCGAGGGCGGCGCGTTCTTTTTGCTGAACCCCATGTATCAGACGCCGTACCTTCCCTGCCGACCCGAGCCGCGCGACCCCTGGGACCTCTCGCACCAGGCGGTTTGGGAAGCGGACGGCATTATCTCGGACACTCCCGACTTTGCCCCCTGGGCCAATGCCTGCGAAGACGTGTCGCAGCTTGCCCAGGAATTTGCGCGCCGTTACGGCTTTTAACAGCGCAAACGCCACGACCATGTCATTCACGTTAGGAACGGCTTCATGAATCTCCGCTCATCTCTTGCCTGCACCTCGAGCGATATCGCCCGCTGGGGGCTGCGCTCCGTCCTTAAGCGCCAGGGCGGCGTACTCCCCGGCCGCATCGCCATGAAGATCGACCCCGAGCTGCTGAGCGACCTCGCCGGCCTTGTCGACCGCAGCGTGGTGATCACCGGCACCAACGGTAAGACCACCACCTCCAACCTCATCGCCGACGCCGTTGCCGCCAGCGGCGCCACCGTGGTATGCAACCGCGCCGGCAACAACATGGAGCCGGGCGTGGTGGGCGCACTGCTCGAGGCGCGCAGCGGCCTCAAGCGAGCCGGCGGCGGCAAGCGCGTGGGCGTTTTTGAATGCGATGAGCTCTACACTGTGCGCGTCCTGCCCAAGCTCAAGCCGACGTACTTCGTGCTGCTCAACCTGTTCCGCGACCAGCTAGACCGCTACGGCGAGATCGACCATACCCAAGACGTCATTGCCCATGCGTTGGAGCTCTCTCCGGCAACAACGCTCATCTACAACGCAGACGACCCGCTGTGTGCCGCGATCGCCGCACGCGTTCCCAATGCAAGCATCGCCTTTGGCATCGACGGCGCCACCAACACCGAGTCCGACCGTATTAGCGACTCGCGCTTTTGCTCGCAGTGCAACGCCCCGTTGGAGTACGACTATGTGCAGTATGGTCAACTCGGCGCCTACCATTGCCCCTCGTGCGGTTGGGCACGCCCCGCACTGGTCCGCCGTGTGACGGGCGTGGAGCTCGGCTGCGACGGCTACGGCTTTGACCTGGTCTTTGGATCTGCGCCCGACGCGGCTGCCGTACACATCGCCACACGCTACAACGGTCTGTACATGGTCTATAACGTTGCCGCTGCATTCTTTGCCGCACATGAATTAGGCGTGGATACGGCGCACCTGCAGCCCACGCTCGATGCCTATGTGCCCGCCGGTGGTCGTATGGGGCGCTGGGATATCGCCGGCCGCACTGTCGAGGCCAACCTGGCTAAGAACCCCGTGGGCTTCGATCGACAAATCCAGTCCATCAAGACGGCAGGCGGCAGACTCTGCGCTTTCTTCCTCAACGACAACGATGCCGACGGCCACGATGTATCGTGGATCTACGACGTCGACTTCGAGCGCATCGCCGATACCCCAGGGCTTGTCGCCTTTGCCGGCGGCACGCGTGCACACGATATGCAGGTACGTCTGAAGTACGCCGGCATCGATGCCGCGATTATCTCGGACGTCGCGCAGGCAATTGGCGCCGTGGCAGACGAGGCCGCCGATGACACCTTCTACGCCGTCGCCAACTACACGGCCTTCCCGCCGCTGGTCAAAGAACTCGATGGGCTGAAAGGCGCTGCCGCCGACGCTGTTGCCGGGCGCGCCGTAGCCCGTGCCGACGGCAGCGCTCTTCCTGTCGGCATCGTACCAGTCGAGCTTTCGCGCCCGCTGCGCATCGTCTACCTGTATCCCGATGCCCTTAACCTCTATGGCGACGGCGGCAATGTTATCGCGCTCGAGCGCCGCTGCGCTTGGCGCGGCATTCCCGTGCGCGTGGACGAGGTCCGTATGGGCGAAACGCTTGATTTGACCGATGCCGATATCGTCATGATGGGCGGTGGCTCCGACCGCGACCAGCTGGCGGTCGCACATGAACTGCTCGCTCAAAAAGACAAGGTCGCATCCTATGTTGAGGATGGCGGTTCGTTGCTCGCCATCTGCGGCAGCTATCAGCTGCTCGGCCGTTCGTACTATATGGGTGAGAATCGCATTGAGGGTCTGGGGGTCATTGCCGCCGAAACCGTACGCGGCTCCGACCGCCTGATCGGCAACGTAGCCGTCAAAACCGATCTGGCACCCGAGCCCTTTGTGGGATTCGAGAATCACGGTGGCCGCACCCTGCTCGATGCAGAGGCCACGCCACTCGGAACGTCCGTCGTCACGGGCACCGGCAACAACGGCGACGATGGCCTTGAGGGTCTGATCTACAAGGGCGTCATCGGCACGTACCTGCACGGGCCGGCGCTGCCCAAGAACCCCGAACTCGCCGACTGGCTGATCGCGCACGCCCTCGAGCGCCGCGGCGATGCGCAGGCCACGGCCCTGCTGCCGCTCAAAACCCTCGACGACACCTACGAGCACGCCGCCCACGACGCCGCCATGAAGCTCCTCCCCTAACGCCCCAACCACCACAAAGGGGACAGGCACCTTTGTGGTGGTTTTGACCCATCCCAGCGGTTTGTCTCAATCTGTAACATCTAGACCGTTAAAAGTCGTCTTACTGTTACAGAATGAGATGTTCGTCCCGACGTCTGCCTTTTGTCTCGATCTGTAACAGATAGAGCCAATTTGCCCGCCCAGATGTTACAGATTGAGATGTTTGAAGATCGGGATAGAGAGCCAGCTCCTATGTGGTGGTTTTCCAGTTTGCCAACGATATACGCGCCGGCAAAAAAGTCTGCTATACTCTTTCCCGCTGTCCCCATCGTCTAGCGGCCAAGGACGCCACCCTTTCAAGGTGGATATCGCGGGTTCGAATCCCGCTGGGGGCACCACAGAATCTGAGAAGCCCGTTACCAATTCGGTAGCGGGCTTTTTGCTACCGATATACCAGGATTCGAACCCGACAGGGTGCGGATCACGGCATCATCGCAAAGCCGGTGGGCAAAAAATAGCAAATATGAGTACTGTTACCATTTTAGTAACAGCGATTTCATGCCTTTAGAAGTCGATTTGGACGTCAGGCGTCCTACGGCGGAAGAATTGCAGACGTTTATCGGCTAAGTACTTGTACATATGTTGCGTAACACTACATATTTTGCAAATAAATAATGCTACAGGACTTGTGACAGTACTCATATTTGACGTTTTTTGTCCACAACCCTTTATACCTAGGCAAGTCGGCGGCAAAACGGACTTCAAAGCGCCCTTCGCAAACAAAAACCGGGGCCCGCATGATGCGGACCCCGGCTCAATACCGTGACGATATGTCAGTTACGCTCTACACGTAGAACAGGATGTCGTCGTAGGTCGGGACCGGCCAGTAGTCGGCGGCCACGATCTCCTCCATGGCATCCACGGCGGCGCGCAGCGTATCCATAGCGGGAACGACCTCGTGCGCGTACACGTTGGCCTGCTCCTGACCATCGAGGCCCTCGGCCTTCTGATGCACGGCGTCGAGCGCCTTGATGGAGTCGTTGATGGTGGTGATACCGTTGCAGAGCTTGTTGAGCGTGTTCTGCTCGCACTGCATGGCGGCCTCGGCGCCGGCGGCACGAATAGTCTCAAGGCCCTTAGCGACCTTGGTGGCATAGGCGGTAATGACCGGGCGATAGGTACGACGCGCCTCGCGAACCATCGTGGTAGCCTCGATGTTCATGAGCTTGTTGTACTTCTCGAGCTTGCAGTCGTAGCGGCACTGAGCCTCGGCCTTGGTCAGGACACCCGTCTCCTCGAAGAGCGCGATAGCCTTATCGGAAACAAAGGCGGGCAGGGCATCGGCCGTGGTCTTGTTGTTGGCAAGGCCTCGCTTCTCGGCCTCAATGGGCCACTCGTCGGAGTAACCGTCGCCGGAGAACAGGATGCGCTGGTGATCGGTCAACACCTTCTTGCAGTACTCGAGCGCGGCATCCTGGAACTCATCCTCGGGCGTACCCTCAAGCGCGTCGGCGAAGGACTTGAGCGACTTGGCCACGGCGGCATCGAGCACCAGGTTGGAGTCGGAGACGTTCTGCTCGGAGCCGCAGGCACGGAACTCGAACTTGTTGCCGGTGAAGGCGAACGGGGAGGTGCGGTTGCGGTCGGTGTTGTCCTGCATCAGCTTGGGCAGGGTATCGGCGCCCAAGTCGAGCACGCCGCGCGTGGCATGGACGGAAGCCTTGCCATCGATGATCTTCTCGACGACCTCGGTAAGCTGGTCGCCCAGGAAGATGGACATAATCGCCGGAGGAGCCTCGTTGGCGCCCAGACGATGGTCGTTACCGGCCGAGGCAACGGAGGCACGCAGGAGCTCCTGATAGTTATCGACGGCCTCGATCACCGCGGTGAGGAAGACGATGAACTGCAGGTTGTCGAGCGGAGTGTCGCCCGGATCGAGCAGATTCTCGGACTCGGTGCCAAGCGACCAGTTGTTGTGCTTGCCCGAGCCGTTGATGCCCTCAAAGGGCTTCTCGTGCAGCAGGCAGACCAAGTCGTGGCGGGAGGCGATGAGCTTCATCTTCTCCATCATGACCAGATTCTGGTCGATGGCCTCGTTGACCTCGCCATAGACCGGTGCGAGCTCATGCTGGCAGGGAGCGACCTCGTTGTGCTTGGTCTTGGCGGGAATGCCGAGCGCCCACAGCTCATCGTCCAAGTCCTTCATGTAGGCCGAGACGGTGGGGCGGATAGCGCCAAAGTAGTGCTCCTCGAGCTCCTGGCCCTTGCATGGAGCAGCACCAAAGAGGGTGCGGCCGGTGATGACCAGGTCCTTGCGCTTGCGGTAGGCGTCCTTCTTGATCAGGAAGTACTCCTGCTCGTCGCCCACGGAAGGAACGACCTTCTTGGGGGTCTTGCCAAACAGCGCCAAAACACGCTTGGACTCACGCGAGAGCGCGGTCATGGAGCGCAGCAGCGGGGTCTTCTTGTCCAGGGCCTCGCCCGTGTAGGAGCAGAAAGCCGTGGGGATGCACAGGACGTCGTCCTTGATAAAGGCGGGGCTAGTGGGATCCCAAGCGGTGTAGCCACGGGCCTCGAAGGTGGCGCGCAGGCCGCCGTTGGGGAAGCTGGAGGCATCGGGCTCGCCCTGGATGAGGTTCTTGCCCGTAAACTTGGTAATGGCGGTGCCGTCGTGGTTGGGCTCCAGGAAGCTGTCGTGCTTCTCGGAAGTAATGCCCGAAAGCGGCTGGAACCAGTGCGCATAGTGCGTCGCACCCTTGGAGATGGCCCAGACCTTCATGGCATGGGCAACGGCGTTGGCCACATCCAGGTCGAGCGGCTCACCGCCCTCGAGGGTTGCAGCAAGGCGCTTCCAAATGTCCTTGGGGAGGTAGTCCTTCATGACTTCCTCAGAGAACACCATGGTCCCGAAGCGGTCAGTAAGTTCGGCCATACGGAACTCCCTTCGTATCGGCACCGCGTGAGAAGCGGTGTTGATTACTAACGAACGAGTCATAGCTTAGACTCGCCGTGTTTCCGCGACATTACCGTTATGTTGCTGTCGCGAAACCAATCAATGAGGTTACCCTATCGAGGCGGCGTTGCCACCCTCAACAGCCAATCAACTGCATAAATTGCAGACCTCTCTCCATGGTTTAAGGGTAGTCAATTTGGGATGGAGCTCTATTAACTGGTATTTTGCATCAGATACCAGTCTTTATAGTCCGTGCCTAGATTAGCCGCTCTGTTATAGAGAAAGCCGATAGCAAGGCATCTTTGATTGGTATCCTCAAATAGCGAGTGAAACTCCACCGTGGCACAGTGGTGCTGTAGAATCCTTACAACACATCACACTATTACGTATCTAGAGGAGCACGATATGCGCGTCGACGAGGTTTTTAAGCAGGCAGCATCCCAGGGCACCGCGCCCATTTCGTTTGAGATGTTCCCGCCCAAGGGCGAGCTGACCCTCGACACGGCTCGCGAAGTAGCAGGCAATCTGTGCAAGCTTTCGCCGAGCTTTGTCTCGGTCACCTGCTCGGCCGGCGGCTCGGGCAACGGTGCCGCCACCGCCCCCATCGCGCATATGATTACGAGCGAATTCGATACACCCTCGGTGGCACACCTTACCTGCGTGGGCCGCTCGCACGCCGATATCGCCGCCAAGATCGACGAGTATCGCACCGCCGGCGTGGAAAACATCCTGGCCCTGCGTGGCGATCTCCCTGCCGGCGCAACCGAGGACGACAAGCCCGCCTCGGACTACGCCTACGCCCGCGACCTCATCCCCGAGCTCGTCGACGCCGGCTTTTGCGTGGGCGCCGCAGCCTACCCCGAGGGCCACATTGCCTGTGAGGATCTCAACCTCTCGGTCGAACACCTCAAGCAAAAACAGGACGCCGGCGCGAGCTTCTTTGTGACACAGCTCTTCTTTGATAACGAGTGCTTCTACCGTTTTCGCGAGCTTGCCGACAAGGCCGGCATCACCGTGCCCATTACCGCGGGCATCATGCCGTTTATGGGCAAGTCGCAGATCAGCCGCATGGTCTTTATGTGCGGCGCGTCGCTGCCCTCCCCCGTCATCAAGATTCTCGCCAAGTACGAGAACGACCCCGAGAGCCTGCAGGCAGCCGGTGTAGATTATGCCGCCCGCCAGCTTTGCGACCTCAAGGAGCACGGCGCCGACGGCCTGCACCTGTACACTATGAACCGTCCTGCGATCGCCGCGACCATTATGGAGCGCCTGGGGTAATGGAAAAACCGCACATCGATACAACCGCTGTCGAAGTGCCGGCCGACCTTGCGTCGCCGGCGCTTTACCGTGTCGATGCTGCGCACCATCCCCGTGTCGACCGTGCCGAGATGCTGCGGTATCTGGGTTACGGCGGCCAGCAGATTGAACCCGAGCTGTCACGACGTATTGAGCTTGTGGTCGAGCGTCTGGAACTTGACATTGAGCCCCGTGGCGTGCGCCGCGTGTTTGCCGTCGATGCCACGGGCGTGGACGAACAAAGTGAGCCTTGCATTCACTTGGTCGGCACCAACGTTGAGCTGCGAGGTCGCGATATCTATCGACATCTCAAAGATGCCCGCTTTGCCGCGCTCATGGCATGCACCCTCGGCATGGACGCCGAGCGTCGCCTGCGCACCACGGGAGCCCAACATCCCCTGGAGGGCGCCGTGCTCGACGCCGCGTGCTCCGCTTACGTGGAAGCCGCCGTTGAGCAAATGGACCAGCAGGTCAAGACGGACGCCGCCGCACACGGACTCGCCGGCAACTGGCGCTTTAGTCCCGGCTACGGCGACTGCCCGCTCTCGGCCCAGCGCTCGATCGTCAATGCGCTCAACGCCACGCGGCTCATCGGCCTGACCGTCACACCCACCAGCCTGCTCATGCCCACCAAAAGCGTGACCGCGGTGATCGGTCTGTTTGACGGCGAGGTCCACGACGCCCAGACCCGCCCCACCTGCAATATCTGCCGCATGCGCGAGAGCTGTCGCTTCCGCGCCGCCCACACCACCTGCTATTCCAGCCATTAGGAGCCCCCGATGTTTACTCCGCTTATCACTCATGATTCTGACGGCACTGCATTGGCGGCACCCGTTGATGCCGCACGTCGCAACGGTGCCACGTACAAGACGCGCACGATCGACGATCTGCGCATTAAGGACGATCGCCTGCGTGCGGCCATCGAGGGCACGGGACACCTGCTGTTCGACGGCGGCATGGGCACCATGTTGCAGGCCGCTGGCATGAAGGCGGGCGCCTTGCCCGAGCTGCTCAACTTTGATGAGCCCCAGGTTATCACCGATATCCAACGTCAATATGTCGAGGCCGGCTGCGACGTGATCACCGCCAACACCTTTGGCGCCAATGCCCACAAGCTCGACGGCGCCGCCACCGTGGCAGATGTCTTTGCCGCCGCTGTCGCCTGCGCCCGCGCGGCTGGTGCCCGCTACGTCGCCGGTGACATCGGCCCCATCGGCGCACTGCTTCGTCCCTTAGGCACCCTCAGCTTCGACGAGGCCTATGACCTCTTTGCCGAGGAAGTGCGCGCCGGCGTCGCCGCGGGCGTGGACCTCTTTATTATCGAGACCATGACCGACCTGGCCGAGATCAAGGCGGCGGTCCTCGCCTGCCGCGAGAACTCCGACCTGCCCGTCTTTGCCACCATGACCTTTGAGGAAGACGGCCGTACCTTCCTGGGCACGAGTCCCGAGGTCGCCGCCATCACGCTCGACGCCATCGGTGCCGACGTTTTGGGCATCAACTGCAGTCAAGGACCGGCCGAGCTCCGAGAACTCGCCGCACGTATGCTCACCGTTACCGACAAGCCCGTTATGGTGCAGGCCAATGCAGGACTCCCCCATGTGGACGACGACGGCAACACCGTCTTTGATATCCAGGCCCCCGAATACGCCGAGGCCGTCGCCGGCATGATCGCCGACGGCGTGAGCGTCGTGGGCGGTTGCTGCGGAACCACGCCGGCGCACATGGCGGCCTTGCGCACGCTTATCGACAACCACACGCCCAGCCCGCGCCACCGCAAGCCCAGCATGTCGGTCACAAGCGCCCAGACCGTGGTGGACCTTCCCTGCGACGGCCACAAGATCGCCGTCATCGGCGAGCGCATCAACCCCACCGGCAAAAAGCGCCTGCAGCAGGCCCTGCGCGACGGCGATCTGGACTACGTCGTGAGCCAGGGCATCAGCCAGCAGGAACAGGGCGCCGATATCCTGGACGTCAACGTCGGCCTGCCCGAGATCGACGAGGTCAAGATCATCCAACAGGCGACCGAACAGCTCCAGGGCTCCACGCTGTTGCCGCTGCAGATCGACTCCACCGATCCCGCCGCTGTCGAGGCCGCCGTGCGCCGCTACGCCGGCAAGCCCATCATCAACTCGGTCAATGGCAAGCAGCAGATCATGGATGAGATCTTTCCGCTGGTCGCCCACTACGGCACCAACGTTGTCGGCCTTACGCTCGACGAAGGCGGCATCCCCGATACCGCCGAGGCTCGCTTCGCCATCGCCGAGTACATCGTGGCCGAGGCTGCCCGTTACGGCATCGGACCGGACCGCGTCCTCATCGACTGCCTGGTCATGACCGCCTCGACCAACCAGCGCCAGGCCGAGCAGATCCTGCGCGCCATGTCCCTGTGCAAGGAGCGCCTGGGCGTCAAATGTGCGCTCGGCGTGTCGAACATCAGCTTTGGCCTGCCTGCCCGCCCGCTGCTGGGCTCGGTCTTTTTGGCTGCCGCCTTCGGCGCGGGCCTGGACGCCCCCATCATGAACCCGGGTTCCAAGCGCTTTATGGATACCGTCTACAGCTATCGCGTGTTGAGCGTTGAGGACGAGGGCTCGACCGGATACATCGAGCGCTATGCCGGCTGGACCGATCCGTACAAGATCGCCGCCAACCCGGCAGCTGCTCAGGCAGTATCGACCGACGCTGTGCCCGCTGCTGGCACCGCCGGCACCGACGGCAACGACGACCCGATTCGTCGCATGGTCGTCTCGGGCCGCAAAGGCGAGATCGCTGCCGAGACCGAGCGTCTGCTGGCAGACCACGACGCCATGGACCTCATCAACAATCACTTTATCCCCGCCCTCGACGAGGTTGGCGTCCTCTTTGACCGGGGCAAGTTCTTCCTGCCGCAGCTCATGGCCTCGGCCGAGGCCGCGCGCGTGGGCTTCGACACCATCAAGCGCCTGATGCCCGCCGGCGAGATCGCCGACAAGGGCAAGATCTGCGTGGCCACCGTCAAGGGCGACATCCACGATATTGGCAAGAACATCGTCAAAATGCTGCTCGACAACTACGGCTACACCGTCTTTGACCTGGGCCGCGACGTCGATCCGCAGGAGGTACTCAAGACCGTCAAGGAGCGCGACATCAAACTCGTCGGCCTCTCAGCGCTTATGACTACCACGGTCGTCGCCATGGAAGAGACCATCAAGCTGCTTCATGCCGAGGTGCCGGGCGTCAAGATCATCGTAGGCGGCGCCGTACTCACCCCCGAATACGCCAAGCAGATCGGTGCGGACTACTACGCCAAGGACGCCGCCGAAAGCGCTCGTATCGCCGAAGAGGTCTTTGGGCAGTAACACAACGGAAACAACCGAGCACCAAAACGCGCCGCATGCGCCACTTGGCACGTGCGGCACGTTAGAATAGATAAGACTATGCTCGTTTTGGCAGATAGGAGCGCAAGGATGGCGATCACGCCCGCAGAAATCGCGGAAACCCGCGGCATGGTTAAGGAGCAGAACCTCGACATCAGGACCATCACCATGGGTGTTTCGCTCATGGGTTGCGGTGACGAGAACCTCGACCGCATGTGCACGAAGATCTACGACCACGTGACGCACACGGCTGAGCATCTGGTCGAGACCGCCGAGAACCTCGAGCGCGAGTACGGTATCCCCATCGTCAACAAGCGTGTTTCCGTCACCCCGGTGGCGCAGATCGCCGCGTGCTGCAAGGATGAGGACCTCACCCCCATCGCGCATGCCCTCGACCGCGCGGCCGAGACGCTCGGCATCGATTACCTGGGCGGCTTCTCCGCACTCGTCCAGAAGGGCATCGGCGACGCCGACCGCCGCGTCATCCAGTCCATCCCGCAGGCGCTCGCCACCACGAGCCGCGTCTGCTCCAGCGTCAACGTCGCCAGCCTGCGCGCCGGTATCAACATGGATGCCGTGCTCATGGCCGCCCAGACCATCATCGATGCCGCTAAACTCACGGCCGACCAGGATTCCGTTGGCGCGTCCAAGTTTGTCTGCTTTGCCAATATGGTCGAGGACTCCCCGTTTATGGCGGGCGCCGTCCACGGCGGTGGCGAGGCCGACGCCGTCATCAACGTAGGCGTCTCGGGCCCCGGCGTTATGGCCGCAGCCCTGGAGACGCTGCCCGATTCCGCATCGATGATGGAGGTCGCCGAGAAGATTAAGCAGACCGCCTTTAAGATCACCCGTGCCGGCGAGCTCATGAGCCGTGAGGCAGCCCGCCGTCTGGGTGTCGAGAAAGGCATTGTCGACCTGTCGCTGGCTCCCACACCCGCCATCGGCGACTCCGTCGCGCGCATCCTCGAGATTATCGGCGTGGGCACCTGCGGTGGCCCGGGCACGACCTGTGCGCTCGCCATGCTCAACGATGCCGTCAAGAAGGGCGGCGTCATGGCCAGCTCCAGCGTGGGCGGTCTCTCCGGCGCCTTTATCCCCGTGTCCGAGGACGCCGGCATGATCGCCGCCGTCGAAGCCGGCGCGCTTTCGCTCGAGAAGCTCGAGGCCATGACCTGTGTGTGCTCCGTCGGCCTGGACATGATCGCCATCCCCGGCGACACCCCGGTCGAGACCATCGCCGGCATCATCGCCGACGAGATGGCCATCGGCGTCATCAACAACAAGACCACGGCCGTCCGCGTGATTCCCGCCATTGGCAAGGGCGTGGGCGACTGCGTCGAGTACGGCGGCCTGTTTGGCCGTGCGCCCATCATGCCGGTGAACCCCAACGCCGGCACCGTGCTTGCCCACCGCGGCGGACGCTTCCCGGCGCCGCTGAACTCGCTGAAGAACTAGCTGAGGGGTTCGGGCGAGGAGCCCCGGGGAGGGCAAATATATAAGGTCGCCTGCTCGGACAGTCCTGACTCGCACGGAGAGCACATTAAGTGCTCTCCGGCTCGTGCGGAACTCGCGATCGACCTTATATATTTGCCCTCCCCGGGGCTCCCGCACAACGGGACCTCAGTTGAGTTCTATCCCGTATGGCAGTCGCTTCGCTCCTGCCCGCCTTGGTTGTGAGGGCGGTTTGGCGTTGGATCGGTTCTTTCTGATATATGCTGGTTGCGGCTCTTCTTTTGGGAGGAGTCGCTTTTTTGTTGCTAGGAGGTTGGCCCGTGGCTGATGATTTGATTCGTTCTGAGCTACTTTCTGCGGATTGGAATGGCGAATGGATGCGGCTGCAAGCTGCTCGGCGGCGGGCTGATGATTCTTTTGAATGGGATAAGCGGGCTCGGCATTTTCGGCCCTTGGAGACTGCCCCTTATGCTCGGGATTTTATAAAGCTGTTGGCACTTGAGCCCGGCGAGTCGGTGCTCGATATGGGGTGTGGGGCTGGGTCGATTGCTATTCCGCTTGCTCAGGCTGGGCATTCCGTGATTGCTGCCGACTTCTCTCCTGCCATGTTGGGCACGCTTGATGCCGGCATTGAGTATTACGGGCTCGAAGATCTTATTACGCCGCTTGAGCTTGCTTGGGATGATGATTGGGATTTGGTTGGACCGGTCGCGAAAGCGGTGGATGTTGCCTTTGCCAGTCGCTCTGTCACCACGACCAACCTAAAAGGCGCACTTGTCAAGCTTGACCGTACGGCTCGTCGGCGTTGCGCTGTCACGATGGTCGCCAACTCCAGCCCGCGCTATGATCTGCACTTGATGAACGCCATCGGTGCCTCGGTTACCTGCAGTAATGGCTTTGTGTATGCTTTTAATATCCTCATTCAGATGGGTGCGTTGCCGCAGGTTACATACTTTGAATCGCCTCGTCGCGATACTTTCGATAGCCTTGAGGCGGGCGTGGCAGACTTCTCCCGCATGCTCGAGCACGGTAACGAAGATAAGGTTGACCGCCTGCGCGACTATATCGCTCAACACATGATTGAGAACCCCCATGCCGGTGAGCCGGGCTCCAAGGGCGTGCCGCAGGGGCGCTATATGCTCGATCATGTCCGCAAGGTTCGTTGGGCGTTTATTGCATGGGAGCCGGTCTCTGCGCCCAGCTCATAGCCTGTTCGCAGCCCGCACTGCCCACTCACTCGGCATCCGCATTCTTTTTGAACTGGGCAAACGCGCTCCACACCGCACCGTTCCTGCGCTATCGTGGGACAGCTCACGTAAATTAAGGCCCCGTCGCGGGGCGCCCCATACATAGAAAGCGAGAACCCATGGCACTGACAGGAGCACAGGTCAAGCAGCTTCGCAGCATGGCCCATCACCTCAACCCCGCCATCATCATCGGTAAGTCCGATGTCAACGAGGGCACCGTCGAGCAGACGGTCGCCTACCTGGAGAAGCACGAGCTCGTTAAGTGCTCCGTGCTCGATGGCTCCAGCCTTTCCGCCCGCGAGGCCGCCGAGGAGCTCGCCGAGCGTTGCCACGCCGAGGTCGTCCAGGTCATCGGCCGCAAGTTCTCACTGTATCGCGAGTCCTCGCGCAAGGACATCGAGAAGATCAAGCTCGTCTAAGAGCCAATGATCCGGCGATCCAACACATAGCAAGCTTACGGGTGCCCAAGTACTTCGGGCGCCCGTTTTTTATCGCTCGACCAGCACGCGATTGAGCCGCCCCTCCACCAAGCGCTCGTATAGACGCCGCGTCTCGGGCTCGGGCACGCCATTGACCTGCTCCCTCAGGTGGTGCATATGCCCGCTGTACAGCTCGACGATATCGCGCCGCCGCCCCGCCGCACTGTAGACGCGCATGGCGCAGCGCACCATATCCTCACGCGCCGTTTCCTGTCGAAGCCCCGACTCCGCCAGCCAAATCGCCGACTGCAGATCGTTTTCTTCTAGAGCGGCATTTGCTCCCTTAATCATGCAATCGATGTACTTTGACTGCATAATGCGCCGCATGCGCAAAAAGTAGGTGGGATTACAGCCATTGGGAACATACAGCGGTCCGGCATAAAGCTGCTCAATCTTAAGGCACAGCTCAACTAAATGGGGCCCGCGCGCACCCGTGCGATTTCCCAAAACCTCGCGGCTTATCTGGTCAAACAGCCGTACATCGGTCTTGACGTAGTCGCCGTTGAGCCCAATGCATTCATTTTGGATGAGCACGCACGACTTGCCATCCGGCGTCGGTCCCAAAGCCGACCGCAAGCGCGATATCGTCGAGTACAGGTTGTTGCGGGCGCTATTGAACTCGGCATGGGGCCACAGCTCCATGGCCAGCGTCTCACGATCGACGAGCGCATCCATGCCCAGCGCAAGCCGCTCGGCAAGCGTCGCCGCCTTCTTGCGACGCCACATTTTGTCCGTGATGGGAAACCCATCGCGCTCGGCGCGAAACGCACCAAACATGCGAATCTCGATATGGTCGATGGTATCAACGGCTTCAACCTCGCCGGCCTGGAACAGGCGCTCGCCCTCTCCTTCCAAATCGTCGCGCAGCGAGTACCGCGACAGCTCGCGCACGGGAAGCTTCTTGCGTATCCTGCCCGCCGGCTCGCCCAGACAATGCATGGCAAGGCGCGCAAAGAGCCGATACGATGGCTCTAGAATCCCCGCACGATTCATGGACATCCAGGCCGCAAGATC
Organism: Collinsella aerofaciens; assembly: GCF_025289055.1. Lineage (GTDB taxonomy): Bacteria > Actinomycetota > Coriobacteriia > Coriobacteriales > Coriobacteriaceae > Collinsella. The sequence goes on from NZ_JAESIQ010000015.1 coordinate 41,735, forward strand.
GCTGTCTCGGCCCGCACAGGCCAAATGCAGCGCCACCATCCAGGCCTCCGCTCCACCAACCTGCGTCTGGCTTATATCGAGCAACTCCGCTTCCTCGCGCACCGAAACCATCGAGGTGTTACGCAGATATGCCGCGCGCTCCAGCAGCAATGCGTTATCGCGCATGTACGCAATCGACTCCTCGGCAAGTTTGAGCACTTGGACCGCACGGAACTTTGCATTAACCGGCCGTCCCTCTGCCAGCGACTGCCAGCCTTCTAGCAACAGCCCAAACAGCTGAATCTGGTTGTCGCGCATGCGCACGGCAAAACGATCGAGCTCGTTGAACGCCGCGTCGTCGGTTACCGGCAAGCCGGAAAGGAGCCGCCGTGCCGCCAACACCATGCGCACCCAGATAGCCATCGCCTTAAGCCCACGCACGTCGAGCGCCTCCCGCACCACCGTCATCTCGTCGTCGCGCTCGTCGGTTCCCGCAAACGACCCGTCAAAGAGCTCCACCAGCATGCTATCGGCCCGTATAACAATCCCCGCGATGTCGAGCTCGCAGTCGTAGGCCTTGCTCGTTTTGAGCTGTTGTAGAACGCCGCCGTCATTTCCCCGCTCGGTCAGACAGCGTTTGACCTCGATATGCGCAGACAACATATCGAGTGCGGTATGGGATGTCTCGATTTCTGGCACGGCCAGGTTCGTAGGAAGCCCAAGCCCGTTGTCCCCATAGCAAACAGCCGTCAGCGTCTGGGCCACCCTCCATGAAACAGGGTCTATTTCGCAGGCCGCCCGTTCGCTCCCGCGCTCGATGACCGATGCCATATAGCGAGCGAGCTTTGTATTGGACACGCTGACCGCTGCCAGATATACGCCAAGCGCTTCGGCAGGCGTTGGCTCTGGAGCCGGATCGTCGGCATCGATCGTGCCCAGCGCCGCTCGGCAGATATCGGCCCCGTGCCCCGTCAGAGCCAGATCGACCCCATACTGCCCAGCAAGTTCAAGGACCGCTTCACGGTCCAAAAAGGCGTCCGCCAGGCCCATCGCCGCATCGCATCGACCCGCCTTAAGCAAAATCCGGGCCGCCCTCGGAACAAGTTCGGGGCGAACCTCGGCCACCAACTTACGCAAGCGCAAGCGTCCGTTATCCTCCGTGCCCAGACACGTAAAACTCCGCTCGGCGGGATCCAAGCCAAAGATCGGGTAGTCGCGTACAAAATAGGACTGGTCGACCATCGACAGCCTCACCCCGCAAGCCTCGAGTTCTGCGATATTGCCCTCGCCCATCAAAACCATGAGACATGCCACGCAAAACAGCGCATTATTGTCGAGCGAAGCCAGATCGGCAAGTGCCGCGCCATATACGTTGACAATCTCGTTTTCGAGCAGACCGGCTACGTCACCTTGGCCATACAGACCCGTCTGCAATGCCGAAACGAGCTCGGGCACGCCCTGCGTGAGCTGATAAAAGTCGAGCGATGTGCTGATCGAAAACGCCGATGCCCACGCCGAATACTCATAGGCATGCACCTTAAGCATCTGCGCATTGATCTTAACCGAATCGCCCAGCCCATGAATCAGCTGACGATTTGAAGGACGGCAGGAGATAAAGACCCCTACCCCCATAGCGCGCAGGCCGCGAATCCTGTCGATGAGGTCTTCGGTATCGTGCTGATCGAGGTTTGGCACATTATCAATCGCGATAAGGGAGTGCGGTTTGTCTTTGAGTTCTTCGGTAACCACCTCGAGCTGCATAAACACCTCGCGCCCAATGGCGCGATCCGCCTCGATAATCCGCACGGGGCCTCGCGTCGGGTCGCATTTTACCTCATGGGTGTACTGCAGCAGCACCGAGGTCTTCCCAAACCCGTCGGGCGCATAAAGAACCACGATGCCGGCCTTTCGGCCCTTGGCGATAAGCTCATTCATCAAGCGTTCGCGTCGCACCATATAGCCTCCGCCCAACGGCATCAGCTCGAGCTCGTCTATACCGCCCAAATCGTTTACCATGCCCGCTCCTCAACTCGACCGTATGGACACTGTAGCCGCAAGACCATACAAGCCGCGCTATGAATAGAGCGACCTTGTGTTTTAGGTTGTCTTTTGGTACGCAAGCGGCAAGTTTTTGTACAGCGAGGGCCGATTGTTATTAATCCCCCGACTAATCGGTCTTTAAGCAGGTAAATGAGCTTGTCAGCTTGTCCCATCTAAGCGGCAGTGTAACGCAGATGAACAAGGTTCAGCCATGTCATTCAACTCGCCTAGCACCCGCTACCGTCTACGACCTTCTAGTGGCATTTTTGCATAGAATCTGGTATGGAATGAATCAAGCTGTTGGGCATCCGGCATTCGTCAAGCTTGCGCCAAGATTTTGGTCAAGCGGGCGGAAAGGGATAGCAAAAAGGCCCCCGCAAAGCGGAGGCCTTAGGCAAGGCTATGTCGAGGTGCAGGATTCGCGCTACTCGCAGAGCGAAAGGGCGGCCTCGTCGGCAACGACAACGCAGTTGGTGTGCAGCTGCAGGATCGAAGCCGGGCACTCGGGCGTAACCGGGCCATAGCACATGTCATGCACGGCCTGAGCCTTGGCCTCGCCGTTGGCGACGACCAGGATCATGCGGGCATACATAATGGTCTGGGTACCCATGGTGTAGGCCTGACGGGGAACATCGTCGATGCTGTCGAACAGGCGGCTGTTGGCCTGAATGGTGCTCTCGGTGAGGTCGACGCAGTGCGTGCCCTTGGAGAAGTGGTCATCGGGCTCGTTGAAGCCGATGTGGCCGTTGTTGCCAATGCCGAGCAGCTGCAGATCCGGGTAACCGGCGTCGGCGACAATCTTGTCGTACTCAGAGCAGGCAGCGGCGGCGTCGGGGTTGGAACCGTCGGGCACATGCGTGTTGTTCAGGTCGATGTTGATGTGATCGAAGAAGTTCTCACGCATGAAGTAGTGATAGCTCTGGGGATCGTCGTGCGAAAGGCCGCGATACTCGTCCAGGTTGTAGGTGCTGACCTCGGCAAAGTCGACGTCGCCCTTCTCGTACCAAGCAGCGAGCTGCTTGTAGGCACCGATCGGGGTGGAGCCGGTGGCAAGGCCCAGCACACAGTCGGGCTTGAGGATAACCTGCGCCGAGATAATATTAGCGGCCTTGCGGCTCATATCCTCGTAGTCTTTAGCTTTAATGATCTTCATTACGCGTCCTTTCTCGTACAAGAGAGGCAAGGCTCCCTTACAAGCACTTGCCCGCGGCCCGCGTCGGCCGCAACCAACGTGTGCGGCCACCAGGGCGAGGTCGCGTAATGTATGTGTCTCGTGTCTAGCCGCGTCGAGGCCCCTGCCCGTCCACGGTGACCCGAAGCTGTTTAGCTTCGGACAAAACCCATCTTGCCACGGAGGGCGTCCTCTTTCAAGGGCGCCCTCCGTAAACGTGTTTGAATTGTAGGCTAATGGCCACGCGCACTTGCTAGCGCTCGCGAGCAACGATGAGCTGGTCCATCTCTTCGACATGCACGCCAACGGAGCCCTTGATGCTCGAGAACTCAACGGAGTTGCACACCAAGATGGGAACCGTCACATCGTAGCCCTCGGCAGCAATTGCCTCGCGATCGAACTCAATGAGTACATCGCCCTTATGGACGATGTCGCCCACTTGCGCATGTACGGTAAAGTGCTTGCCCTCGAGCTGAACAGTGTCCAAACCAACGTGGATGAGCACGTCCAAGCCATCGACCGTGTTAAGCGCAACGGCGTGTCCCGTGGGAAAAATAGCCTCGACCTTGGCATCAGCCGGTGCAATCACACGCGTTCCGGTGGGCTGAATCGCCACGCCCTGGCCCAAAAGGCCGGTGGCAAACGTCTGGTCGTTTACCTCGGAAAGCGGAATGACATCGCCCGAGATGGGAGCATCCAGCGTAAGGACTCGACCACGCATACCAAAAGACCTTAGGACTTTAGTGAACATGCTCCCCCTCGGACATACCAATCAATCAAAATAACCTTAACAGTTTACCACTTGGCAACGGTTTTTGACCATTAGGGAAGTTCGCGCTTGACAACCTCGACGATGTCGTCGACAACGCGCTGGGTCAGCTCATGCGTCTCGGCCTCGGCCATCACGCGGACCAGCGGCTCGGTACCGCTCGGGCGCACCAGAATGCGGCCACGGCCGTCAAGCTCCTTCTCGGCAGCAGCGACGGCATCCCAGATGGGCTGGCAATCGTCCAGACCGGCCTTGTTGTCGGAATGCACGTTGACGAGTACCTGCGGGTACTTCTTCATGATACCGGCAAGATCGGTGAGGGTGCGACCGGTGCGCTTGAGCACGGCCAGCAGCTGCAGAGCCGTCACCAGGCCGTCACCGGTGGTGTTGTGCTCCAGGAAGATGATGTGGCCGGACTGTTCGCCGCCGATGACGGCGCCGTCCGCGAGCATGCGCTCCAGAACGTAGCGGTCGCCCACGGCGGTCTGGACCATCTCGAAGCCCTGCTCCTTCATAGCGATGGAGAAGCCCAGGTTGCACATGACGGTCGAAACGATCTCGGAGTTGGCGAGCTTGCCGCGAGCGGCAAGGTCAGAACCGCAGATAGCCAGGATGTAGTCACCATCGATCTCATTGCCCTCGCTGTCCACGAACAGTACGCGGTCGGCGTCGCCGTCGTGGGCCAGACCGATGTCGGCATGGGTGCGCAGCACGAGCTCGCGCAGGGGCTCAAGATGGGTGGAGCCGCACTCAACGTTGATGTCGGTGCCGCAATAATCGGTGTTGATGGCATGGACCGTGGCGCCTAGGCGCTGCAGCGCGGCGGGCGTGGTCTGGCAGGAAGCACCGTGGCCGCAGTCGACGGCAACGACCAGGCCATCGAGCCTCAGGCCATCGAGCGTATCGATGGCGTGGTCGACATATGCCTTGCGGGCGTCCTTCATCTTGATAATGTGGCCCACGCCGGCACCGGTCGGCAGCGTGTCGGCAGCCATGGCTTCCTCGGACATGACCCAGGCGCTGATCTCTTCCTCGACAGCATCGGGAAGTTTCATACCCTTGCGGCTAAAGAACTTGATGCCGTTGAACTCCGGCGGATTGTGCGAAGCAGAGATGACGATGCCGCCGTCGAGCTCGTTCTGAACGGTGAGCAGCGCCACGGCGGGCGTGGGGATAACGCCGCAGCAATGCGGACGGCCGCCCTCGGCCATAATGCCGGCGGTTAGAGCACTCTCGAGCATGGTGCCCGAAAGGCGCGTGTCACGGCCGATGCAGATGTCCGGACCAAGAAACTTGGTCGCCGCGCGGCCCAGGCGAAACGCGAGGTCGCACGAGAGGTCGGCATTGGCGACGCCACGGACGCCATCGGTACCGAAGATGTTCTGGGGCATAGGATCGCTCCTTCCCTAGCAGGCGATATGCAACCGCCCACCCTAGTCGAAAAAGAAAAGCGGGACCCGCCGAGGAATCGGCAGGCCCCGCTTGTACATTGTATCTCGAAAGGAGATAAAACCTTAGCGCTTGGAGAACTGGGGAGCGCGGCGGGCCTTCTTGAGGCCGTACTTCTTGCGCTCGACCACGCGAGCATCGCGCGTAAGGAAACCGGCCTTCTTGAGGTCAGCACGGTAGTCGCCGGCGTTCAGAAGAGCGCGAGCGATGCCCAGGCGCAGAGCGCCGGACTGACCGGAGATGCCGCCGCCATCGCACAGAGCGATAACGTCGAACTGACCGGCGGTGTCGGTCACCTTGAAGGGAGCAAGGGCGTTCTCAACGAGCTGATGACGGCCGAAATACTGCTCGGCGTCACGCTTGTTGATGGTCACCTTGCCGGTGCCGGGGACGAGACGGACGCGGGCGACGGCGTTCTTACGACGGCCGGTACCCTGGTAGACAACGGTGTTCTCAGCCATCTTTAAGCCTCCAGCTCAATCTTCGTGGGGTTCTGGGCAGCATGCGGATGCTCGGCACCAGCGTAGACCTTAAGCTTGGTCATCTGGGCACGGCCGAGGGTGGTCTTGGGCAGCATACCGCGAACGGCGCGCTCGATGACCTTCTCCGGGTGCTTCTCCATAGCCTGGCGGAAGCTCTCAGCCTTGAGGCCGCCGTTGTAGCCGCTGTGGCGATAATAGGTCTTCGTGTCGGCCTTGTTACCGGTAAGCTGGACCTTATCGGCGTTGATGACGACAACGAAGTCGCCGCAGTCGCTGTTGGGCGTGAACTGGGGCTTGTTCTTACCGCGCAGGATCATTGCGATCTGGGTGGCAAGACGGCCCAGGACAGCACCATCGGCGTCGACGAGAACCCAGTTGCGCTGGACCTCGCCCTGCTTGGCGTAGTGAGTCGATTTCGAAATCACTTAGACTCCTCCATGTACAGTACGTGTTGTTACAGAGATTCACGGGGCTCTGCAAGTAACCCGTCCATATTACCCCGCTCGCCGTACGAGTCAACAGGTATTTTGGCTCCGACCAGAGTTTCTGCACATGTCGTCCACGAGCCGTAATTTTCCAGCTCTTTAGCTGTTGTCATTTTTTGAGGGTTCGCCGTCGCTAGCGCTCAACGAACTCTTGGATTTCCGCGAGCAGGCACTTTGCCTCCTGACGGCCTTGGATATACAGGTCGAGGAGCTTTGCCGGATCGTGCTCGACATGACCGACCTCGACCGGCTTTTGCGGAGCGACGACCAGCGCACGGCCCTCGCGCTCATACTTCCACAGGTGCATGCGTTGTATGTTGTAGCGGTCGTGGCGCGTCTCGATTCCCTCGAGCAGATAGGGGTAGTCGGCATAGCGGGCGCGCGCGGCAGGCATAAACTCGTAGGGCTTTTTCTCGTACGAGCGGTCCTGCGTGACAATGACAACCGCGCGATCGAAGCCCGCCTCCTCCAGCACGTGCTCGATGGGGATCGAATCGGCTACGCCACCATCGACGTATTTGTGCCCGTCAATCTCGACCGGCGGCGTCACCAGCGGCAGCGACGTCGAAGCGCGAACAGCGTCGAGATCGAGCACGGCGCTTTTGACCGGCAGGTACGTGGCGGTTCCAAAAAGCATGTCCGTCGCGACGGCGTACATCTCGATGGGGCTCGCGTCGAACGTCTCGTTGTCAAAGGGATCCAGGCGGTCCTGAACATCGTTGAAGATAAAGTCGTAACCCACAATAGAGCCCGTGGACGCAAACGATGCGGCGCCCATGAAGCGGCTGTCATTGCAGAAAGCCAGGTTGATGCGGTTGGCACGACCGATCTGGTGCGACTTGTAGTTCACGCCGTTGAGGGCGCCGGCCGATACACCGTAGACAGCCGGAATCTCGACGCCAGCCTCCATGAGAACGTCGAGCACGCCCGCGGTAAACTGCCCGCGAAAGCTGCCGCCCTCCAGGACGAGCGCGACCTTGCCGGCGTTCTTTGCCTTATCTTCTGCAGTCATATTGACCTCCTGCGATTGCGTTTTGGCCTTCTTCTACCCAGTTTTGGGATGGAGAGCGCGCAGGTTTTGGAGTTGAAGAGGGCGGGGCGGTCGACGGGAAAGCGCGTCCCGTTCTCAGAGCAAATTCCGGGTCGCATTTTCCGCTGAGCCCGCCATCAGGAAAATGAATCCCATTCCGAGCTTGGATTCCGGGATGCGGTTTCCGCTTGATGTGTCATCCGGAAACTACGTCCCAGTCTGAGCGCGGATTCCGGGATGGACTTTCCGTCTGGGCCGCCATTGGGAAAGCGCGTCCCACTCTGCGTTGCCAAGGCGTTTTCTTTACGCCCGCGCCCTGCATAGAGTTCGATTCTCCGCGGTTTGGGTGATCCGTTGATGCGGCGCATGGCCGGCTGAGATTCGATAAACATCGCATCCATATTGGGCTGATAGATTGCGCGGAGAATCCGCGTATTTGCTTCGCAAATCCGCACCGGCTTCGGCCGCCTGCCGGCGTCCTCGCCCGCGGGCTAAAAACGCTTACGCGTTTTCTTTACGCCCGCGCCCTGCACAGAGTTCGATTCTCCGCGGTGCGGACTAGAAATAAAAAGGCAGGTAGATACGAATATCTACCTGCCTGTTACGTATGGTGGAGGCGCGGAGAATCGAACTCCGGTCCACGAAAGCCCCCTGATTGGCATCTCCAAGCTCAGTCGCTGGTTTAGTCTCGGACGCTTTGCGCGCAGCGACACGCTCGCGGCGTCCTAACCGGTTCGGTCTTAGCCTGCGCCATACCGATTACGTGCGCAGGAGCATTCCCCTAAAATGACGTCGCACCGGTGGCGGGGAAATCACCGGGTTGACGCGCCGCTATAAATTAAGCAGCGAGAGCCATAGGCTCAAAAGAAGAGTTGTTGTCAATTCAATTTGACGGTACCCCTGTTTAACGAGGCGAGGAGACCTCGGCTTGCTTCCTCTCTCAGAGCTATCGTGTCGAAACCAGTCGCCCCCGAATGTCGGGAAAGTCTGGATGGCATTGGGCACGAGCACCCAACACCCGTCGACTTTTCAAGGAACATGCGGGGCGAGCCCCGCTTGTGGAGTGTTATCTTACCACGTTCTGAAAGCGGACAGCTGTTCTATGCACGAGCTGTGAAGACCCCAATGTGCGCCGCACTTCGCACTTTTGCTACCGATCGCGTCACGTATATTTTCGCCAAGCAAAATTGCCCCGTCGAAAGGACCGTTATGGATGCCAAGCAGCAACTCGTCAATGCCCTCGCAGGCCTGGGCTCAACCATTACCGAAGCTATGGATGTCATCGAAGGCTTTGTCCCCTGCGGACATCCCGCCCTCACGGTTTCGAACGCACTCGTCGCGCTGGACGCTGACGATGATGCGGCTCTCGCCCAGCAGCTTGAGACCGTCGGGGGCTTTATCGACCACGTGAGCGAAAACCGCGGTGTGACCGCCTACCACGGCATCGAGGTCGAGCTCGCGGGTCCCAAAGCCGATCTGCTCGCAGCAATCCGCGAGGTAGGCGCCCTTATGCAGACCGCAGGCGTCAAGAACACCCAGGTCGACGAGTGGGTCTACCGCAGTCTGGCAGCACTCGACAGCTCCGACGATAAGGCAGCCGAGCAGCTCGCAGAAAGTCCCGCCATCAAGGCCGAGCTTTTGTAAATAGCAAACGCGGGTCCCTTGGTGCATCGTCGTCCAAGAGGCCCGCAAGCAGTTCGCGTTAACCGATAGCCGCGCCGCCGCGTTCGGCCAGAGCAAGAATCGGCATCATTTGACGCGGGGTCTTTGCTGCAAGATCGGCATGTTCGAGCAGTTTGCGATCGTTAGTCACCAAGTAATCGACCTGGGCGCGCTTGCACGCGGCGAGCACCAAGTTGTCCTCGTAATCGCGATGGAGCGCTAAGTATTTGTCGGCCAGCCAAAGGTCCGACGCATCTGCACCCACGGCCGTGGCGTTTTCGGTCATGTTCCGAACAAACGCCAACGCCGCATCGCCAATTGCACGGGCAGACGCCTCGTCGAGCGCTCCCCCGCTGGCAAGAACGCTGCGCTTCAGCTCATGTTGGACAACGTACAGCACGTCCTTGGCGATATGAACCGGGAAGAACAGCAATGCCCCCGCCTCCGCCGCCTGCCCAATAAACGCACGCGCGGCAAGCGACTCGGCATGGTCGACGCAAAACGAATCAACCCATACGTTGGCGTCCACCATTATTTTGAGGGGAGCCCCGCTCACAGGATCATCCCCTTTTGGCGATAGCGCTCGTCCATGGCTTCGGAATAGATTGTGTCCCAATCGCGATCATCGGATGCAGGCGACGCATCGATACCCAAGTCCGCGTAAAGTTGATCAGCCGCCGCCCATGATGCGGCGAACGGAGTATCGTGCGCGACGGTCTGCTGCCGGCCATCAACGGCAAACAGTACTTCCTCACACTGCCCGCCACCCTGTGCGACCTTGGCCACGACCTTTTTGATAAGCTCGGGCAGTGATCTGCCCGAAAGCCGCAGTGCCTCCTCGGCACGGTTCTTGACCTGGCGATCCACGCGAACGTTCACCTGCGCCATGCCGCCAACAGCACCCACGTCGATCCCGCTCCCTTCAATTGCTAGCCTTGCTAGCAACACTATATAAAGAAGCTAGCAAATGGTCAAATGTAAAAAACCTGCGCCCGGACGACACCGATGCCGTCTGGGCGCAGGCCAGATAACGTGGACGAACACGCCTGCTAACGCAGGTAAGCCTTCGCGTTGCCCAGGCTGTAGGCGATCGTTGAGCCGTTGTGCAGCAGCGACGACGCCTGCGGCGTAATCGTGCCGGTAATGCCGAGCGCCAGCAGCGCCGAGTTGGTGAGCATCACCTTGGAATACGAACTCGTCAGACGGTCGATAAGCCCCTGGCTCATACGGCGCAGGCGCACGATCGCGGCCAGATCCGTATCGGTCAGGATGATATCGGCGACCTCCTTGGCGATGTCGCTTCCGCCACCCATCGCCAAGCCCACGTCGGCCAAACCGAGCGCCGGCGAATCGTTGACGCCGTCGCCCACCATGGCAACGTGGCGCCCCTCGCTCTTAATGCGCTCCACATAAGCGTACTTGTCCTCGGGCAGCAGTTCGGCCTTGAACTCGTCGACTCCCGCCTCGCGCGCAATGCGTGCGGCTGTGCGCTCGGAATCGCCCGTGAGCATGACCACGTGCTTAACGCCCAGCGCGTGCAAGTCGGCGATGGCCTCGCGCACGCCAGGTTTGAGCGGATCCTCGATACCGAGCACGCCCACAACCGTGCCGTCAACCGCCAGGTACAGCGGCGACAGGCCCTGCATCTGGGACTCGATGCGCTCCTTAATGTCGGACTCGAGCTGCGCGCCCTCGTCCTCAAACACAAAGTGCGCGGAACCGATGATGGCGCGACGCCCCTCGATGGACGAAGCGATGCCGTGCGCCACGATGTACTCGACGGCGGCATGGCGCTCGCGGTGCTCGAGCCCGCGCTCGCGGGCGGCGTTGACCACGGCACGCGCCACCGGATGAGGGAAATGCTCCTCCAAGCAAGCGGAAAGGCGCAGAATCTCGTCCTCGCTCCAGCCATCGGTGGTGAGCACGCAGGCAAGACGCGGCTGCGCCTCGGTGAGCGTGCCGGTCTTGTCAAACACAATGGTATCGGCCTTGGCAAACGACTCAAAGTACTTGGCGCCCTTGACCATGACGCCCATCTTGGCGGCATCGCTCATGGCAGTCATGACGGCGACGGAGCCCGTGAGTTTGAGTGCGCACGAGTAGTCGACCATCAGTGCCGCTGAGGTCTTGATGAGGCTGCGGGTGGTAAGCGCAACCAGGCCCGCGAGCAGGAAGTTCCACGGGACGATCTTGTTGGCAAGGTCCTCCATATGCGACTGGCCCTCGGACTTGAGCGAGTCGGCTGTCTGCACGAGCGAGACGATCGAGCGCAGCTTGGTCTGCGCCGTGTTGGCGCGCACGCGCACCAAGATGCTGCCGTCTTCCACGACGGTGCCGGCGAATACATCGTCGCCCACGCTGCGCTCGACGGCCAGCGGCTCACCGGTCAGGGTCGCCTGGTTGACCATGGCGCTCCCCTGCTCGACCACGCCATCGATGCAGATGGACATGCCGGTGCGCACGGCGACCAAATCGCCGGGCTCGAGCTCGGTCGCGGCAACGCTTACCTCGGTGTCGCCGACGACCTTCTGCGCCTTGTCGGGCACATCGAGCAGCGAGTTGATGAGCTCGTTTTCGCTCATGGCGCGGGTGTAGTCCTCGAGCAGCTCGCCCACGTTGAGTAGGAACATCGTCTGGCCCGCGGTGTCGACATCACGCTTGACGAACGAAATGCCGATGGCCGAAGCGTCGAGCACGGGAACGGTCAGGCGCGGCTGCGCCAGCTCATGAAGGGCAGCGCGCAAAAATGCCATGTAACCGGCCACGACAAACACCGCACGCAGAGGCGTGGGCAAGAACCAGCGACGTGCGTAATGGGCACCGACGAGTGTCGCCAGGTCCATAACGAGTTTGTGCTTGCGTGGCTCAAGCTGCATCACGTAGCCCGACTTGGCATCGGCGATAGCTTGAGCATCGAGTGCGCCCAGGGCATCGAGCACGCCCGCACGACACCGCTCGTCATATTCGAGCGCCATCTGGCCAATACGGCCATAAACGCGCACCTTGTGCACGCCGTCGATATCGCCGCTGAGCTTAAGAAGTGCATCGAGATCGCTCTCTGGCACAGGACCCGCCAATTGAAGACGGGTCCTGCCAGGGATCTCGCTAATAATCGAGAATCTCATAGCTTGTGCCTGGGAGCGTTACTCGGCTGCCTCGTCAGCAGCGGCCTCGCTCTGGGTGATGTAGGCCGCCTCGGCAACCATGTCGTCGACATTAGCCTTGGCCTGCTCGACCATGTCCTGGTAGCCGTTCTTGATGCGCATGCCGCACGCGATACCCTGCACGCAGGCATTCTTGACCGGAGCGCTGGTAAGCAGCTTGATGCCGGCCGTGCCAAGCAGAAAACCGCCACCGACAAGCAGGGTATTGAACGTCGACTTCTTCATGTTGCTTCTCCCTTTTGCCGCATTGGACGCGGCACGGTGCCTCAGCACCCGAGTAAACAAGTTTGCTCGAGCACACTTTTGGAAAATAGTTTAGTTTATCTAACTATTGAGGTCAACAAAGGTTAACTTTTTGGAAATCTTGGGGCGCGATGTGACCAAAAGGACAGCCCCTTTGCCACCCGCACAAAAAAAATGAGGGCGCCAACGGCGCGCCCATTCACTCTATTCCATTCAGCCCCACCTGACCCGAACGGCCGAGTCGTTGCCAGAACCCGGGAGCCCCGGCAGGGCGGGTGCTTGCTCAAAATGAGTTCCGCACGCAAAGAAGGCCACTTAATGTGGCCTTCGTCTTGCGCAGGACTGTTCGAAATTTTGAGGAAGCACCCGCCCTGCCGGGGCTCCCGGGTTCCCGCTTACGAGAGCGACGTTCTCAGCAACTCGTTGAAGAGCTTCGGATTGCCCTTGCCGCGGCTCGCCTTCATGCACTGGCCCACCAAAAAGCCGATGACCTTCTGGTTGCCGTCACGATACTGCTGCGCCTGATCGGCACAGTTAGCCAGCACCTCGTCCACGATCGGCTGCAGCGCGCCGGCATCGCTCACCTGACGCATGCCGCGCTCGTCGACGATCTTGTTGGGGTCGTCGCCGGTCTGGGCCATGGCCTCAAAGACCTCGTGCGCCTGGTTGGAGCTGATGGCATCAGTCGCCAGCAACTTGGCAAGAGCCGCCACCTGAGCCGGCGCGATGCCGGACTCGGCCAGCGACACACCCGCGCCCTTAAGGTAGGCGATCATCTCGTTCACCAGCAGGTTTGCGACCGTCTGGGCCTCCTTGCCAGCCATACCGGCAGCGGCCGCCTCAAAGAACTCGGCAAACTCGGGGTCGCCGGCGATCTGCTCGGCATCGGCCGTCTTAATGCCAAAGTCAGTCTCAAAACGGGCACGCTTGGCATCGGGCAGCTCGGGGATCTCGCCTCGGCAACGGTCGATGAACTCATCGTCCAGATCGAACGGCGCCAAATCGGGGTCGGGGAACAGACGATAGTCGTCGGCCGTCTCCTTCACACGCATGACCACGGTGCGCTTGCGGCTGGGCTCCCAGTGGCGGGTCTCCTGATAGATGATGCCGCCCTCCTCGAGTACCTCGGCCTGGCGGCAAATCTCGTAGGCAAGGCCGTCGTGCAGGCTCTTAAATGAGTTGAGGTTCTTGAGCTCGGTCTTGGTGCCTAGCTTGGTCTCGCCACGGCGGCGCAGCGACACGTTGCCGTCGCAGCGCATGGAGCCCTTCTCCATGGAGCAGTCCGAAATACCCAGCGTCACGAAAATGCGACGGAGCTTTTCCATAAACAGACGCGCTTCCTCGGGCGTACGCAAATCGGGCTCGGTGACGAGCTCGATGAGCGGCGTGCCGCAGCGGTTGTAGTCGACGAGCGACTCGGCCGCGGCGGTGATGCGGCCCTCGGCACCGCCCACGTGCACCATCTTGGCAGCGTCCTCCTCCATGTGGATGCGCAGGATGCGGATGGGCACCGTGTAGGAACCGTCCTCGCGACGCTCGGGCATCTGCAGGCTGGACGCGTCATAGCTGGCCAGGTGGCCGGCGCGCTGGTTGCCCTCGCGCATGGTCGACGTCATGGACGTGGACAGGCCCTCGGCGTTGGCCGAAGCGCTCGCCAGGCTCTGAGCCTCGGCCTCGCCAAATGCGCAGTCGGGGCGCTCGGCGGCACCGCGACCGGTCACATCCAGATCCAGATGGCCGTACATGGCAAAGGCGACCGGACCTTGCGTGGTCTGGAAGTTCTTGGCCATATCGGGATAGAAGTAGTGCTTGCGGTAGAACATCGAGTGGCGCTGGATCTCGCAGTTGGTGGCGAGACCGGCCTTGACGATGCTCTCGATGGCGCGCTTATTGGGCACCGGCAGCGCGCCGGGCAGGCCCAGGCACACCGGGCACACGTTGGCGTTGGGCTCGTCATCGTGGCTGAGCTTGCAGTTGCAGAACATCTTGGTGTCGAGTGCGGTGAGCTCGGTGTGGATCTCCAGGCCGATCACGGCCTCCCAATCCTGCAGGACCTCGGAAAGCTCCTTCATTACAGCTCGCCTCCCTTCCCGGCAAAATCGGGCGCGACGGAAAGCGCGGGCGCACCCGTAGCGGCATCGGCAAAGCCGCGCTCCAGGGCGCGGGCAAACATAAGCAGCTGACGGTCCTTAAACGCCGGGCCAACCAGCTGGGCAGAAACGGGCAGCTTGCTGTCCTCGCCCAGGCCCAGCGGCACCGAGATACCACCGTTGCCGCAAATGTTGAGCGAGATGGTGTACAGGTCGGAGAGGTACATCTGCGTGGGGTCGCTGATCTCGCCAAACTTAAAGGCCGTGCGCGGCGAGGCGGGCATGAGGATGGTGTCCACCTTGGCATACGCGGCGTCGTAGTCCTGCGTGATGAGCGTGCGGGCCTTTTGCGCGGCGTAGTAGTACTTGTCGTACACGCCCGAGCTCAGCAGGTAGGCACCGAGCATCTGACGGCGCTTGGCCTCGGCGCCAAAGCCATGGGCGCGCGAAAGCGAGCTCTGGTCGGACAGGTTGGCGCAGCCCTCCTCCTGATAGCCGTAGCGAATGCCGTCGAAACGAGCCAAGTTGGAGAACGCCTCGGCCGGGCCGATGACGTAGTAGGCGGCGATAGCGGCATCCAGGTGCGGCAGGTCGACCTCGACCAGCTCGGCGCCCTGGTTCTGCAGCTCCTGGGCGGCGCGCTGAACAGCGGCCTTGACCTCGGGCATCAGGCCCTCGGCCTCCATAAACGCGGGGATGATGCCCACGCGCTTGCCCTCGATGCTGTCGTTGAGATGCTCGGTAAAGTCGACGGCGCAATCCTGGCTGGTGCAGTCGTACGGATCGTGGCCCGCGCCGGTAAGCGCGTTCATGGCCAGCGCGACATCCTCGACCGTGCGGCCAAAGGGGCCCACCTGGTCGAGCGACGAGCCAAAGGCAACCACGCCGTAACGGCTCACGGCGCCATACGTGGGCTTAAAGCCCACCACGCCGCACAGCGACGCCGGCTGGCGAATGGAGCCGCCGGTGTCCGAGCCCAGCGAGAGCGCGACCTCGCCCGCGGCGACGGCAGCAGCAGAGCCGCCCGAAGAGCCGCCGGGCACTCGCTCGGTATCCCAAGGGTTGTTGGTGCGATGGAACGCCGAGCTCTCGGTTGAGCTGCCAAAGGCAAACTCGTCCATGTTGGCCTTGCCCATAGGCAGGCAGCCGGCATCGAGCATGCGCTGGACGCAGGTAGCGGTGTAGACACTCTGGTAGTCCCCGAGCATGCGGGAAGCGCAGGTGGTGCGCGTGCCCACGAGGTTCATGTTGTCCTTGATGGCCAGCGGCACGCCCGCGAGCGGGGGCAGCGGCTTGCCTGCGGCACGGTCGGCATCCACGCGTGCAGCGGCCTCGAGCGCAAGCTCGGGCGCCACCTGCAGGAATGCCTGGACCCCGCCCTCGCGCGCCTCGATGGCAGCAAGGGAGGCCTGGGCCACCTCGGTAGCGGTAAAGTCACCGGCGGCAACGCCCGCGGCGATCTGGGCAGCGGTAAGGGAATCGAAGCTCTTCGCCATTACTCGCTCTCCCCCTCTCCCAAAATGGACGGCACGCGGAAGTAACGGTCGCGCGCGCTGCCGGCGTTCTCGAGCGCAACGTCGAGCGGCAGGTCGCGCTCGGGCTCGCGCAGGTCATCGCCCATCACGTTGGACAGGCTTCCGATGGGATGGAACGTGGGCTCCACGTCGGGCAAGTCATATTGCAAGACGGGCTCGAGCATCTGGACGGCGTCGTTCATGTAGGACGTCATCTGGGCGAGCTCGTCATCGGTCAGTGCGATCTTTGCGTACTCGGCGATGCCGCGCACGTCTTTCTCGCTGAGTGCCATAGGCGCTCCCTTCCGCATAACAGTTAAACCGCTCTAGTATACAAGGCAACGCCGCTTGGAGCAGATGCTTTACCCAAATGCAGCGAAAACGTAACGAGAGCGGCGGCTGACAGGCGGCGGGCTGGCGGTTTTGTAGCGAAAACCGCCAGCCCGCAACGAAAACCGTCTCGCCCACAACGAAAAGCATCACAACATTCGACGCTTTTCGTCCAAATCGCGATTTTCATCGAATGTTGTGATGGTTTGGAAGTCCCGACCACCACAAAGGTGCCTGTCCCCTTTGTGGTGGTTCTGGAGAATGTCCTATGCCGAGGCCTTGGCCTTGCGGCGCTTGCGGACCGCGTGGATCACGATGTCCAGCAGCAACAGCACAATGGCTACGACCACGATGAGCACGGCAAACTCGCGCTTGCCCCAGTGGCGACCGGCCAGCGATTTTTGCTTGTCGACGTCCTTCTTGCTGTACTTGGTGCGCACGCAATGCACCAGCAGGCGATGGTCGTTCACGCCGTAGGGCGTGCAGGTGACGAGCGTCACCTTGTCGGCGCCGGGCTCGATGGTTAGCGACTCCATCTCCTCGGGCAGCACCACCTCGGAGTCCACCATCTTGTAGGCGAGCGTCTTGTTCATGGTGTGCAGCAACACCAGGTCGCCGGGCTCCAGCGAGTGGATGTCGTCGAACATGCTCAGGTTGCGCATACCCGAGTGCGCGGTGAGCACGCAATGCGTCGAGGTGCCGCCCACCGGCAGGCTCGTGCCCTCCAGGTGGCCGACGCCCGCCATAAGAACTTCTTCGCTCGTGCCGTGGTAGATGGGCATACTCACGTCGATGGAAGGGATTTCGACCCAGCTCATCATGGGGTCGCGGTCAAAGATGAGCTGCTGAGCGTAGGGCTCGATCTGGTCGGCGGGAAGCTCGGTGGCCTCGCCCGCCAGCTGCTCGTTATAGGAGCGCGCCTGAAGCAGGATGCGCTCGCGCTCCTCGGCAGACAGCGCGTCCACGGTGCTGGACACCGTGCTGATCTGGTTGAACACGCCCGAGGCCTCGAGCCGGTCCAAGATCCACGGCCAGGTCATAAGGCCCACGCCAATAAGAATGATGACGATGGTGATGAGCCGGTCGGCCCAGCGCGGCAGTCGCTTGCGACGGCGCTTGGGCTTTGGTTGAGGTTTGGGCTGAGGGCTTGAGCCGCCGTTGTCCGCGGCGTTACTGCTCTTCATATGTTTGGCGCCCTGCACCATCGCCGGTCACTCCTCTACAACTCAAGTTGTCTAAACAAATAATAGCCGAATTGCGAGCCCCGCGCCGGATAACGCAGCCAGATTGCACCGTCCGGACCACGTAACCCCACTCAACCAATCAAGCCATATGTTGCTTTCATCGTCTCGAGCAACTGCACCATCGTTGCGCCCGCAACCCCGATCTGTTTCAGATTGACGTCGCCCACCTCACAATCTTTAACAAACGCAAGCATATCGTCCTTCAGTTCTCCGCGCAGGTCGACACCTTCCGACTCGCCAAGCAGCTGAGCAAGTCTCAGCGCATCGCGTTTATGCTTTTTTACCTTCCTCGAATCAACGTTCTCCCCCGCTTCCCTTCTAGCTTTTAGGTCGAGATACGCCTTCGCTTTGAACGGGACAATGTATTCCGTCCCCAGGACCGAAACGCCGCCTACGGTTCGAATTCCCTGAAGGAACAAGCTGTAGTAAGCATCGTCCAACAAAATTGCCGAAAGACTGCTTATGTTTTCATCAACGTGAATTGGCGCCACATCAATCCCCTCACGACCCTTTAGAAAGTCGGGGCACTTCGCGAAGAGTTCAATCATATGGGGGTAACCCGGCATCTTAGGCTCTGTAAACCGATAAAAACATGAGCCTTTGCCTTCGCCCCAGCCGCAGCGGTAACCGCCATCACGCACCAAAGTCCATATAGCTTCTGCCGTCTGAGGCAACCGGTCATCGGCGACAATTACAACATCAAAATCGTGAGTCATCCTAAACGGAAGTCCCGCCTCCGCGAGCAAAATGTCACATGCCGTGCCGCCGATAAGGGCATACGATCCTGCAGCTTTTTGCATATGCTGCTGAAATTCTTGGAGACCTTCTACAACGCTTCTTGCCATGGATATTCCTTTCCAAACATGCGATCGACTTCGAGCTGAATTCGCTCATCGTCGATGGCCGCCAAAGATAGCGCAAGCGAAATGTCGTCGACACGGGAGGAGCCGGCAAACACGGGCGCATAGCGCCACACTTGGATCATCGCCGTCTCGTTATCCGGCAACTCCCCGTCTGCGACTTCGAGGTCGCTCAGTTGACGCCATGTACTTCTTAAGACGGCCTTTTGTTCCATACCCGGCGCAGCGAGCATCGAACGCGCAGCGAGCGCCGTCTCCCCGGCGTCAACAAGATAGTCGACCTGCAGCGTCTTCCTTGCAAAAAAGACCTTCGAGACAGGCGAGGAGAGCTCTGCCATGTGCTCGCTGAGTAGAAGATCAACGGCGACAGGGAGCACAACGACACGTCGCTCGCAACGCTCGCGCCTCGCGAGCCCCCTGTCGACAAGCTCGGTTATGGCCTCACTCGCACGGCTTGCCGAGATCCCAAGCGCACGACAAAGGTCATAGGGACGATATGGCTCCTGGGCTGCTCCCCAGATTGCGGCAGCCTGCGCGTTGGGTGACATCTTGGTCGCGTGATTGCGAAACCGGGCACCGCCCCTCTCCGTGCAGGCTGTGCCCATAAATGGAAGAAAAGCCTGTCTACCTGGGCAGACAAAGGGAATCCCTTGTGCGACCAATGCTTTGCGCTGGCGTGCATCGGCATCAGGAAACGAAACGACAACAGGAGTCTCCGCGCGCAAGGCTAGCTGACTATAGACCCTCTTAGCCTCGGGAAGCCCGACGCCAGTAGGCAAACTTGCAAGCAAAAACGAAAAACCGTTTGCGTCAACAGCGCGGACCTCAATCGCCCGCAGATGCAGCGGCAAGCGTGCGGATCCAGGCCAATTTTTGGTCTTGGCAGAGAGGCCTAGTGCTTCTTGTAAGTAGATTAGCGCTTCGTTCATTTCCATCGTTTTCGTTTGATTCCATTTTTAATTGGAATTATACATAATTTTCGGAATTAACGAGATTCCTTTCGTGCGTAGGCCAGCATTTGAGTTTTCAAAATGTCCCGGATCGGCGGGGCGATTCGGGATACAATATCAATAGAAAACGACGCACCCCGCGTAAATGTTTGGGAGCGAGGGCGGCCTAGTTTTCAGCTTTTGTTAAATGCCCGGGATCCGACCCCCGGGCATTCTTATTTGCGCTTGTTGCGGCGCAAATGCCTTCTACCGTCCGCACCGCGCGTGCGCCTACGGACCTTAAACCGAACCTCATACGAGTCAAGAAACGTGATGACGAACGTGCCAACCGCCGCGAGGGCGGCGAGCGCGTTAAGGAATTTCAGCATTTGGGGACCTCCGATCGAGTCGTCGGCCGCCCGCGCACGGGATGCGTCGCAAGGGTATTTTACTGCGAGTGTAAGCACCCACAGCTGGTAAACGCAATAATTGCAAACATCTGTTCGCTTACCATACGCCCGATCCTACAAGCAACGGTGCCCCCGGCTGCCATGTCCAAAAAAAACGGGGCAGACTCCAGCGCGGAGCCTGCCCCGAAAAGAGGATGGCAAAGCAAGAACGTGGATGGACGAGAAAAGTGTCCGCAAGTCTCATGGCCATCACATCCCACCTGCCAAAGGGATGGGTGAGCGAGCGTTACTCCTGCTCGGACTCCTCAGCCTGCTTACGGCTGCGGATGAGATGCGCCACGCCAATGCACAGCACCGCGCCACCAGCGATCCAAGTGAAGGTCACACCGTTAAGACCGGTGAGAGGAAGGTTGGAGCCCTTCTTATCGGTGACGGTGAGGTGCACCATGCCGTTAGTGGCGTTAGCAGTAGTAACGAGATCTGAATTGTCTGCGTCTTCCACTGTAAGCTCAGGGTTGACCACATCAGTGTTGCTCTCAGTAAGGCTGCCACGCTTAATAGTGAACGTGATGCCTTTGTCGCCGTGAGAGTTATCGTAGCCAGGTGCGGGCGTGACCTCTGTGAGGACATAAGTGCCCTCATCGAGACCGACAACGTTAATCTTGCCGTTGGAATCCGTGGTAAGCTTGGCGTTCTCGGCGTTCGCCTGTTTTACACCGGTACGATCGATGAACTCATTCTCGAGTTCGCCCTCGTCGTTCTTCTCCTGCAGCTTGAACACAACACCGGAGAGCTTCTTAGGGGTTTCCTCATTACCAACCTTGGTGACGTCAATGCCGTAGGTGTAGTCGTAGGCCGGGTGGTCAACCGTAGTGCCAGTGCCGTTGTTGTCGTGCGGGTTGTTAGAGTAGGTCAGAGTGACGGTGTTCTTTTGACCTTTGCCGAGCATGTCGGCGCTAACCTTCGTGGGGTCAAGCCTTGCCTTATAGTTCACATAGACCTTTGATTTGTCGTCAACGTTAATGAGTGCGCCCGCGGTGTCATCTTCGTTTTTCGCATGGGCGTTTTTCAGATTTGAGAACGAAACCACAAGCTTGCCATCTGCATACTTTTTGCTGTAGCTATCAGGATGAACAACCTGATTGCCAATCTTGACCTCGACAACGGGATCATTGCCGTCAAGTTCGGGCACCATCGTAGTAGGCAGCTCATCTGTAAAGGTATAGCTGTACTCATTATAAGTATTGATGTTGCTGGCCACGGTACCTGCGAGCTGATACTCAACCAGCTGATCGGATGCAGAGTCCGCAACCCTATTGGGCGCCT
Source organism: Collinsella aerofaciens (assembly GCF_025289055.1). GTDB lineage: Bacteria > Actinomycetota > Coriobacteriia > Coriobacteriales > Coriobacteriaceae > Collinsella. The sequence continues at coordinate 62,912 of NZ_JAESIQ010000015.1, forward strand.
CGAAGACATTTTTACTCTTATCAGTCACAAAGCTGCCATTATTGTCGTCCTTGACGGCCTTGGTCACATTGGGGACGCTCTTCTTGGGGGCTACATTAACGTCGGAGCCACCGACGATGGTGAAAATCGGCGAAGTGTACGCGTCAGTATTGCTGGTCTTACTGGGCGCATCGGTCACGAAAAGCCAGTAGCCTTGGTCCAGACTCTCAAAGTTACCCTTGTTGGGACCGCTCGGTTCTGTCCAGGTTAGATTCGAGTCCTCAAGTGCGGCAGCAATCTTATCCAACGTGGAGCCAGCGTCAACCTTGGCAGTCTGACCAACTTTATTACCGGCATAATCGTTAATGTACTTGACCCAAGCCTGAGCGCTTATAACCGTAGGAGCTCCATCGGCGCGAGTAAACGCACCGATCACAACTTTTTGAACATCAGGCGATGCCCAAGCAATGTCGGAAAGTGTCTTGTCGCCAGTCCAAACGCCCTCATCCTTATTCTGTGTGACCGTCGCCTTGAAAATCCGGATGCCCTTGAAAGATGTGCCGGCATATTCAGTGTCAGGGTCAGCGATAAGCACCTTGCCCTTCTCCGTAGCCACCGTTGGCACACCCTCAGCAAACGCCATGGTCACCGGGGCCATGACGCCGCCGAAGCTCAGCGCTGCTGTGAGGCCGGCGGTTACTGCCAGGCGTGCGATGTTCTTGCTCATGCTCATCTTCTTTTCCTCTGCTTTCTGCTTGAAGTTCATTTGATCTAAATCTGTCTGTCTGTGTCTTAGCATCTACTTCGTTACGTCTCGCCCCGCTCTCTGCGGGGCTGCCAGCTACTCTTTATGGCTGCCACCTCCCCGCTTGACCAGGAGCGCGACCACGATGAGCGCGGCTCCGGCGACCGCTGCGGCGGCCGCGGCGTACATTGCCATATCGCCAGTCGAGGGCATAAAGCCTCCGGTGGTAATGCTAGGGGGTGTGCCGGTGGGCGTGTTGATGAGCGACGCCTCCAGGCTGCCCGTCGACCCGTCCGAGCTGTCGGCGCGCAGGGGCGACTCGGCCGTGATGGTGAGTTTGGGCTTGGCGGCGGCCACCTGGTCGACGTCCAGGCCCTCGGCCTTGACCGTCACGGAGCGTGTGCCCTCAAAGGCGGTGTAGCCCTTGGGCGCCTTGAGCTCGCGGACCTCCAGCTTGCCCGAGTCCACGCCCGAGACGGTCACGCGGCCGTCCTCGCCCGTGGTGACGGTGGCCTTGCCCTCCGCATCCCACGTGCCGTCGGCCGCCAGCGCGCGGCCGCGGTCGTCGGCGATGCTCAGGACCGCCCCGGCAAGCGGCTTGTCTCCGTCGCTGCCGCGCTTGGTGAGCGCGAGATCCCAGGTGTAGGCGCACGCGTCATCGCTCGGCGTGCGGGTAAAGCTGGCGTCGCCGGACTGGTCGGCAAAGGGAGAGCGCGGGTAGCGCAGGTAGACCTCGTTGGGGTTGCCCTTCGCGATGCCGTGGCTGCACGCGCTGTTGAGCGGCGCGTTGTACACGGCGACCACGCGGGCGCCCGCGGTAAAGGCGTCGGCCCCGCCAAGCGCGGCGATCAGGTCGCCGGTGCGCACGGTGAAGGTCTTACCGTCGACCGCTACCTTGGTGGCGCACTGGGCCGTGATATCGGTCCAGCCCTTCGCGGGATCGGTGCCGGCGCGGCCGTCCTTGCCGGCCGAGACGGCGTCGAAGCCGCCGTCCGCGCCCGCCGCCACGTACACGCGCATGCTCGCGGCCACCTTGGAGGGGTCGAGCCCCGCGCTCATAGTGTCGATGAACTGCACCGCATAGGTGTCGTAGGCCGTAAGACCCGCCGGGACCGTGGCAGAGAGGCGCCAGTACAGGTCGTCGGCGACCGTGGCGTCGGCGGCCTTCTGCCATGCGGCGGTACTGTCCTCCAGCACATGCTTGGCGACCTTGGGGGTCGCCGCCTTGGGCTTGACGGTGACGGCGCTGCCGCCGACCAGGACCATGATCGGCGCGGTGCCGGCCTCGCCCTGGGCGATGGCGTCGTCGTCGGCGACGATGAGCCAGTAGCCGCAGGGCAGCTCGGCCGTCGTGCCCGCGTTAAGGGCCACAGACACGGCGCCAGAGCTCTGGAGGGAACGAGCGAGCTGTGCGCTCAGCGCGCTCGTAAGATGGGAATCGGTGTTGAGCCACTCGGCAGCTTCCCGCGCGGTGGTCTGGGATTTGGGCATACCGGCGCTGCGCAGCACGGGCAGCGCGGCGTCGCGCACGGCGTCGCTTGCCCAGGCGAGGTCGGTGGCGATCTTGGCGTCGCTGTCGCCGTCGACGACGTTGGCGCTAAAGATCTGGTAGGCGTCGAAGCTGCTCGCCACGGTGCCGCTCACCGTGATGGAACCGGTCGAGGTCGGCGCGGCCTGCGCGGAAGCGGGGAACACAACCGCGCAGGTGCCGATCAGGAGGGCAAGCAGCGCAAACAAGATCGGGAAGGAGCAAACTTTCTTATTCACGACGCCCACCTCCCTTCGCATTCGCCTTGCGACGAATGTGCATCCAGGCTGCAGCAGCGCAAAGCACCGCCGCGCCGGCAAGGTACGTCAGAGTGACGCCCGACATACCAGAAAGGGGCAAAGAGGTGGAGTAGGTGTTGGTGAAGGTGGGGGTAGTGTCGGGAAACTCGTGGTCCTTATTATCGGTGTCTTTCCACGTACCGCCGGGGTCAACGGTTCCCTTCCTGTAGGTAACCCTACATTTGATCTCTCCTTTTTTGTCGTCATACGTTGGCTCAACCGTGAACTTATAGACCGAGTGGTCGTACGTGTAGTGCGAGAACTGCGAACCGTCGGTTTTCTCGCGCACATAGTACGTAAAGGTCTTGAAAGAGCCACCCGTGGAGCCACCCGGGTCGTCGGGATTATTCCTGATATCAGAAAGCGAGTACTTGAGCTCAACCGTCTCATTGTTTTCGTCCATGAACGGAAGCGTCTGCGTTTTCTCAGAACCAGAGGTCACGGCAGTACCGATCATGTTTTTAAATTCGCTGTCTTTCGCAAGTTGAAGCGTAAACGCCTTCATCTCGCCACCCTCAACGACCTTAGTCGCCTTAGGAGTCCAGGAGAAGGGGGGCACGATTTTGTTGGTAAAGGTCGGGTTGTCGCTTCTGTTACCGATAGTCACCGTGGCCTCCGTTCCATCCTCCGATGGCGCGAAGGAATAACCACTGCGATCAAGCTGCGCGAAGTCATTATCCGTCTCGGCCTTTTTAAAGACGGCCACACTCTCTACCTTGTAATAGTTGATAGGAAACGTCATGAGGGATTCAGTCTTGTATGGACTACCGCCAACAGTTACCTCTATCTTGTAAATTGTCTTATCGAATTTGATGTCTAATTCGTTTTGGCCGCTGATGGGTTCCTCAACGAGATAGAAAACGTATTGCCCTGAAGAATAGTCCTTGCCAGAGTCGAAGGTGATACTGCCGTTTGATTGATCAACAGTCGCCTCACCCGCACCACTGCAATCGCCCATATCTAATGTGCCGTCATCTTTCCAAGAAGGTGCCTTGGTACCGTTAACCTCCTGGCGCAGCAGCTGAAACTTGTACTCGTGCCCATTAAGGCTTTGCTTGTCTCCCCGTGCATCCACAAGCGCCTTAGTGGCGTGGAGTTTCATGCTCGGGTAAACCCTCAGATCATTGACTTCGCCGACGATGAGATCGCCGTTGGTCATGATGCCGCCACCGTGGGTGTAGGAATAGTTACCGCTGATGATGGTCGTAGCCTCTGCCTGCGCCTTTCCCTTGGCATAGGGTGTCGGATCAGCCTCAAGGCCGAACATCCACTTAGCCTCGGCACCGCCATTTGGGTCGATGGTAACCGGATTTCCGTCGCAAGTGCCCCGCCAACCAGCCGATTTGCCGCCCAGCATCTTGCCAAGAACGACAGCGATTGTCTTATCCGCGCCATTCTTATTACGTACCAAGAAGAAATCCTTATGGCCGGATTTTTGGAAGTCAGGAGTAACGTAATTTACTTCATCGTGGTCTTCATTTTTGCCGTGGCCGCCAGCGGAATAATGATATGCTGTCAGTTTATTGCCATATTGATCAACGTTATCTTTGTTGTCATAGATAGCAGCGCCTTTTGAGTGCGAAACGATTGTCTTGCCCGTAGGACAAGCACCGATGCCACCGCCCCAGCCACCGGCCTTATTATTAGTAATCAGCGTCTTGGCGATATTGAGCGTACCGCCTTCCTGAACAAAGACACCACCGCCACCCCAGTCGCCACCGCGGTTGTCGTTGCTGCCCGTCATGGTCTTGTTGTTGGTGATGTAAATCCTGTTTGATGCATTTTCCGCATTAATTTCGCCGATGGTACCGCCAGAAATACGGAGGCCACCGCCCTCGGCATTATCGGACTTATTGCCCGCAATAAAACCGCTGGACATGGTGAATTCAACTCCCTGCCCGTAGAAGCCAGCGTAGATTCCACCGCCGGCCTCATGGGAGTAATTAGCAGTAACGGAGCCACCCGTCATGGTCAGTATTGCCCCGTTCGTGGATGCGATGCCGCCGCCACCGAGGAGACCATTGTTGTAAAGGTCTTTATTATCGATGCGAGCTTCAGCTCGGTTGTTAGTTATGCAGGCAGAGCCGCTAATGGTTACGGTTGCAAGCATGGTATAAACACCGCCACCGTAGTGAACTGCCTCCCATTTCTTGGACATGAGAAATGGGAGGCTTTTTATGCGTGT
>NZ_JAESIQ010000016.1:0-62131 GCF_025289055.1 Collinsella aerofaciens
CGATTCTAGGCGATGGCCCTCCCTTGCTTCTTACACCACGACTGTGCGCGCTACCTAACTAAGCATCAGGTTGGCGACTCTGAGCGCAAAATCTGTCCGAAAGGCCAAAATTGCCTGTTACTAAATTGGTGACAGTACTCATATTTGCCATATTTTGGCCGGGGCACCCTAAGAAGGGTGCCCCGGAGCTCCCCGTAGGGGAGCTCCGGGCTTCATAGGGGCACGAATAGCCTGCTCCGACCTGCGAAATCTGTACTCGCGATGCGAATGACGCCCCTAACCTTAAACTTTAGCTTGAACTTAGCTATAATGCGCTTCGTTCCTACCAGGCTGTGGTTGCGGACGGACGAAATGCCCGTCCTAGTCCAAGACAGACGCGGTCAAAGGGATCCACGTAAGCGACCGCGTGCGCGCGGCGCGATCATGGCGCGTCCTAGATGTAAGCCGCACCGTCCGTTCTACTTTCTTTGGGGCAATACCGCCTCGCGGGCGAGCGGGTCAGTCGTGAAGGTGGCTGCGGCCTCCCGAGCAAACACCCCGGTGCGCAAGTGTGGGGTCAAATACCAGGTCAGCTGGTGGGAACAATCTGATATTCCGCGCAACGCACGGATTGTATACGACACAGAAGGCAGGGTAGTGGACATGGTGAGGGGCAGCTTGATGCACGCGGCTCGGTTAGGTGCTGGGACCGCAGCGGTCATTGCCGTTTTGGGCCTGAGCGGATGCGCGTTCAACCCGCTGTCTACGTTCACGACTCCCACGATCGACCAGATCGAGTACGAGACCGTCACCCCTACGGTGTCGGACGATGCCCTGGTCACTTCCGGAACCCTGACGGTCGCCCTCGACACTTCCGATGCCCCGCAGGCCATGCAGGGCGCCGATGGCAACCTCACGGGCTACGCAGTTGACGCCGCCCGCGCCCTCGCAAGCCGCATGGGCCTTAAGGTCGCCTTTGTCGATGCGTCCTCGGCAGGTTCCGCGCTCGGCGACAAAAAGGCTGATATCTTTATCGGCGAGATCAACTCCACAGACGGGGACGTTAGCTCGCTCGGCACCTGCCTGTACGATGCCGCTTCTGTGTTCGGTAAAACCAGCGATGGTGGGTCGCTAAGCGTTTCCACCGATACCCTTAACACGTCTACCCTGGGTGTCCAGATGTCCTCGGCCTCGCAGGAGGCGCTTGCTAAGCAGAGCATCACCGCCAACCAAAAGACCTACTCCAACATCAACGAGTGCTTTGAGGCGCTCGAGTCCGGCGAGGTCGACTATGTGATCTGCGACTCCACAGCCGGCGGCTATCTTGCACGCCTGATGAGCGAGGTCTCCTATGTCGGTGCGCTCGAGGCGCCCTCGACGCTTGGTGTTGCGGGCCTCTCGTCCAATGACGAACTGTGCCGTGCCGTGAGCGATGCCCTCGACGGCATCACGGTCGACGGTACGCTCGAGGCAGTCCACTGCGTCTGGTATGGCAGGACGCCCTACGACCTCACCACTAAGACGGTTTCGGGCGCTAACGTGCAACCGGGCGACTCTGAGTCCAGTGAGACCACGTCCTCCGGCAGCGAGTCTTTCGATTCCAACAATGAGACCGCATCCTCCGAGGACAAATCGTCCAGCCAGGAAGGCACCATCACTGACGATGACATTAACAAACTCAATAGCTAGTTATTGCCAGGGGTGGTGTCTCCTATACGTTGGAAAGGACACCTCTTCACGGTTTCAACATGCACTGCCGGGCTTCCCCAATAGGGGAGCCCGGCTTTTTCATCCCTATAAAACCAGCAGGTCAAAGCCAATTTTCGGGACCAAATACAAATCTGTCGGCTCCCTCCTATAGCGCACTTTGCCATGGAAAAGTACGAGACTTCGGTATGCGGTATCAAGCAATCGTTATTCGGGTCTTTAGGAATCCGCGTGATTAAATGCACGGCAATGGGTACATAGCCAGTACAGTAAGTCCCCGAGGCAGATTGGAGCCACGTATGGATATCAAGGTTTCTGGACGCAAGACGACGGTAACCGATGCTCTGCGTGCGCATGTGGATGAGAAGATCGGCGAGGCGCTCAAGGTTTTCGATATCGAGCCCATGACGGTCGACGTTGTACTTCGCTATGAGAAGAACCCCTCGAACCCCAACCCGGCAATCGTCGAGGTCACGGTTCGTGCCCGCGGTTCGGTGATTCGCGTTGCCGAGCACGGTGCAGATATGTACGCCGCCATCGACCTCTCCGCCGATAAGGTCACCCGCCAGCTGCGCAAGTTCAAGACCAAGGTCGTGGACAACCGCCAGGGCGGTGCCAGCGCCGCGGATGTCGTGCCGGTCGAGCGCGTCGAGGATCTGGCCGACCTGCTGCTGCCCGAGGAGGAGGACGACCTGCTCGTCCGCGAGAAGGTCATCGACGTCACCCCGATGACTGAGGAGCAGGCGCTGGTGCAGACCGATCTGCTGGGCCACGACTTCTACGTGTTCGAGAACGCGACGACCGGTCTCATCAATGTGGTGTATCACCGTAAGAATGGTGGATATGGCATCATCAAGCCCCGTATCGAAACACTTGACGAGTAAAATACGTTAACTTGCATGAGTTAACGGTTGGCGGCCATCCCATGCGGGTGGCCGCCTTTTTACGTAAGGAGTCGCTTTGATGGACAAGGCCGCATCTACCGGTCATTCGGACCGTTGCCGCATCGTCGTCGATACCTGCTGCGACTTTAGCCCCGAGGTCGCCGCGAACCTCGATGTCGATATCCTGGGTTTCCCCTTCATTATCGATGGCGAGGAGCGCACGGATGACATCTGGTCGAGCATCACGCCCAAGGAGTTCTATGACCGCATGCGCGCTGGCGCCCGCGTGTCCACCTCGGCTGTGTCGCTCGGTCGCTATATCGAGTTCTTTACCGAGTGCGCCAAAGAGGGCACGCCCACGGTCTACCTGTGCTTTACCTCGGCGCTGTCGTCGAGCTACAACTCCGCGTGCCAGGCGGCGGACGCCGTGCGTGCCGAGTATCCCGATTTTGAGCTCTACGTGGTCGACAACGCTCTGCCCTGCGCGACTGGCGCGCTCTTGGCGCTCGAGGCCGTGCGCCAGCGTTCGGCGGGATTGATCGCCAAGCAGCTGGTCGATTGGGCAAACGAGGCAAAGACTTATGTCCACGGCTACTTTACGCTCGAGAGCTTCGATGCGCTGGCTGCCGGCGGCCGCATTCCGCCCGCGGCGGCGCAGCTCACGGCAAAGCTCGACGTCAAGCCCGAGCTCTCTTACGACCTTGCCGGCTCGCTGTCGCTGATCGGCGTCAACCGCGGCCGCAAGAAGGCGCTCAAGTCCATCCTCAAGTCGTTCCGCGAGAACTACGTGCCCGATCGCACCATGCCCATCGCCATCATGACGGCCGATGCCGAGAAGGACGGCGACTGGCTCGAAGCTGCCATCCGCAAGGAGGAGGGCTGCGCCGACGTCACGATCATTCGCAGCTCCGTGGGCCCTACTATCGGCTCGCACGTGGGCCCCGGCATGGTGGCCTGCGCATTTTGGGGTAAGAACCGCGCCGACAAGGCGTCGCTTTCCGACCGCATCGCCCGTCGCGTGCGCGGCCAGTAGGCAAACGTTGCGGCCGTAATCGACCCCAACTCACTGCCCAAACGCTGGCACCGAGTATTCAACCTGGTAACAACACCCAACCCAAAAGGAAAGGTTTCATGGCAAACAAGCTCTCTGTCGCATTTATCGGCACCGGAATCATGGGTGCCCCCATCGCCGGCCATATCCTGGATGCCGGCTATCCCGTCACGGTCAACAACCGCACCAAGTCCAAGGCCGCCGCGCTTATCGAGCGCGGTGCCGCCTGGGCCGATACGCCGGCCGATGCCGCGGCGAACGCCGATGTCGTCTTTACCATGGTGGGCTATCCCTCCGAGGTCGAAGAGCTCTACCTGGCGGGCGACGGCCTGCTCGCATGCACCAAGCCCGGCGCGGTTCTGATCGACCTCACCACGAGTTCGCCCGAGCTCGCGCGCGATATTGCCGAGGCCGCCCAGGTCACGGGCCGTATGGCGTTTGACTGCCCCGTCACCGGCGGCGAGTCGGGCGCTATCGCCGGTACGCTCACGGCTATCGTGGGCGCTACCGAGAACGACATCGCGCCGGTCCGCGACATCCTTGCCACCTTTGCGGCCAACATCTGCTGCTTCGACGGCGCCGGCAAGGGCCAGGCTGCCAAGCTCGCCAACCAGGTGTCGCTGGGCGCCTGCATGGTCGGCATGGCAGACGCCATGGCATTTGCCGAGTTGAGCGGCCTTGACCTGGAGAAGACCCGCCAGATGATCCTGGGCGGCACCGGCAAGTCCGGCGCCATGGAGAGCCTGGCGCCCAAGGCGCTCGACGGCGACTACAAGCCCGGCTTTATGGTCGAGCACTTCATTAAGGACCTGCGCTTGGCGCTCGCCTATGCCGACGACCGCGAGCTTGCGCTGCCCGGCGCCGACGTGGCCTTTACGCTCTATGACATGCTCGACGCCATCGGTGGTGCCAAGCTGGGCACCCAGGCCATCACGGTCCTCTATAAGGAGGAGGCCGACGCCATCGCCGCCGGTCTGGACTGGTCGCAGTATCGTCCCGAGGAGCATGGTGCTCACGAGGAAGGCTGCGGTTGCGGCGAGCACAGCGACGACCACGAGTGCGGTTGCGGCCACCACCATGGCGAGGACCACGAGTGCTGCGGCGGCCACGGCCATGACGACGGCCACGAGTGCTGCTGCGGCCACCATCACGGGGAGTAGCGCCCATGAGCTGGACGTTCGTGGTGCTTGCGCTGGTGCTCTTTCTCTTTGCGATCTACATTGGCTTTTTGTGCGGCCAGTGGGCGTGCGAAAAGCGCGTCATCACCAAGCGCGACTACTGGATTGCCAACTTTGCAGGAGCGGCGGCAGTCGTTCTGCTGACCTGGGTGTTCTCGCTGTTCCCGCTGGTGCAGTTTGCGCCGATCGGCTGGCTCGGCGGCTTTATCGCCGGCCTTAAGATGAGCTTTGGCGAGTCCGTCGGCCCGTGGCGCAAGCACGACGAGGTCTTTAACGTCAACAAAGCACACCGCGCCGCCGCCGACGCGGGCGATGCCGAGGAACGCCGCCGTGCGCGTCGCAATGGCGCTGCCGACCGACAGCTCATCTCGGTCACCGATGACAGCAAGGGTGCTGGCAAGCACGCTAAGAAATAGTAAGAAGAGGTAACTATGGCAGAAAACAAAGACGAACAGCTCACCGACGAGGAGCTGGCACAGCTTCAGCTGGCAGAGGAAAACGAGAACGCCGTCGACCGCCTGGTCAAGGAGCTCGGCTGCCCCACGCGCCGTATCCGCCAGTTTGCCGCCCGCGTGCTGCACCTGCTTGCCGAGCGCGATTCGCAGCGCGTCGTGCCCTGCGTGCCCGCGCTGATCGAGGCACTCGACCGCCCCGAGGCTCAGACCCGCTGGGAGGCCCTCGATGCCCTGACGGCGCTCGCCACCACCTGCCCCGAGCGGCTGGGCGATGCCTTTGAGGGCGCCGAGACCGCGCTGTTCGACGAGATTTCCTCCACGCTGCGCTATGCCGCCTTCCGCCTGCTGTGTGTGTGGGGCGCCACGAGCGTCGAGCGTTCGCGTGAGGCTTGGTCCATCCTGGACGAGGCCATCCAGTGCTACCACGGTGACCTCGAGTATCGCGACATGCTCGGTTGCCTGTACGAGTTTGGTCAGGGCGAGATTGACGCCGAGGTCGCCGAGAAGCTCGCGCTGCGCCTTAAGTTCGATGCCGAGAACGGCAAGGGCAGCTATCTCAAGGCCCGTTCGAGCGAGATTTGCGAAATGCTTGTTAAACGTTTTGGCCTGGATCTCTCAAAAAAGAAGAAGCGTGCTAGCGTTAAAAAATCTGACGACGCCGAAAACGAGGAGTAACAGATTATGGCGCACGATGTAGTCCTGATTCCCGGTGACGGTATCGGTCCCGAGATTACGCAGGCCATGCGCCGCGTGGTCGAGGCCGCCGGTGTCCAGATCAATTGGAATGTCCAGGAGGCCGGTGCCGGCGTCATGGACGAGTTTGGCACGCCGCTGCCCCAACATGTGCTCGATGCGGTCGCCGAGACCAAGGTTGCCATCAAGGGTCCCATCACCACGCCGGTCGGCACGGGTTTCCGCAGCGTCAACGTGGCCCTGCGCAAGCACTTTGACCTGTACGCCTGCGTGCGCCCCTGCCTGTCGCAGCCGGGCGACGGCTCGCGCTTCCGCGACGTCGACCTGGTCATCGTGCGTGAGAATACCGAGGACCTCTATGCCGGCATCGAGTTCGATGAGGGCGCTGCCGAGGTCGAGGAGCTCTCGCAGCTTGTCGAGCGCTCGGGTCAGAAGGTCTTCGCCGCCGATTCCGCCATCTCAATCAAGCCCATCTCTATCGCCAAGAGCCGCCGCATTGTGGAGTATGCCTTTGAGTACGCCCGCCGCTGCGGCCGCAAAAAGGTGACGGCCGTGCATAAGGCCAACATCATGAAGGCGACCGATGGTCTGTTCCTGCGCGTTGCGCGCGAGGTGGCCGCCAACTATCCCGATATCGAGTTCAACGACAAGATTGTCGACGCCACCTGCATGGGCCTGGTCCAAAACCCCAACGACTTCGATGTCCTGGTACTGCCCAACCTGTACGGCGACATCGTGAGCGACCTGTGCGCTGGCCTGGTGGGCGGCTTAGGCATGGCTCCCGGCTCCAACATCGGTGCCGATTGCGCCATCTTCGAGGCAACGCACGGCTCCGCGCCCGATATCGCTGGCCAGGATATCGCCAACCCCACGGCCGAGATTCTCTCTGCTGCGATGATGCTCGATCACCTGGGCGAGAACGACGCTGCCAATCGCATTCGCGCCGCCGTCTCTGCCACGCTCGACGAGGGCGAGCAGGTTACCGGTGACGTGCGTCGTGCTCAGACCGGCTCCGTCGAGGGCGCCGTGGGCACGCAGGCCTTTGCCGATGCCGTTATCGCGCACCTGGCCTAAGGCATGCGCGCTGCAAACGCCTAAATAGTACTTAAGTGTTTGCGTATAACCTAAGAATCAATACGCCCGGCGCTCTGTCGGGCGTATTCTATTGGGGACTATGTTTCCTAACAAGGAGTAACCGATATGGGTCTGATTCAAAAGAAGGACGAGAAGGACGAGATCGACGGCATCCAGATTATCGAGCGCGGCGAAGGCCCCGACGGTGACGAGGGCGAGAAGATCGATCTGGTCGCCGGTACGTCTGCCGAGCACATTGCCGCCGGCACGACGGCCGAGGAGGAGGACGCCCGTCTGGAGGCTCAGATTGCCGCGGACGCCGCTGACGAGAATCTGATGCCCGAGGCCCAGGATGAGGACGACTCCGATGAAGACGACCATGCATCCAAGCACAAGAAGACGATGATTGCCGCCTTTGTGGTCGCTATCGTGATCGCTGCTGTGGTCGGCTTCTTTATCGGCAACGGTGGTTTTGGCGGCAAGGGCGTCGGCTCGGCGACCCTGACCGAGGACCAGCTCGATTCGACCGTGGCAAGCTATAGCTACAACGGCAAGAAGAGCGATATCACCGCGCGCGAGGCCATCGAGAGCCAGTACAGCCTCGATACCGTCAAGGATAGCGATGGCAACTACACCGCTCCCTCTGCCGACGTCATCCTGTCCTACGTACGCAACAAGATTCTGCTCGATGCTGCCGAGGACGAGGGCATCACCGTCTCCTCTAAGGAGATGAAGAAGTACGCCGAGGATTCTATCGGCACTTCGGACTACGACACCATGGCCACGCAGTATGGCGTGTCCAAGGACCAGGCCAAGCAGATTGTCCGCCAGTCCGCGACGCTGCAGAAGCTCTACAATAAGAAGGTGGGTGATAGCTCCGCGACCATGCCAACTGCCCCGACTGAGCCTTCTGACGGCAACGAGGACACCGCGAGCAAGGACTACGCCGATTACATCATCAACCTTGCCGGCGACGAGTGGGATAGCGAGAAGGGCACTTGGAAGGACGCCGATAGCGCCTACGCTAAGGCCTTTGCCGACGATGCCTTTACGGCCGATAGCGCTACCTATAAGCAGGCCATGACCGCCTATTACACCGCCTACCAGCAGTATTCCTCGCAGGCTTCGAGCGCCAGCTCCAAGTGGACCGAGTACGCCAACGGCCTCTACGCCAAGGCCAACATCAGCATCTACGGCCTGTTTGCGTAAAGAGTTGCACGGCTCATCGAGCATCTAGCCGATAGACAGCAAGTAGCCCGCCAGTACGGAAGTCGTTCTGGCGGGCTATTTGCGTTGAGAGCGTGATCGGCAGTTTAATTATGGCTATTCATCTTTAAGCCCAAAAAGGCTATCGGCTTCATCGTCGGATATATATTCCAGTACATCGCCTGGTTGGCAGTCGAGTGCCCGGCATATCGCGTCAAGAGTTGAAAAACGTATGGCAGAAACCTTGCCCGTCTTAATGCGTGACATATTGACCTGGGAGATGCCCACACGTTCCGCAAGCTCTTTGGATGAAATCTTGCGTTCGGCGAGCATGCGGTCAAGCCGCAGAATAATCATGGATTCCCCCTAGAGCAACTCGTCATCTTGTTTTTGCAGGATATACCCGTAGCGGAAGATGCTGGCAATCAGGCAAATAATCAGGCCTGCAAAGAGCATGGAGGGCTCGAATAACTGGCCGACGAACGCATCCGTAAAGCTGCCGCCAAATCCTGAGAGTATCATTCCCGTGATTACGGCGCCAAGAAGCCTCACGGCAACGCCGCCGATAAGGAATAAATGTCCTACTCGACGAAGTGTCTGGTTACATTCAAGGTCAAAGGGCCTGCCTTCCTTTTCAATGTTGAAGAAAAGCCTGCGCACGCTTATCGCGATGGTAAGCGCGAGGCATGTCATCAAGAGGCTCCCTATGGCAGTGTGACCATCGTGTGCGACGAGCATAAGTGGGGCCTGCACATCGGTACCGACGATAGCAAGGCACGGCCCTTCGCCGGCTTGAAGTTCTACGGATTGGAGACACGGGCCTTGGGAGAGGCCAGGCAATATGAGTAGAAGGTCAATCGCAATGACTGCGAGGAGCCCCAGAGCGAGCGCGGTGGTAATGCAGATCGTGGCCCATTTGCAGATGCGAGCGAGCTTCCTCAGTTTGGCTATCGTCTGTTCGCGGCTGATGGTTTCATTCGATATAGATGCGTTTCGATGGACCATAACCCCTCCAATCGGCGTTTGGGATGAGACTTGTATCATATCAGAATTAACGATAAACGATAAATAATTACGGATACTGAGTATGTAATGATTGAAAACGATTAGCGTGAGCTATTAGCTCATTTTGGATGCCGGAGTTTGGCGCGTGGGGGATAAGGACAAATGCCAAAATTTCCTGTGATCGCGCAAGCGCTCCATCGCGTTTCCCTAATTCATCTGGGAAAACAACTGCAAACGATTGCAAGTAACCGGTGAACGGTCGAAAACTACCGTTCACCGATAATCTCAAAACTGGTTCTAACTGGTATTAAGTCAAAAAGACCAATTCACATATCTTCACAATGACCTGCAATTTTTCTACATGCTATTTTTAGCCGCCCTGCGTTGTTTAGACACAGGAAAAGATCCGATTTTTTGCCAAAGCATTTCGAAACGGTTTCAAAACCGCAGGTAGAAGTGTTAACGACCGGTAAACGGTCGATTTATCACCGTGAGCGGTGCAAAAACGTTTTACCGTATGAATCAACGAAAGCGACCTCTTCTGGGGTGATATAGTGACAACAACACGTCACGTGGTTATTACCAGTTTAGAAACCACTGGTCTTCAAAGAACGCTTTCTAAGAAGCTTTAAGGGCGAGTGCCCGCTGGCTTCCGAAAATCATCGGACTCAGATTGTACACACCTTCGGAAGGGAAATTTGAATGGTTGGCTTTATTCTTACCGGTCATGGACAGTTCGCACCCGGCCTTGCAAGCGCTATCGCTATGGTTGCCGGCGACCAGCCTGCTTTTACCGTCGTTCCTTTTGAGGGCGACCAGGCCGCATCCTACGGTGAGGATCTCCGCGCCGCTATTACCGCCATGCGCGAGGAGTGCGATGGCGTGCTCGTCTTTACCGACTTGCTCGGTGGTACCCCGTTCAACCAGTCGATGATGATTGCTCAGGATGTCGACAACGTCGAGGTTCTGACTGGCACCAACCTTCCCATGGTTATTGAGCTTCTGTTCCTCCGCGGCAATGCCACGCTCGCCGAGCTTGGCGAGCAGGCCGTGACCGTTGGCCAGACGGGCATCACCGCCCAGACGGTCGCATCCGTTGCCGGCTCCGACGAAGAGGATATCTTCGGCGACGAGGACGGCATCTAATGGCCGATTTCGGAGCCAACGTCCTGAGCTCCTCGGTCGCCCTTTTAGGCCTGCTTGTCATCATGGGCTTGATTTACACCATCTGGTCGCAAATCAACATGAAGAAGAAGCAGAAGTACTTCAAGGAGCTGCACACCGAGCTCAAGCCGGGTCAGGAGGTTCTTTTCGCCGGCGGTATCTACGGAACCGTCAAAGGCATCGAAGGCGAGAAGGTCCAGATCAAAGTCCGATCCGGAGCCGTCGTAGATGTTTCGCGTTACGCGATTCAGGAGATCAAGTAACTGTCGTCAGCAAATATCGAAAGGAAGCTGATCAACATGGCAGAACCCAACATTCTTCTTACCCGCATCGATAACCGACTGGTTCATGGTCAGGTTGCCACCCAGTGGAACTCCACTCTGGGCTCCAACCTCATCCTCGTCGCCAACGACGACGTGGCGTCCAACACCATGCGCCAGAACCTCATGAAGATGGCCGCTCCCGCCGGCGTCGCTACGCGTTTCTTCTCCCTGCAGAAGACCATCGACGTCATTGGCAAGGCGAGCCCGCGCCAGAAGATCTTCATCGTGGCCGAAACACCGGAAGACGTGCTTACGCTCGTCAAGGGCGGTGTGCCTATAAAGAAGGTAAACATCGGCAACATGCACATGTCGGAAGGAAAGCGCCAAGTCGCCACCTCCGTCGCAGTTAACGACGAGGATGTCGCTGCGTTTAAAGAGCTGCAGGAATTGGGGGTGGAGTTGGAGATCAGGCGCGTTCCGAGCACGCCTGTTGAGGACACGAGCAAGCTCTTCTCGTAATCCTCGTGATCCACGTTGTCAGGAGTGAAACCCTGACGTTCTGTACGTGATATCCAAAGTGCGTACATTCATTTTGAAAGGAGGAGCAAGATGGAATACTCGATCATCCAGATCGCTCTGGTCTTCGTCGTCACGTTCATCGCGGCAATCGACCAGTTTGACTTCCTCGAGTCTCTCTATCAGCCCATCGTCACCGGCGCCGTCATCGGTCTTATCCTTGGCGACCTCAACACCGGTCTTCTCGTGGGTGGTACCTATCAGCTCATGACGATCGGCAACATGCCGATCGGAGGCGCTCAGCCGCCTAACGCCGTCATCGGCGGCATCATGGCAGCCATTCTCGCTATCGCCACGGGCCTCGAGCCCAACGCGGCAGTCGGCCTCGCCATTCCGTTCGCTCTGCTTGGCCAGCTTGGCGTTACCCTGGTCTTCACGCTTATGTCCCCGCTTATGTCCACGGCCGATAACATGGCTCACAACGCGGACACCAAGGGCATCGAGCGCCTGAACTACTTCGCCATGGCTCTGCTTGGCCTGATCTTCGCTGTCGTCGTCACCCTGTTCTTCATCGCTGGCGCTACCATCGGTCAGACCATCGCTTCTGCCATCCCGACTTGGCTGCAGACCGGTCTGTCCGCTGCAGGCGGCATGATGCGCTTCGTCGGCTTCGCCGTCCTGCTCAAGGTTATGATGAACCGCGATATGTGGGGCTTCTTCCTCATGGGCTTTGGCCTCGCGCTCATCACCGTTGCCAACGATTCGCTGGCAACCCCTGCTCTGCTCATCCTCGCTCTCATCGGCTTCGGCATCGCTTTCTGGGACTTCCAGCAGCAGACCGAGCTGAAGGGTGCAGCTGTTTCTGACGGAGGTGACTTCGAAGATGGCATCTAATGAGTATGTGATCCCGGAGCACTACGAGGATCTCACTCCTGCTCCGCAGCTCGACCAGAAGACCCTCAACAAGATGGCTTGGCGCTCCTGCTTCCTGCAGGCATCGTTCAACTACGAGCGCATGCAGGCCGCTGGCTGGCTTTACTCCATCATCCCCGGTCTGGAGAAGATCCACACCAACAAGAACGACCTCGCGGCTTCCATGAGCCACAACCTGGAGTTCTTCAACACCCACCCGTTCCTCGTCACCTTTGTTATGGGCATCGTGCTTTCGCTCGAGCAGAACAAGGTTGACATCCCCACGATCCGCGCCGTCCGCGTCGCCGCAATGGGCCCGCTCGGTGGTATCGGTGACGCCCTGTTCTGGCTGACGCTCGTGCCTATCACGGCCGGCATCACCTCCAACATGGCCATCAACGGCAACGCCGCTGCGCCGATCATCTTCCTGGTGATCTTCAACGCCGTCCAGTTCGCTCTGCGCTTCTGGCTCATGAACTGGTCCTACAAGCTTGGCACCAGCGCTATTGACGCTTTGACCGCCAACATGCAGGCCTTTACGCGTGCCGCTTCCATCATGGGCGTCTTCGTCGTCGGTTGCCTGGTCGTCACCATGGGTGGCACCCAGATCAACCTCGAGATCCCCAACGGCACCACCCGTGGCCTCTCCGCTACGACCGTGATCGTCTCCGAGAAGGAGGCCGAGAACTTCACCGGTATGGAGGGCATCGATACCGAGACCGCTGAGGCCGGTACCATCGCCATGACTAATGAGGACGGCGACGCCCTCACCGCCACCGATGCCGACGGCAACCCTGTCGAGTGCGGCGTCACCGATCTGGGCAACGGCATGGAGTCCGTTACCTACGGCACCGTTACCGAGGATCCGGTCAACTTCTCTGTTGCCGACACCCTCAACACCATCGTCCCGAAGCTTGTCCCGCTTATGCTTACGCTGCTGCTTTACTACATGTTCGCTAAGCACAGCTGGACCCCGACCAAGGGCATTCTGCTGCTCTTCGTCCTTGGCATCCTGGGCGCTGGCCCGCTTGGTCTCTGGCCGAGCATCTGGTAAGGCTCTAGCTTGAGGGGTGTGTCCCTACGCGGCTCACACCCCGACCCCTTAAGCCATGTGTATGTTAAAAGCCGCGTGCTCGAAAGAGCGCGCGGCTTTTGTTTTCTTGATGATTCGGGTGTGGCAGACAGATAATGCTAAGCACCCTAGGTAGCTAGCCGAATTCGAGCAAAAGGGAGGATAGGATGGCGATCGGAGCGCGTAAGCAACCGCTGTACGATCAGCTGGTCGATATTCTGACCGAAAAGATCGACCATGAATATCGCGCCGGTGACATGATTCCTTCCGAGCGCGAACTTTCGGAGCGCTATGGTCTCTCGCGTACTACGGTACGCCTGGCTCTGCAGGAACTGGAGCGTTTAGGACTGGTGGTTCGGCAGCACGGTCGCGGTACCTTTGTGACCGACCGTTCGGCAAAGGCAACCAATCTTATGCAGTCCTACAGCTTTACCGAGCAGATGCGCGCGATGGGTCGCGACCCCGAGACCACGATTCTCGAGTTTTGCGAGATGGAGGCCGATAAAAATCTGGCCGAGCATATGGGATTGCGTATAGGTGATCGCATTTTTAAGCTTAAGCGCCTTCGTTCTGCCGACAACATGCCCATGATGGTCGAACGCAGCTATCTACCAGTTCGTCAATTTTTGTCCCTAAAGCGACCGCTGCTGGAGCGTAAGCCGCTTTACGATGTGATTGAGCAAGACTTTCAGCAAAAGATACGCGTGGCCGAAGAGGAGTTCTATGCGAGCATAGCCCGTCCCACCGACGCCCACCTTTTGGGAATTGTCGAGGGCTCGCCTGTGCTCGATTTGGTCAGGACTACGCATAACGAGTCAAACGAGGTTGTGGAGTATACACTCTCGGTTGCTCGTGCCGATCAGTTTAAATACAAGGTTTACCACCAGCGTAGCGACTAGTGTTCGCATCGTATCCATATGATGATTCTTTGCATTTAACTGGTTACTACCAGATAACCAACTGAAGTGTATAATTGCACGTCAGAGGATTACTTCTAGAGAGAGGTATTAGAAATGTTCGAGAAGAGTGTCGAGGAGCTCACCGAGCTCGGCGCCCAGATCACCACGGCCGAGATTGCTCAGCAGCCCGAGCTTTGGCGTGATACGCTCAACATCTATCGCGAGAACAAGGAGGCCATCGAGGCCTTCCTGGCCGAGGCTCGCGCTATGGGCGAGGGCCGTCTGTCCGTTGTCTTCACCGGTGCCGGTACGTCCGACTACGTTGGCGATACCTGCGCCCCGTACCTGCGTCACGCTGGCAACACTGATCTCTACGACTTTAAGCCCATCGCCACGACCGACATCGTGAGCGCCCCGCGCGACTTCCTACGCGCCGAGGATCCCACGCTCGTGGTTTCCTTTGCCCGCTCTGGCAACAGCCCCGAGAGCCTTGCCGCCGTTGCCGTTGCCAAGGAGCTCGTCCACAACGTCAAGTTCCTCAACATCACCTGCGCTCCCGAGGGCAAGCTCGCCGTCGAGTCTGCCGATGATCCCAACGCGCTGACGCTGCTCATTCCGCGCGCCAACGACAAGGGCTTCGCCATGACCGGTTCTTATTCCTGCATGACCCTGCTCTCCACCCTTATTTTTGACACTGCCTCTGACGAGCAGAAGGCCGAGTGGGTCGAGACCATCGCCAAGATGGGCGAGGAGGTCATCTCCCGTGAGCCCGAGATCGCCGATTACCTGGCTGGCGACTTCAACCGCGTGACCTACTTGGGTTCTGGCTCCTTCGGTGGCCTTGCCCAGGAGAGCCAGCTCAAGATCCTTGAGCTCGCTCACGGTCTGGTCGCTACTTCCTACGACACCTCCATGGGCTATCGTCACGGACCTAAGTCCTTCGTCGACGATAAGACGCTCGTCTTCGTGTTCGTCAACAACGACGCCTACACCCGTCAGTACGACATCGACATCCTCAACGAGATCGGTGGCGACGAAATCGCTCAGCACACCATCGCCGTTCAGCAGGAAGGTGCCACCGTCTACGAGGGCGAGTCCTTCACCTTTAAGGGCTACGAGGCACTTCCCGAGGGCTACCTTGCTCTGCCGTTCGTGATGTTTGCCCAGGCTATCAGCCTGCTCAACTCCGTGCGCGTGGGCAACACGCCCGACACGCCGAGCCCCACTGGCACGGTCAACCGCGTGGTTAAGGGCGTGACGATTCACCCCTTCACCGCTTAATCGCGTCCCCCTGTAAGGGCGCCCGTCCGCTCATAACGGCGGGCGGGCGCTTTTTGTTTTACGTGAGCTGGGTATAAGCATCACCACAGTCAACTGCTTTAGAAGCGAGGAGTGCATATGAGCACGTACGCAATTAAGGCTGACAAGTTCTTCTTGCCGGCAGGCCCGCAACTGGGCGGCTATCTTATGGTCGAGGATGGCGTCTTTGGCGCCTGGCAGGCCGACGAGCCCTCTTGCGAGATTAAGGACTACACGGGATCGTGGATCGCACCGGGTATGGTCGATACTCACATCCATGGCTTCTACAACCACTCAACTACCGATAACGATCCCGAGGGCATCAATATCAGCTCGACCGAGCTCGCCCGTCGCGGTACCACCAGCTGGCTGCCCACGACGTTCACCGATGGCGTCGAGCAGATCAAGGACGCCTGCGCCGCCATCGCTCAGGCGGACGAGGGTCGCGGCCCCGACTTCTGCGGTGCCCGCATTCAGGGCATCTACCTGGAAGGCCCCTTCTTTACCATGAAGCACGTGGGTGCGCAGAACCCCGCTTACCTGATCGATCCCTCCGAGGAGGTCTTCGATCAGTGGCAGGAGGCTGCGGGTGGTCGCATCGTTAAGAGCGCCATGGCGGCCGAGCGCGACGGTGCCGCTGCTTATGCGGCTGCTCTGAATGCCAAGGGTGTGGTGACCAGCATCGGTCACTCCGACGCCACCTACGATGAGTGCATCGCCGCCATCAACGCCGGTGCCAGCTGCTTTACGCATACCTATAACGGTCAGCGCGGGCTGCATCACCGTGAGCCCGGTGTCGTGGGCGCTGCCATGTCCACGCCCGAGACCTACGCCGAGATCATCTGTGACGGCAAGCACGTTAACCCTGCCGCCATCAAGGCGCTGCTGCAGGCAAAGGGCTGGCAACACACGGTGCTCATCACTGACTGCCTGGGTTGCGGCGGCATGCCCGAGGGCAGCTACACCAGTGGTGGCATGGACGTCATCATGAAGGACAACCTGTGCTGGCTCGCCGACGGCAAGAGCATTGCCGGCTCGGTGCTCACGCTTGCCCAGGGCGTCAAGAACATCGTTGACTGGGGCATCGCCAGCGCCGATATCGCCATTCGCATGGCAACCGAGGTGCCGGCACGCTCCGCGCACATCGAGGATAAGTGCGGCAGCATCATGCCGGGTCGCGACGCCGACTTTGTCGTGTTCGACCATGAGCTTACCCTCGTCGAGACGTATGTTGGCGGCCAGAGCGTCGGCAACGCCTTTACCGAGTAACGATAGAAAAAGACGGCGGGCCCGAATCTGCTCGGACCCGCCGTATGGGTTAAACGCTCAAAAGCACCTTCACAGTTACAGCTTGTTAGCGATCTTCTTTGCCGTGCGCTTGACGCCGGCCACCAGGCCTCCTGCAGGATGCTCCTTCTCGTATGCTAGGCGCTTCTCGCGCTTGGCGTACTCTTCGACGATGATGTCGCCATACTCGTCTTCGATCTTGTCGAAGAAGTCGACGGCGCCCTTAATTTCCTCAGCGGTCGGGTGTCCCTTTTGGACACCGCCGGTGAGTTTGAACGGCCCCCACGTATCAAAGCCGGGGCAGCCGTAGACACCCATAAAGATGGCCTGCCTCATGCGGCAGATGCCATCGATATCCTTGCCGTACCACTTGTTTTTGCCACCGTAGGTCATAAGGCCAAACACCTTGTCCTGCGGCTGCAGCACGTTCGTGAGCACGCGTGCCATGTCCTTGTCGATCTCGGAGTAATAGATGCCCGTGGCGACACCGATCAGATGATATTCGTGCAGGTTGGGATACTCGTTTTTACCGAGCGTCTTCACATCGAGGGTATCGATCTCGGGGTGTGCCTCGACGATGGCGTCCACGAGCTTTTTCGTATTGCCGTGATGGCGCGAGGCGTAGAGGATGATGGTTCGCATAAGAAGGCCTTTCAGCTGTAATTGCATCAATGTCTGTATGGTACCCCGTTACATGGCTGGGATACCGGACGCATCGATGAACGTGCGGGTTTGTCCTTTGGTTAGGGCCGAGACGGGTACTTGCGAGCAAAAAGCAGTTGTTCGAAAGGATGGGCAATGGAATACGCTCTCTCCAACGATTCGATTTCTATTAAGGTGTCCACGGCCGGTGGTTCGTTTACCTCGATCGAGGCCGGAGGTCGCGAGTATCTGTGGCAGGGCGATCCCGCCGTGTGGTCCGGCCAGGCACCGATTTGCTTCCCGATTTGCGGAGGCTTGCGCGATAACAACGCCATGACGTTTGCCGGGCATCATGTAAAGCTCGCCCGCCATGGGTTTGCGCGCAAACAGGAGTGGAAGCTGCTGAGCCAGAGCGAGAACGAGCTGGCGATGTGCCTGGCTTCGGAGGATAACGCCGCGCTGCTGAGCGATTATCCGTACCCGTTTAAGCTTGTCGCTCGTTATACGCTCGAGGACGCTGCCGTGCGCGTTTCCTACGAGGTCACCAACGAGGGCACCGAGGACATGCCGTTCTTTATTGGCGGTCATCCCGGCTTTAGGTGTCCGCTCGATGAGGGCGAGGCCTATACGGACTACGAGTTGCGCTTTGAGAAGGACGAGGCTGCGGAGCTCTGCACCGCTGTCCCTTCGACTGGCTTGATTGATGTGGACAGGCGCTCCAAGAACCCCATGGTGGGAAAGACACTGCCTCTGTCGCATGAGCTCTTCGATTTTGCGGAGACCATCTTTGATGTGCTCGAGAGCCGTCAGGTCACGCTTTCCAAGAAGGGCGAGGACAAAGGCGTTTGCCTGAGCTTTGAGGGCTTCCCGTATCTCATTGTGTGGAGTAAGCCCGAGGGCGATTTTGTGGCAGTTGAACCCTGGGGTGGCCTTTCGACCTGCTCCGATGAGGACGACGTGCTTGAGCATAAGCGCGGCTGCCTTGTCGCCAAGCCCAAGGAGACCGTCGTTCGCTCGTTCACGATTGAGATTCTGTAATTCCGTTTTGTCGACTCGTATCGCGAGGCACAAGGAGCCTGCGAGATAAGGAGCTAAAAATGATCCTCACCGTTACGATGAACCCGTCTGTCGATACGCGCTATCAGCTCGATGAGCTCATTATCGACGACGTTAACCGTGTGAAGCCCGAAAAGACCGCTGGCGGCAAGGGCCTCAACGTGGCCCGTGTGCTGGGTCAGCTGGGCGACGACGTTGTGGCAACCGGTCTGCTCGGCGGCCACATGGGCGCCTTCATGGCTGAGCTCATGGACGCCAACGGTATTAACAACGACTTTGTGCCCATCAAGGGCGAGACTCGCATTTGCCTCAACATCCTCCACGCCGGCAACCAGACCGAGCTGCTCGAGAGTGGCCCGACAATTGCCCCCGAGGAACTCGATGCCTTTACCGCCAAGTTTACTGAGCTTGCGGGCAAGGCCGACGTCGTCACCATTTCGGGTTCTCTGCCCCGCGGTGTCGAGGCAGACTACTATGCCAAGATCACGGGCATTGCCGAGAACGCCGGCGCCAAGGTATTGCTCGATACCTCGGGTGCCTCTCTCGAGGCTGCGCTCAAGTCCGAGGTCAAGCCCGAGCTGGTCAAGCCTAACCTGACCGAGATCAACGGCCTTCTGGGTACGAGCTTTACCACCGACGATGTGGATGAGCTCCGCGCCGCGCTCGCCTCTGACGCCCGCTTCTCCGATATCCCCTGGGTCGTCGTATCCATGGGCGCTGCCGGCTCCGTTGGTTTCCATAACGGCCGTGCGTTCCGCGCCAAGACGCCCGACATCCCTGCCGTTAACGCTACGGGCTCTGGCGATTCGACCATTGCCGGCTTCGCACATGCGATTGCTGCCGGAGCCGACGACGAGACGGTGCTGCGTACCGCCAACACCTGCGGCAAGCTCAATGCCATGGATCCCATGACTGGCCACTTGGTTATGGATCGTTGGGACGAGGTTTACAACGGCGTTGTCGTGACCGAGCTGTAGGAGCTTGTGCTGCGGCCCCGGCATCGGTTGCTAGCTCATGTCGACGACAAGTGCAGTAGCATTATGCCGGGGCGCGACGCCGACACTGTCGTGTTCAATCCCGACCTTACCCTGGTCGAGACGCATGTGGGTGGCAACAGCGTCGGTAATGCGTTTGCCGAGTAGCCGCCAAAGAAACGATCCGAGAGGGGATTTAGATGATTTACGGTGCATTGGGCGATATCGAGGAGTACCGTGGAATGCTCAAGGGCCTCGACGTGCTGATCGATTGGCTCGAGGAGAACGATCCGGCGAAGCTCGAGGTCGGCAGCCATCCGATTCTGGGCGACAAGGTCTTTGCGAACGTCATGGCTCCCACGACGCGTCCCGAAGCCGAGGCTCACTATGAGACGCATCAGCGCTATCACGACCTGCAGATCGACGTCGAGGGTCGCGAGGCCTTTAAGGTTGCCACGGGCAGCCTGACGCTGGTTCAGGAGTTTGACGAGAAGGACGACTACGATCTGGTCGATTCCGACGCCTCGATCGCCGGCGATCTTGCTGACGACAAGTTTGCGCTGTTTGTTGCCGGCGAGCCTCACATGCCCACGCTCGAGTTCCCGGGCGATGGCGCGCAGCCGGTCAAGAAGATCTGCTTTAAGCTGCTTGCAGACGCTTACTGGGAGGAGTAGCGCACTGCTCGTGAGCTAGCGTGGTTCCCCTTGGGGAGCGCGTTTAAGCCCTGCTGATCGTGGTTCCTTTGGGGATTGCGGTTGACGGGGCTTTTTGTTGAGTAGGGGAGTTGCCGGCGGCGTTGTGCCTGGATTGGCGGATGTGTGCCCGAAATCGGCAACAAAAAAGCCGCCCGAGGGCGGCTATCTTGTGCAATGGAGCCAGCGACCGGGCTCGAACCGGTGACCCCCGCTTTACGAGAGCGGTGCTCTACCAACTGAGCTACGCTGGCGGCCATATGATGACGCAACTGAGGCGTCAACGGCTGTCTATGATACGGGACATCGCACATCCGCGCAAGTGTTCTGACGGCTTTTCTCACTTTAAATGCACTAATATTGGAGACGCGATGTCTTGCTCTTACGGGTCTCAAACAGAATGGGGTGGCGATGGCTCAACCCAAGATTCTTCTCACACGCATAGACGACCGGTTTATTTGCGGGCAAGACATTGAGCTGTGGAACGAGGCGACTGGTTCCAACCTTGTCCTAATCGTCAACGATGAGATCGCGGCGGATTCGCGCCAATGGGCACCCATGAGGGTGGCGGCGCCAGAAGGCGTTTGGACACGGTTTTTCTCGGTGCAAAGGACCATCGATATCATTCATACCGCAACGCCGCGTCAATGGATTCTGGTCATGGTGGCCTCACCCGCAGATGCGCTCGCGCTGGTTAAGGGTGGTGTGCCGATCACCAAGATCAGCATCGGCCATATGCAGGCAGGGGAGGGCAAGCGTCCCATAACGCCCGCGGTTGCCGTGAGCGACGCAGATGTCGCTGCCCTCAAAGAACTGCAGGCGCTCGGCATGGAGCTAGAAATCCGCTATCTCCCCAGCTCCAATCCCGACCCCATCGGCAATCTGTTCAACTGATCCCTTGGGGACGGAGGAAAACGGATCATTTTGCCCTTGCGAGGGACGCGCGCGATGCCGCCTGTCAAAAACTATGTCCATTTACTACGTTTGAACGGCAATCGCCGAGCATGTCGAATTTGAGAAAAACAAAACCGCAGGTAGACGGCTCGCGAATTTAAAAAAACCGGTGCATGGTCGAGCCTCCCGGGCTAAACGTAGTAAATGGGCATAGTTTTGATATGTCACTCATACAGTCACAGCGAAAATGATCCTAAAAGATGGAAAAACGCCCGTCGGCGGTGGTGTCGGCGGGCGCTACTGTGCGATTTATTGCGTTATGGGCTTAGTGCCTCATAAAGTGGTACTCGATCACATTGCTATAGGGGTGACCCGGGCCCACAATGCCCTGTGGGAACAGCGGCTGGTGCGGCGTGTCGGGGTACATCTCGGCCTCGAGGGCAAAGCCGGCGCCCCAGCCATAGTTGGCATCGTCCTTGGCGTGCTCGTCGCCCAGCCAGTTGCCGGTGTAGAGCTGCACGCCCGGTGCGGTGGTGTAGTAGTCCAGCTCGCGACCGGTCCACATCTCCTCGACGTGCATCGCGCGGCGCAGGTTGCGACCGTACTGATAGCCATCGATGCACAGGCAGTGGTCGTAGCCACGGGCCTGCTTAATCTGCGGGTCGTCGGCCTCCATGCCAGGCGCGACGGGACGAAGCTCGCGAAAGTCAAACGGCGTGCCTTCGACCGGAGCGATCTCGCCGGTTGGAATGTTCTGGTCATCAATGGGCAGGTAGTGGGCAGCGTTGGTAACAAAGAAGTGCTCGCAGTCCATGCCGGCGTTATGGCCGGCAAGGTTAAAGTACGTGTGGTTGGTCATGGACACGTAGGTGGCGCGGTCGCTCTCGCAGCCATACTCGACACGAAAGACGCCGGTGCGCGTCACGGTAAACACGGCCGTAAAGGTGCGGTTGCCGGGGAGGCCCAGTTCGCCATCCTCAAGTGAGGTGGTCATGCGCACGGCGTTGTGGACCTCGTCGAGTTCAACATCCCACACGCGTTTATGCAGACCGTGCTCAAGATCGCTGTGCAGGTTGTTGGCGCCCTCGTTGGCGGGCATATGCCAGTCCGTGCCGTCGATGGTGATCGTGGCGCCCGCGGTGCGGTTTGCCACGGGGCCGATGGTCGCGCCAAAGCAGGCGGGGTTGTCAAAGTAATCCTCGAGCTTATCGAAGCCCAGCACCACATCGCGCACGTTGCCGGGGATGTCGGGCACGTCGATGCCCAACACGGTGGCGCCATAGTCCATAATGCGAACGCAGATCTCGGGCCCGTTGAGGGTGTAACGATGAACGGGGGTACCGCACGGCGCGGTGCCGAAAAGCTCGGAAGTGATCATTTGGTTCCTAACATCGAGGTATTTCCGACAAACTGTAACGCGAACAGGCAAGATTATCACTACACCCCACTAAAGCAGGGGGTATTTTTCTCAAAAAAGTGATGATTGGAGCTGTGCGGGCGTTCATTTCTGACGCGCGCGAGTCTGATACAATTTGTTCGTTATTGTTTGAATTGACGTGAGCGTGGAACAGCGAGGACTCATCGTGATTAAAGCGGAGCGACAGGATAAGGTTCGGCAGCTGCTCGAGGAACAGGGAACGGTCTCGGTCAAGGAGATTTCGGATGCGTTAGGTGTCTCGGATATGACGATCCGCCGTGACCTTGAGGAGCTTGCGAGCCTGGGCGAGATCGAGCGCGTGCACGGCGGAGCCCGCAGTGCGCAGGTCCGTCCACACGCTATGCTGCGCCATGAGTATTCGCACAGCGAAAAGCGCACGAAGCATGCCGAGGAAAAGTTGCAGATTGCGCGCCGTTCTGTGGAGCTTATCGAGGAAGGCTCGACCATCTTTTTGGGCACGGGCACCACGGTTGAGCAGATGGCCTCGATGCTGCCGGCGTTTCGCCTGCGCATCGTGACCAATTCGCTTTCGGTGTTTAACCTGCTCGAGGCGCGCGAGGACTGCGACCTGTGCCTAGTGGGCGGCATGTACCGTCGCCGCACCGCCGCTTTTGTGGGACCAACGGCCGAGGATACCCTGCGTGCGCTGGGCATCGACGCGGCGTTTATCGGTGCCAACGGCATTCTGGACGGCGACGTGTCTACATCCAATATGGAAGAGGGCCGCATCCAGCAGCTCGCCTTTAGCAAGGCCGACTCGCGCTATCTGATCGCCGACTCCAGCAAGATCGGCAAGCGCGACTTCTACACCTTCTGCCGCCTGGACAATTTGGACGCCGTGGTGTGCGAGCCGGGCATCGCCGCCGAGGATCGTGCCGCCATCGAGGAACACACGCGGGTCATCTGCTAGCTAATGCTACAGACGATACTTCTGCCCCTGCCGGCGCAGGGGTTATCGCTTCACAATGACGCGTAAATAACTTTGGGCAACAAGGATGAGGCTATTCTGGGATATGACTAGACTCCGTATTTCGTCTTTATGTCCCTTGAGAATGAATCGTAGTCTTCATAGAGCCCCTCTCTGCTTTCATCCTCGGCGTGGTTTACACGTTCAAGGAGCTTATCCTTTGGAGCCTCTTTTGTTATTGCGGCCTCGCTATCGGGTATTGTGGATTGCAAGAATAGTTCTAGAGCATGGACGTCTTTGAGTATGTAGCCCGTCGAACGACCCGCTCCTGTTTTTTCGATTGCGCTGCAACTAACAAGCTGACCGAGGGTTCGTTTAACGGTAACCTCGCTGATATCGGGGCAGTTGGATCGGATGTCGGATTTCTTAATGACGCCGGGTCTCTGTTGAAATAGAACGGCGATGCGCGCTTGCTTCGACATGGGACGAGTGCTTGATTCAATTAGGGTACGCTGCTCGAGCTGTCGGTAGGCGGCCAGGGTTGTTCCGAGCATGAAACGGATAAAGGGTGCTTCGGTGTTTTGATTTTCATTCCATCCAATGGAGCTTGCAGCGAGGGCGTTGTAGTAGAGCGCCTTGTTGTCTTCAATAAGTCGTTCGATGCTGATGTAACGCGCAACGTCGTATCCAGTCTTTTCGAGTAGCAGCGTTGTAAGGAGCCGGCTCATCCTGCCATTGCCATCGTTGAAGGGATGAATGCTGACAAAATCGAAGATGAAGCGGAATGATATAAGGAGGGGGTCGCAAACTTGACGAGATAAGGCGTCGTTGAGGGACCGACAGGCTTCTTCGATAAGTCCGGGGGTTGCTAGGGCCGAAGGCGGCCTAAAGCGCACAAATCGATTGCCTTGATCGTCGATGGAGATGATTTCGTTATCGCTATCTTTCCAATGGCCCCCATACGAGATTGCTGTGTGTACCATGAGGTCACGATGCAACTGCAAAATGACCGATGGCGTTACGGGAATGAAATCGTGCTGCTCGTGAATAAGCGACAGCGCATCTCGGTATCCAGCGATTTCTTCCTCTGCGCGGGAGCTTGGCTTGGCGGAATACGCCATGATTGCTTTGAGTCTTTTTTGGGTGGTAACAATTCCTTCAAGTCCGTTGGAGGATTGGGTGCTTTGGATCTTAGCTTCCTCCATAAGTGACGATAGAAGTTCGGGTTTGACTTGACTCAGAGCAAGCTGTCGGCCTTTATGCTCGCGTATCGAGAGGAGGAGGTTGGTGATTGGAGTTGCTTCGAGTTCCGCTGGGACTGTGGTGTAATCGAACTGGCGCATGCGGCTCCTTTCGGTATCACGAACATACTTTCGATATCATAATACCATTAAATGATACCGAAAGTATGTTCGTGATACCGAAAACTAGAAACCATGGTTCATAACTGCTTGGAAAGTTTGGATTTGACTATCTTATGGTCTTGATCTGTAACAGGTAGGCGGTCGAAAGTGGGCTACGTGTTACAGATTGAGATCTTTCAGCCCTGGTCGCCCGTTCGTCTAAATCTATAACAGTTAGGATTGAAAATCCCTGCTAGATGTTACAGATCGAGACAAATGATCCGCTCGGGCTCACCAAAAACAAAAAGGCCGCATGCGATCCCGTGGAGGGACTCACATGCGGCCGACAGGGGGTATGCGGCAAAAGTTAGGCCATAAGCAGACCGGTCTCCGCGACGTTCTTGTACCAGTACGCGCTCGCCTTGGGATAGCGCTTCTGGGTCTCAAAGTCGATGTAGAACAGGCCATAGCGCTTGTTATAGCCGTTGGTCCAGGAGAACTGGTCCTGCAGCGACCACACAAAGTAACCGTCGACGTTTACGCCGCCGTCGATTGCCTTGAGGATCCACGCGAGATGCTGACGCATGTAGTCGATACGAGGGGCGTCATCGATAAAGCCATCCTCGAAGTCGTCCTTATAGCCCATGCCGTTCTCGGTGATGTAGATCTTCTTGTAGTTGGGGTAATCGTTCTTAATGCGGAGCAGCAGGTCGTAGAGGCCCTCGGGATAGATAATCCAGTCCCAATCGGTGGTGGGTACGCCTTCGCGCACGCATGACTCGCCCACGCCCTTGAGGAACCAGCGCGAGGAGCCCTTGTCGCCGGTGCCATTGTGGTTGATGTCGTTTTCGCCCTCGGCGGCACGCAGGAACTGGCACTTGTAGGTGTTGACGCCCAGGCAATCGTTGTAGGGGAGCGCGGCGGTCAGCGCGGCGATGTCCTCGTCGCGGACGTCGAGTTCGCCGCCGGCGATATGGGCCAGCTTGGTCGCAGCCTCCATGGTGTCGGCTGCATAGTGGCCGCGGAAGGTGGCGTCGAGTACCCAGCGGTTGTTGATGACGTCGGCCATGCGAGCTGCCTCGCAGTCGGCGGCGTTGTTGGGGTCGAGGGGATACTTGGGCTCCAGGTTCTGGACAATGCCGATCTCGCCCTCAAAGCCGCCCTCATGGAAGGCGACGACAGCCTTGGCGTGGGCCACCATCATGTTGTGCATGAGCTGGAAGGCCTTGTCCAGGCGGTACTTCTCGCCGTGCGGCCAGTTGCCGACGATAAAGCTGCCCTCGGCGGTCGCGGGAATCTCGTTAAAGGTAAACCAGTGTTTGACCTCGGTGAACTCGGCAAAGCAGAACTTGGCGTACTCGACAAAGGCGTCGATCGTCGTGCGCGTCAGGAAGCCCTCGCCGCCGTTCTGGTAAAAGGCCTCGGGCGTATCAAAGTGATCGAGCGTGACATAGGGGATAACGCCGGCTTTATTGCAGGTGGCGAAAAGCTCGTGATAGAAGGCGACACCTTCGGGATTGATCTCGCCAGTGCCGTTGGGGAAGATGCGGCTCCAAGCGATGGAGACGCGGATACCGTTGATGCCAAAACGCTGGCACAGGTCGATATCGACCGGATACTTGTTGTAGAAATCGCTTGCGGGGTCGGGGGAGAAGCGACCCTGGGCAGCCAGGAAATCGTCCCAGGGCACTTTGCCCTTGCCGTGCGTGCGGGTCTCGCCTTCAACCTGGTAAGCAGCGGTGGCGCCGCCAAACACAAAGCCGTCGGGGAACTGCATGGGGTTGGTCATGAGTCATCCTTTCAGTGGGATACGGAATAGGGGGAGGTGCCCGAACTGGGGATCCGGGCACCAACAGAGGGAGGAAGCTAGTCGAGGTTCTCGCGGAGCCACTTGATGGCGCCAGCGGGGTCGCGAGTAAGGTCGATATATTCCTTACCGCGGGGAGCGAGCAGCTTAATGCCCAGACGATCGGTGTCGGCCTTCATGTCGTTGTAGTAGCTACGAACCTGCGGGGCGAGCACGATGACGTCGTACTGATCCATGATGGCAGTGTGCTGACCATAGGCGCCTGCGGAGGAAGCGATGTTCTCTCCGGTCTGTGCCGCACCTTCCTTGATGGCGTTGGCGAGCATGGCAGAGGTGCCGGCGCCGGCGCACAGGACGAGGACCTTCAGACCGTCGACATCCTTCTTGGCGGATGTGTCGGCGGCGGGCTCGGGCTGATCGGCGACAGGCTTGCTGTCGGCGGCAGCGGCGGTCGGCTCGACGGAAGCGGTAGTCTGCTCGACAGCGGGCGCAGGGGCGTTGGCAGCGATGGTGGCAGCACCATCGGACTCGAGACCCAGCTCGGCGGCGCG
Source organism: Collinsella aerofaciens (assembly GCF_025289055.1). Classification (GTDB taxonomy): domain Bacteria; phylum Actinomycetota; class Coriobacteriia; order Coriobacteriales; family Coriobacteriaceae; genus Collinsella. Next base: position 26,949 of record NZ_JAESIQ010000016.1, read on the forward strand.
CTCGGCCTCCTGGTCGCAGAGCAGCTTATCGTATGCCTTTAAGAACGGCAGGTAGATGATGGCGTCCAGCAAGATGATGATCGCGACAAATACCAGGGCAATAAGCTGGAAGTTCGTGGTGATGAAGATGCCGATGGGGGCGGGGGTGGCCCAAGGCACCACGAAGGAGAAGCCGTTCATGCCCACGTTATCGATAAAGAACTTGGCAACACTCACGTTGACGCAGCCGGCGGCAACAAAGGGGATGAGCATGTAGGGGTTAAGGATCATCGGCGCGCCAAAGAGCAGCGGTTCGTTGACGGCGAAGGCAACAGGAACAATCGAGGCCTTACCGACGGCCTTGAGCTGCTTGGACTTCATAAAGAGAATCAGTAGAAGTGGCACGATGAACGTGGCGCCGGTGCCGCCGAACTCACCCACGAGCGACATGTTAAAGGTGAGGGAGTGGGCGGGGTGGCCGCCGGCCAGCAGAACCTGCAGGTTCTCGGCCTGGTTGGCAAGACGGATGGGGTCGATGCCCGGCTGGACAATCGAAGGACCGTGGACGCCGATGAACCAGAAGAACGCGGTGGCTGCCTGGATAAGGATAAGGCCAGGATAGGTTTCTGCAGCGGTAAAGAGCGGGGAGAGCAGCTTGATGAGCAGCTCGGAGAACGGAACGCCCATAAGGTTGCGCACAACCACATCGATGATGCCGCAGATGATGACGGCGCCGCCAAAGGGGATGATGTCGCGGAAGTTCTGAGCGATGGCGCCCGGGACCTCCTTGGGCAGCTTAATGGTCAGATCGCGCGAGACGCAGAACTTATAAACCCACACGGTAATGAACGCGGCGATATAGGCCGAGAACAGACCGCGCGTACCCATGCTGGTGCAATCGAAGACCGAAAGCTCGGAGCCGTTGAACTTGGTGGTGAACTGCGTAACAGCGAGCAGCAGCATGCTGCACTGGGCGGCAACCATGGTGGAGCCGTCGTTGAGCACCTTGCCGGCGGGCATGCGACGGTTCATGGAAGCCGTGAAGTTCTTTGCGGTGGTGCCGGCAACCATGATGCCCATGACGCCCATGGTGAAGTTGTACAGCTTGTTGCACCAGTCGATGAGCGGCTGGGGCAGCGTGATGCCAACTACGCCGGGAAGGGTGGCGATCAGCAGGAAGATCGAAGAGGTGAGGACGATGGGCATGCACCCAAGGAATCCGTCCTTAATAGCCTGGAGGTAGATGTTCCTCGAGATCTTCTCAAAGAACGGCTGATGCTTTTCGAGCATCTTTACGATGGCGTCCATAAAGCTCCTTTGCTACTTGATGCGCGATGCATGTGGATGGAACTGGTCGTCGATGGATGGTCAGGACTGCCCGGAAACCTTCCTGCTTAAGGAAGGCATTGCGAAATGACAACGTTGTCATTTCGTTAATGACAACGTAAGACATTTTTGGAAGAGCAACAAGGATTTACAGGTGAACGGTCGATATCGTCCGATAAACGGCTGATTTACTAGTCAGGCAGGTAGTGTATGCTAGAACGCAAAAAACAAGCGATAGAGAACCGAGTGGAGAAGCAGTGGCAACGATGGACAAGAAAAATGTCTCAATGAACGATGTGGCAGTTGCCGCGGGCGTTTCTCTCAAGACGGTGTCGCGCGTGATCAACGAGCCCGATAGCGTGCGAGAGTCGACACGCGATAAGGTCCATTCGGCAATGGAGGCGCTCGGGTTTCGAGCCAACTTTGCCGCGCGTTCACTCAAGTTGGGCCGTTACGGGTGCATCGGCGTGGTGATGTTCCACTTGTCGGGCGGCGCCGTGGACATGATCGACGGTATCGCCGATGCCGCCGAAGAGCGAGGCTTTGCTCTCACGATGATCAAAAAGCGGGCGGGGGAGAAGATGACCCTTGCCGAAGCGGCGCGTAGGATGTCGCAGCTTCCCGTCGACGGCATGATCTTCAACCTGCGTCAGATGGTCGATGACTTTGATAGCTTTGAGGCGCCGAAAGACCTCAAGACGGTGATTATTACGCCGATGGAGCATCCTACCTGCTCCACCGTCAGTGACGACCAAGAGGGCGGCGCTCGTATGGCGTGCGAGTACTTCTTGAATCGCGGGCACAAGAACGTGTACTTCGTCTCTGGTAAGGAAGAGTCGCTGTCGAGCCAGTGCCGTATGAAAGGTTGGCGTGCGGCGCTCGAGGCGCGTGGCATTGAGCCGCCCGAGCCTCTGCAAGGCGATTGGAATGCGGATAGTGGCTATGCCGCGGGCCTTGTGCTTGCCGATAAGCCCGATTGCACGGCGGTCCTCGCTGCTAACGACTGCATGGCAAACGGCGTGATGATGGCTCTACGTGACAAAGGGCTCAGTGTGCCCGATGATGTGTCCGTGATCGGCTTTGATGACGAGCTTTACAAGACGATTCCCAACTCGATTCTGACGTCGGTGAAGTTCCGTCACCGCGAGCTGGGCGTCCGTGCGCTTAACGAGGTCGTCGCAGGTCTGGAGGCCCCGAGCTCCAGAAGCCGTACGCTCGTCTCGGGTGTGCTGGTCGAGCGTTCCAGCGTGAAAGACCTGCGGGCGTAGACGTGCTCGGCCTGTTCGTCTAAATCTGTAATAGGTAGGGCCGAAAATCTCAGCTAGATGTTACAGATTTAGACAATTCGGTCCAGCTTATTCCGTTTGTCTCGATCTGTAACAACTAGACGGTCAAAAGTGGTCTACATGTTACAGATCGAGATTGTTCGGCCCGGGCCGCCCGTTCGTCTAAATCTGTAACAGCTTGGACCGAAAAACTCGGCTAGATGTTACAGATTGAGATGAACAGGAGGACGGGTGCGGTCTAAACAAAATGGCCCGCGCATCACACATCGATGCACGGGCCATTTATTGTCTGCGAGCGGCAGGTGGTGTCAGCGTCTTATGCCTCGAGGTTTTCCTCGATCCAAGCGACGGCACCCTTGGGATCCTTAGTGAGGTCGATGTACTGTTTGCCCTTGGGCGACAGCAGCGTGATGCCCAGGCGGTCGGTGTCGGCCTTCATCTCGTTGTAATAGGTGCGAACCTGCGGAGCCAGGACGATGACGTTGTACTGGTCCATGATGGCGTAGTGGCTGCCGTAGGCACCGGCGTTGGCGGTAATGTCGATGCCCAGCTCGTCGGCGCCTTCCTTAAGCGCGTTGGCGAGCAGTGCAGAGGTGCCGGCGCCAGCGCACAGAACCAGAACCCTCAGATCCTTGCCCTTAAGGGCGGACGGAGCTGCGGAGGCCTCGGTGGCAGAAGCGGTCTCGACAACAGGAGCCTCAACGGCGGGGGCGGCAGCGGTCTTGACGGCCTTGGTCTCCTCGGCCTCTTCTTCGGCCAGGGTCTCGGCCTCCTGCTTGCACAGGACGTTGTCGTAGGCCTTGCAGAACGGGTAGTAGATCAAGAAGTCAACGACCAGCAGGACGACAACCAGGACCAGAGAGATCGGCTGGAAGTTGGTGTCGATGAAGGTGCCGATCGGTCCGGGGAGTGCCCACGGCATGGCATAGATAAAGCCGTTCATGCCCAAAAAGTCGATGAAGAACTTACCAATGAGGACGTTGGCCACGGGGGCAAACAGGAACGGGATCAGGAAGTACGGGTTGAGGATGATGGGCGCGGCGAACAGCAGCGGCTCGTTGACGGCGAACATCACGGGCACGACAGAGGCTTTGCCGACGGCCTTGAGCTGCTTGGAGCGCATAAAGAGCAGGAAGATGATCGGGACAATGAACGTGGCGCCGGTGCCGCCGAGTTCGCCGATGTAGTTACCGAAGTTTTCGGTCAGGGCGAGGGCGGGGTGACCGCCGGCCTGCAGCGTGGCGAGGTTGGTGGTGATGTTGCCAAACAGCGCGGCGTTGAGGGCAGGCTTAACGACCGAGGGGCCGTGGATGCCCATGAACCAGAACAGCGGGATCATGAACCAGATGAGGGCGAGGCCGGCGTAGGAATCGGCAGCGGCGAACAGCGGGCTCACCAGCGTGGAGATGACGTTGGCAAACGGGACGGCCAAGCAGGTGCGGCAGATAACGTCGATGACGGCGACAAACAGGATGGAGAAGCTGAAGGCGAAGATGTCGCGGAAGTTCTGGGCGATGGCGCCGGGGACTTCTTTGGGCAGCTTGATGGTGATGTCTCGCTTAATGCAGAAGGCATAGATGTTGACCGTGGCAAATGCGGCGACAAAGGAGCTCAGCAGGCCCTTGGTGCCCATGTTGTCGGTAAAGAACACCGAGACATCGGCGCCGTCGATCTTGGCACTCGTCTGGGTAACGGCCAAGATGAGCATAGCGCACATGGCGGCGACCATGGTGCTCGTGGCGTTGATGGCCTTGCCGGCAGGCATGCGGCGGTTCTTGGAGCCGGTCAGCGCGCTTGCGGTGGTGCCGGCGACCATGATGCCCACGACGCCCATCGTGAAGTTGTAAACCTTGTTGCAGAAGTTCACGACGTCGACGTTCCACCAGTCGGGCAGCGTAAAGCCGCCGACCGTGGCGACAACGCCCGGCAGGGTCGAAATAAGCAGGAAGACAGAAGAAGACAGGATGATGGGCATTGCTGCCAAAAAGCCGTCTTTAATGGCCTGAAGGTAGATGTTCTTAGAGACCTTGTCGAAGTACGGCTGACCTTTCTCCAAGAACTTAACGATCGATTCCATAGTTCACGCTCCTCTTTGCATGAAATCTTAATGGCATGGACGTTGAAAACCTATATGGTCTCCCGCTTGCTAAAAGCCCGGGTGCAGGCGGGGTCGGTCCCAGGGGGAGAGAGGGGAGCGGCTGGGTTTGTATCGCATAGGGCCGCTCCCTTCTCGGGGGAAAGCGAGGCGATGCGCTACTGCGCGTCCGCCATAGTGTCGGCGAGCTCCTTGTACCAGAGTGCCGACTGCTTGATGTAGCGTTTTTGCGTGTCGAAGTCGATGTAGAACAGGCCGTAGCGCTTGTTATAGCCATTGGCCCACGAGAACTGGTCCTGCAGGCTCCAGATAAAGTAGCCCTGGACGTCGACGCCCTCGGCGCGCGCCTGGAGCACCTTCTCCATGTGCTGGTCGACAAAGTCGATGCGCTCGGGATCGGCGACGATGCCGTTTGCGTCGGGCTCGGGGTCCTTGTGGCCTAGGCCGTTTTCGGTGATATAGATGACGGGGAGGTTGGGATAGGTGGCGCTGATGTGCTTGAGCGTGTCGTAGAGGCCTTGCGGGTAGATGAGCCAATCCCAGTCGGTGGTGGGGATACCCGGCATATCGACCTGCTGCCCGACGCCCTTAAACTTAAAGCACGAGGTGCCCTTGTCTCCGGTGCCGTTAAAGCTGTTGGTTGACTCGCCATCGTAGGCGGCGATAAACGCCGACTGATAGTAGTTGAGGCCGAACATATCGTTGCGGGGCGCCGCCTTGGCGAGCTCCTCCATGTCGCTGTCCTCAACCGTAAGTGTGGCGTTGTTGGCACGCAGAATCTCGTTGATGAGTGAGAGGGTGCGCGCGGAGTAGTGACCCAGGAAGGCGCCGTCCATGATGAAGTCGGTGTAGAAGGCGTTGTACAGGTCGGCGGCGTGCTGGTCGGCGGGCGAGTCGGTGGCAGGATATGCCGGCGTCAGGACGTTGACCATGCCAATGCGTCCGCCCAGGTGCTCGGTCTCGTCAAGATCCTTATACAGGTTGACGGCGCGGGCGTGGGCAACGAGCTCGTTGTGCTGGCTCTGGATGCCGCTCGTCACATCAAAGTGATGGTTGGGCGGGAAGTTGCCTTGGATGTATTGGGAGTGCGAGAGGCTGATGAGCTCGTTGATGGTGAACCAATTTTTGACCTCGCGGAACTCGCGGAAGCAGAACTCGGCATAGCGCACATAGGCGTCGACGGTCTTGCGGTTGAGCCAGTCGCCCTGGTTGAACAGGGCGGCGGGGGAGTCAAAGTGATGCAGGGACACATAGGGCTCGACGCCATACTTTTTGCAGCAGGCGAACAGCTCGTGGTAGTGCTTAACGCCCTCGGCGAGGGGTTCGGCATCGTCGCCGTTGGGGAAGATGCGGGTCCAGGCGATGGACACACGAATGGCGTTGAGTCCATGCTCGGCAGAAAGGCGGATATCCTCCTCGTAGCGGTTGTAGAAATCACTGGCCGGGTCGGGCAAAAAGCGACCCTGGGCGACAAGGTAATCGTCCCACATGGTCTTACCCTTGCCTGCCACCTTCGTGGAACCTTCCGTTTGGTACGCGGCGGTTGCGGCGCCCCAAACAAAGCCCTTCGGCAGCTGCTGTACGCGGTTTAGCAAAGACATATGCATACACCCTCTCGTCTCGCTGTTCGATATTGTGCGTTTGCGCTCAGGAGGCTCCCTGATTAGCGTTCAGCGGTGAAAAAGCCCGATAAACACTATCTTAAAATGATTAGAACCAAAATGAGCACGTGAACATTTGACAATGAGCACGTTAACATCCGGCTGGGATGTATAGAAACAAAACAACTTCAAACAGCCGCGAACGGTTGTATTTGTTCGGTAAGCGGTTTTGATTGACAGAAGTTTTCATGTTGTGGTATATGGCTCGGGTATCATGAGCACGTTATCAATGTATGTACGATGCGCCATGGGCGCGGGGAATAGTTGGGAAGCAGGTTAGCGTGGAAGGCATGGATCAGCAGACAAGGAATGGTCGTTCGGCGAGCGCGGCAGAGGTTGCGGCGCTCGCTGGCGTGAGCCGCCAGACTGTGTCTCGCGTGGTCAACGGTATGCCCAACGTGACGGAAAAGACGCGCAAGCGTGTGCTGGCCGCCATGGAAGAGCTGGGCTTTCGTCCCAATTTTGCTGGAGCGGCGTTGCGCGGCGGGTCGTATCGTTCTATTGGCCTGTGCATGTACAACATCACACGTGTCGGTAACCTGGCGACGCTCGAGGGTATCATGCAAGCGGCGCGCGAGCACGATTTTGCCGTCACTATGATCGAGATGGGCGGCGACAAGCCCTATGCACTTGCCGATGCCTCGCGCCGCATGGTCGAGCGACCCGTCGACGGCATGATTCTCAACATGAACCGCATGGCTCCCGATTTTGAGGAGTTTGTTCCCCAGCCGGGAGTGCGAACGGTCATCCTGTCCATGTATGCGCATCCGCGCTGCACGACGATCGACTCCGACCAGTATGGTTCGTGCGAGCTGTTGACCAATTATCTGCTGGAACATGGTCACTCGAATATGCGGTTTGTGGCGGGTCCGGAAAACTCGATTTCCTCGCGTTTTCGTGAGGCCGGTTGGCGCGATACGCTGGGTCGTGCTCATGTCGATGCCGCTCCGATGCTGCGTGGCGATTGGAGTGCGGACAGTGGGTACGCCATGGGCGAGCGGATTGCGGCCGAGGTGCTTGCCGGCGGGTCGCAGACGCCGACTGCCGTGCTTGCGGCAAATGACCAGATGGCGCTGGGCGTTATCGCCGCGCTCGAGAACGCGGGCCTGTCCGTGCCCGACGACGTGAGCGTGGTTGGTATCGACGACGCACTCGAGGGACTTGTTCCTCACAATCGGCTGACGACGCTGCGATTTGATTTGCGCGGTGTCGGTAAGCTTGCGTTTGAGGCGGCGATTGGAGAGAGCTCGTCTATCGAGGCGATTCATGTGCCGAGCACGCTGGTCGAACGCTCGACTGTTAGGGACATACGGGGTTAGGTCCTACTCCGTTTGTCTCGATTTGTAACAGGTAGACGGTCAAAAGCGGGCTACGTGTTACAGATTTAGATTCTTCGGAAAGAGCAATCCTGTTCGTCTCAATCTGTAACAGCTAGGACCCAAAAACTCGGCTAGATGTTACAGATTGAGACAAACGGACCCCGAACCGCCCAAAAAGACCGGGGGCGGCGCGCCGTGTGACGTGCCACCCCCGGCTGAGAAATGGGGGACAGGTTATGTGGGCGGTGCAACTCCGCCAACCGCTCGTCGCAAGCCGCTAGTCCAGACGACGGGTCTGCGCCACGTGCTTATACCAGTATGCGCTTGCCTTGGGCGTGCGCTTCTGGGTTTCAAAGTCAACGTAGAAGAAGCCATAGCGCTTGTTGTAGCCATTGGTCCAGGAAAACTGATCCTGCAGGCTCCACAGGAAGTAGCCGCCCACGTTGACGCCCACCTCCATGGCCTTGAGCAACCAGCGCAGGTGCTGCTCGATGTAGTCGATGCGCGGCTGATCGTCCACAAAACCGTCCTTGTAGGGGTCCTTGTAGCCCATGCCGTTCTCGGTGATGAAGATCTGCTTGTAGTTGGGGTAGCGCTGCTTAATGTAGACGAGCAGATCGAACAGGCCCTCGGGATAGATGATCCAGTCCCAGTCGGTGGTGGGGACGCCGGGCTTGTTCACATGCTCGCCAATGCCCTTAACGCGCCAGCGGCCAGTGCCCTTCTCGCCCGTACCGTTGTGGTGCAGGTCGTTCTCGCCATCGTAGGCCTTCAAGAAGCGGCACTGGTAGTTGTTAACGCCCAGGTAGTCGTTGTAGAGCGCGGCCTCGCGCATGATTTCCAGATCCTCGTCTAGGATCTCGATGGTGCCGCCCGAGACGGCAGCCAAGCGGTTGGCGCACTCGAGGGTGTCGGGCGCGTAGTCGCCGCGGAAGGTGGCGTCGAGCAAGAACTGGTTCTGCAGCACGTGCTCGTTGTTGGCGGCTTTGATGTCGGCGGGGTCGTTCTCGTTGAGCGGATACTTAAACTCCAGCGACTGGATGACGCCGATCTTGCCCTTAAAACCGCCGTTGTGGAAGGCCAGTACTGCCTTGGCGTGGGCGAGCATCATGTTGTGCTCGCACTGGAAGGCCTCGGCCAGATGCGCCTTGACGCCGCCGGGGAAGGTGCCCTCGATGTAGGTGTTGGAGGCATCGGCCCAAATCTCGTTAAAGGTGAACCAGTAGGTTACCTGGTCGGCGTACTCCTTAAAGCAGAAGGTGGCAAAGTTCACAAAGGCGTCGATGGTCTCGCGGTTGAGGAAGTCGCCCTTCTCAAAGAGGGCAAGCGGCGTGTCGAAGTGATGCAGCGTGACAAACGGCTCAACGTGGTGCTTATGGCACTCGGCGAAGAGATCGTGATAGAACTGGACGCCCTCGGGGTTGATTTCGCCGGTACCGTTGGGGAAGATGCGGCTCCAGGCGATGGAGAGGCGGATGCCGTTGATACCGAACTCCTCGCACAGCTCCAAGTCGACGGGGTACTGGTTGTAGAAGTCCGAAGCGGGATCGGGGGAGAAACGGCCCTGGGCCTCCAGGAAGTCGTCCCAGGCAACCTTGCCCTTACCGTGAGTGCGGGTCTCACCCTCTACCTGGTAGGCAGCGGTGGCGCCGCCAAAGACAAAGTCCTCGGGAAACTGCGCAGGCGGGTTGGTGACGCTAGCAGGGTTAACGGACATGATGATCCAATCGTCTAAATCGAAGGGCCAGCCGGCTGTGGATGGTCGGCTGGCCCTAAGCGTTACTTACTTCGAAAGCTGTTCACTCACGAAGGCGAGAGACTTATCGCCGTTCTGGGAGAGCTCGATGTACTGCTTGCCACGGCAGGCGACGCACTTGTTGCCCACGCGCTCGCAGTCCTTCTGCAGGTCGGCCAGGTAACTGGCGGCCTGTGGGGCCAGGACGACCAGGTCAAAGTCGGGGAGCATGTCAACGTGGTTGCCATAGGCCTCGGCAGCGGTCTCAAGATTGATGCCGCGCTCTTTGGCGGCCTTGGCCAGCGCGTTGGCGAGCAGGCCCGAGGTGCCGCCACCCTGGCAGAGCACGAGCACGCGCTTGCCGTTGAGGTCACTGGCGGTCGTTGTCTCAGTGGCGACAGCGGCGGGAGCGTCGGCCTTCACGGACTCGGCAGCAGCGCCGGCGGCAACGCTCTTGGCGTCAGCCTTGCCCTGGAAGGCATCGTTGAGCTTAGCGGCCTTCTCGGCGTTCTTGGCGGCGAGCTCCTCCTGGGAGATCTCGGCCTCCTCGGCGCACTTCTGGGCGTCATAGGCGCGGAAGAACGGATAGTACAGAGCGAAGTCGACGACCAAGATAAGGGCGAGCATCACAAAGGCGAGCGGCTGGAAGCCCAGGCCCATGATGGTGCCGATGGGGCCGGGGACGGTCCAAGGCAGGGTGTACATAAAGCCGTTCATGCCCAAGAAGTCGATAAAGATCTTGAGGATCCAGATGTTGGCGATCGGGGCAAAGACAAACGGGACAAAGAAGACGGGGTTGAGCACGATGGGTGCGGCGAACAGCAGCGGCTCGTTGACGGCAAAGCAGACCGGGACGATGGCGGCCTTACCGACGGCGCGCATCTCCTGGGACTTGGCCAGGAAGCAGAACATAAAGACCAGGACGAGCGTGGCACCGGTACCGCCCATGCAGACGACGAAGTACTGGGCACCCTGGGTCAGGACAGCGGAAGCGTGCTGGCCAGCCTGGAACGCAGCTAGGTTGTCGGTCATGTTGGCAACGAGAGCGGCGGCGATGGCGGGCTCGACGATCGAGGGGCCGTGGACGCCCACGAACCAGAACAGGCTCATGGCGCCGTAGATCACAGCGAGGCCGATGTAGCCATCGGCAGCGGTGAACAGGGGCTGGAACACCTGGATGACGCCTTGGGCAAAGCAGAAGCCAAAAGCAGCGCGGAAGACGATGTCAAAGACCCAAAAGACGGTGATGCAGACGGAGAAGGGGATGATGTCCTTGAAGGTCTGCGAGATGTTGGGCGGAACCTGCTCAGGCATCTTGACGGTGATGTTGCGCTTAATGAAGAACTTGTAGATGATGCCGGTCACAAACGCAGCGATGAAGGCGGTCAGCAGGCCCTTGGAACCAAGGTAGGTGGTGTTGAAGCCGCTGGCGGCGTCCGTGGCGATGGTGTCGCTCGAAAGGAGCAAGAAGCCGATGATGGCCGCGCACATGCATGAGATAAAGTTGATCTGGTTGTTCTTGGGCAGATCGCGGTTCTGAGCGTCGGCGAAGTGCTTGGCCGTGGTGGCGGCGCAGGCGATGGCCAGGATGCCCATGGAGTAGTTGTAGCACTTCCACAGGGCGTTGTTGATGTCATCGGGCCAGTAGAAACCCCAGATGTTGGGAACCGAGGCTACCAGGCAGAAGATGGACGAGAAGATGATGATGGGGATGACGGAGATAAAGCCGTCGCGGATCGCCTTGAGGTACTTGTTGCGGGCGATCGCGTTGAAAAAGGGCTGGCCCTTTTCGATGATGGCGATAAGTTGCTCCATGCAATGCTCCTAAGAGTCGGTGGGTTAGCAACGATGGTAGCTTTTGGCGTTCGGTTGCCAAAATGTTGACGTTGCCATTTTGTGACACAAAAAAAAGAAGCGAACCGGTGGTTCCTGTGCCTGCGAACCGTCGATTCCTTACGCGTAAACGTTTGAGCCGCCCGGTGGCTCTGTGTTTGCACAATGGCAACGTTAACATTTGGGCGCTAAAAGCCGTTCGGGGAAGCAAAAATGTCGGTGAACGGTAGGTTTTGGGTGGTGAGCGTATGGTGGGGGAGGCGTTGGATATACTTGAAGACGTTTCATTTGAATGCGCAGGGTGCCACCAATGGCATCGTTGACATAGAAAGATCGATCTATGGCCGCTGTTAAAAAATCGGTATCCGTCAAAGACGTAGCGCGCCTCGCGGGCGTCTCGGAGCAGACAGTCTCGCGTACGGTGCACGATTCGCCCAGCGTGCGCCCCGAGACCAAGGAACGCGTGCGTGCCGCCATGCGCGAGCTGGGGTATCGCCCCAATTTTGCCGGTCGATCGCTGCGCCGCGGTAAGTTTAAGACCGTCGGCGTCGCCATGTTCAACATTACTGGCACCGGCAACCTCGACCGTATGGAGGGCTTTGCCGCCGCGGCCGACAAACACGGCTATGCCATCACCCTCACTAAAGTAGATGGACACCCCTATACCCTCGAGAGCGCATCGTCGCGCATGAGCGCACTGCCGGTGGATGGCATGGTTGTGATTATGAACCGCATGCCGGCGGACTTTGGAACCTTCGAGCCGCTGCCCGGCATGCAGACGGTGCTCGTTACGATGTTGGAGCACCCGCTCTGTTCAACGGTCGATAACGACCAGTTCGATTGTTCGCGCCAGGTGGTCGAGTACTTGCTGGGACGGGGGCACAAAACCGTGCACTTTATCTCGTGTCCCGAGCGCTCGCTTTCGGGCATGCGGCGCGAGGAAGGCTGGCGCGAGACATTGCGTGCGCATGGCATTGAGCCCCCGCAGCTCGTGCGCGGCGATTGGACGGCACAGAGCGGGTATGCTGCCGGTCAGGCTCTGGCGGACGATCCGACCTGTACGGCCATTTATGCCTCCAACGATGCCATGGCATATGGCTGCATCCGTGGGCTCGAGTCGCGCGGGAAGCGCGTGCCCCAGGACGTGAGCGTGGTGGGTGTTGATGACAGTCTGGGCGACATCGTGCCCGATTGTCGCCTGACTACGGTGCGCTTTGACAACAAGCGCGTCGGCATGTGGGCGGTCGACAAGATTGCCGGCGCCGAGGGCGTTGAACCCGGTGTGGAGCACATGCTGTTTCCGGGCGTGCTCGTCGAGGGCGATACGGTGCGCGATGTACGCTAGGGCGCGGATCTGTTTGGGTTGCCGCTAATTGTGTTCGATATTGTTCAAATTGGTTTAAAAACCGTTCACGGGCGAAAAGTGACCGTTCATAGCTCGAAATTACGTTTTGCGCTGTTCTTTTTTGTTTGAATGTTATTGTTTCTGTCATACACAACGCAGCGCGTATGCCCGGACGCGATGCTCTCCATTGGTTCATATGTGAAAGGAACGCAACATGGCAACCAAAGAAGAAATCTCGATGGTTGGATTCGAGATTGTCGCATACGCGGGCGACGCCCAGACTGATCTGCTTGCAGCGCTCGATGCTGCTCGCGAAGGTGATTTTGAGAAGGCTGAGCAGCTGCACAAGGATGCCAGCGATGCACTTATCGGCGCCCACGACACGCAGACCAAGCTGCTTTCGCAGGAGGCCGGCGGCGGCGAGATGGAGATGACCTTCATCATGGCCCATGCTCAGGATACTCTCATGACCACCATGATCCTGGAGAAGCAGGCCCGCTTTACCATCGATGCCTACAAGCGCATCGCCGAGCTCGAGGCCAAGCTCGCCTAACGAGCCCTCACAACCAAGTCCCCTTCCAAAAGCTCTGCCGCTACCCGCGGCAGGGCTTTTTCTGTCCTCCTCCAAGTTGCGGTGAAATAGAGACTGAATAGGGGCCGGCGGGCACAAAACAATCCCTATTCCACCGCAACTCATCCCGAGATAGTCATTGGGGACGTTCTTAAACGACTAGTCGTTGGGGGCAGTCTTGGAGCTTCTGCACGCCCTTCCGTTCGGTTTTTCGATGGGTGGGTATACTTCCATCCGCAATGCAGGCCGGAATGAGGAGGTGTCCAAATGCCGGACAACGGATTGATTCAAAAGACAGATGCGCACGAGATGGCTCATGGGCGTCCTGTCCAGATAACCGAGCATACGACGGTAACCGAGCTGCAGCCCAGCCTGTCCGATGTCGTGTGCGCAAACAAAAAGCTGCAGATTGGCTTTATCGTTGCGCTCGTGGTACTGGCGCTGTTGTCGGGCTTTGTAGCTCGTCCGCATTTTGCCGATACCAAGACTTGGGACTCCACCATCGAGGTCATCGATCAAAAGAAGGGCAATGTTTTGGCGCTCACAACCTCGTGCGTCGCCCTATCTGCGGGTATCACTGCGCTGCCGGGCGATACGGGAACGCCAGTTGCCGAGCAGCTCGCGCAGCTTTCGGGAAACTTGGGTATCGTGCTTGCCGTGCTCTACCTCGAAAAATATCTGCTGACCATTTTATGGTCGGTCGGGCTGGGCATCCTGATTCCGTTCTCGCTCGTACTCTTCGCGGTGTCGCTTGGCATTCACGGACGCTGGAGCACGAGCGCGGTCATTCGCCGCGTAGCAACGCGTGTGCTGGTGGTCGCCATAATTGGCATGGCGTTGGTGCCTGCAAGCGTTTGGGTGTCGCAGAAGGTCGACGAAACGTATCACGTTAGCATCGAGGCGGCCGAGCAAAAGGCGGCCGACGCTGCGAGTGCGGCAAATAGCGATAGCTCCAAAGCAAGCAAGAAAAATACTGGGTCCACAGAGTCCAAGAACGTGCTTGAGCAGCTTGCCGACGGCGCCTCGGGTCTCGTCACGTCGGTGACCAGCGGCGCCAAGCAGATGACCGATGAAATTGTGCAGCAGGTGACCGACCTTATCGAAGGCGTCATCGTGATGATCGTGACCTCGTGCGTGATTCCATTGCTGGTGCTCGCGGCGTTTTTGTGGCTGGGGCACACCCTGCTGGGGATTGATATCTCCGGTCCCGCGAACTATTTGACGGGCCGCTTCCTGAGTGCTCCGTCCAAGCATACCAAGAAGGGCGGGCAGTCCGAGTAACTAAAACAGCTGTATATACCGGGGCATACTGCCGAAGGGCGGCCGAGACACGTTCTCGGCCGCCCTTTTGTTTGTTGAATACGCGGTCGCTACGTCCGCGCCGGGTCCAGACGGTCGGCAATCATTCGTGAACGGTATTTGTTCAAAAAAGAACAAAGATAAACAAATAATTCTTGCAGTTGATGTTCGAATGTGTTCAAATAAACATGAACAGTGAAGAACCGCACATTCAGATGCCCGGACCTGAACGCGATTCAACACTTCCAAACAGAAACTACGCACCTGCGTATCTCTCAAGGAGGATGTCATGAGGGTTGTAATCGCTTCCGATGCCGACGGTATGTCGATGAAGGAGTCCATCAAGGAGATGCTCATCGCCGACGGTCACGAGGTCGTCGACTATTCCGAGACCCCTGCCGCGGACTTTGTCGATTCCGCGACCGCCGTTGCCAAGGACCTGCTGGAGCACAAGGATTCCCAGGGCTTCGCATTCGATAAGTACGGCGTCGGCTCCTATATGGCCGCCGTCAAGATTAAGGGCATGGTCGTCGCCAACATTTCCGACGAGCGTTCCGCCTACATGACCCGCGAGCACAACGGCTCGCGCATGGTCACCATGGGCCCGGGCGTTGTGGGCACCGAGGTCGCCAAGAAGATCGCCCGCGAGTTCCTGCGCGCCCAGTACGCCGGCGGCCGTCACCAGATCCGTGTCGACATGCTCAACAAGATGGCCTAACGAGAGCCACCGAGAACTCGAACTTCTACCTCAACTTGTGAATTCAGACGAAAGGACGTTCTGATGAAGAAGACCATCGCAATCGGTTGCGACCATATCGTTACGGACGAGAAGATCTATCTGGCCGACCGCCTGGAGCAGGCTGGCTACAAGGTGCTCGACTGCGGCACCTACAGCCACACCCGTACGCACTATCCCATCTACGGTAAGGCCGTGGGCGAGGCTGTTGCCAGCGGCAAGGCCGACTTTGGCGTGGCCCTGTGCGGCACCGGCATCGGCATCACCAACGCCGTCAACAAGGTTCCCGGCGCCCGCTGCGCCCTGGTCCGCGACATGACCTCTGCCCTGTATGCCCGTCGCGAGCTCAACGCCAACATCGTGGGCTTTGGCGGCAAGATCACCGGCGAGTTCCTGATGGCCGATATCATGCTTGCCTTCCTGGAGGAGCCCTACGAGAAGACTCCCGAGCACGATGCCCTGATCGCCAAGATCGATGCCTGCAACAAGGCCGACGCCGAGGCTCAGGCTGACCCGCACTTCTTTGACGAGTTCCTCGAGAAGTGGGACCGCGGCGAATACCATGATTAGCGGGTATCCGGCGTAATTAACTAGTCCGTTGACGGCTCGCGTTTCTGTGAGGGGGCGCGGGCCGGTTTTCTATCAGCCCAATTGGCCCAGCGGGCTGGACGTGCATTGTTCTTTTGTTTGCGGCGCTGCCTCATTACCTTTCTGCTAAAGGCACGACGTTCACAATGGATCGTGCGAGATGATATGTGAAGGAGAAGATTCCCATGGAGTTTGTTCTTGATAACGGCTCTGTCCGCATTGCGTTGAGCACGGCTGGCGGATCGTTCACTTCTATTACGGCCAACGGCCGTGAGTACCTGTGGCAGGGCGACCCGGCGGTGTGGTCGGGCCAGGCACCCATTTGTTTCCCGATCTGCGGCGGCCTTCGTGACGGTCGCGCAATGACCATGGGCGGCCGCGAGGTCAAGCTCGCCCGCCACGGCTTTGCTCGCAAGCAGGAGTGGAAGCTCGAGGAGCAGAGCGACAACATGGTTGTGCTGAGCTTAAGCTCTGCCGACCATGCCGAGTTGCTCGAGCAGTACCCGTATCCGTTTAAGATCGTTGCTCGTTACACGATCGATGTGGAGAAGGTGGCCGTGTCGTACGAGGTGACCAATGAGGGCACCGAGGACATGCCGTTCTTTGTGGGCGGTCACCCTGGCTTTAAGTGCCCGCTTGACGAGGGCGAGTCCTACGACGACTACGAGCTCCGTTTTGAGCAGCGCGAGGCCGCCGAGCTCTGTACTGCCGTTCCCTCGACGGGCCTGATTGATGTTGAGCATCGCAGCAAGAACCCGATGGTTGGCCATGACCTGCCGCTGACCCACGAACTCTTTGACTTCGCAGAGACCATCTTTGACGTGCTCGAGAGCCACGTGGTTACGCTTACCAAGAAAACCGAGGACAAGGGCGTGCGCCTGACGTTCCCCGATATGCCATACCTGATTGTGTGGAGCAAGCCCGAGGGCGACTTTGTGGCCGTGGAACCGTGGGGTGGTCTGTCCACCTGCTCCGACGAGGACGATATTCTGGAGCACAAGCGCGGCTGCCTGGTGGCCAAGCCGGGAGAGACCGTCACCCGCGGCTTTGAGATCGAGATCCTTTAACGAGCTATCGTATGTTTGGGGCGGGTTATGCCGCCCCGGAACAGGAGTTCAACATGATTCTGACCGTTACCATGAACCCGTCGATTGATACGCGCTATCAGCTCGACAAGCTGATCATCGACGATGTTAACCGTGTGACACCCGAAAAGACCGCTGGCGGCAAGGGCCTCAACGTGAGTCGCGTGCTGCTGCAGCTGGGTGACGACGTGCTCGCGACCGGCCTGCTCGGCGGCCACATGGGTGCCTATATGGCCGAGCTTATGGATGCCGACGGCGTCAAGAACGACTTTGTGCCCATCGCCGGTGAGACGCGCATTTGCCTGAATATTCTGCACGAGGGTAATCAGACCGAGCTGCTGGAGAGCGGCCCGCAGATCGCTCCGGCCGAGCTCGAGGCCTTTACGGCCAAGTTTGCCGAGCTTGCAGCGAAGGCGGACGTTGTGACGCTTTCGGGCTCGCTGCCGCGTGGCGTCGATGCCGGCTACTATGCCGAGCTCGTCAAGATCGCCGAGGAGGCGGGCGCCAAGGTGCTGCTCGACACTTCGGGTGCATCGCTGGAGGCCGCGCTGGAGTCCGACGCTAAGCCTGAGCTCGTAAAGCCCAACCTGACCGAGATTAACGGCCTACTGGGTACGTCCTTTACGACCGATGATGTCGATGCCCTGCGCGAGGCGCTTGCCGCCGATGACCGTTTTGCCGGTATCCCCTGGGTTGTCGTTTCGATGGGCGCTGCCGGTTCGGTTGGCTTCCATGAGGGCCGCGCGTTCCGCGCCAAGACGCCCGCGATTGCGGCTGTGAACGCAACGGGTTCCGGCGACTCGACCATCGCTGGCTTTGCGCATGCCATTGCGGCTGGTGCCGACGACGTCACGGTGCTCAAGACCGCCAATACCTGCGGCAAGCTCAACGCTATGGATCCCAAGACCGGTCACCTGGTCATGGACCGCTGGGACGAGATCTACAACAACGTTGAAGTAACGGAGCTTTAGAGTTACGGCGTCGAGTTACGGCGTTTTACCAAACGCCGTAACCTACCGACGCTGCGCGGGCCGCATTTGGACAATCTGACGTTCAACTTCAAGGGCGCGACCAGAAGGTCAGCGCCCTTTCGTTTCACGTCACCTTGTCTCAAATGCGGCCCGCTCGCTGTCGTTTCCAAGACATCGGCGTTGCCTTGCTTCGGGAATGCGGCAGATAGGGACGTTCCTTTTCTGCCGGCAGTTTGGGACACTCCTTACGGGACACCCCCTCCACAGCGCCTATGCCAGCTTGTCGATTTGCCCAATCTCCCAGAGCGGAATGTTGACGAGCGTGCCCTCCACTCTATATGCCGCTAACGATGTTCTCACGCAGCGCTCGAGCTTGAACTTCTCGCAGGCAATTCTCAGGCTCTTTGCTTTGAGATTCTCTGCCGCCTTGACCTCGAGCGGAAGCACGGTCCCCGCATGGTCGATGGCAAAGTCAGTCTCTGCATTGCCGGAGGAGGATGACCAATACGCGGGAGTTTTGCCTTGGAGCAAAAGCTCCTGTGCGACGTATTGCTCGGTCAGCGAGCCTTTGAACTCCGTAAAAACAGCGGGCCCGTTCAGAACAATGGCCGGCGAGAGGCCGGAGAGTGCTCCGAGGATGCCGGTGTCGATGCAGAACAGCTTGAAGCCCGAGAGATCCTCGTAGCTTGTGAGCGGTGCTCTTAGGGCGGAAACACGTGGTACCTTATGAACGATTCCATAGTCCATGAGCCACTGGAGGCTTTCCTCAAAATCGCGTGCGCGCGCCCCGGGACGAAGCGCGCCGTAGACGAACTTCTTGTTTTCCTTTGCGAGCTGGCCGGGAAGGGATTTCCAAACCAGCCTCATGCGCTCGACGATGCGGGCTGGCGCATGCTTGCCAAAATCGGATTCGTAAGCTTCGATGATTTGCTGCTGAAGCCTGCGGGCCTCGATGAAATCGTGGGAGGCGGCGAAAGCGGAGACAACTTCTGGCATGCCACCGACAACGAGGTATTCCTTGAGCAGGCGCTCGAGCTTTTCGGAAACATTCGCCAGCAGGTCCATGTCTGCGGCAAGGATGGCATCTGCGAGCGGATCGCCATCGACGGCACGAACGAACTCGACAAACCCCATGGGGCGCATGGTAAGCTGGTCGATCTTGCCGACGGGGAACGACTCGTTTTCGCGTCGGAGCGCGAGCCCCATATAGGAGCCGGCTGCCATGATATGGTATTCCGGCGCCAGCTCGTTGAAGTATTTGAGCGAGGTGATGCCACGCGGTGCCTCTTGGATTTCGTCGAAGATGATGAGCGTGTCTGTCGGCGTTATGGTCTGGCCGCGCAGGAGCTCTATCTGGGAGATGATGCGTTTGGGGTCAAGGCTTCCGTCGAACAGCGAACGTGCGCCCGGTTCGAGCATAAAGTCAAAACGGATGACGTTTTGATACTGCTGGCCTGCGAATTCGTTGAGAAGCCAGGTTTTTCCCGTCTGGCGGGCCCCCTTAAGCAGGAGGGGCTTGCGGTTTGCCCTAGATTTCCAAGCGATGAGTTCGTCCATTAGCTGTCGCTGCATACTGCCCCCTAACGATCATGGTTAGTATAAGACCGTCTTGGTCTTTCCATCGAAAAATGTGGGAGTAAACCACGTTTTTCCATCGAATAATGTGGGAGGTAACCACGTTTTTCCATCGAATAATGTGGGGTTTAGGTCGGCACCTGGGGCGCTCCTTCTCTGCCGGCAGTTTGGAACACTCCTTGTTTTGGTGCAAATTAGCTACCCTTGCATCAGAAAACGGCGCCCGCCGGCGATGTTGCCGGCGGGCGCCGTTGTCGTGTAGGTGGCTATGTCGTGGGGGCTGCCGTTGAGCGTCCGGGTCCGTGCTCTATAGCGAGTCGATAAAGCGCTGCTGGGCGGCGCGGCCGGCTTCGTCCCACTTAAAGACGCCGGCGTTGTCGAGCACGTGGCCAAACACCACGCCGGCCTCCTCGTGCAGGATATCGATGGCGTTGTCGGCCGTAAGCTCGTCGGCGCGGCGGGCAAAGATGTCCTCGGCCCATGCGGCGTGGCTGCGGCAAAGGTCGTCGCCCTCGAGCGCGCTGGCAAGATCGTAGCTGGCATCGGCTTTGGCCGCCAGCAGATGCTCACGGACAGCGCCAAGCTCGGGAACCAGGCGCGGCGGCAGAATGGCAAGGCCCATGACCTCGATCAGGCCGATGTTCTCCTTCTTGATGTGGTGGTACTCAGCATGCGGGTGGAATACGCCCAGCGGATGCTCGTCGGTCGTGATGTTGCAGCGAAGCGCCAGGTAGGCCTCGTAGATTTCGCCGCCGGCATTGCCGCGGGAGTCGACGCGGCGGATGACGGGCGTCACGGTGTTGTGCGCCACGCCGTCGGCTGTGTGCGCGATGACGCCCACCGACTCATCGGTCCACTCGCGCCAGGCGAGGATAATCTTCTCGGCGGCGTCGAGCAGCTGGGCGCGGTCGTGCGAGCGCAGCCGCAGCACCGAAAGCGGCCACTGCAACACGGTACCGCTGACCTGGTCAAAGCCGGGCACGCTAAACTGCGAGACCTCGGCGGCATGCATCATGGGGAACTCGTGCGCGCCGCCCTGGAAGTGGTCGTGCGACAGAATCGAGCCGCCCACGATGGGCAAGTCGGCGTTGGAGCCAATAAAGTAGTGCGGGAACAGGTCCACAAAGTCGAGCAGGCAGGTCAGGCCCTTGCGGTCGACGTGCATCGGACGATGCTCGGAGCTCATGGCAATGCAGTGCTCGTTAAAGTACGCGTACGGGCTGTACTGGAAGCCCCAGCGCTCGCCATTAAGCTGAATGGGAATAACGCGCAGATTCTGGCGGGCGGGATGGGCGCCGCCGTCGGCTGCGGCGGAGCGTCCGGGATAGCCCTCGTTTTCGATGCAGAGCTGGCAGGCGGGATACTTCTCGCCCGTGTTCTTGGCTGCACCTGCCACAGCGATATCTCGCGGGTCCTTCTCGGGCTTGGACAGGTTGATGGTAATCTCCAGGTCGCCCCAGTTGGTTGGGGTGTTCCATTTGATGTTGCGCGCGATGGCGGCACGGCGCACGTAGCCGGCGTCGCAGCACAGGCCGTAGAACCAATCAGTCGCGGCGCGGGGCTCGTTGACGCCCATGCGGCCGTTGAATTCCTCGTTTACAACCGAAGGCCTCGGCATCAGCACGCCCATGATGCGCATGGCGATGCGGTCGCGGCCCGATACCGTGTCCTCGGCAGCACCGTTGGCAACAGCCGCCTCGGCAAGCGCGGCAAGTGTGCCTTCAAGGTCAAAGTTGGGCAGGGTATCGGGGTGCAAGAGCGAGAGTTTCTCGACCTGGAGCGCCCAGGCCATGTCGAGCGCCGGGCCCGTGGCGCCGATGCACTCCAAAATGGTGTTGTAGGCCCAGATGCGATCGTCCTGGCCGATCATCGATCGGTGGATAGCGTATTCGATCAGGTTCTGCGCGGCCTCGCGCACGTCGGTCATTACAGCCATGCCGCGTAGGCCCCCTTGTCAGAAATTGCGTAGTGGCGGGCAGAGCCCTCGCCCAGCCAGCCGTTCATCTTGGTGATAAAGGTGCCGACAAGCTCGAGCGGTACGAAGGCCTGGATGGTGCCACCAAAGCCGCCGCCGTGGATGCGGACGGCGCCACGGCCGTCGAGCACATGCTCGGCCAGTGCCAGGGCATACATCGAAGGCTGCTCGGAGCCCAGCTTGGCAACGACATTCTGCAGGTACATGGCAGAGCTGGCGCCGGACTCGCGCGTCAGGACCAGGAACTGATCGATGTCGCCGGCGTTCAGGGCCGCCCAGCGCTTATCGACCAGGCCGTTCTCGTACCAGTAGTGAACGGCGCGCAGGCAGGCACGGTCGCCCAGCTTGGCGCGCAGCTCGGGGAGCTTGGCGTCAAAGTCCGCCACGTTTACCTCGCACAGGCGTGCCTTGCCAAACTCGGCAGCGACGTCCTGCATCTCGCGCGGAACGGCGGCGTAGTCGTCGGTAGCTGCCACATGGTCGGCGCCAACCTTAACGAGCACGAGCGCATAACCGTGATCCTCAAAATTGAGCTCGAGCTTCTGGGTTTTAGGCTGAGCCTGGTCCTCAAAGTCCATGTAGGCAAGGCCGCCCAGGCACACAGCGGCCTGGTCCATCAGACCGCAGGGCTTGCCGTAATAGTTGTTCTCGGTGCGCTGGCTCATCTGGGCGAGCGCGACGGGCTCGATGGCGGGTGCGCCCCAGAGGGTTTCCATGGCGCGACCGTACGCGGCCTCGACAGCAGCGGAGCTGGAAAGGCCGCCGCCCGAGGGGACAGAGCAGGTGAAGGCGAAGTCGAAGCCCTGGGGCTCAACGCCCAGAGCAGCGATTTCGTGGGCCATGCCGCGGACGAGGCTCGCGGACGTGCCCTTCTCGGACTCCTGAACGTCTAGCGTGTCGAGCGCGATTTCAAACGTGGGATAGCCCTCGTCGGCTACGCGAACCTTGTTGGAATCGGTTGCCACGGCGATGCCGTCGACGGCGACATCGAGCGAGCCGGCGATAACGTGGCCGCCCTCGTGGTCGGTGTGGTTGCCACTGATCTCGGAACGGCCGGGCGCGTGCACATAGAGCACCTGGCGGTCGCCGATGGGGCCAAACTCCTCCTCAAACAGTTTGGTGAGCGTGGCGAATGTCTTTTCGTCGGGGGTGGTCATGGGAGTCCTTTCCTTGGTGCGCACGGGCGAGTTTTGCGTCGTTATGAGTACGTTAACAACTTAAAGCGGCATGAACCAAGTGTTCACGATACCGCACGTTACGGGCTATGTTAACGTACTCATAACACAACTCTTGTCACTATTTGAGAATCTGGTAATCGGTAGAAATTCAGCCGTGAACGGTATTGCCGTATGGACTTATAAAGCAGAAGAGATGCAGATAGAAAAAGTAGAGTACGTTAACATGCGTCCGACGATAGCGGGCCTCGGCGCGGGATGTATTTCTGCCCGGGCCGGCATTCACGCTATTCATATCTCGCAAGGGTGAAGGTGATTTTGTGGCAAGGCGCCCTTCCAACGATACAGGTACGCGTCCGGTATCCATGGCTGACGTTGCCCGCGCTGCCGGTGTTTCGCAGCAGACGGTTTCGCGCGTTGCCAACGGATTGCCCAACGTCAACGAGCAGACGCGCCAGCGCGTGCAGGCCGCTATGCAAGAGCTCGGCTTTCGTCCGAGTTATGCCGGTCGCTCGCTGCGCGACGGCCGTTACCATTCGGTAGGCCTATGCATCAACGATGTCACCAAGTTTGGCAACCTCTCAATGATCGACGGCATCGCCAGCGCTGCTCGCGAGCATAATTGCGCCATCACGCTGGTCGAGATGTCCAAGACCGAGGAATTCTCGCTTGCCGAGGCCACGCGTCGTATGGCCGCATTGCCGGTGGACGGCATCATCATCGGCATGAGCCGCATGGCGCCCGATTTTGAGACGTTTGATCCACTGCCGGGCATTGGCACGGTCATCGTTACCATGTACGCGCATCCGCGCGTGACCACGGTCGATTCCGACCATTACGGCTGCTCGCTATTGCTTATGGATCACCTGTTTGAGCTGGGGCACGAGCAGATTCGCTATATTGGCGGCCCGTCGTTCTCGGTCGACGAGCAATTTCGTCGCGCCGGTTGGCAAGATGCACTCGAGCGTAAACACATCGAGCCGGTAGAGCCGCTCGAGGGTGACTGGTCTGCCAACAGCGGTTACGAAGCCGGCAGGTATCTGGCCGAGCACGACCGCACCATGACGGCGATTTACGCGGCAAACGACCAGATGGCAAATGGCGCGATTGCCGCGCTGCGCGATAGCGGTCTGCGCGTGCCCGAGGACGTGAGCGTGGTGGGTGTCGACGATTCGCTCGATGATTTTGTCGCGCATAACGAGCTTACGACCGTTCGATTCGACTTGCATCAACGTGGGCGCGAGGTGTTTGAGCATGCGGTTCCCGAGGCGGGTACGGCGGGCAAAACCGTTGCCATTCGTATTCCCGGCCAGCTCATTATTCGACATAGCACGGCGATACTGCGCGCATAGTTTGTGCAGGTCAACGGCAGTATATTCCGCCTCAATTACAATCGGTAAGGATGCTGACGGATAGCCGTGGCTATGAAGACGAGTGTTATGATAGACGGGTTCTTTTGTCTATCTAGGAGGCTTTGCCTGATGGAGATCACCAAAGATATCCGCTACATCGGTGTCGACGATCACGACATTGACCTGTTCGAGGGCCAGTACGATGTGTCCGAGAACGGTATGGCATACAACAGCTACGTTATCTTGGGCGAAAAGATCGCTGTCGCCGATTCAGTCGACGGCGGTTTTGTTGACGAGTGGCTCGGCAACCTCGAGGCCGCGCTCGACGGCCGTACGCCCGACTACCTGGTCGTCCATCACATGGAGCCCGATCACTCCGCCGGCATCGCCGCCTTTATGGAGCGCTATCCCCAGGCACAGATTGTGGCCAGCATGGGCGCCTTCCGCATGATGGTCAACTACTTTGGTACCGACTACCCCGAGCGTAAGATGGTCGTCAAAGAGGGCGACGTGCTCGACCTGGGCGGCCACAGCCTGACCTTTATCGGCGCCCCCAACGTTCACTGGCCCGAGGTGATTTTCTCCTACGAGTCCACCGACAAGGTGCTCTTTAGTGCCGACGGCTTTGGCAAGTTTGGCGCCAACGACATCGAGGACCCGGAAGGCTGGGCTTGCGAAGCGCGCCGCTACTACTTTGGCATCGTCGGTAAGTTCGGCAAATTCGTGCAGACCGTGCTCAAGAAGGCCGCCGATCTGGATATCCAGATCATCTGTCCGCTCCATGGTCCTGTTCTTACCGAGAATCTGGGCTATTACCTCGACACCTACAACACCTGGTCGAGCTATCAGCCCGAGGACGAGGGCATCACGATTGCCTATGCGAGCGTGTACGGCCATCTGAAGGCTGCCGTTGAGGAGCTTGCATCTGCGCTCGAGGCCCGCGGCCAGAAGGTTTCCGTCTTTGACCTGGCTCGCGACGACATGGCCGAGGCCGTTGAGGACGCGTTCCGCTACGACCGCCTGGTGCTCGCCTCCATCACCTATCAGGGCGAGATCTTCCCGTGCATGAGCACCTTTATCCACACGCTCGCCGAGCATGCCTACCAGAACCGCACCGTGGCGCTTGTCGAGTCCGGTTCCTGGGCGCCTGCAGCTGCCAAGGTTATGACCAAGGAGCTCGAGGGCATGAAGGACATCACCCTGACGCAGAACAAGGTGACTGTGCTGGGCTCGCTCAACGACGCCTCGCGCGCTCAGATCGAGGCCCTTGCCGACGAGCTGTCCAAGTAGCGACACTTTCACTTTTGACGCTCAAACCACCACAAAGGGGACAGGCACCTTTGTGGTGGTTTTTGTTTTTAGATGCGGGCGATGACGAGGGCTGGACGTGCGCTGTCAGTGGCTTCGGCGATTGATGTGGCGACGGCATCGTCGGGATCACGGTCCATCACGATGGTGTCAACGTCGGCAAGCTCGGCAAAACGGTACATGCCGCGTCCGTTGACCTTACTGGCGTCCATGAGGGCGACGCTTTGATGGGCCGCGGCGATCATAGCCGTTTTGGTCTCGGCCATCTGGGGAAAGTCGGTCGTAAAGCCGCAGCTGGGGACAAAAGCGCCAGGGCACATGACGGCAAGATCGGCATGGACCATTTGGAGCGCTTGCATAGTGAGCGGTCCGTACAAATAACGATGGCCTTTGCGCAACGCCCCGCCCAGCATGACGACATCGACCGAGGGCATGCTCTCGTCGATGTAATCGGCAATGGTAATGTCTGCTGTGATGACGGTGATACCGTCGCGTTGATCGAGGAGCCGGACGAACTCGAGCGCCGTGGTGCCCGAGTCGACGAGCAGCGTGTCGCCGTCATTGACGAGCTCGATGGCGCTTTGCGCGATGGCCTGCTTGGCGGCGACGTTGACATTGATGCGGCGATCCTGCGTGGAGACGGTCAGACGTTTGTGGAGTGATACGGCACCGCCGTGCGTGCGGCGCAGCTTGCCTGCTTCGGCGAGCGCGTCCAGGTCGGCGCGGGCGGTGACGGAGGACACGCCAAAGGTCTGGGCGATTTCTGCTACCTGCACCGAGGCGTTGTGCTCGAGCATTTCCATGATGGCGGCGCGGCGTTCGTCGGCAAAAGCACGGTTGGTAGCTTGGGTCATGTCTGCTCCATTCTCGGCTAAATTTGCAGGAATTGTGTTGACTCTATTTTCGTTCATTTTCTTTTTGAGTAAGAAAACACCTTTCGATTACTTATCTTTTCTATAAAAGAAAGACGCTCAACGCCCAAAATTCAATATCGAACACGCCCACTCGGCTCCAATTCCTTCCGTTTACTTTTCAAAAATGACGGTATTGACCTGCATGGGCTCAATATCTCGCACGTGCAAAGACGCTGAATTTCATACAATGAGCGCAGTAAAACGCAAGGTAAAACGCCTTGTGAACAACTACGCCCGATGTCCAGATGCGGGCGAGGGAGAGGAGCAAACGCTCATGGCACTTGTTACCACCGAAAAGATGCTCAAGGACGCTCAGGCCGGCCACTACGCCGTCGGCGCGTTCAACGTTGAGAACCTCGAGTTTGTTATGGCCGTTCTGGCTGCTGCCGAGGAGACCAAGTCCCCCGTCATCATGCAGACCACCCCGGGCACCATCAAGACCGCTGGTCTGGACTACTTCTACGGCATGGTCAAGGCTGCCGCCGAGCGCGCTTCCGTGCCCGTCGCTCTGCACCTCGATCACGGCGATGGCTATGACCGCTGCATGCAGGCTTTCCGCACTGGCTACACCTCTGTCATGATTGACGGTTCGCACGAGTCTTTCGAGGACAACATCGCTCTGACCAAGTCCGTCGCCGACGCTGGCCGCGCCATGGGCGTGCCCGTCGAGGCTGAGCTCGGTAAGGTTGGCGGCAAGGAGGACGACGGTCCCGCGGTTGAGGGCGAGAGCCCCTACACCGATCCGGCCGAGGCCAAGGAGTTCGTCGAGCGTACCGGCTGCACCTCCCTCGCAATTGGCGTTGGCACCAGCCACGGTGTGTACACGAGCGATCCGCACATCGAGCAGTCCGTGGTCAAGGCCATCCGCGACGCCGTCGACGTGCCGCTGGTCCTGCACGGCACCTCCGGTGTGCCCGATGAGCAGGTTGCCGAGGCTGTGAAGAACGGCATCTGCAAGGTTAACTACGCCACCGAGCTGCGTCAGGCCTACACCAAGGGCTTCATGGCCTACATGGCCGAGAACCCCGCCTGCTTCGATCCCAAGAAGCCGGCCAAGGAGGGCATGCGTGAGATCACCGAGCTGGTTAAGATCCGCATGACCAACCTCAACTCTGTGGGCAAAGCAGAGTAACAGCAAGGGTGCTCTGATCCCACCGGACGGCTTGGGCGGGTCCCCGTACTTAGTTTCCAAAACGTCCTCGCGCATGAAGGCCCCCGTTGCCTCGCTTCTACGAAGCGTTGGCAACGGGGGCCTTCGCGCTGCGGAATGATTTTGGAAACTAAGTACGGGGACCCGCCCAAGCCGTCCTGCTCGATCGCCCTTGTGGCGTTGGGGCGGAAAGGATGGGGCGCGAGGGGCGCTTTGTTGATGAGGGGTTAGTATGCCCGGGCTTGGTTGGGGAATGACTTGTTTAGGGATGCTTGGAGCTTATCGAAGGATGCTCGCAGGTTGAGCTCCTGGTCGGTTGAGCGTTTGGCTTTTGTGGTGGGGGAGTCGAGGAGGCCGTTTCTCTGTGTCGGGGGGAAGGAGAAAAGGTCTGCATGTTTTAGGGATGGCTGCCGTGTTACGGCATTGGAAGAATGCATGCTTATGCGGCCTCCTCGATGTCCACCGAAAGGTTGCGCACGGGGTGTGCTGCTAGGTCCCGTGCGCTGGCAGTATTATGCCGCGGCTGCTGCAAAGAAGCGCTAAAGAAAGGCTTAACCTGGTTTGGTGTTACGATGAAACTGCAGGTCAGAGGTATCGAGTAACACTCTTGAAAGGTTTTGAGCTTAAGGACTTTCTAAGGTTTGTGACGCGGATATGGCTCGCCTGTGTGAGGCGTGTGGGCGGCTCGTTCCTAGCGCTGCGGCTCTGCGGCGCGCACCTGCTCGATGACCTTTTCCATCGTGGCGTCGATGCGGTCTTTTTTGAGCTCGCATTCCCAGATGGTTATGGGTGTCCAGCCCATTTGAGTGAGCGCTGCCACGGCAGCGCGGTCGCGCTCGACGTTGCGACGGAACTTTGCCTCCCAAAACTCAACGTTGCGCTTGGGCTGGCTAGGGTTGCACTTGGGGCAACGGTGCCAAAAGCAGCCGTTGACGAAGATGGCGATCTTGCGCCCGGGAAAGGCGATGTCGGGCTTGCCGGGAACCTTCCATTCCAAACGATAGCCCGTAAGGCCTGCGGCGCGCAGGCGCTGGCGAACGAGCAGCTCGGGCTTGGTGTTCGCACGCTTGTTGCCCTTCATGGACTTTTTGATGGCGGCGCGACGGCGCACGAGCTCACGCTCGTCAGCGGAAAGGTCCGAGGTGTCGATGCCGTCCAGCAGGCCGGGCTTGGGACGCTTTTTGCTACGGCGCTTAGGTGTGCGCTTGGTCTTGGTGGCGGGTTTGTCGGCTGTGTTGGGCGCGGCCTCATCGGCGGAGCTTGCCTCGAGCCGGTCTTCCTTCAGCTCAATCAGAGCATCAATGAGCCCTTTGTCGGCGGGCATCCACTCAACCGTGGCAAGCGAGGTGCGCGGAATCCAGCGGATATCGAGCTGGCGGTCGTGCTTCTGAGGCTCATCGGATTCATCGGCGAGCGAGCAGTAGTAGCACTCCATGGAGAGATGAAAATCTGGGTAGTCGTACTCAACGGTATAGAAATCGCGCAGGTTGGTGACTTTAACCTGCAGCTCTTCCATGAGCTCGCGGCGTACGGCGTCCTCGGGCGTCTCGCCGCGCATGAGCTTGCCACCGGGGAACTCCCAAAGTCCCAGCATGTCGCCATAGCCGCGCTGCACGGCAAGCAGCTCGTCAGATCCTTCCTTGCGAATGATCCCAGCGGCAACATGAACAGTCTTCAACAGGAGTCCTCTCTCAACATCAACGCGTGGTAGGCTAGCTACCCGTACCTTACACAACGGTAAGGCAAGCGTAAGCCATATCGATGGTAGCTGACTCGTCTTCTTGCGACTATAGATGCCGTAGACTAATCGCAAGAAAGGACTCGGTATGCAAAGCACGCACATGGCGACCCCGGTACTGGAGGTCGCGCATCTCGAAAAAGTATATGGAGCGCTGGGCAACGTGACCCGCGCGCTCAACGACGTCAGCTTTACCGTCAATCGCGGCGAATTCGTTGGCATCATGGGCGCTTCGGGCTCGGGTAAGTCGACGTTGCTCAACTGCGTCTCGACCATCGATAGCGCCACGAGCGGCACCATCCGTATCAACGGGCAGGACGTAACACGCATGAAGCAGGCTAAGCTTTCGCAGTTCCGCCGCGAGGAGCTCGGCTTTATCTTCCAGGACTCCAACCTGCTCGATACGCTCACGGCACGCGAGAACATCGCCCTGCCGCTCACCATCGCCCGCACAAACTCGGCAGAGATCTCAACCCGCGTGCAGGATGTGGCAGCGCGCCTGTCCATCAGCCAGGTGCTCGACAAGTATCCCTACCAGATGTCCGGCGGTCAGCAGCAGCGCGTTGCCGCGGCTCGCGCGCTCGTTACCGACCCCACCATGATCATGGCCGACGAGCCCACCGGCGCCCTCGATTCTAAAAGCGCTCGTCTGCTGCTCGAGAGCCTGGAGGCCCTCAATCGCCGCTTGCGCGCGACCGTGCTCATGGTCACGCACGACAGCTTTGCCGCCAGCTACACGAGCCGTGTGCTGTTCATTCGCGACGGCAAGATTTTCACCGAGCTGCGCCGCGGCGATACCGACCGCCGAGAGTTCTTCGACCGCATTATGGAGGTCGTTGCCATGATGGGCGGTGAGGGCTCCGATGCTCTGTAAACTCGCTTGGGGCAACGTCCGCCGCGCCGGCCGCGACTACCTCGTCTACCTTTTGACGCTCACCCTGGGCGTCACGGTCTTCTATGCCTTTAACACCATCTCGATGCAGGTCGACATCGCCGGCATCGATGAAAAGGGCTTGGCACAGGTTATGGGCAGCATGCTCGGCGACCTGACGTACTTTTTGGCCGGTGTCATGGCCTTTTTGATGGTGTATGCCAATAACTTCATCATGAAACGCCGCAAGAAGGAGTTTGGCCTGTACCAGGTGCTCGGCATGGGGCGCGGGCGCGTCGCCACGATCATGGCGCTCGAGACGGTGATCGTTTCGGTCGTGGCCTTTGTCGCCGGCATTGTGCTGGGTGTGGGACTCTCCCAGCTCATGACGTTCTTTACGGCCTCGCTCTTTAAGACACAGATCGCCAATTTCCACTTCTTTTTCTCGGTGCATGCGTTCAACCTGACCCTTGCTTGCATGCTCGTAATGTTTGTGCTCACGCTACTGCTGAACCTTCGCGCCGTTCGTCGTACCAAACTCATCGAGCTTATGGGTGCCGAGCGTCGCAACGAGAGCATCAAGACACGCAACCCCTGGATCGCGATTGCCATTTTTTCCGTGGGCGTGGTGCTGGTGGGCGTGGCCTATTACCGTCTGCTGCGTGATGGATTCCCGCTAACCGCGACGGACAGCAAGCTGCAAGAGGCCATGAGCCAGTTTGGCATTACGACCGCTATGGTTACCGTTGGTACCTTTGCGCTGTTCTGGGGACTCTCGGGCATGCTTATCAAGCTGCTGCAGAGCCTGCGCGGCGTGTATTGGCGCGGCCTCAACATGTTTACCGTGCGTCAGCTTTCGGCCAAGGTCAATACGGTGTGCTTTTCGATGGGCGTCATCGCGATGATCCTGTTTTTGGCCATCACCTCGGTGACGTGCGGTATGTCGATTGCCAACGTGATGAACGAGAATCTGGAGCGCTATACGCCGGCCGATATGTCGCAGACGTATATCTATTACACGCCCGAAACGCTCGACTACTACAAAGAGTATGTCAATCCGTCTGAGGCCGATCGCATGGTGCTGGCCGATGCAACGGTCGATTTGTACGCTGCATGGCATGGCGATCGTATCGATCCCGATAACGTTGCAGACGGTATTAAGGGCAAGTCGGCGGACAACAACGACGAGACCGGCAAGAAGGTCAATATCGCCGATGTTGCCGGTGAGCACGTGCAGATCGATTTGTATCTGAGTTACCCGCTCGGCGGCTCGGATCCTTCGGTGACTCCAAGTGAAATGTGCAAGACCATGGGCGAAAAGCTTCCCAAGGCGCTCGGGGGTAGCAATGCCGATGCGATGGGTCTGTTTGTGACGCCGGCGAGCCAGTACAACAAACTGCGCCAGATGATGGGCGAGGAGCCGGTGCACATCGGTCACGACCAGTATCTGCTCACGTGTGATATGGGCGGCGAGCTGGTCGACCTGTACACCAAGTATATGGCTGGCGGCCATGCCCTTACCTTGGGCGGGCATACGCTCAAGCCCGCAACCGATAAGTCGGACGAAGATACGGCGGCCATCGCCAACTCGGCGATGGGCAGTAATCCGGGCACCGTCGTCGTTGCCGACGAGCTGTTGTCCCAACTTAATCTGCAGCCGTATTCCAGTAGCCTGCTCGTTAACTACAAACAGGGGATGGATACGACCGAGGCAGACGAGAGCATTAAATACACTGTGCTCGACAATCTGCTCGTTGACGGCAAGGAGCCGGGGTCGTGGGGAACCTTCATCACACGCTCCGAGATGTACACGCAGGCAGCGCAAATGAACGGTCTTATTAGCTACCTAGCCATCTACATCGGCTTTGTATTGGTCGTTGCATGCGCGGCGATTCTGTCGATCCAGCAACTCTCCAACGTGGCCGACGGCAGCCGCAGCTATCGTGTGCTGGCACAGATCGGCTGCGACGACCGCCAGATTCGCCATTCGGTGATGGCGCAGCAAGCGGTATTCTTCCTGTTCCCGCTGGCAGTGGGCCTGGCGCACTCCTTTGTAGCACTTAAGGTGATCATCGAGCTGGTGAGCACGTTCGGCAACATGAGCATCGGCGGCACCGTGGGTCTCACCTGTGCAATCTTCCTGGCAGCATACGGTGGCTACTTCCTGGTGACCTACCTCATGAGCACCGGCATGGTGCGAGCCGCCATAGCCACCCGCTACAGCGAGTAACAAGCGGGCAAAATCGTCGCAAAATCAGAGGCGTATGACCGCCGCGAAGGGACCAGGGGCCCTTTCGCGGCGGTTTTTGCCAATCTGGTGCGTCTCAGATACAAGTGAGTAGACTTTTTTGAACCTGCTGAGCACATCGCGACAAATGATCTATAAAACTGCAGGTCAGAGCTGTGGCGTTTTAGGGCGTGCTCGGCCTTCTGCAAAAAGCCTACTCACTTGGTTTTTCTGCTAGAAGACCGCCACGAGGGAAGGCAACTCCCCCGGGTAGTCGTTGGGGACGTTCTTAAACGACTAGTCAAACAAGAACGTCCCCAATGACTACCCCAAGGAATGTCCCTGACTGCCGGCAGAAAAGGAGCGTCCCTAACTGCCACATCCGGAGCAAGATAACGCCGCAGGTAGAGGACGGACAGCGAGCGGGTCGCATTTGAGACAAGGTGACGTGAAACGAAAGGGCGCTGACCTTCTGGTCGCGCCCTTGAAGTTGAACGTCAGATTGTCTCAAATGCGACCCGCGCAGCGTCGAGCCGTTACGGCGTCTGGTAAAACGCCGTAACCTACACCCGTTCCGCGATCTCGCGGATGAGGTAGTCGGTCTTTTCCCAGCCCAGGCACGGGTCGGTGATCGACTTGCCAAAGACGCCGCCGTCGACCGGCTGGTTGCCGTCTTCTAGGTAGGACTCGATCATAAAGCCCTTGACCAGCTTGGAGATGGACTCGTTGCGGCGGCAGCTGTCGAGCACCTCCTTGCAAATGCGATACTGCTCCAGCGGACGCTTGCCCGAGTTGTCGTGGTTGCAGTCGATGACCGCTGCCGGATTGGCATAGCCGGCATGCTCGGTATAGCGTTCGGCCAGGCGTTCCAGGTGTTCGTAGTGGTAGTTGGGGTAGGTGCGCCCATCGAGACCGATGTAGCCACGCATAACGGCGTGTGCGAGCGGGTTGCCGTCGCACTCGACCTCCCAGTTGCGGAAGATGAAGCTCTGGTGCGCCTGGGCGGCGTAAATTGAGTTGAGCATAACGGTGGTAGAGCCGGCAGTGGGATTCTTCATGCCGACGGGTACCGAAATGCCGCTCGACACCAGACGGTGCTCCTGGTTCTCTACCGAGCGTGCGCCCACGGCGACATAGCTCAGCAGGTCAACGAGGTATTGGTAGTTGGACGGATAGAGCATCTCGTCGGCGGTGAAGAAGCCCGTTTCCTCAATAACGCGCAGGTGCATATGGCGGATGGCCTTGACGCCCTCGAGCAGGTCGTCGGGAGCCTCGGGGTTGGGGTTGTGCAGAAGACCCTTGTAACCGGTGCCCTTGGTGCGCGGCTTATTGGTGTAGACGCGCGGAATGATGATGAGCTTGTCCTTGACCTCTTCGGCGGTCTTGGCCAGTCGGTTCATATACTCGAGCACCGAATCCTCGCGGTCGGCAGAGCACGGGCCGATGATGAGCACCTTACGTGCGTCCTCGCCGGTAAAGACCTTGGCGACCTCGGAGTCGAATGCCTGTTTCTTAGCGGTAAGCTCGGCGGAAAGCGGCATTTCCTCGCGGATCTCCATGGGGATCGGCAGCCTGCGTTTGAATTCCATGGCCATAGGGGCCTCCTCAATCTATAGAAAGAGCAATAAGCGTATTCTCGAATGCTCGGCATTATCCGCTGTCGCACGCTAAAGTGCAAGCCCTTGCCACCCCGAAACCTGCCAAAAGGGACAGGTTTATTTTGGCAGGTTTTATATGGGGGAACGTCGGCGGATGCCGGGAGGGAGCGGCGCCGCGCGGGACCCTAAGGCTGTTGTCGGTTCCCTAGGAAATACCCTGTGGGCAAAAAATGCCAAATATGAGTACGGTTGCTATCTTAGTATCATATTGCCTTCGCAAAATAATAGACATAACAGTAAAATATGTTCATTAACGCAAACACATATAAGTCCGCTATGGGTAGCGCACAGAGATGTGGTGTAAGAGGCGGGGCATGACCCGCCTCTTCCCTTTCTTGAAAGGGAAGGGACACCGCCTAGAATTCGTCGTTGGAGTAATGAAGGTGACGAATGGAAGGAAAGGCGATGCCCCAAGAAGAGAGTGTACTGCGCCTCGGCCGCGACGAGGCCCTCGAGGCGGCGAGGCTTTGGCAGGAGTGCGGCGACGCGCGCGAGTTCGCGTGCAGGGTGCTGGGCAGCGTGATGAACGCACTGATGGACTCCGAGGCCCAGCAGATGTGCGGCGCGAGCCGCAATGAGCGCAGTGACGGCAGGGAGAACAGTCGCAACGGCTACCGCCCCAGGTCGCTCAAGACCGCCGTGGGCGACGTGGAGCTCGAGATACCCAAGCTCAGGCACGGCACCTACTACCCCGAGGGCATGCTCGCGCGATGGTCGCGCGTCGACACCTCGGTGGCCGCCATCGTGCAGGAGATGTACGTATGCGGCGTATCCACCCGCAAGGTCGAGCGCGTGGCGTCCAAGCTGGGCATATCCTCGCTGTCGAGCTCGGAGGTCTCGAGCCTCTGCTCCGACCTCGACGCCGAGGTGGCGGAGTTCCGCCGCCGCGACCTGTCGGGCACGCCGTGCTGCTACCTGTGGCTCGACGCTACTTACATGAGCTGCAGGGTCGGCTCGTCGGTCGTCTCGCAGGGCGTCGTGACCGCGATCGGGCTGGGCGCCGACGGGCGCAAGCACTTCCTGGGCTGCGACGTGGTCGACACCGAGAGCGAGGACTCCTGGGCGGCATTCCTCGGCGGGCTGCGCGAGCGCGGGCTGGCCGGCGTTCGCCTCGTGGTCTCCGACAGCCACGCCGGGCTCGTGGCCGCCGTCTCGCGCCTGTTCCAGGGCTGCGCCTGGCAGCGCTGCGTGACGCACCTGCAGCGCAACCTCCAGAGCGCCTGCTCGGGCAGGCCCGAGGACTCCAAGGCGGCCGTCAGGGACCTCGTGCATGCCGCGGTCTACCAGGACGACCCCGACCTCGCGCGCTGCGTGTGGGCCGAGGCGGCGCCCTGGGTGGCGTCGGTGTCCGCCAGGGTGTTAGCGCTACTGTAAAAACAACCAATTTCGCCATCGCACTTTAGCCGATTCC
>NZ_JAESIQ010000017.1:0-19189 GCF_025289055.1 Collinsella aerofaciens
ATGCCGAAATGGCGCGAAGCACGCGGTTGACAAAACTATAGAGACACGTCCCAAATTGACTACTCAGCGACAAGGCTCCGTTCTCAGAATGATTTTTTAAGGCTCTGTTAGACCAGGATTGACATACATGTGTCCCCACGGTGCCATATCGTTGACCCCGTAGACCGCGATGATGGGGGCAGCATGAACGCCGAAGACCTGGTCCTCAACTTCAAGAAGGGCATGGCGGACCTCAGCAAGACCGAGCGCCGCCGCGCTATCGAGTCCGTCAGGGACGTGATCCGCGCGGCGGCGTTCGACGACGCGGCCGGCTCCGCCTACGAAATCGAACGCTGCCCGCGCTGCGGGTCCGCCGCGGTCGTGAAGAAGGGCAAATCGAAGAACGGCGAGCAGCGCTACCTCTGCCGGGGCTGCGGCAGGACCTTCGGCATGGGCAGCGAGCGCATCCTGGGGACGAGCAGGCTCCCGAAGGAGACCTGGATGGCCTACGCCGAGTGCTTCGTGCTCATGCTGCCCCTGCGCGAGTGCGCGAGGCGCTGCCGCGTCTGCCTCAAGACCGCCTACACCATGCGCCACAGGCTGATCGAGTGCCTCTCGGCCTACTCCCCCTCGTTCAGGGTCGAGCGGGGCTGCGGCTGCGAGCTCGACGAGACCTACTTCCCCGAGTCGTTCAAGGGCAACCACGCGAAGGGGTCGTTCACGATGCCGCGCCCCTCCCGGCACCGCGGCAAGCAGGTGCACAGGCGCGGGCTGTCGCGCGAGCGGATCTGCGTCATGACCGGCGTGAACGACTCGAACGAGACGTTCCTCGAGGTCACGGGGCGGGGCGCCCTTTCGAGGGAGCGCGCCATGGACGCGCTGAGGGGCCGTATCGCGGCCGGCTCGGTCGTCGCGACCGACAGGGCGGCCGTCTACGTCAATGTCCTCGCGGAACTCGAGGTCGCCGCGCACGCGGCCTACGACCCCAAGGACCGCTCCGGGGGAACCATCAACCGGATCAACACCGTCCACTCGCTCCTCGGCGCCTTCATGGAGCCGTTCAAGGGCGTGTCGACGAAGCACCTCGATGCCTACCTCGCCTGGTTCAGGTGGTGCCGAACCTTCATGGCGACCGATTCCGGCGCCGCCGGGCGCACGGTCGCGCGGCAGCTCGCGCACGGCGTCTGCAGGAGCCGCGTCCGCGACATGTTCAACGTGGAGCCGCCCTACATGGACTACTGGGCCGCGCCCGCCGCATAGAGGCGGTAGAATGGTCGCACCGCGATACACGAGGAGGGGTGAGGCCATGCCGTCGAACATACCGGCCACGACGATCCGCATCGACCCGGAGGTCAAGAAGGAGGCCACGGCCATCCTGGACGAGCTCGGCCTGTCCATGTCCACCGCCGTCAACGCGTTCCTCAGGGCGCTCGTCCGGGAGGGCGGGATGCCGTTCGAGATGAGGGTCAAGACGCCGGCGCCCGACGGGGAGACGGCGAGTTAGCCGGCAGGTCGGCATGTCAATCCTGGTCTAACAGAGCCTTTTTTAATCCCCGTCCCAGAAAAATCATCCCGCGCGGGCATTTGGCTCACGCGGGATGATGGCGTCTTATTTGTCCTGCTCCAGCAGATCGGACGGCGTGCGGTCGGGCTTGCCACCGCGGAAGATCTCGCGGCCATGCAGACGATGCTCCAGGTCACGTTCGGCCTTTTCCTCGTCAATCTTGGTCTGGCTCACCGACGGATCCTCAATCAGCGACGACACCGAGTTCACCTGCTTTTGAATGCGCTCGGCAATCGTGTCGTCCATGCTCACGATATGCATCTTCCAGTCGATGTTCGTAGCGGTCGATGAGCTCTTGGTCCACACGAACGTCAGAATGGCGCTCTGATGACCCCTCGCGGGGAACATGCCAAAGAAGGAATCATGCTGGATGTTGCTGTCCTCATCGATATAGGCATGCACGTTGTACACCACGCGGTCGATCTTATCGTTGAGCAGCGCGTTGGTCGCAAGCGCCGCGGCCTGGATCTGCCCGTTGGACAGCAGCTCGAGCTCGTTGGCAGGCGACGTGTCCAACACCGTTACCTCGACCGTGCCCGTACGTTCGTCCGCCTCGTCGACGGTAAAGTCGAGCGGGAACTGCGTAAAGCCGTTACCCCACTCAAGGCCGCCCTTCAGTGCCGTGGAAACGGTATCCACCGAAACACTCTCGGACAGGTTGGCAGTGTTCAGGCGGCGCATCACGCCGTAGCCAATCTGCATGCCCACGATCAGTACAAGGATGCCGATGACCACAGCCATAGCGGTCTTCGTAATGGTATGGCTCACCTGCGAGCCCGAAGGGTCGTCCTCGGACAGCGGGTCGATCTGTTTTGTCTGGCTTGCGCGATCTTCGCTGCGAAGCTGCGCCAGCACCGCCTTGTCGCCGCGCTTGGCCGCTGCCTCTTTTTCGCGCATGCGCTCGGTGCGCTTTTTGGCAAGCGTCGGATCCAAAACGCCGGATGCGTCGATCTCGGAGAATAACTCCGTCACTTCTTCCGGAGTCAAAGGGTTCTTCTCAGCCATATACTTCCTGTCATATCAATCAGTCGAGCTCGTGCGCACGCGCACCTTCGAACTGCATTCGATAGTAACGGGCATAGGTGCCGCCACGGGCGAGAAGCTGCTCGTGCGTGCCACGTTCCACAACGCGACCATGCTCGACGGTCGCAATCTCGTCGGCATGCTTAATGGTCGAGAGACGGTGGGCGATGATGATCGTGGTGCGACCGCGCGCCAGGCGCTCGAGCGACTCCTGCACCGCCTCCTCGCTCTCGTTATCCAAGGCGCTCGTCGCCTCGTCCAGAATCAGAATCTTGGGGTTCTTGAGAAACACGCGCGCAATGGCTACGCGCTGCTTCTGGCCGCCCGAAAGACGGCTGCCGCGCTCGCCCACGACCGTGTCGTAGCCCTGCGGCAGCGACTCAATGAAGGCATCGATATTGGCGCGGCGGGCGGCCTCGGCGACCTCTTCTGCCGTGGCGCCTGGCTTGCCGTAAGCGATGTTCTCGCCAATCGTACCGTCAAACAGATAGACATCCTGCTGCACCAGGCCAATGGCGCGGCGCAGGCTCCGCTGCGTCACGTCGCGCACGTCTTGGCCGTCGATGCTGACGGATCCAGCAGCCACGTCATAAAAGCGCGGCAGCAGCGAACACGTTGTGGACTTGCCACCGCCCGAGGGGCCAACCAGGGCAATGGTCTGTCCGGGCTTGATGGACAGGTTCATATGGTCGATCACGGAGCGAGCTTCTTCGCCTGCGCCGAGCTCAACGTCCTCGTAGCTAAAGCACACGTCGCGATATTCAACCGCGCCAGCCGTCACCTGCAGGTCCGCGGCATCCGGCTTGTCCTGGATATCCGGGGCGGTCGAAAGCACCTCGTCCATGCGCTTAAAGCCGGCGATGGCCTTCTGATACGTCTCGGCCGAATTGACGAGCGTCTCGAGCGGAGTGCAGAACAGTGAAATGTAGAGCGCGAAGGTCGCCATATCGACCGCCTGCAGTTGGCCTTGCGCCACCAGCCAACCACCCAGCAGCACCACGATCACGTACAACACGCCCGAGAGCAGGCCATACGTCGCAGTGTAGACGCCCATGGCGTGATACATATTCTCCTTGGACGAAAGATAGCGGTCATTGGAGGCGCGGAACTTGGAGCGCTCAGCCTCCTCGTTCGCAAAACTCTTGACCACGCGCATACCCGCCAGCGAATCTTGCAGCTGAGCATTAATACCGCCGATCTTTTTGCGGTTGTCGCTAAAGACCTCGCGCATGCGCATGTTCTGCCAAAACATGATGACCGCAAACACCGCCGTCACCACGGCCATGGCGAGCGCCAGCACCGGGGCGATGGTAAAGAGGATCACAAACGAGCCGATAATCTCGATGTCGCAGATGATGACCCACTCGGGCACGTGGTGCGCCGCCTCGCAGATATCGAACAGGTCGTTGACCACGCGGCTCATCATGTCGCCCGAGCTGTTGCGGTCGAAGTACGCAAAGCTAAAGCGCTCATACTGGTCGAACAGGTCCTCGCGCATTTTGGACTCCATGCGCGCACCCATCACGTGACCCCAATAGCTCACAAAGTAGCGGCAGGCGCAGCGGACGGCATACATCAGCACCAAGCCCACCGCGATCATGCCGAGCGCCTGCATAATGGCAGCCTGACCCTGAGTAAACAGCCCACCGGTCAAATTGCGCAGGATAATGGGAAACGCCAGGTCAATGGCGGCAAGCACCAGAGCACAAACAGTATCAGCAACAAAAAGCCCCATCTGGGGCTTGTAATACGAAAGAAACCTCTTCAGCATGTGATCCTCAAAGAAATATCAGCAACGTAAGGCCCTGGGACAAAGCAATCAGTAGTACTTGTCCCAGGGCTATCCCCACTCGTTACAGTTCGGCTCCGCCCAACCTATGTGCGATGCTATCGCAGGCCAAGGCGCCTACGACGGTCTTGGCGTCTTCGATCTTGCCGTCGAGCACGGCGTCGATCAGCTCGTGCAGCGGCACCAGGTCCACGTTGACAAACTCGTCATCATCGGGGTTGGGCGCATCGAACTCGAGCTTGGTAGCCAAGTAGATGTGGATGATCTCATCGCAAAAACCGCAGGACGTGACAATCGACGTCAAAAAGCGAATACGACCAGCCCTAAAGCCCGTCTCCTCATGCAGTTCGCGCTTGGCGCAATCGAGCGGGTCCTCGCCCGGGTCGAGCTTGCCGGCGGGAATCTCGACCGTCACGCGGTCGATGGCGGTGCGGTACTGACGCACCAGTACGATCTTGCCGCTCTCGGTCAGTGCCACAACGGCCGCCGCACCCGGATGGCGAACGATATCGCGGGCGCTGCGGTGACCGTTGGGCAGCTCGACCTCAAGACGGTGGACGTCGAGGATCTTGCCCTTCCAGGCGCACTCCTCCGAAAGAATCTTCTCGTGCAGCCCGGCATCGTGCGGGTCGTCGTCGCCCAGCACCAGTGCCGGCTCGTCAGCGACCTCGCCACCAGGCTCGCCCTCGGCGTGCCCATACATGCGGCTGTCCTCTTCGACGATCTGCGCGTCCACGAGCTCTTCGTTCTTCTCGTCCATCCGTCTCATTCCTCTCGGATTTTAGGCATCCCAGGCGTCGCGGCCGCGCAGCGCGCGCAGACCGATGTCGTGACGCAGGGTCTTGCCCTCAAAATCAATCTTCTCGCAGGCCTCGTAGGCAAGGTTGCGAGCGTTCTCGAACGTGTCGCCCAGAGCGGTCACGGCAAGCACGCGGCCACCATTGGTCACGAGCTGGCCGTCCACCACGGCAGTGCCCGCGTGGTACACGGTCACGTTCTCCATGGCCTCGGCATCGGCGATACCGGTGATGACCTTGCCCTTCTCGTAGCTGCCGGGATAGCCCGCGCTCGTCAGGACAACGGCCACGGCCCACTCGTCGCGCCAGTCGAGTTCAATCTGATCGAGCTCGCAGTTGGCACAAGCCAGCATGACCTCGACCAGGTCGTTCTTAAGGCGCGGCAGAACGACCTGCGTCTCGGGGTCGCCAAAGCGGGCATTGAACTCCAGCACCTTGGGGCCGGCAGGCGTGAGCATAAAGCCGCCGTACAGGCAGCCGCGGTAGTCGATACCCTCGGCAGCGAGCTCGGCCACGGTCTGCTCCATGACCTTCACCATGGTGGCGTGCTCCTCATCGGTCACGATGGGCACCGGGCTGTAGACGCCCATGCCACCGGTGTTGGGGCCCTTGTCGCCCTCGAGTGCACGCTTGTGGTCCTGCGAGGTGGCCATGGGGCGCACGGTCTTGCCGTCGGTAAAGGCCAGCAGCGAGCACTCGGGACCAACGAGCATCTCCTCGATGACCACGGTATTGCCGGCATCGCCAAAGGTGCCGCCAAAGCACTCGCGCACGGCCTCCTCGGCCTGCTCAAGTTCGGTCGCCACGATAACGCCCTTGCCCGCGGCAAGGCCGTCGGCCTTCACGACCAGCGGGGCGCCCTGCTCGCGCACGTAGGCGAGAGCCGAAGCCTCGTCGGTAAACGAACCATAGGCTGCCGTCGGAATGCCCGCACGCTCCATGAGCTGCTTGGAGAACAGCTTGGAGCCCTCCATCTGGGCGCCCTCGGCACCCGGGCCAAAGCAGGGAATACCCGCCGCGCGCACGGCGTCGGCCACGCCCGCCACGAGCGGAGCCTCGGGGCCAATTACCACGAGTCCGCATCCGTGGCTCTGCGCAAACGCCGCCACGGCCGCAGGATCGCAGTCGTCGAGAACAACGTTCTCGCCGCAGCTCGCGGTGCCGCCGTTACCCGGCGCGATGTAGAGCTTGCCGGCGCGCGGTGATGCTGCGAGCTTAGCTGCCAAAGCATGCTCACGGCCGCCGCTGCCCAACAACAGGATGTCGATGGTTTGAGTGTCCGCCTTCAAGGGTGCCTCCTCTATGGATGAACGGCCCGCTCCGCGCGAGCCCTTTGCAAGCAAATATACCCCTCGGCCGCCCGTCCGGGCTGCAAAGGGGTATATCGCAATAACCAAATAGTCCCGATTACTTCCAGAATCGGTTGATGATCTGCTCGCGACCAGCGCCAACGCCAATGAACGTCACGCGGGTGTGTGCCAGATCCTCGATAAACGCCACGTAGTCCTGAGCCTCCTGCGGCAGCTCGTCAAAGCTGCGGCAACCGGTGATATCGCACTTCCAGCCAGGGAGCTCCTCGTAGATGGGCTTGGCATGCTCAAAGCGCACCTGATGCTCGGGCACGCTGGTGTAGCGCTCGCCATCGACGTCGTAGGCCACGCACACCTTGATGGTGTCGAAGGCCGAAAGCACGTCGAGCTTGGTCACGGCGATGTCGGTGAGGCCGTTGACGCGCGAGGCATAGTTGGCGATAGGGCCGTCGAACCAGCCGCAACGACGACGGCGACCGGTGGTCACGCCGTACTCATAGCCCTCCTCGGTCAGCGTGTGACCGGCCTCGGACTCATAGGAAAGCTCGGTGGGCATGGGGCCCGAACCGACGCGGGTGATATAGGCCTTCATGACACCCAGCACGCGGTCGACGTTCTTCATGCCCACGCCGGAGCCGGTGATGGCGCCGCCGGCGGTGCAGTTGGAAGACGTCACGTACGGATAGGTACCGTGGTCGATGTCGAGCAGCGTCGCCTGGGCGCCCTCAAACAGCAGGTTCTTGCCCTCATCGATCATGTTGTTGAGCAGCAGGCTCGTCTCGGTGATGTAGGGACGCAGGCGCTCGGCCATCGGCAGGTACTCGTCGCAAATCTGGTCCACGGTGTAGGTGGGCAGGTTGTAGATGAGCTCGAGCTCGGGGTTCACACGGGCGAGAGCGGTCTCCAGCTTGTCGCGGAACAGCGCCTCGTCGAGCATGTCCTGCATGCGCAGGCCAATGCGCGCCATCTTGTCCTGATAGCACGGACCGATGCCGCGCTTGGTGGTACCGATGTTCTTCTTGCCGAGCTTCTGCTCAAAGGCGCCATCCAGATCGATGTGGTACGGCATGATGACATGCGCGTTGCCGCTAATCTTGAGGTTCTTGGTGGTGATGTCGTCGGCCTCGAACATATCGATCTCCTCAAGGACAACCTTGGGGTTGACGACGCAGCCGTTACCGATCACCGACACGTGGTCGGAATACATGATGCCGGAGGGCACCTGGTGCAGGCCGTACTTCTTGCCGTTGACGACGATGGTGTGACCTGCGTTGTTGCCGCCCGAGTAGCGCACGACGGCATCGAAGTCGCCGGCGACTAGGTCGCAAATCTTACCCTTGCCCTCATCGCCCCACTGGGCACCGACCAAAACGGTTGACGGCATGTTTACTCCTTACATTCATGGACTGTCTACGCGCCACGCCGGCACGCAGAAGCACAAAACATTCCCAGTATACCCGTGCAACGGGCGCCTGTCCTACTCCTCGGCATGTGCCCCATCAAGCTCATAGAACTTGGTGGATGCCGGCAGGAACATCAGGTCGACGTCGCCGATCGGGCCCGAACGGTTCTTGGCCACGACGATACGCGTGACGCCCTCGTCGGGTCGATCGTCGCGCGAGGCCTCGGCCTCGTCGGCGGAGCGGTCCAAGAACATAACGATATCGGCGTCCTGCTCGATGGAGCCCGATTCACGAAGGTCGGAAAGCTGCGGGCGCTTGCCGGTGCGGGATTCGACCTGACGCGAGAGCTGCGACAGCGCGATGAGCGGGATCTTGAGCTCCTTGGCCATGATCTTCAAACCACGCGACATCTCCGAGACCTCGACGGTACGGCTCTCGGAGCGGCGTCCCGGCGGAGGACTCACTAGCTGCAGGTAGTCCAGGATGATGATTGCCTTCTCCTTGTTATGGAGCATACGGCGACTCTTGGCGCGAATCTCGGTCACTGTGGTGCCGGGCGTATCGTCAATCAGAATATCGAGCTTGGACAAGGTCTGCGTGGCCTCGTTGATATTGGCCCACTGCTCGGGGCTAATGCGGCCCATGCGGAAGTCACTGATCGAGATCATGGCGTAGGCGCAAATCAGACGCTGGGCAATTTCCTTGCCCGACATCTCCAGCGAGAAGAAGCCGACGGTATAACCGGCGGCGGCAGCGTTGAGCGCCAGATTCAGGGCG
This sequence comes from Collinsella aerofaciens, assembly GCF_025289055.1. Classification (GTDB taxonomy): domain Bacteria; phylum Actinomycetota; class Coriobacteriia; order Coriobacteriales; family Coriobacteriaceae; genus Collinsella. The sequence goes on from NZ_JAESIQ010000017.1 coordinate 8,643, forward strand.
AACGATGTCTTACCTACAGCAGGGCGGGCGCCGATAATGATGAGCTGGCCCTCGCGGAAGCCCATGAGCATGCGGTCGAGCGACGGGAAGCCCGTGGGCACGCCCGCAGCCTGGCCACCGGCCTGGCACACTTCCTCGGCCTCGTTATAGGCCTCGACCATAAACTCGGTCAGCGTCTTGTAGCTCGACTTGACCTCGCGTGCCGTGACCTTGAGCAGCTTGCTCTCGGCCAGCTCGACAACCTCTTTGGTGTCGGTGGGGGCGTTATATGCCAGCGCGTTGATCTCGTTGGTGGCGCCGATCAGCTCACGCAGCATCGAATCGCGGCGAACGATGGCGGCATGGTGCTGCCAGTTGACGAGCGACAAGGTCTGACCCATCAACTCCAAAATGTACGCTTCGCCGCCCACGGCATCGAGCTTGTTGATGCTTCTCAGGTAATCGATCAGCGAGATGGAGTCGATGGGAATGCGGCTGTTGTACATATCGACCATCGCGGTATAGATGGTCTTATGAATGGGCCGGTAGAAGTCATCAGGCTGCAGCTCGACCTGGGCCTCTTCGACCACCTCGGGCGATAGCAGCATAGCGGCCAGTACATTGGCCTCTGCATCTTGGTTTTGGGGAAGACCCAACTTTGAGCCGCGGTCCTCGACCGTCAGCCCGGTCTCCCTATCGTCATATGCCATGAGCATCCTCATTCATATCGCTTGCGAGCATCCATAGTATCAGCCACGGTCCCAAAACGCGCCGCGCGCCGCCAATCATCACCGAACCAAACGGATGAACGGTCCCACGAATAGACCTCACCGCAACGCCCCCTATGGCGCTCGCATCGCGCTAAAAAGCAAAAAGGGCGCCCTGGCTTCCCAGAGCGCCCTTCTTAGAACAAGATTGTTGCGTTGCAGCAAATGCTACTCGGCAGCAGCCTCAGTCTCGACCTCGGCGGTCTCGGCCTCGGCGACCTCAGCGGCCTCCTCGACCTCAGCCTCGGCAGCGAGCTCCTCGGCGGTAACGCCGACGAGAACGACAACCTCGGCCTTGATCTCGCGGTACAGCGAGATGGCAACGGTGTGGGCACCGGCAACCTTGATGGGCTTACCGAGCTCGACGCGCTTGCGGTCGATGTCCATACCGAGCTGAGCCTTGATGGCGTCAGCGATCATAGCGGCGGTAACGGAGCCAAAGAGGATGCCCTCGTCGCCGACCTTGACGTCAACGGTGACCGTCTTGCCCTCGAAGGCAGCCTTGGTCTCGTTGGCGGTAGCCAGACGGACGGCCTCGCGCTTGGCGATGTTGTTGCGACGCTCGTCAAGCTGCTTGAGGTTGCCCTTGGTGGCGGCAACAGCGAGCTTCTTGGGGAACAGGAAGTTCTCAGCGTAACCCTGAGCGACCTCTACGACGTCACCCTCGCCGCCCTTGCCCTTGATCTCATCGAGAAGAATAACCTTCATGATGCGTCTCCCTTCTTAGCCGCGGTCGCGGTTGCCACGAGAGGAAACCACGGGGACGGTGTACGGCAGGAGAGCCATCTCGCGGGCGCGCTTGATGGCGTTGGCGATGTCATGCTGATGCTGCGTGCAAGCGCCAGTGACGCGACGGGGCTTGATCTTGCCACGGTCGGTCATGTACTTACGGAGAAGCTGAGTGTCCTTATAGTCGATGAACTCAGTGTTCTCCTTGCAGAACTGGCAGTACTTACGACGCGGCTGACGTGCAGAAAAATCATTAGCCATGTCAAAATACCTTTCATTTGGCAACTTCGGCGAACCGAAGCCGCCTCTCACTCAAAAATAGGTGAACACCCTTAGAACGGGATGTCCTCATCGTAGACGTCGACCGCGGGCGGCGTGGCCACCGGTGCGGCAGGACGTGCTGCGGGCGCGGGAGCTGCGGGGGCGTAACCGCCCTGATCGTAGCCACCCTGGCCACCACGGGAGCTCATAAACTCGATCTCATCGACGATGACCTCAAGCTTGCTCCGGCGCTGGCCGTCGCGCTCCCAAGAGCTGTAGCGCAGCTTGCCCTCGATCGCGACCTTGTTTCCCTTTGCCAGGAAACGGCTCACGGCCTCGGCGCGGGTGCCGAACATGGTGCAGTCGACAAAGTTGGGATAGTCCTCCCACTCGCCAGTCTGCGCGTTGCGGCGACGATCGTTCACGGCGACGCCAAAGGACAGAACCTGGGTTCCGCCGGCGGTGGCGCGCAGCTCGGGATCGCGGGTGAGGTTACCGGTGATGTTCACTCGATTGATGCTCATAACTCACTACTTCCTCTTGGGGCACAAGCCCAGTCCAAAACGACAGTCTTACTCCTGGTCGTCGCGACGGACGATCATGTGGCGGACCACAGCGTCGGTGATGCGCAGGACGCGATCAAGCTCGGCGATCTGGGTAGGATCTGCGTGGAAGTTGATGAGGGTGTAGTCACCATCGGTGAGGTCGTTGATCTCGTAGGCGAGCTTGCGCTTGCCCCACTCGTCAACGGAGTCGACCTTGCCAGCGCCCTCAGCGATCGTGGTATCGATACGCTTCATAACAGCGAGACGAGTCTCGGGGTCGAGCGACGGGTCAACAAAGAACAGCAGTTCATAAGCCTTCATATTGTCACCTCCTCTGGGCAAATGTGGCTTCAGGTCGTGAAGGTGCGCCTGAAGCAGGAAAAGACTTGGTAATAATATCTTTCAACCTCCCAAGCCGCAAGAATATGCAGCTACAACCTCATGACCTCCACATATGCCCATACTCGCACCACGTTTCATGCGCATTCCAACCAAATGCCGACCAAAAGCTTGACAGATCTGTGGACAAGATACGGTGCCGTGGGGACAAGCTGAGCCAAGCCGCAGGTCAACGGGCACAAGGCTGTGGTCGCAAAATGCATACCAGTGGTCCACAGCACCACCCAAAGATTTTTAAATTCATTGCCAAGTCGCTTATGAATACTCCTTTTGAACAATTGAGTTGATCAACCACGCTGGTCGGAAGCCGTTTTTTGGCACCTCAAACCCCACTGCAACGCCAAGCGCGGCCAAGCGTTTTAAAAAATGCCAACTTTTCTGTTTGCACTTTGCGATTCCTCGTGTATACTGACTTTCGCATTTAACGGAGAGTTGTCCGAGTGGCCGAAGGAGCACGATTGGAAATCGTGTAGGCGTCAAAAGCGTCTCCAGGGTTCAAATCCCTGACTCTCCGCCAGTTAATTCCAAAGCAGGCCTTCGAGCCTGCTTTGTTTTTACCCCACGCGGAGGGGTGGCAGAGTGGTTGAATGCGGCGGTCTCGAAAACCGTTTGGCCTGTATAAGGTCACGAGGGTTCGAATCCCTCCTCCTCCGCCATTTAGATTGAGAAAGCTCCCGGGAATGGGAGCTTTTTTGTTTTGAGTCCCTAACAAGCAAATACGGCGGAGGAGGGATTCGAACCCGCCAGGGCGCGGAGCGTAAAGAAAACGCGCCAGCGGCGCGTTTTTAGCGCAGCGCGGTCGGCGTAAGCCGACCGGATAAATTTTGAGCAAAGCTCAAAATTTGGACATCCCTCCTATTCGACCACACCCCCATCGTGGTCGATCCCAGCCCATATCTCAAACATGTACACCACCCTCCAAAGATGTCAAAAAATGTCGTTTTTGGAGTGTGATGTACATGTTTGCGTATGACGCGCACCAAGCATGAGTCGATTTGTTCGCATCCGGTATATTTCCCCACCTCAACGGACATAAGAGTTTGGTGTCAGCTCGAAGCGAGAGGTCCCCAAATGGATACTCCTGTTCTCATTTCGCATAAAACGGCGTGGCTCGTCCATCATGCACCGCGAAACCTGGTTCAAGCCGTCGCACAACGCGACTACCAGATAGGCGTGCGGGGCCTCTCTACCCAGCAACGCATCGCGCGCATTCGGCAGGCACTTACCGACTGCGGCATTCCGTCCACCATGCTCAAGACTATCGACATCTCCGTAGTATTTGCTTTCGAGCGAATTCGCACCAACGGTGTCACTTGCCACGTTCTCGGCCAAAACCTACCCTACGACCATATTGACGAGCTTACGCCCGGCATCTTTATCACCGACGAAGCCTTCACCGTCGTGCTCGCTGCCGAGTGGATGGATAGGATCGAATACCTCGAGTATGGTTACGAAGTTTGCGGCGACTATCGCATGGGGCTCAATCCCTCTGACCCTTACACTGAGCAACCAACCACCACCTCCAAGGACGAAATTGTCGAGCTACTCGATCGGCACCCTGGCAAACCCGGCGCCACACGCGCCAGACTCGCGCTCAGACACATCTACGACCACTCAGCCTCGCCCATGGAGACCGCATCTTCCATCGCCCTCTCGCTCCCAACAAGCGAAGGCGGCGTTGGTATCCGAGGTATCGAACTCAACAAACCGCTCGAAATCCCTCAGCGTCTCTGGCATTGCGCAAAAGCCCGAACGCTCAAAATCGACGCTCTTGTTACTTATCAGCGCAGAGAACTCGGCATCGAATATAAGGGCGGCTTTCACGATGAGACCGAGCGCAAGGGAGCGGACGCGGAGCGAGAGGCCGTGCTCGCCCAAATGGGATATCGAATCGTTGCGCTCACCTCGGCACAGTTCGCAAGTCAACTTGCCTTTCATCGCGCCATTAACAGCATTCGCGAAGCACTCGGTATGCCCCGCTGCACGGACGCCGAGTACCAGCGAAAGCAGAACGAACTGCGCAAGGCACTTATCCGCAACTGGAAGAGCGCGCAGGGCGAAGACGCGCCTTCCGAGTAGCGTCATCCCAGCACGCCCCAACCAAAACATGTACATCACCCTCCAAAACCGACATTTTTTGACATCTTTGGAGGCTGATGTACACGTTTGATGCCTACGCCCGCATCCAGTCCCGACCGTTTGCCGAGCAATAGGATCGCAATCGGCGCCGAACATGTACTATGTACGGGCATTGTCTAAACCCGCAACCCAAAGGACCCCATCTTGCCCGTCGTCGCTGCCGTAACCATTACCTCACATGCCTCGGATGCCATGGTCGCTATTCCGTTTTGGCTCGAGATGTTCGCCGTCGTCGCTGCATCGATCTCGGGTGTACTGGTTGCGCGCGAGCACAAGCTCGACCTGGTGGGCGCGGTCGCGCTCGCGGTGGTCTGCGGTCTGGGCGGCGGTCTCTTGCGCGACATGACGTTGCAGGTGGGCAACGTCTACATCCTCAACCAGCCAATGGCGCTGCCGCTTTCCATTGCCACGGCAGCCATCATCTACATTTTCCCGGCAATCGTCGACAAACCCGAAAAACTCATTCCCCTGCTCGACATCATCTCGGTCGGCATCTATGCCGCCACCGGAGCGGACAAGGCGCTGGTCTACGGCTTTGCACCGGCGGTGTGCATCATGATGGGCTTTTTTACCGCGGTGGGCGGCGGCATGTTGCGCGACGGCTTTATGGGCGTGGTTCCGGGCATTTTCCAACGTACTAACTTTTATGCCATCGCCGCCATCGCCGGATCGACAAGCTATGTGTGTCTCGTTATGAGCGGCATCATGAGCAATGTCGCCGCGCTGGTCGTATGCGTTGTCGTGACCATGGGTCTGCGCTGGCTCTCGCTGCGCTTTGACATTAAAAGCCCCACCGAGGAAGACATCGCACGCTTTTTGCACCGCAAAAAATAGGTGGCGCGGGCCCATCCTTCGAAATGCAACCGAGAGGTTCTTTTAGAGCGCCCGCGCGTTGGGTACCCTGTTAGGTATATGCCAAACACCTAACAAAAGGATTAACCATGGCTTTCAATCAAACCGCGGCGGCGCCGTCACACAAGATGCGTCGCTGCCTGCTTATGGCATTCGCGCTCATCGCGCTGGCGATCACCGCGCTTCCCACGGCATCGTTCGCCGGCACGGACACCGCAGGCAACGTACTTGCGACCGACAATGACGCCAATCCGTCCGGCGTCGAAGGTGACCTGTACTGGGCAGGTCAGGCCCTCAACTTGGACGATACGTCCATCGACCGCGATATCATCGCCGCGGGCGATACTCTCTCGATCCGCGACTGCACGGTGGGCGGCGCCGTCCGCTTGGCGGCGCGCACCATCGACATTGCCAAGACTACGGTTGATGGCAGTGCGACCGTTGCCGGCCAGCATGTCGTGCTCAATTCCGGCAGCACCGCCAACTGTTTCTATGCGATAGGCGAAACGGTTGCCCTGCGCGGCTCCACCAAGTCGGCAGCGCTTGCGGGCGATACGGTGACTATCGATGGCACCGTCGAGGGCGATGTTGAGGTTTGGGCCGACAAACTCATCCTGGGCAAAAACGCCCACATCACCGGCACCGTGAACGCGCACGTCTCCGAGGACCCCGAGCGCGCCGCGGGAGCCGAGGTCGGCGCGCTCAAGATCGACCGCACCGAGAACGAGGATACTTCCACCGTTAACGATGTCATCGGCGGTATCGTCGCCGCGGCACTCTCGACCTGCTTTGTCGCTCTGCTTCTCGAGCTCGTCTTTCCGCGCGCGACCGCCGGCGCCGCCGGCATGCTCCACCAGCGCCCCATGCCCCTGTGGGTGAGCGGTCTTCTGGGCACGATTGCTATCGCCCCCGCCGTCCTACTGCTGATTATCTCTATCGCTGGTCTGTCGCTTGCTGGAACCCTCTTGTGCGGCGTTATCGGCATCGCATTGGTGTCGAGTGCCTTTTCGGGGTGCGCGCTCGCCCGCATGGTCGGACACAACCAGAACCGCTACGCCATGGCAGCCGTGGGCGGCATAATCGCAGGCGCCCTCACGGGGCTTCCCCTCGTAGGTGACTTCATCAGCGGCGTGGCCTTTGTCTTTATGCTCGGCTACGTTATCCAGATCATCTGGCGAAACGCCCGCCTCAAGCCGCAGCAGCCGGCTAACACGCCAGGACTCCCCACCGCTTAGCCACCAACCACCACAAAGGGACCAGGCACCTTTGTGGTGGTGCAGACCAGCTCAGTCCCTATGCACAAAAAGGGCGCCGACCATTACGGTCGACGCCCTTTCTTGTTAGACGCTATAAAGTCCAGCGCTTATTTGTTGACCTGGCCGGCGCGGACGGCGGCCTTCTTGCGGTCGGTGGCGTTGAGCAGGCGCTTGCGCAGGCGGATGTTCTTGGGGGTAATCTCAACCAGCTCGTCGTCGGCGATGTACTCCAGCGCCTCCTCCAGCGAGAAGGTGCGGGGCGGCACCAGCTGAACGGAGATATCGGAGGTCGAGGAACGCTGGTTGCCCAGGTTCTTGGTACGGGCGATGTTGACGACCATGTCGCCAGCCTTGCTGCGCTCGCCCACGATCATGCCCTCGTAGCACTCGGTGCCCGGCTCAACAAAAAGCTGGCCGCGCTCCTGCAGCGTACCCAGAGCATAGGCAACGGCCTTCTCGGTGGTCATGGAGATCATTGCGCCGTTCTGACGGTTGCCGATCTCGCCGGCGTAGGGACCGTACTCCAGGAAGGTGTGGTAGAACACGCCCTCGCCGTGGGTGACGTTCATGATGCGGTTCTTAAGGCCCATGATGCCGCGGGTCGGGATCTTAAACTCGAGGTGCGTCACGATACCCGAGGTATCCATGCTCGTCATGATGCCACCGGAGGTACCGAAGACCTCAACGACCTTGCCCGAGTACTCGTCCGGGCACTCAACGACGGCCTGCTCGACAGGCTCCATCTTGTTGCCGTTCTCGTCCTTCTTAAACAGAACGCGGGGACGGCCGACCTGGAACTCAAAGCCCTCGCGGCGCATGGACTCCATCAGAACGGACAGGTGCAGAATGCCGCGGCCCGAGACCTCGACGCCGCTCTTGTCCTCGAGCTCCTCGATCTTCATGGTCACGTTGTTCTCGGCCTCGTTGAACAGGCGCTCCTTGAGCTGACGGGCGCCCACGATGTCGCCGTCGCGGCCGACAAGCGGGGAGGTCGAAGCCTCAAAGACGATGGACAGGGTCGGCGGGTCGATCTCGATGGGCTCGAGCTCGACAGGGTTCTCGGGATCGGTGTAGACATCGCCGATATCGGTGCGGTCGATACCCACGACAGCGGCGATGTCGCCGGCGCCGACTTCCTGGCACTCGGTACGGCCCAGGTAGTCGAAGGTAAAGAGCTGCTTGACGGTGGCGGTAGCGCTGGAGCCGTCGTTCTTGACAACCAGGATCTGGTCGCCCTGGTGGATGGCGCCAGAGTACACGCGGCCGATACCGATGCGGCCGACGAAGTTGGAGTGGTCGATGGTCACGCACTGCATGGCCAGCGGGGCGTTCTCGTCAACCTCGGGCGCGGGCATGTCGTCGATAATCATATCGAGCAGCGGGTACATGTCCATGTTGCCGTCGTTGGGGTCAAGACGGGCAAAGCCGTTCATGGCGCTGGCGTAGACCACGTGCTCCATGGCGAACTCAAGCTGGTCGTCGGTGGCGCCCAGGTCGGCCATGAGGTCCAGGCAGTCGTTGTAGGCCTTCTCGGGGTTGGCGCCCGGACGGTCGATCTTGTTGATGACGATCATGATCTTAAGGCCGGTGTCGATAGCGTGACGCAGCACGAAGCGGGTCTGGGGCATGGGGCCCTCAAAGGCGTCGACCAGCAGCAGGGCGCCGTCGGCCATACGCAGCACGCGCTCGACCTCGCCGCCAAAGTCGGCGTGGCCCGGGGTGTCGATGACGTTGATCTTGACGTCCTTGTACTCGATAGAGATGTTCTTGGCGAGAATCGTAATGCCGCGCTCGCGCTCCTGGTCGTTGGAATCCAGGACGCGGTCCTCGACCTGCTGGTTGGCACGGAAGGCGTCCGTGGCACGCAGGAGCTTGTCGACCATCGTCGTCTTGCCGTGGTCGACGTGAGCGATGATGGCGATGTTCCTCAGATTGTCTACGCGCATGTAGTTCCCCTATCTTCTATCTATATACAACCGGCACGCGTATGCGACCCACCCAGCAATGCAACGCTCGGCGGGAATATTGAGCCTTTTACCGAAAACTCGTTTATTTTAGCGATTTTAGATGAGAGGGGTTTCCTCACCTGCAGGTTCAGGGTCGCTCCACATAAAACCATCGCCGGCGCCCATGCCCTCATACAGCACATATGCCGAAAAACCGCTCTCGAGCGTGGTTTCGAAGAAGCTCACGAGCAGAGCATCGTGATAGCCGCCGTCAATCTCGACGCAGCCGGTGTAGCCGATGGCATAGCGAGCGATACGGCCCAGGCCCTCGTCCTTAAGACCCATCTTGTGCTCGGAGATAAAGTTGGTGGCCGCCTCGAGGCACGCCTCTTCGCCGTCCTCGTCGAGCGCCGCCAGATAACGGTTGGAAGCGGCGTCCTCAATTGCCACGACCACGCCAGGGTTTTCACCGGCGGCAAGGTCGTCCAAGAACGCGCCGATCAGATCGCACACCATGGCGTCGAGCTCGGCGGAGACGTTACCGGCGTCCTGCATATCCTGTGCCATCTTTAGACCTTCCCATCGAGTCTGGCGTCGTTACAGTTCTTGTGCCTCAGCAGCGATCTTAGCGGCAGCGTCGCGGGCGCGCATCATATCCATCGCGCGCTTGTCGAGTACCTTGATCTGACTGGTCAGCATGACCGCATCGACCACGCCCCAGATCATAAGGCCCGTAGAGATCGAAAACCCAAGCGCACCAACTGTACCACGAAGGCGCGAACAGATTGCCGCGACAAGGGCGGAGACGACAACCATCTTGATAAACGAGCCGCGGCGTTCGCGAAGCGTGCGGGCCTGCGTCACATAGGCAATGCGAGCCGCCTCAGAAGCCTCCGAGCGCATCTGGGCCTCGCGCGCAATGGCCACCGCCTCAGCCGACATACCGCCGGCCATCAGCGAACGCTCCGCAGCCTGGACGCCCCGCATTTAGAAGTCATCGGGGGAGAGCGTATGGACGAACTCGTCGAACTTCTCGAACTCTTGCTCGTCGTCGACTTCCTCGGCATGGGCAGAAACGGTGCCCAGGCGATTCATGATGTCGTCTTCAACGAACATGGGGGCATTACTGCGTACGGCGAGGGCGATGGCGTCGCTCGGACGCGCATCGATCTTATGCTCGTTGCCATCGGCCAACACGACAACCGTCGCGTAAAACACGGGCGGCTCGGCGCGAACGATTTCGATGCGTTCGAGCTTGGCACCCAGGGCACCAACAGTATCGAGCAACAGGTCATGGGTAATCGGGCGCTCGGTGCGACCGCTATCGATGCCGCGGCTGATGGCAGCAGCTTCAAACGAACCAGTCTGAATGGAAAGGGAACGCAGTGGCGCGGGCGAGTCCGATTTGCTGCAGCGCTCGCGAAGCACGATAAGCGATGGCACGGGACCGGCGGCCATGACGATGGTCTCTATGTCGACACGAACCATGGAACACCTCCGGTACGTAGCGGTTAACACGCGGCAGCTCCACCGCATTGAATAGCTATACTACCCAATCTTTCGCACAGCACACAAAACCAAAATGAGATTTATCGCAGACAAGAAAAAAGCCCCGAGGCAACGCCCCAGGGCTCTTCACAGTTTTGATGGTGGACCTGACAAGATTCGAACTTG
>NZ_JAESIQ010000017.1:19281-60248 GCF_025289055.1 Collinsella aerofaciens
CGAACTTGTGACCTCCCGGTTATCAGCCGGACGCTCTAACCAACTGAGCTACAGGTCCATCATGGTGGAGGTTAGGGGGATCGAACCCCTGACCTCAGGCTTGCAAAGCCCGCGCTCTCCCAGCTGAGCTAAACCCCCACGGAGACAGTAATAAACACCCCAGCGGCGACTCGGCTCTCGCTGGGGTGTTTATTGCGAAAGAAAGTGGTGGACCTGACAAGATTCGAACTTGTGACCTCCCGGTTATCAGCCGGACGCTCTAACCAACTGAGCTACAGGTCCATCGCGCAAGGGATATATTAGACGAGTCGTTACGCGCGCGTCAACAACTTTTTTGAAAATCTTTGAGGGGTGTCGCCCCCGGCTGCCCGGCGGCATGCGAAGTCGCCTGCTCGGACAGTCCTGCTCGCACGGAGAGCACATTAAGTGCTCTCCTGCTCGTGCGGAACTCGCGATCGACTTCACATGCCGCCGTGCGACCGGGGCGAACACGAGTCCCAAGGTTTTCAAAAAAGCGGTCGGCGCGCAGTGCGCCGACCGCCGATATATAGGGTCTGATGATTTTTACCAGCTAGAGCCTCTTACTCGTCTAGGAGATCTTCTGGCATGTCGTTGCCATCGCCTAGATCGACTGGGGCTTCTTCGGGGGCAGAACCGTCTTCTGTTGCTTCGCCTTCGGGCTTCTCTTTGGCTGCCGTCATGCGGGCTACGGCGCATACGCGGTCGTTGTCGTCGACGGTCATCATCTTGACGCCCTGGGTGGCGCGGCCGGTCTGGCTGATCTCGTCGGTCTTGACGCGAATGACCGTCGCGCCCTCCGTCACGATGAACAGCTCGTGCTGTGGGCCCACCGTCTTCATGGCCGCGAGGTTACCCTTACGCTCGGTCATTTGGATGGTGTAGACGCCCTGACCGCCGCGATTCTGCTCCGGATAGTCCGCGACCGGCGTGCGCTTGCCGTAGCCGCGCTCGGTGATGACGAACAGATCGCCGTTGCCGTTAGTGACTTCCATGCCCAGAACGCTCACACCGTCCTTCAGACCGATACCGCGAACGCCGCTGGTGTCGCGGCCGGTGGCGCGCACCTGCTCCTCGGAGAACATGATCGCCTTGCCCGCGGTGGTGGCCAGGATAATCTTGTCGCCCTCGCGCACGCGGCGCACGTTCAGCAGCGCGTCGTCGTCACGCAGGTTGATAGCAATCAGGCCGTCGCGACGGCTGCGGTCATATGCGCTCATCACGGTCTTCTTGACCATGCCGCTCTTAGTGGCAAACATCAGGTACTCGTCGGCCGGGAACTCGCGGCAGCTGATGACGCTCGCGATCTTCTCGCCTTCCTCGAAGGGCAGCAGGTTGACAATCGCGGTACCGCGCGCCTGGCGCGTACCCACCGGCAGCTCGTGCACCTTCAGGCGATAGACCTTGCCCTTGCTCGAGAAGAACAGCACGTACTCGTGCGTGGACGCGATGAACATCTCATCGATAACGTCATCCTCTTTGAGGTTGACGCCCGACACGCCCTTGCCACCGCGCTTCTGGGCGCGGTAGGCAGCCACCGGGATACGCTTAACGTAGCCGGTATGGGTAATGGTCACGACCATATCCTCGTCGGCAATGAGGTCCTCGACGTCCAGGTCCTTCTCGACATGGCTGATCTCGGTGCGGCGCTTATCGCCGAACTTCTTGGAGATCTCGCGCATCTCCTCCTTGATGACGCCCAGAATCTTCTCCTCGTGCGCCAGCAGGTCCTCGTAGTAGGCGATGGCGCGGCGCAGGCCGTCCAGCTCTTCTTGGATCTTGTCTCGCTCCAGGCCGGTCAGGCGGCGCAGCTTCATCTCGAGGATGGCCGTGGTCTGCTCGGGCGTAAAGCCAAAGCGCTCGATCAGGCGGCTGCTGGCCTCGGAGTCGGTCTGCGAGGAGCGGATGATGCTGATGACCTCGTCGATATGGTCAAGGGCCATCAGGTAACCCTCGAGGATATGCGCGCGGGCCTGGGCCTTCTTAAGGTCGAAGCGGGTGCGGCGGGTGACGACGTCGACCTGGTGGTCGATGTAGTGCTGCAGCATCTCGCGCAGGCTTAGGCATTTGGGAACGCCGTTGACGAGCGCCAGGTTGTTGGCGCCGAAGGTCGTCTGCAGCGAGGTGTACTTATACAGGTTGTTGAGCACGACCTGAGGAATGACGCCCTTCTTGAGCTCGATGACCAGACGGATGCCCTTCTGGTTGGACTCATCGCGCATATCCGAGATGCCCTCGATGCGCTTATCGTTGACGAGCTGGGCGATCTTCTCCTGCAGGGTGCCCTTGTTGACCATGTAGGGAATCTCGGTAAAGACCAGGCGGCTGCGGCCGGTCTTGGTGGACTCCACATGTGCCTTGGCACGCACGGTAATGGAGCCGCGTCCGGTCTCGTAGCTCTGTTTGATGCCGGCGCTGCCCATGATGATGGCGCCGGTGGGGAAGTCCGGACCGGGCATGATCTGCATGAGCTCGTCGACAGTGGCGTCGGGGTTGTCGATCAGGTAGCAGGTGGCCTCAATCGCCTCGGTGAGGTTGTGCGGGGCGATGTTGGTGGCCATGCCGACGGCGATGCCCTGGCTGCCGTTGACCAGCAGGTTGGGGAAGCGCGCAGGCAGCGCCACGGGCTCGGCGAGCGATTCGTCGTAGTTGGGCTGCCAGTCGACGGTATCCTTCTGCAGGTCGCGCAGCAGTTCCATGGCGGGCTTTGCCAGGCGGCTCTCGGTGTAACGCATGGCTGCCGCGCCGTCGCCGTCGATGTTACCGAAGTTGCCATGACCGTCGATGAGCGGCGTGCGCATGGAGAACCACTGTGCCAGGCGGACCATGGCCTCGTAGACCGCAGAGTCACCGTGCGGGTGGTACTTACCGATAACTTCGCCGACCGTCCACGCCGACTTCTTGTGCGGGCGGTTGGGGTAGATGCCGCTCTCGTTCATCGCGTACAGGATGCGGCGGTGCACCGGCTTTAAGCCGTCGCGCACGTCCGGCAGGGCGCGCGCCGTGATGACCGACATCGAATACTCGATAAACGACTGCTTCATCTCGCGACCGAACTCCGAAATCTGGAGCTGGCCGCCGTTGATATCCTCGCCGGCCGAGGCGCCACGGTCGACTTCGCCAAAACTCTCCTCGAGCTCGCCGTCGTCATCCTCTTCCTCGTCATCATCGACATCGGGGTTATAGGCGTCCGGGTCGCCGTCCTCGCCCTGCTCAGCACGGGCAAGCAGGCGCTTCAGATCGTCGGGCATGCCGGCATCGCCGGCCTCGTCCATACCCCCGTTATTGTTGATATCGTCTGCCACGTTACCTCCTCTTAAGCGTCAAGGAAACGCGCGTCATGCGCATGTTTTTCAATGTACTCGCGGCGATAGCCGACCTCGGAACCCATGAGCTCGCGCACGGCGCGGTCCGCCACCACGGCGTCCTCGATCGACACGCGCTGCAGGATGCGGGTCTTGGGGTCCATCGTCGTCGAGGCAAGCTGCTTGGGGTCCATCTCGCCCAGGCCCTTGTAGCGCTGGACGGTATAGCCCTTGCGCTTTTTGGTGATCTTGCCGTCCTTGGCCTTGCCGTCCTCGTCGTTATCGTCAGGGTTCAGGCCCAGGCTCTGGATGGTGTCACGCAGGATCTCGTCTTCGGGCTGGCGGCCGTTGGGATACACGTAGTGGATCTTGTTGCGCACCTTAATGCCAAAGATGGGCGGGCAGGCAACATAGACGTAGCCGGCATCGATCAGCGGACGCATGTACTTGTAGAAGAACGTCAGCAGCAGGATGCGGATATGCGCACCGTCGACGTCTGCATCGGTCATGATGATGATCTTGTGGTAGCGCGCCTTGGTGATATCGAAATCGCCGCCGTCGCCGGCACTCGTCGTGACGCCGCAGCCGATCGCGGTAATCAGCGACTGGATGGTGTCACTCGAGAACGCGCGATGGTCACCAACGCGCTCGACGTTCAAAATCTTGCCGCGCAGGGGCAGAATCGCCTGGATGTCTCGGCGACGGCCGTCCTTGGCCGAACCGCCTGCCGAGTCGCCCTCTACGATGAAGAGCTCGGTCAGCTCGGCATCGCGCACCGAGCAGTCAGCGAGCTTACCGGGCAGGGACGCCGTCTCGAGCAGGCTCTTGCGACGGGTCGCTTCGCGCGCCTTGCGGGCGGCGTTGCGCGCCTTGCAGGCCTGTTGCGCCTTCTTGACGATCTCGCGGGCGGGCTTGGGATGCTCCTCCAAGTAATCGGCGAGGCCGTCGGTCACGATCTTGAGCGTGAGCGCGCGCATATAGGAGCTGCCGAGCTTGGCCTTGGTCTGGCCCTCAAACTGCGGATCGGGCAGCTTGACCGAGATAACGGCCGAAAGGCCCTCGCGCACATCGTCGCCGGTCAGGTTGGCGTCTTTTTCCTTGAGCAGGTTCTGCTTGCGCGCGTAATCGTTGATCACGCGGGTGAGCGCGGTGCGGAAGCCCTCAAGGTGCATGCCGCCCTCGGGGGTGTAGATGTCGTTGGCAAACGACATGACGTTCTCGCCGTAGCCGCTATTCCACTGCAGGGAAACCTCAACCTCGCCCATCTTGGCCACAGGTGCGTCCGGGTCCGATTTGCCCTCGATGTAGATAGGCTCCTTAAAGGCCTCGGGGACGTCCTTGCCCTCATTGAGGAACTTGACGAAGTCGATGATGCCGCCCTCGTAGCAAAACTCCTCCACGTGGGGAGTCGCCTCGCGTTCGTCGGTCAGCACGATTTTGAGGTTCTTATTGAGGAACGCCGTCTCCTGCAGACGGTTGTGCAGCGTATCGAAATCGTAGATGCAGGTCTCGAAGATCTCGTCGTCGGGCCAGAAGGTGACGGTGGTGCCCGTCGAATCCGAGGTGCCCACGACCTCCATCTTCTTGACGGTCTTGCCGCGCGAGAACTCCATCTCGTAGGTGTTGCCGTCGCGACGAACCTGAACGACCACGCGCTTGGACAGTGCGTTGACGACGGAGATGCCAACGCCGTGCAGGCCGCCCGAGACCTTATAGGCCGAGTTATCGAACTTACCGCCGGCGTGCAAGATCGTCATGACGACCTCGAGCGTCGGGATTTTTTTAACAGGGTGCTCGTCGACGGGGATGCCGCGCCCGTTGTCGACGACCGTGATGGAGTTGTCGGCGTGGACCGTCACCTGGATCTCGGTGCAGAAACCGGCCATGGCCTCGTCGACGGAGTTGTCAACGATCTCCCACACCAGGTGATGCAGACCGCTGGCGCTCGTCGAGCCGATATACATGCCCGGGCGCTTACGAACGGCCTCGAGACCTTCGAGAATCTTGATCTCGCCGCCATCGTAATCGTTTTCGTTTGCCACACGTCCTCCTTCAGTCAAGAAAATGTGTACAGCCTTACTAGTTTATCGTAAAAAAATACCCTCGGGAACGAGGGTATTTGGCTCTACAAGGCCACCAGATGCGATTTAAGGCTCTTTTTTGCTTTGCACGCCCTTGGCCCACTCGGCGCTGGCTCTCATGGCATTCTCGAGGGCCTCGCGCAGTTTTTGGTCTTCGATGGGCGCCACTCGGCGCTCAATCTCGGTGCGCTCGGCCTCACTTAGGTCGGCGTGCGGGGCCGGCGGGCGCTCGGTCGTCGCCGGGCGCAGGCGCTCCTTGGCGGCGGGCGGCGTGTGACCGGGCGCGGTGGTTTTGAACACCAGACCGTCCACATGCGCACCGGCGCGCTCCATGCGCGCGCGAATGATCTCGCGCAACAGTGTCATTTCCTGCGTCCACGAGGGCGAGTCGAGATACACCAGCAGCTCATTGGACTCGGGCAGGTAGCGCAGGCCCGTCACATGGCGCCCCTCGCGCGTGCCCGAGCACACCGCGTTCCACGCGCGATAGACCGCACGAGATTCCTCTGCAGCCTCCATCTGCGCACGGCGCTCAGGTGTCGCGGCCGCCAGGATGCGCTGGCGCTCTGCGTTCAAAAACCCACTGAAGGCGACCGTCTCGCTCTCGCGCTCGTAATTAGCACGTCTCACCCATGCTCACCACCTTGGCTCGATCAAGCAGGTCATCGGTAAAGTATCCCAGGTTGGTCGTGGTTATGACCACCTGGATATCATCGCCGATCAGCCGCAGAAAAGCACCGCGGCGCTCGCCGTCGAGCTCGCTCATCACGTCGTCCAGAAGCAACAGCGGAGCAGTACCCAGAACATCGCGAGCCACGGCCACCTCGGCCACCTTCCAGGACAGTACCAACGTTCGCTGCTGTCCTTGGCTGGCAAATGAACGGGCGGAGCGACCCGCAACGGTAAACTCAATCTCGTCGCGATGCGGTCCCACCAACGTCACGCCGCGGCGAATTTCCTCGTCGGCGTGCCCATCAAGGGCAGCCAGCATGCGCTCGTACGCCCAGCCCTTCAGCTCTTCGCGATCCTCGACCTGGGGCAAATCCCCCAGCGTGGATGCATAGGACACGTTGGCGGCTTCACCGGACGCCACTTGCCCGTAGGCAGTACGCACATGGCCCGCCAGCCGGTCGAGCAGGGCCAACCGGTGCACGAGCAGAGCCGCGCCCGCGCGGGCAATCGAATCGTTCCACGCGCCGAGCATCTCGCGGCAGCACCAGGTTTCCTTGAGCAAGGCGTTGCGCTGGGTCACGCAGCGACCATAGGTGCTCGCAAGATCGGCATAGCGTGCGCTCAGTTGCATGCCAAAGTCGTCGAGGGCGGCGCGGCGCACACTGGCGCCTCGCTTAACCATGTCCAGATGGTCGGGGCAAAACAGCACGCTCGGCAGAACCCCGCGCACACCGGCGGCAGAGCATCTCTTGCCGTTGCGGCTAAACGAGCGTTTACCGTCCTCCGCACTCAATCCCATATCAAGTACGCGGCCGTCGCCCTCGAGCCTCAGCTCGATCTTGCACGAGCCCACGTCATCATGGACGAGCTCGGCTGCGGTCGGATGCCTAAACGAGGCGCCGCTCGTCAGCAGCTGCAGCGCCTCTATGAGATTGGTCTTTCCCGCCGCGTTGGGTCCCGCAAGTATCGTCACGCCCTCGTCCAGGGCAAGACGATAGCTCTCGAAACTGCGGTAGTGCGCGACGGAAAGATCGCGGGCGAACATGGTCATGGCGCAGCGCTAGATGCGAACCGGCATGACCAGGTACAGGTAGTTGATCTTGTCGTAGGACTTGAAGATGCCCGCCTGCGAGTAGCTCTTGAGCTCCAGCGTGATCTCCTTCTCCTTGGACAGGGCATTGAGGCAGCCGAAGATGTAGTGGTAGTTGAAGGCGATGGTACCCGACTCGCCCTCGGCCTCGACATCGATTGTCTCCTGCGCAAGGTCCTGGTCATTGGAAATGGAGGACAGGCCCATCTGCCCGTTCTCGACATCGATCTCGAACTTGACGGCGGGGTTGGCGCTCGCGATAACGGCCACGCGCTTGAGGGCGGCGTTAAAGGCGGCGACGTCGATCTTGACGCTCGTCACGCACGAATCGGGGATGAGCTGCTTGTAGTTGGGGTACACGCCCTCGATGCGGCGCGACACGTAGGTGGTGTTGCCGGCCTCAAAGACGACCTGGGTGTCGGTAGCCCCGATCATGATGGTCGCCTGGCTGGCCATGATGTTCAGTGCGTCGTTAAAGGCGTCAGCCGGAACGTTGAGCTCAAAGGAGCCCTCGAGGGTCGAGGTCTCGACCTGCGTATCGCACACGGCCAAGCGGAAGGAATCGGTCGCCACCAGGCGCACGGTGTTGTTCTCGACCTTCATGTGCACGCCGCCCAGGATGGGGCGGGCCTTGTCGGTCGAGGTGACGCGCCACACGCGGCCGACCATCTCGGACAAGATATCGGTCGGCAGTTCCACGGCACTCTCGATGGCATAGGCCGGAAACTCGGGGAAGTCATTGGCATCGAGCGTGTTCAGGCGGAACGAGCTCTTCTCGCAACCAATCAGCACCTGGCGCTCGGACAGCTCAAAGGTGACCGGGGCATCGGGGAGAGTCTTGGTGATATTGGAGAGCATCTTACAGGGGATAACCATCTCGCCCTCTTCTTCGACATGCGCCGCGATGCGATGACGGATCGAGATGGTGTAGTTAGAGGTCTGGAATTCCAAGATGCCGTCTTGCGCCTTGACGAGCACGCCCGACAGGATGGGAAGGGTGGATGCCGAAGCGACACCCTTCATAACGACGCCGATGGCTTGTGTAAGCGAGCTCTGGCTGACGGTGAACTTCATCTTTTAATACCTTTCTTTAGATATAAATATCTTAATAATAGTAATAGCACTGACGAAACTGTTGATTACTCCCAAAGACGCAGGTCAGACCCAGAAAGAAAATCGACAGCAACCTGTGTGCAACGGGGGTGGTTTTCCACGTTCAAAACCTGCGCAAAACTTTTCATCACCGCGGGTTGGGTTTTAGACACCTTATGCCCGTGGTTTTGACAAGTTTTCAACAGGTGTCTCTATTTCCCTACGAGCGCAGTGTAATTTTATCGCGCAACGATTTGAGATCTTCGGTGACGGTGCGGTCTTCCTGGATCATCTTCTGGACCTTTTTGTAGCTCGTGCTGACGGTCGAGTGGTTGCGGTTGCCAAATTCGGCGCCCACCGCCGTGGTCGTCATCTCGCACATCTCGATGGCCAGATAGATGGCAATGTGGCGTGCTTTGGCGATATTGGCGTTGCGACGCGGGCCGATGAGCTCCTCGTGCGTCACGCCGTACTGCTCTTCAATGACGGACTGAACCGTCTGGACGTTGATCTTTTTGGCCGATGTGTCGAAGTACTGGCTGGCGATGGCGTCGATATCGTCAAAGGTGAGTTCCCCACCCTCGCGCTCACGGTCGCCCGCCTCGCCGGCGCAGCGCTCGCAGAAGCTCTCGAGTTCGCGGATGTTGGTGCCCGACACCTCTGCCATGTGCTTAAAGTGCTCATCGGTCAGGTGCCCGCCGTCGCCCCCGTAGGCCGCCAGCAGTGAGTCGTCGCCTGCCTCGGGAGCGGCGACGATGGTGTTCTCGTAATAGCGCTGCAAGATCTTGTATTTCATCTCGTAGCTGGGCTCTGCGACCAGGCAGAGCATGCCGGCGTTGAAGCGGCTGGTCAGACGCTCGTCCATGCTCAGGTCCTTGGGGGCGCGGTCTGCCGCGATGACGACCTTCTTGTTGTTGCGGATGAACTCGTCCATGAGCTGGAAAAAGTAGTCCACGCTCGCGCGCTTGCCGATGATGTTTTGGATGTCATCGATGATGAGCACGTCCACGCCGTGGTACGCCTGCATGATGGGGGCGTTGCTCTTCTTTTGGCGGTCGAACTCGGTCATCAGGTCGTCCAGATATGCCTGGGAGTTTGCATACTTGACCTTGATCTCGGGCGACTTCTCGGCGAGCTCGTTTTTGATGGCAAGCAGCAGGTGGGTCTTGCCCAGGCCCGATTTGCCGTAGATGAACAGTGATGTGCACGTGCCGCGCTCGTCCGCGAGGGCGGCAAACTTGAGTGCCGAGCGATAGGCATGGCTGTTCTCGGGCCCGTAGACAAAGTTCTCAAAGGTAAATTTTGAGTTCGCGGCGAGCGGGGCTCCATCCGTATTCTGCTCGGCCGGCACGGTCGGTGCTGGCACGGGTGAAGCGGGGGCCGCAGCTTGCGTGGATTTAGCCGGCGCTCCGCCCTTCATCTGGTTCATCATGCGACGAAAATCATCGGCCGAGAGTGTGTTCTTGATTGCAATGCCCGAATCCGCGCTCGCCGCTGCGTCGTGAGCGATTGGCATGTGCGTGACGGGTGCGTTCGCTGGCGTCGCCGCCGCGGTCGGCAACGGTGCCATGGTTTCACGGGAAACATCGCTGTGCTGGTGCTCGATTGTCGGCACGTCGCCTGCGGAGGCCGACACCGCCGGGGAAGCAGCGGGAGCCGCGGCGGCCGCCGTCGCGGCAGCGGATTCCGTCGCGGCGCCTTGCGGTGCCACGATGTCGAGCGCAATCGGTGCAAAGGCGATTTCTTCCAGATAGGCCTCAATAGTCGGCTGATGCTTTTTGAGCTGCGCGATGGCAAAGCGCGAGGGGGCCTCGATCGTGAGCGTATCTTCGGTCAGGCTTATGGCCCGCGATTGCCCCAGCATGTTGATGAGGCGTGCATCTTGGCCGTCGCGCTGACAAAAGGCGATGGCATCCCCCAGGATGATGCTTGCTTCCTCGTCCACTGTCTCTCCCGTTCTTTAGCTCTGAGCTCGCACGCGAGCGGCGCCGAGTTCGGTCAGATGGTATTTCTGGCCATGCTTGATGACCAAGCCGGCCTGCGCCAAGTCATTGAGCGTGCGTGACCAAGTGGGGGCCGAGTTTCCAAACGTCCTCGCCAGATCGGTTGCACCGCACGCTTGATTTTGCGCCAGATAGCCCAGCGCGGCGTTGCCGCGATCGCTTACGAACACGTCCGGTTGTGGCTGCGCATACTGATTTGCTGCATTAGGATACATCATTTGAGCTGCTGGTTGTTGAGAACTCTGCATCGGCGGCATTTGCTGTTGAAAACTTTGAGGCCACTGTTGGTAAGGCTGCAGAGGCATCTGCTGGGTCCAAGGGTTGTACTGCTGCTGCGGCATCTGCTGGTACGGCTGCTGATATCCCTGCTGGTACTGCTGCGGGAACTGCTGGCCATACCCCAGTGGCGGCATCTGCTGATATGGATATCCCTGCTGGTACGGCTGATAGCCCATTTTCTGGCCACCCGGTACCCCCGTCGCCTGCTGCATTGCTGCTGCATCCTGATCCGCCAGCGGCATGGCCTCTGGCATGTTTGGCGGCATCGGCATCGATGCCGCCTGGGACTCTTGTGTAGGAAGCATTCCGGGCTGCTGCATCTGTCCCACGGGGGGCCGCATCTGCTGCGTTGCCATGGGCTGCTGCGCAAAAGCTCCCGGCAGGGGATATGTGGGCTGATCCGTCTCGGGCCGCACGGCAGCACCGCGTCCGCCGGCACGCTCGATTTCCTGTACGCGTTTAGGGTTCAGGCTTACCGTAACCACGGTGCCGTTGCCCATGTTGTCCTCGATGGATACGGCACCGCCGGCGTTTTCCAAATACTCCTGCACCATGGGAAAACCTGCTCCGGTTCCACGGATATAGCGCTTCATCTTGCTGTTTGCGCTGGTAACGCCAAAGTCGAAAGCGCGCTCCTTGTCGTCGATGCCGGGTCCTTGATCAGCAAAGCGGATGGTGTCTCCGCCGTCCAGAATCGAGATGATGGGCTCGGCAAAGTGCGCGTGGATAAAGTTTTCGACAATCTCGCGGATGACCATGAGCGAGATATGGCCACCTTGTTCTTTCATGCACTGGTAGACGGTGTTGGTCGTCTCTTCCAAATACGTGCGGACATCTTGCGGATCAATGACGATCACACGCGGTGTCGACAGCATGTCGTCATAGACGGCAATGCGCGCGGCGTACATGGCTTTTGGCGCCTGCGTGGTCGTCTGCTCGCCTTCCGCACGCTCTTCGCGCACGCCGGTGATGTGCTCGTTGTCGGGTGCCGGGTCTCCGGAATCGACCATGGTGTAAAAGTCGTCAGACATGCCGCTCGCAATCTTTCAAAAGGTTTCGAACAAATAGTAGCTCACCGTGCAACGTTTCTCATCTTTCGACAACTTTTCAAAACTTGTTGAAAACTTTGGAAAACGGGCGAAAAGTTCTCAACATTGCCAACATGACCTGTTGAAAACTCGATGAAATATCGTGAAAGGTTGCCATGAGGCACAAATTTCGGTTGTGCTTATGGGGGAACCGTGTGAACTGCGCAACCTTTTACCTTTGATTTCTTGACATTTGAACATTGATTTCCCTACAATCTTCAAGCTCACGTGTCTATATCTGCGTCCGCGTCCCCGCGGACACTCGAAATGCAGCAGGAGGAACTTAAGATGAAGCGTACGTATCAGCCTAATAAGCGTAAGCGTGCCAAGACCCATGGCTTCCGTGCCCGTATGGCCACTAAGGGTGGTCGTGCCGTGCTCGCCCGTCGTCGTGCCAAGGGCCGCAAGCGTCTCACTGTCTAGCAGCGATACACACATCTCGCATGAAGACTATTAAGTCTCGGCAAGATTTCGAGCATGTGTTCAGTCAGGGGCGTCGTTTCAATCACCCTCTGATTCGAATGACCATATGTGAATCGGTTGGCGAAGGCGACTCCGGAAGGGTCGCCTTCGTTGGTGCTAAGCGACTCGGTTGTGCCGTCGTGCGCAACCGATCTAAGCGTGTGATGCGCGAGGCCGCCCGCAGCTGCGGATTTCCCGTTGCGGGTTATGACATCATCTTGTTTGCAACTCCCAAGACGAGGGTTTCCTCGCCGCAGGAGATGGACAAGGCGTTGCGTTCGCTTATGAAGCGCGCCGGCGTTGCCGGGGAGGAGCGATGAGCAATCACGTTTTGCGACGTGTTGCCATCGCTCCTATTCGCATATATCAACAGGTTATTTCGCCCTTATTGCCTGACGCCTGCATTTATTACCCAACGTGCTCGCAATACGCCATCCAGGCGATTGAGAAGCACGGTGTTTTGAGAGGCTGCTGGCTTGCCGTGAGGCGCATCGCTCGCTGCAATCCCCTGCACGTCGGCGGTTATGACCCTGTGCCCTAGCGGGCACTCGCTATCGGAGGAAAACTTACATGTGGGATTGGATCGTTAACATCCTTTTCGAGCTGCTCAAGCTCATCCAGACCTTTGCGGTCGACTGGGGCCTGTCCATCATCATCCTGGTGGTCATCATCCGTCTGCTGCTGACGCCGCTTATGCTCAAGTCGACCAAGTCGACGGCTCGCATGCAGGTGCTGCAGCCCAAGATGCTCGAGATCCAGGAGCGCTATGCCGACGATCCCCAGCGTCAGGCCGAGGAGATGCAGAAGTTCTACAGCGAGAACAAGTTCAACCCCATGGCTGGCTGTCTGCCGCTGCTGATTCAGATGCCTATCCTGTTCGCCCTGTTTACATTGCTGCGCAACCTGCCGCAGTACTTTAACAACGGCACGTTCTCGTTCTTCAACATCCTGCCCGACCTGACCACCACGCCGAGCGCTTCCTTTGCCGATGGCTTTATGGTTGCACTGCCTGCGCTGGTTTGCCTGATCCTGTTTGCCGTCCTGACCCTGATTCCGCAGCTCTATATGTCGCGCAACCAGACCGGCCAGCAGGCTCAGAGCATGCGTATGATGGCCGTTGTCATGACGGTCATGATGCTTTGGATGGGCTGGAGCCTTCCCGTTGGTGTTCTGCTGTACTACGACGTCTCGTCTGCTTGGCAGGTTATCCAGCAGATTTTTGTGACGCAGAAGGTCATCGACAAGGCGAAGGCCGATGAGGAGGAGCGTCTTAAGAACGCTCCGCTGCAGGTTGAGGTCACTCGTCGCGAGAAGAAGCCGCGCCCGCACAAGAAGAAGTAACGGGATATCAATCTTATTTAGGTACCTAACTTTTGGAGTACGTTATGTCTGAAGAGATCATCGAGGATATGCTTGAGGAGGTTGCCCCGCAGGTCGCGGGCGATTATCCCGAGATTGCACAGCGCTACAAGGCTGGTGAAGAGCTGACCGATGAGGAGCTCGACACCATTGCCGATGTTGCGATTTCCATCCTGCGTTCCATCCTTTTGCACTTCGATGCCGCCAACTCTCCTATCGATGAGTATGAGGGCGACGAGGGTGAGCTGATTTTGGATGTAACGGCTCCCGACCTTGCTGTTCTCATTGGCCGTCATGGTCGCACTCTTGATGCTCTTCAGGTTATGTTCTCTTTGCTGGTGAGCCGCAAGCTTGGCTTTAGGTATCCGGTTGTAGTGGACGTCGAGGGATACAAGAGTCGCCGTCAGGATAAGGTCGCCTCCATGGCTCAGTCTGCTGCCGAGCGTGCCATCCGCACTCATAAGAGTGTTTCGCTTCCGCCCATGAATGCCTACGAGCGCCGACTGGTTCACATTGCACTTCGTGGCAACGATGCAGTCGATACTCATTCTGAGGGTTCTGACCCTGATCGCCATGTGGTGATTGTTGCTCGATAATCTACTCGAGCTTATGCTAGGGGGACGTGGTTTCCACGTCCCCTTTTTTTGTCAAAAGTTCTCGATACGCTGATTTTTGTCAGAAAGGAGCTTCTGTTGTTTGTACTTACCGATCAGCAGGCTGACGAGATGTTGAGTCGCCTAACTTCCTATTGCAAAGAATATTCCTTGAGCGTAACTGATATTGAGCTGAGGAAATGTATCCAGCATTTGGATTTGGTTCTAGAAACAAATAAGACAACCAATCTCACCCGTATTCTTAACGTAGAAGATGCTGCCGTACTTCATATCCTCGACTCACTTGTTTTGCTCCCCTATATCAATAAGGCTCCTGAGGGAGCTTTGCTCGATATGGGAACAGGTGCGGGCTTCCCTGGTATTCCATTAACCATAACCACGCATCGTAAAGCTACTTATATTGACTCTGTTGGCAAGAAGGTTGATGCGGTTAATTCCTTTGTCCATGCTCTTGGATTGAAACATGCTCATGCGGTTCATGATCGTCTTGAAGAATATGCTCGAAGCCATAAGAAGCAGTTCTCCGTTGTAACCGCCCGTGCACTGGCCCCTCTACCGATTCTTGTTGAGTATGCGGCTCCGTACCTGAAGGATGGAGGGCTATTTGTTATCACCAAGGGCAATCCTTCGGATGAGGAGCTTGCTTCCGGCATGTCAGCAGCTAAGATTTGCGGCTTCACTTTGCTTCTGAATGACGCAATTGATTTGCCTGAAGGCTTGGGTCACAGGGAGTTCATTGTTCTTAAGAAGAGTCATTCAGCATCCGTTTCATTGCCTCGTGCAAATGGCATGGCAAAGAAGAATCCGCTTGCCTAGATGTTTCACGTGAAACATAATGGTTACTAACAGCTTGCAGTGTTTCACGTGAAACATAGCAGTTGCTATCGATTCGGAATGTTTCACGTGAAACATCCTCCGTTTGACAGCTTTAATACACACCAGGAGGGACCGTGGGATTTCGCGACGTTAAGCGTTCTAAGAGCGCAAAAGACACGCGTATCATTGCAATCATCAATCAAAAAGGCGGCGTCGGTAAGTCAACGACGGCTGTAAACCTTGCAGCAGCACTGGGTGAGCAGGGTCGTAAGACACTGATTGTTGATTTTGATCCGCAGGGAAACAGCACCAGTGGATTCGGAATTGAAAAAGAAGACCTTGATCACTGCATCTATGATGCATTGCTGAATGATGTGCCGGCAGAATCGCTTGTTCTTGATACAAATTGCAAAAAGGTATTCGTAATTCCGGCTACAATTCAGCTTGCAGGCGCGGAAATTGAACTCGTAAGCGCAATTGCTCGTGAAACCCGTCTCAAAGATTTGCTTGAGCCGATTCAGGACGAGTTCGATTTTATTTTCATTGACTGCCCTCCTTCGCTCGGCCTGCTTACTATCAACGCTTTGACCGCAGCAGACAGCGTTTTGATTCCGATCCAGTGCGAGTATTACGCACTCGAGGGCGTTACGAAGCTGCTTGAGTCAATGAAGATGGTCAAATCTCGTCTGAACAAGGGCTTAGACACCTACGGTGTGCTTATGACCATGTATGACTCGCGTACTTCTCTATCGAATCAGGTTGTTGAGGAGGTTCAATCGTACTTTGGTGATAAGGCATTTAAGACGTTGATCCCCCGTACGGTTAAAATCTCCGAAGCTCCGTCTTTTGGGGAACCGGTAATTACCTATGCACCTCAAAATAAGGGTGCAAAAGCATATATGAACCTTGCAAAAGAGGTGATCAAGCGTGCCTAGTGTAAAGAAACGTGGCGGATTGGGACGTGGACTCAATGCTTTGGTCTCAGAGGCCGAGTATGAGACCGGTGGTTCGGCTGCATCGGCTTCGAATGCCGCATCTGAAACAAAACTACCTATTGAGGATATCGTTCCCAACCCTAATCAGCCGCGAATTCACTTTAACGAAACTGAACTTCGTGAGTTGAGCGAATCAATCCAAGAACATGGCGTCTTGCAGCCGCTTTTGGTTCGCAAGCATGGAAACGGCTATGAGATCATCGCTGGTGAGCGTCGTTACCAAGCGTCAAAGCTTGCTGGTCTTGAGGAGCTGCCTGTCATCATTAAAGATGTTAATGATGAAGAGATGCTGGCTCTTGCTCTGATCGAAAACCTTCAGCGTTCTGATCTGAATCCCGTCGAAGAGGCTAAGGGCTATCGCCAGCTTATCGATGCCAGCGGTATGACCCAGGAGGCATTGTCGAAGGCAGTCAGCAAGTCACGCTCTGCAATTACAAACTCGCTGCGCCTTCTCGATCTCCCTGAAGTTGTTCAGCAGATGATTTTTGTGGGCAAACTTACTGCTGGTCATGCACGTGCGATTCTTGCAGTTCCCTATGAGGACGCTCGAATTCGACTTGCAGAGAAGGTTGTTGCAGAGGGCCTTTCCGTAAGAGCGACAGAAAATCTTGCTCCGTTGTTTTCTGCCGGAGAGACACCTAAGACGCCGAGGCCTGCAACGCCTCAGTCTTTTAAAAAGGCTGCCCGCGTGCTTCGTCAGGTTTTTAATACCAACGTGCGTGTTAAGAGCTCGCGTGGAAAGAATAAGATTGAGATTGAGTTTAAAGACGAGGAAGAGCTCTCTCGTATTCTTGGCGAAATGATTCAGTTTGATCAAGGAGGCCAAGATGAGGAATAGGATTTTAACTGCGATTGCATTGGCGACGACTGTCGCGGCTGGTGCCTTTGCTGGCTATAAGATCGCGACAGACGATGAACTTCGAGGTCGTTTGCTTCGTAGCGCGCAAGATATCGTCGATACTTCCAAAAAGAAAATGGATGTTATGACGGAAGATGTTGCCATGCGTACTGCTCAGGTAACGAAGAATCCCAAGATAAATCAAGGTTGGGTCAGCAACCAATGGGAAAATGTAGGCTATTAGGTACCTAACAATTACTCAGCATATTTTGAGGGGTCCTTGTCTGATTCATGAGATAAGGACCCCTTATTTTGGCCGTAAAAAATGGGACAGGTAGCAGCTGATTCAAAATTAAGGTCCATAAATGAAACGACCCCGGTTGCATATCCTGCAACCGGGGTTGTTCGATGTTTCACATGAAACGTTTTGGGGTGCGACTCCCCTATGCTTTTTTCTGAACTTTGAAGCGCTGCTTCAGCTGTCCGCAAGCGGCGTCAATATCGTTACCACGGGAGTTACGAATCGTTGTCTCGATGCCACGGGACTCAAGGCGACGCTGAAGATCCTCAACCTTATGAATCGGCGACGGCTTGAGCGGACTGCCCTCGATGTCGTTAAGTTGAATTAGGTTAACGTGGCACAACGTTCCCTCGCAGAAGTCGCAGAGCGCCTGCATCTCGGGATTCGTATCGTTGACGCCTTCAATCATGGCATACTCATAGGTCGGGCGGCGGCCAGTCTTCTCGGTGTAGAGCTGAAGCGCTTCGTGAAGGCGAAGCAGCGTGTACTTCTTAACACCGGGCATGAGCTTATTGCGCGTCGACTGGATGGCGGAATGCAGTGAAACGGCAAGCGTGAACTGCTCGGGGATGTCGGCAAATTTGCGAATACCGGGAATAACGCCGCTGGTAGAGACAGTGAGGTGACGAGCGCCGATACCGATGCCATCGGGGTCGTTGAGGATTCGCAGCGCCTTGAGAACCTCGTCGTAGTTGGCAAACGGCTCGCCCTGGCCCATGAAGACAACGCTCGTGGCGCGCTCGCCAAAGTCGTTGGATACATGAAGTACCTGGTCGACGATCTCTTGAGCGGTCAGAGAGCGCTTGAGGCCGTTGAGACCGGTAGCGCAAAAGGCACAGCCCATGCCACAGCCTGCCTGGGTGGAAACGCAGACGGAAAGCTTGTTACGACGGGGCATGCCGACGGTCTCGACGGAAACGCCGTCGTGGTACTCGAGCAGATACTTGCGAGAGCCATCTTTGGAAACCTGCTTGGTGAGTTCAGTCGGCGTGTCAAAGGCAAAAGCCTCTTTAAGCTGCTCGCGGAAAGCCTTGGGAAGGTTGGTCATATCGTCAAACGAACAAACGTTCTTCTCAAAGACCCATTCGATGAGCTGCTTCGCGCGGAAGGCGGGCTGGCCAAGCTCGGCCACGAGCTCGCGAATATCGTTTTGGCTCAAGTCGCGAATGTCCTGAGATTTAGTCCTGGGATTCATGGAAGCCTTTCGATTTTGGGGAAACGTAGAGGGTATCGCTACAATATGGTATCAGCTGCAGAAATTATAGAGGAGGAGTCTGCCCATGCCGGGTAAAAGCCTAGAGAACATGCACGTAGCGGTCTTGGCGGGCGGTCATTCCGCTGAGCGCGAGATCTCGCTCAATTCGGGAAAGAACGTCGTGGTTGCCTTGAAGGAGGCCGGCTACACTTCGGTGGAGCTGCTCGACACGGCTGCCGATGATTTTATGGTAACCATGGCGACCGGCGGCTTTGACGTGGCGTTTATCGCCATGCACGGTGCCGGCGGCGAGGATGGCGCCATGCAAGGCGCCATGGAGACCCTGGGTATCCCCTACACGGCCTCGGGCGTGCTTGCCAGCGCCTGCGGTGCCGACAAGGAGGTCTCTAAGCTCCTGTACGCCAAGGCGGGCATTCCCATTGCCCCCGGCCTTGCGCTCGAGGTGGGCGATGAAGTCGATATCGATCATATCGTCGAGGTTTGTGGCGAGCGCTGCTTTGTGAAGCCGGCCGTCAACGGTTCCAGCTATGGCATTTCCCTGGTCCATGAGCCCTCCGAGCTGCCCGCGGCAATCGCCAAGGCGTTTGAGTACGGCGACAAAGTGCTGGTCGAGAAGTGCATCGAGGGTACCGAGATCACCGTCGGCGTATACGGCGAGGACGACGTGCGCGCTCTGCCGATTGTCGAGATTCGTAAGCCCAAGGACTGCGAGTTCTACGATCTGGACGTGAAGTATGTCGACCCTACAGACATCCATCGCATTCCGGCGCAGATTTCGCCCGAGAATTACGCTCGTGCTCAGGAGCTTGCCTGTGCCGCTCACAAGGCTCTCGGTTGCCTGGGTATCTCGCGCAGCGACTTTATCGTGAGTGAGGACGGCCCCGTCATCCTCGAGACCAATACCATTCCCGGCATGACCGATACGTCGCTGTATCCGGATGAGATCCGCCACACCGACGACATGACGTTCCCGCAGGTCTGTGACAGCCTAATCCGTATGGGCCTTTGTCGAGCGGGCATTGCATGCTAATCGAGGACGCGGTTTCGTCAGGAACGCCGCAGTTTGTCATCGACTCCTATGCCACGCTAGCCGAACGCGCCAAAACGCAGTCCTTTGGCCTTATCGAGGAAGATGTGATTGTCCTCGATACCGAGACCACAGGTCTTTCGGTGCAGGACAATGAGCTGATTGAGATCTCGGCGGCCCGTCTTTCGGGCCGCGAGATCGTCGACCGTTTCGATACCTTCGTGCATCCCAAGCAGCTGATTCCCGCCGAGATTACCGAGCTCACGAGCATTACAAATGCCGACGTGGCAGATGCCCCGTCGGCCGTTGAGGCCGTCGCCGCTCTCGCCGATTTTGTCGGTGGTTGTCCGGTGATCGCACATAACGCCACGTTCGACCGCTCGTTTATCGAGTCGGTCAAAGGCGGCGTCAACGTGAGCGATATTTGGATCGATTCGCTGGCGCTGTCGCGCATCGCGCTTCCGCGCCTGGCCTCGCACAAGCTGTCTTTTATGGCCGATCTGTTTGGCTGTGACTCGGTATCACACCGTGCCAATGCCGACGTCGACGCCCTGTGTGGCGTATGGCGCGTGTTGCTCGTGGCGCTCACCGACTTGCCCCAGGGCCTCATGGCGCGCCTAGCCGACATGCATCCGGATGTGCCTTGGTCCTATCGCCCTATCTTCTCATTCTTGGCAGGGCAGAACCCTGGTTCTATCTTCTCTCTCAGCGCCGCTCGTGCTGACGTTCTCAAGGCCGATCGCGCCGACGATCGGGTGGACGCCGACGAACTGCCGGTCCTCAAGATGCCGAGTCGTGAGGAGATTGAGGCAGACTATGCGCCAGGTGGCCTGGTCAATCGCATGTATCCCACTTACGAGCCGCGTGATGAGCAGATCGCGATGGCGCTC
This sequence comes from Collinsella aerofaciens, assembly GCF_025289055.1. Classification (GTDB taxonomy): domain Bacteria; phylum Actinomycetota; class Coriobacteriia; order Coriobacteriales; family Coriobacteriaceae; genus Collinsella. The sequence goes on from NZ_JAESIQ010000017.1 coordinate 39,428, forward strand.
GAGGTCCGCGATGCGCTGGTCACGGGCACTCATCGTGTAATTGAGGCGGGCACAGGCGTCGGCAAATCGATGGCCTATCTGGTGCCTTTTGCCGAGGCGGCACGCCGTAACAACATCACGGTTGGTATTGCGACCAAATCGAACAATCTTGCAGACCAGCTCATGTACCATGAGCTGCCAAAACTTGCCGAGCAACTGGACGGTGGTCTGTCATTTTGCGCTCTCAAGGGGTATGACCACTATCCGTGCCTGCGCAAGCTTGAGCGCATGAGCCGCGGCCAGGTTGAGATTACCACCAAGCGCGATCCGGCGGACACGCTCACGGCGGTCGCGGTCATTATGGCGTACGTCTGCCAATCAGCCGATGGCGACCTCGACTCGCTTGGCATTCGGTGGCGCAGCGTCAACCGCCCCGACTTTACGACGGCCTCGCGCGAGTGTGCTCGTCGCCTCTGCCCGTTTTTCCCTGATAAATGTTTGGTCCACGGCGCTCGTCGTCGTGCGGCGCATGCCGATGTGGTGGTCACCAACCATTCCCTGCTGTTCCGCAATGTCGCGGCCGAGGGCAGGATTTTGCCTCCGATTCGTCATTGGGTAATCGACGAGGCCCATTCCATCGAGCGCGAGGCACGCCGTCAGTGGGCGCGCGTGGTATCGGCGGACGAATCACGCGTTCTGTTTGAGCGTCTGGGTGGCTCGAGCACCGGCGCGCTAAGCCAGGTTTCCCGTGATTTGGCAACCTCCGAGGGCTCTACGCTCTATCTGGGCCTTACTGCCAAGGCGACGTCGACGGTTGCGCGCGCGAGCATGGCAATCGCCGACGTGTTCGATGGCGTTCGCGAGCTCGGCCGCCGTGCCCGTGGGGGTTATGACAATGCCAATCTATGGATTGGCCCCGAACTGCGCGAATCTGACGACTGGCATGATTTCTTACAGTCGGCCTACGTTGCCATCGACGCGTTGGAACAGGCTGACAAGAGCGTCGACGCGCTGGTGCAAGCCGTCGCCGCCGACAAGCCCGAGGTTGTTGTCGACCTGGGTGATATTTCGCGCCGCCTGCACGAGCTGGCCGAGAACCTCAAACTCATCATCGACGGCACCGATGAACACTACGTGTATTCGCTGCAGGTCAATCGCAGGTTGCGTGCCGGCGGAGAGTCAATGACCGCAGAGCGCATCGACATTGGCGAGGCCTTGGCAACCGAGTGGCTGCCCGAGGTTCACACGGCTATCTTTGCCTCGGCGACCATGACGGTGTCCAAAAGCTTTGAACACTTTAACCACGCGGTCGGCCTCGATCGCATCGGTGCTTCAACATCCTCATCGCTGCACTTGGACTCGAGCTACGACTTTGATTCGAACATGGCTGTAGTCGTTGCGGGCGATATACCCGATCCGCGCGATCGTGAGAGCTATCTTACGGCGCTCGAGCGCGTGCTGGTCGACGCCCATCTTGCCATGGGCGGATCGGTGCTCACGCTGTTCACCAATCGGCGCGACATGGAAGACCTGTACACCCGCGTTGAGCCCAAGATGGCCCGTGCGGGTCTGGAACTCAACTGCCAGCAGCGCAACTCATCTCCTCGTCGCCTGCGCGACCGGTTTATCAACGAGCCGACCTCGTCGCTTTTTGCGCTTAAGGCCTTCTGGGAGGGATTCGACGCCAGCGGCGAGACGCTGCGCTGCGTCATCATTCCCAAGCTGCCGTTCTCGAGCCCCACGGACCCGCTCTCATGCGAGCGCAACTTGCGCGAAGACCGCGCTTGGGCGCGCTATTCGCTGCCCGAGGCGGTGCTCGAGGTCAAGCAGGCGGCCGGCCGCCTTATCCGCTCGTCGACCGATTGCGGCGTGCTGATTCTGGCCGACCCGCGCCTGGTGACGAAGGGCTACGGAAAGAAGTTCTTAACGTCGCTGCCCACGAGCTCCTACCAGCGCATCGAATCGGCGCAGATCGGGCACTATCTGCAACTGTGGCGCGCACGCCACGAGCGGCGGCGCTAAAGCGGACAGACGAGGGTTTTTGCCATATCGCACAGACGCTTTGACAGGGCGGGGTCATCCAAGATGTGGATGGCTCCGCCCGCTGCAATTATCTGGCTCAGTAGCCAACGCTCGGAGCCGTAATGCACGGTTACCGTTGCCATGTCTGCTCCGCTGCGCTCGATTAGGGTGATGCCGGCCCAGTCCAGATGCTCCGCCATATCGAATGGCATCAAGAGCTTTGCACTACGCTGCGTCCGGGCAAGGGAATCGTGGAGGGATGCGACGTCCGATGCGTGAGGCACGACGGAGTCTTCCGTCAAGGCGAGTCCCTCGATTTTATCCATGCGATAGGTGCGCTGCTCATCGACTGCGATGTCCCAGGCAATCAGGTATGTTTGGTCGCCGTTTGCCGTAATGCGCAAGGGGTCGACCAGACGCTCACGTGGCCGTGCATCGTCCATCGAGCGATACGAGATGCGGCAGCGAACGCCGTCCTGAATGGCGCAGCTCAGCTGCTGCCAGTGCGACCCGTGGTTGACGGTGTCAAAGACGCGCTGGTTATAGCCGAGCTCTTCGGGTAGAAGGGCATGTCGAATCCGAGCTGCCGTATGCGGCTCGATCCCCAACGATTCAAGTTCATGGTTGAGCACAGCGCCCTCGGCGGCACTCAAGCGCAGCGGTAGCACACGCCCGGCGTCACCGGTGAGGACCACACGCTCGCCGCGGTATTCGCAGATGATGCGCGCGCCCGATTCTCGGTCCGCGAGCGTCGAGACGATCTCGAGAATCTCGTCGAGCGATACCCCTGTGATGTCAAAGCGACTGCAAATCTCGGTTCGTGTCATGCCGCTCTCGCCGGCGGCGTAGAGGGCCTCCATGATGTCGATGGCGCGCGAGAGTCTCTGCTCGCTGGTGAGTTTACGCACGGGCATACTCGTGCACCGTCCTTTCGATGAGGTGGTTCCACGCCTGCTTGAGCGATTTGGGGGCCATGGGCCTCATGCCGTCCATGGCGTGGGCCATGCAAAATGAGGCGGCGGCTTCAAGATCGCGCACGTCAACGGTCCAGGCCCATCCCACATCGGTGTGTGCGAGCTCACCTCGCCCACGCGTGAGGCCGTTGATCATATCGATCTGCGTCTGAGGGGCGAACGAGAACGTGGCTGCAACGGGCGGCCGGTCGGCAAAATCGAATTCAAAGAACAGATAGTCGTTGAGATTGAAGTCCGCGGGGATGACGTAGGCCTTCGAAGGACGCCAAGCGCGAACGATACGGTCGCAGCGGAATGTCCTGATGTCGCCGGTGACGTTGTCGAGGCCGCAGAAGTACGCCACGCCCTCGCGCTCGAACATGCCGTAGACGCAGACGGTACGTTCTTTCTGCTCACCGCGTCCGTTCTGATATAAAAATCGCAGCGCGCATCGCTCGGCAAAGGCGCTCCAAACCGCATCGACGGTGGGAGAGCGGCTGATCGGCGCCTCGTCTACCGTCGTCCTGCCGGTGAGATAGGCAATCTTGGAGCGAATATCGGCAAGCGGTGCGGCAAAAGTGGATGAGCCGGCCGCTAGTGTCTGGTCGATGGCGTTGAGCAGGATATCGGCGTCGTCTGTGGTGATGAGGCCGCCTGCAGCAAACGTGTGCTCGCGGTCGATTGTCCATGAGCTTTCCTCGGTTTCCTGCGCGCCGGCGGGGCGAACCTCCTTGATTAAGATGCCGCGCTCGAGCAGTTTGTCACGATCGCGTCGAAACTTGCGCTTATCCGAGTCGATGTTGCCCGAGCCATATCCCAGGTCGGAATCCAAGACGATCTGCTCGGTCGTCAGCGGTTCGGGGGAGCTATTGAGCACAAAGAAAAGATTGAGGATGCGCTGAGCCGTTTTATCGAAACTGGGCTCAGAATTTCCCTTTTTAATTGTCTCGGTCGTGTCGCTTGCCGTCATAGAGTCCTCGCATGAGAAGGTGGTTTGCTGCCATGATTTTAGTCCGATATGGAGATTAGGCTATATCCTTGTCCGCTCGGGGCGTTAAGATGGCCCGAATTCGGTCGTTTGCGCTCGCTCGGGGTATACTTTCGACTATATACGGTTCTAATGTGCATGCATTGGGCCTATTTGTCGGATTATGGATGTGGAGCGCACATGGCGAACACCCAGAACTATATTAACCACCTGCTGCAGAACACCGGCATTACGCCGGCATGCAGCGAAGAAGAGCGCTTGGCTGCCGAGGATATCGCTCAGATCTTCCGCAACCACGGCTTTGACCCCGAGGTTCAGGAGTTCAATGCCCCAGCGCCCAGTAGGTTGGCATTTGCCGTTACCGGTATTCTTGCGTTTGCCGGCGCCCTGCTGATGGGCATCGGCGGCGGTATCGGCTTGGTCGGCACCTTACTGGCCATTGTCGGCGCCGTTCTTTACGTGCTCGAACGCACGGGCCACCCCGTGGTTTCGCGCCTGGGCAAGACGGGCGTGAGCCAAAATGTCATCGCCTACCACAAGGCCTCGGGCCCGCTCGCGTCCCCGCGTAACCGCCCGGTGGTCGTTGTCGCACACTACGACTCTCCCCGTGCTGAGCTGCTCGCCCGCGAGCCCTGTGCTTCGTATCGTGCGCTCATCGCCAAGCTGTTGCCCGTTGCCACGGTTGCCCCTGCTGCCGTTGCCATCCTGCGTATCCTGTCGCTCCCCGGCGCGCTCAAGGTTCTGCTGTGGATTGTCGCGATCATCGCTTCCCTCGTTGCGCTCGCCAACGCGGCAAACATCATCTCTAACCGCCACATTCTTCCCTATACGTCCGGCGCGGTGTGCAACAAGTCTTCTGTCGCCGCTATGCTCGGCGTTATGGACAACGTTGCTCCCTTCCAGGGCGAAAACGAGTTTCCCGACGATGTTCCGTTCGATACCTATTTTGGGGAGCAGAAGTGTCGTGCCGAGGAAATGGCGCGCGCAGCGGCGGAATATGCCGCGGCCCAGCAGCAAAACGACTACGGCAACACCATCGAGTATGAAGAGCCTACCTACGCCGAGGACGAATTCGGTCAGCCGATTGCTCCCGACGCTCAGACCGAGCCCGAACAGGGTGAGGCTTTCGACGAGCAGATCGAGGGCTTTGAGGGTGCGTCTGCCGACGAGACGCTGATCGGCGCCATCGTGCCCGAGGATCAGAACCAGGCTGCCCAGGCTGAAGAGTTCAATGACGAGGTTTCCGCTGCCGAGCCGGTGGAGGAGCCTGTCGCGGCCGAGCCCGAGCCCAAGCTCTATCGCAATGCCGCCGGCAACATCCGCTTTGGTTCGGATGCCATCCGTGCGCTCGGAATGCTTCCCGAGTCCTGCACGCTCGATTACGAGGAGGGCGAGGAGCCGACGTTTGAGCCCGAGCCTGCCCCCGTCGTGACTGCGCCTGCGCCCGCTGTCACCGTGGATGATGAGTCTGCCGCGGTTGCCGCTGCCGTTGCCGAGCCCGAGGCGGTGTCCGCGATCGATCCCGCGGCAGGACTGGACATTTTGGCTCCCGCCGCGCCGGCACAAGACGTTGCGGACGAGTCTGACGACGATTACGTTGAACAGCCGAGGCGCGTGTCTTACGAGAGCGATACTGATTTCTCGGCCGAGATTCCCGCGGCAACGCCCCATGCCGACATTGCATCCGCGTTCTCGTCGATTGGCGCCAGCGCTTCCAACTTCTTTAAGGGTGCACTTGCAAAGGGCAAGAAATTTGTCGACGACTTCGAGGAGAAGCGCGCTGCCGCACGCGAGGCTGCCGAGCAGGAGGCTATCGCTCAGCAGCAGGCAGCCGAGGCGGCACGTGAGCTCGCGGCGCAAGAGTTCGAGCAGAACGAGGCTGTGCAGTCCGTGCCCGTCGACGCCGCCGAAGCTACAACGTCCTTTGAGTCCCAGCAACCGACGTCCGCGGATGTTGTTGAGGCAACAACGTCTTTCGAGGCTCAGCAGCACGTCGATAGCACCATGTCGTTTGATGCCGCGAAGTTCGATTCCACGATAACGTTTGAAAAGCAGGGCACCGCGATTGCTGAGCCCCTTCCTATTTCCGATGAACAGGGCGACGCGGTGGACGATGACGAGCCCATTGATGCTGCCGAAATTCAGGATGCTGCCGAGGACGAGTCCGTCGAGGCCAACTCTGACGAAGAGCAATACGCGGCAGCCGATCAAGGTGATTCGACCGAGGTCGAGCAGGAGGAAGTGCCTGCGGTTTCCGAGACTCCCGAGCCGGATGAGTCGAGGCCTTATTCCACGCAGATTTTCACCATGCCGACCCCGAGTGGTTCCGGTGCCACGGTTGCCAATGTCGCTCCCACCCAGGACGAAACGGTCGATTCCCTTATGGCCCAGATTTCCTCCCAGGCATCGCCGCGTCCGCAGATGAATGTTCCCGATCCGGCGTCGGCACCGTCGCCTGCACCTTCCTCGTCTCCGCTGGCTTCGGTCCCCGATCCGTCGCTGCCGTCTATGAAGCAGGCAAACGTTGCGTCTCGCACGTCGCTGTTCGACCTTCCCGATCCCTCTGCCCAGGTCAACGACCCCTTTGCTACCGCCCAAGGTCCCGAACCCACATCGGCACCCGTTGCGCCTCCTATGCCCGTTGCGTCGGGCGCGCAGCCGATCGAGACCATTTCGGCTCCCGCCCCGGCGGCACCCAAGTCTCGTAAGCGCGGCCTGGGTGGCCTGTTCGGTCGTAAAAAGAAAAACGAGCAGGACAGCATGAGTGACTGGCTGGGCGTCGAAGACGATTACGATGCCAAGAAATCCGGTCGCGGTATCGGTTCGTGGGATAACTTCGAGGACGATAACGATGGCTGGAAGGGCGGCGCTACGTCTTCCGATGGCGCTTCTTCCGAAGATATGCTCTCGGCTGTCGCCTCTATGGGCGATGATGAGCTGCTCGGTCACGATATCTGGTTTGTGGCAACGGGCGCCTCGGATTGTGATGGCGCCGGCATGAAGGCCTTCTTGGCTTCGCATCGCGATAAGCTCCGCGGCGTATTCTTCATCAATCTTGAATCCGTCGGCGCCGGTAGGCTTTCGGTTGTGACGGTCGAGGGCGAACAACAGCTGCTCAAGGGCGATCGCCGCATCATGAACCTGGTCAGCAAGGTCTGCAAGTCGTTCCATGTCGATTGTGGCGCGCTCGAGATGCCCTATGCCAAGACCGATGCCTACGCCGCGCTCGAGGCGAGCCGCCGAGCCCTCACCATCGCCGGTGTGGACGGCACACGTCTGGCTTGCGCTCGTACCGAGGACGACCTGCCCCACAATGTCAACCCGACGAACATTGCCACGGTATCCGAGGTCGTTACCGAGGTTATCCGCCGTTCGTAGGCGGAGCTCTAAGGAGTCAACGTGTTTTCGTATATTAAGCGCCATTGGCCTGTCTACGTGATTTTGACCTTGATTGCCATTGCGTTAGGATTTGGGGCCGCCTACATCGTGGGTGCGAAGGGCTCGACCCCCGCCTCCGCAATCAGCGAAGAGGTGGAGCAAGAACAGAGCACGGGTGCCGATGGGATTCCTGAGTCCGAGCAAGCAATCGTTGATGGTGGATCTTCGTCTGCAGAGTAGATACGGCGATTTAAATGATTGAAAGCGGGCGAGCCAGGGGACTGGCTCGCCCGCTTTTTCATCGCGCTAGCGGTTCTTTGGGATCGACCTAAGGCGAGCGAACCATAGGGCTGCGGCACCCGAGGTCAGGAGCGCGGTGATGCAAGCGGCGATGGGGACTGGTCCTGTTGCCGGTAGGTCCTGCGGTAGGGTACAGCGTTGAATGACACAGTCCTCGTCATGTGACTCAAGTTTATCGCCGCCGTTGCGACAAAGATCGACGCGTGCGCTGTTGGTGAGTGCGGTTTGGGGCGTATAAGCCGATGTTGCCTGCATGTGCACGACTGCGCCCCGAGCGTCTGCACCAAGGATTGCTTTGGCATCGTCAAGGTCGTCGTGCTCATCTTTGAGATCATCGCGGGTCCAAGAATCCGCATCGCTTCGAGTCGTAAAGTCGGCGGCTACCGCACCGTATTCAATTCGAATGCCCGTTACGACGGTATTGGATGCAAGGTCGAGCTCTTCCGCCTCGAGTGTGGTGGATTCCGTGGTCGAGATATCCGCCTTCCAGAGGTGCCAACCGTCGTAATCGACGAGGCGACAGTCCTCACCAAGGCTCTCTTTTACTTCGTCGGACTCAAGCCAAGGATTTTCGTGCCCATCGTCAAGTGTCGCGTTTGCCGGCTCATCGACGTCTGTCGAGTCCAACGGCGTCGTGCGATACCATACGTTGCACAGACCGTTGAGGTCGCCGATGGCGACGGGGGTTTCGATTGAGATGAATCTCGCTGTGCCGTCTTTGGCGCACTCAAGATCATCGGTAATCGTAAACTCATCAACCCAAGTAGCGGAATCGTTTCGAGCATCGATGGTATAGGAGAAAAGCCAATCACTATTGGTTTGCGTCGTGGCGCGGTTTTTACCATCGCCGTTAGCCAACAGGCCCTTTTCGATAGGTTGGACAAGTTCCTGACGCTTGTCGACCTGTCCCTTGATCTCGATGGGCGCATCCTTCATCGCGACGGATTGGACTTCTCCCGTATCCTTTATTTCAAACGTTATTTCCTCGGCAAGGTCATAGGTCCGCGGAGACATCATTTCGCGCAACGAGTAGGTGCCGGGTGCAAGATGTTCGACGCGGTGTGGCTTGTCGGATGAGGTCCAGGAGTCTATTTCGGTTTTATCGGGACCATATAAGGTGAGCTGTGCGCCTTCCACTTCCTGCTCACCGCTTGCATCGACCTTGGAGATATCAACCTTGGTGTAATCGTCGGATACGTTAAGCCGTGCTTCTACAACGGGTGTTTTCTGGTCGGCATAAGTAAGGTCGACAATATGGGTTGTCCGGTCGAGCAAGAAGCCTGCCGGCGCTTGAGTCTCGACAACCTCGTAGCGTGCGGTGCCAGATCCCAGCGGGAGGTTGTCCGCGCGTGCTTCTCCAGTTTCATCCGTCGTGACGGTAGCGACAGTCTCACCGTCGAGCGCGGCAATGCTACCGTCGGGGCGCACGATATCACCCGAGGCACGGATCTCAAAGACGGCGCCCGCGAGGCTGCTGCCGTCTATGGCATCGGTTTTAACGATCCTGATGTTTCCGGTCGCGGCGTGGTCATAATACGAGGCGATTGCAACGGGCGTTAGGTTCATGTCGGCGGGTATGTTTACCTCGATCTCCTCGCCGACAAGATAGGGCTCTTTGGCCGAGGTTTCGCGTACATAATAGGTGCCCGGCACGAGCGATTCGGGCAGTGTGACGGTCCCGGTCGCGTCAGTCGTAAAGGTGTCCATTACGTTATGTGTTGGATACCAGCAAGTTTGTGAGACAGATTCGTGATTGCTGTCTAGGAGTTGGAAGGTGAATCCGGCTAGTGGAACAGAAGCGCCTGTTTGGGCATCGCGTTTTACAATCTGGAGATGCGTCGACAGAGCGTGGTTGTCCACGATATATTGAAGCTCGGCGCCGTTGGAAATCTGATTGGCCCCGACGGTCCATTCCCCTGCACGTTTAAAACCCTCGGGGACGGTTTCCGGAACCTCGCGAACCGTGTAGCCGGCACGGTCGTATGGGACGGCTCCGTGGACACCGGCGGGTCGCTTGCCTGCGCCGAACCATGCTTCGGGCTGATCTTTGGTGGAGGCAAAGCCATAGACGTTTGTGGTCAGTGTGCCAACAACCTGCTGAGAGCTGTTGCTGACAACCTCAAAGACAACACCACCCGCCGGCTGCTCCAGGCCGGATTGATCGCTATTGCCGTAATCCTTGAATTTGGAAATCTCAAGGTTAAACGCAATGGGGATATCGGAAATGCGAGATTCGATCTCGACCACGCCTGAATCGCCGAGCTGGTCGGCTCCAACGGTATAGGTCCAGCTGTCGTTGGATGGCAGGTAGCCCTCGGGGGCTTTTGATTCGTAGATGGTAAAGGTTCCTAAGGGGACATCGGCGAGGGTGGCCCGACCGCTTTCGTCGGTCGTGAGGATTTGCGCCCATCCAGGGGTTGATTGCGACACACACGTGAACTCTGCTCCTGCGAGTGAAGATCCCACCTGGGGGCCGGCATTCGTCGCGGCATCGAGTTTTACGATACGCAGGTTGATGGTGCCGGGCTGTTCATCAATGGCGACCTGTCCACCGTCATTCCCCGTGGTAAAGGCGATGCGATCACGACGGGGGACATAGCCGGCCGGCGCCTTCGTTTCAACTAGGTAGTATGCCGTGTTGGGCAGAAGTGTTGCTTGCGCTCGACCGTTGCTGTCCATCTGGACGGTGTCGACACGCGCGCCGCTGGTGCTCTCAAAAACATCGAATGTTGCCCCGTCAAACTGATAAGTATTGTTTCCGCTGGTAATGGCAGCGTTTGCAGACTGCTTTTGGAAGGAAACAGAGACCGCCGGCAGTACATAGAGCATGTCTTGACGTTTGCTGCCGCCCGATACGGCTCCTAGATAGCGCCGCGCGCGGTGCGGAGCGGCTTTGATGCTTCCTGATTTTGCGCTGTCGTGGAGCCACCGCGCAGCCGCCACGACTTCATTGTCGGCGGTAAAGTGCCCACTCTTGGTTTTGCCCTGAGCGGTCGTGTAGGAATAGGTACCGTCGACATGGGTAGTGCCGTTGAGCATCCATACGGCAAGCTGGGTTGCGGCGCGGGCGCGATCGGGTGAAAGATGGTAACCGCCAAACGACGTGGCGGTAGGATATCCGTGACAAACGATTGCCGCGAACTCGTCGTCGAGCCACACCCAGCCTTGATCAAAGTTGAGCCATGGGCCGCCCGGCTTGGTGGGGCCGGGGCGCTCCTGGTTCATGCAGTAGGCAATCGAGGCGTCTTGAGCTTCATACTTGCCGATGAGGAAGGGTCCACAATCATCGCTAATAGTGCGGAAGCCGAGCTGGTCGTAGCCATCGACGGCAAATGCGGCTCCCGGTGCCAGGCAGCCGAAAAGCAGGAAGAGGAGCAGGAGCAGCGGACCTGTTGCGATTGCGCTGTGGACAGAGTGCGTGGGTGCGTTGGACATGACTGCTCCTTATCCCTCGTGCGCCGCACGGGGAGGCTGCGACGCGTAGGATGAGGCTACCCCCGAGGTTCATGCGGGTAAGTACCGGAGCCTGACCAAAAGCTTGCCCGATTTCTGACAAATCGAGCTCAAATACAACAATCAGATAAAAGTGCAGGTAGAAGATGGTAAGAAAAGAAAGACAAAGGTCCTCATCTCCACAATTGGCGCGGTTTTCAAACGATTCTCCACAGCTAAAACAAGCATCGACACCCTTGTATCGAACAAGACAACCGCGTTATACTATCCCCCACATATGCGGGCATCGCCAAGTGGTAAGGCATCAGCTTCCCAAGCTGACACTCGCGGGTTCGAGTCCCGTTGCCCGCTCCAGCTAGAAGCACAAGCACGGCAGCGTTACGTTGCCGTGCTTTTTACTATCAAGCGCCGGGACTCGAACCCGCCAGGGTGCGAGCGTTAAGCAAACGCGAAGCGTTTGTAGCGAGCAGGCGAAGGCGCCGACAGGCGCCTGAAGCCGGTGCGGATTTGCGAAGCAAATACGCGGATGTCCCGTTGCCCGCTCCAATTCCAAAATGTTAGGTTAATGCCTGCTGCCCATACTTGCACCTGCGCACGGTACAATGGTTGGGTTACGACCAACGTGCCAATAACCAAAAAGGAGCCGCTATGATCGATCGCTATACCCGCCCGGAGATGGGACACATCTTCTCCCTCGAGAACAAGTACGCCATTTGGCAGGAGATCGAGGTTCTGGCCTGCGAGGCCCAGGCGGAGCTCGGCAAGATCGGTATTTCCAAAGACGAGGCCCAGTGGATCCGCGACCATGCCAACTTTGAGAAGGCGAAGGTCGATGAGATCGAGGAAGTCACGCGCCACGACGTCATTGCCTTCCTGACCAACATGAAGGAATACATCGATGCCGATGTTCCCGAGGGCGACCCCAAGCCCAGCCGCTGGGTTCACTATGGCATGACCAGCTCGGATCTGGGCGACACGGCCCTGTGCTATCAGCTCACCCAGGCCTGCGACCTGATCATCGAGGACGTCAAGAAGCTCGGCGAGATTTGCAAGCGTCGCGCCTTTGAGGAGCGCAACACGCTCTGTGCCGGCCGCACTCATGGCATCCACGCCGAGCCGATGACCTTCGGCATGAAGTTTGGCTCTTGGGCCTGGGAGCTCAAGCGCGATCTGGACCGTCTTGAGGATGCCCGCAAGAACGTTGCCTTTGGTGCCATCTCGGGCGCTGTCGGCACGTACAGCTCCATCGAGCCGTTTGTCGAGGAATATGTCTGCGAGCACCTGGGCCTGGTTCACGACCCGCTGTCCACGCAGGTTATTAGCCGCGATCATCACGCCTACCTCGCCGGCGTTCTTGCCACCACCGCGGCCACCTGTGAGCGCATCGCTACCGAGGTTCGCAATCTGCAGAAGACCGATACACTCGAGGCCGAGGAACCGTTCCGTAAGGGTCAAAAGGGCAGCTCCGCCATGCCGCACAAGCGCAACCCCATCACCATGGAGAAGGTCTGCGGCCTGTCGCGCGTCGTGAAGGCCAACGCGCAGGTTGCCTTCGACAACGTCGCCCTGTGGCACGAGCGTGACATTTCGCACTCCTCTGCCGAGCGCGTCGCCCAGGCCGACAGCTTCATCGCCCTCGACCACATGTTCCAGTGCCTCATCCGCGTTATCGACGGCCTGCAGCTGTATCCCGCTCGCATGATGGCCAACCTCAACAAGACACGCGGCCTCATCTTCTCCTCCAAGGTCCTGCTCGCCCTCGTCGACACGGGCATCACCCGCGAGGACGCGTACGCCATTGTGCAGGAGAACGCCATGGCAACCTGGCACGAGGTACAGGATTGTGTCTCCGGCCCTACCTTTAAGGAACGTCTCGAGGCCGATCCGCGCTGCACCGTCAGCCAGGAGAAACTCGACGAGATCTTTGATCCGTGGGACTTCCTCACCCGTATCGACACGGTCTTCGATCGCCTGGAGCAGCTGAGCTTCGAGTAGGTTCGGGCATAACGTTAGCTTTTTAGGGCGCTTTGCTGGTAATGTGTGTTGCCGGCAAAGCGCCTCGTTGCATTTAGGGAAAGACGGGGATAATAGTCGTCTCGAATAACATTCTGAGAGGGGATCGCATGATTTCGTTTGATTACAAGCCTCAGGGCGTGTGTGCTCGCAATATTCACCTTGACCTTTCCGATGACGGCAACAAGGTGATGGGCGTTGAGTTTACCGGCGGCTGCGACGGCAATCTCAAGGCTATCTCCAAGCTGGTCGAGGGCGCTCCTGCCGATCGCGTAATCGAGGTTCTCGCCGGTAATACCTGCGGTATGAAAAAGACCTCCTGCGCCGACCAGCTTACACGCGCTATCGAGGCCGCTCGCGCCGAGATCGCCTAATGGGTATCGCCGATCACATCAAGAACGGAATATCGCGTCGCGGCTTTGTGCTCGGTGGGGTTGCTGCGGGCGCTGCCACGGTGCTTGCCGGATGCTCGAAAAAAAAGGGTACCAGCGATGATGCCGCCGGCGAGCCGCAGGTTATCAAGGATGATTCCAAAATCATCTCGATTACGGATGAGTACGAGGCAGTCGACATCGATCTTGAGCCGGCGGCGTCGTGGACGCTGCCTCTGGGTACGCTGCTGTACTACTGCGACGGCGATTACGCCGCGGCAATGATGGCGCCCGCATCGGCACTGCACGCCAACACACTCGGTGTGCTCAACCTGGGCGATGGCTCGCTTACCACATTAATCGAGGATCCTATCGAGGGCACGGGATATGCATTCTACGATGTCCGTGCCGGCGACGGCGTATTCGCGTGGGTTGAGATGAACTTTGCCAATTCATCGTGGAAGCTCTACGCTCAAAATCTGTCGGGCGCTTCGCTCTCTGGCGACGTGGTTGAGCTCGATCGAGGTGGCAAGGACTACGATCCGCCGCTGTTTACGGCGTTCGGGTCATCAGTCATCTGGTATAAAATGCCCTCGGCAGGTGGCAATAAAACGAGTAGCGATTCGTTTTGCTATCGTCGCTCGCTTGATGAATCCAAGGCTGAGATAATTTGGAAATCGACGGGTCGCTTTGCATCGGCCCCGCGCGCGAGCGACGGCATTTTGACCATCTCGCCGCGTGTCCGCAACGACGAGGGCGTCTACTACGGCATAACGGCAATCGATTTGACCGACGGCAACAACACCAAACGTGCCCAGCTAGTCCTTCCCTCGTCAGTCTCGCCTTTCGAGGCCGTATATATGGGCGATACCTTCGTGTTTTCTATCGAGGCGGCCTATAGTGGCGTGGGCAGCCTGGGCAACATGGGCACGTATATCGGTAATGAGGGAGGGCCGTATCTCTTCCTGTCCCGTGAGCCGCTCGCATGTGCGGCTGGCAAGAAGAATAAATACCTTGTTAAGGTACAGGCGTCGCATTTCCTGATCGACACCTCTGCCAAGACCTATGGCTCGCTGCTGTCGCCCGACCGCGCTTTGGAGTATGGCGATTATCCAGCTACGGCGGGAAAATCGGACTCATTCCTTACGTACGCCACGGTGCGCAACAGCCAGGGTATACCAGAGACGGTCACTGCACGCCTATTCTCTCTTTAAGCTTAGAGGGGTTAAAAAGGCGCCAACAGGGGAATAAACGCGTTGTAATTGTGAGTACCGCCCGCCGAGCTGCCGCGTCATAGCGGCATCCGGCGGGCTCAGGTGCGTTAAAATGGGCTTGTTCTTAGCTAATTGAGACAGGGGGGCCGTGTTATGGCTTCAGATGCAAAAAAGATTCTGCTGGTCGAGGATGAGAAGGCAATCCGTGACGCCGTCGCTGCCTATCTCGAGCGCGAAGGCTACTGGGTTGTGGGCGTCGGCGACGGCCAGTCCGCGATCGAGGAGTTCGAGAAGCATCAGTTCGACCTGGTCGTGCTCGACCTTATGCTCCCCAAGATTCCCGGCGAGCGCGTTTGCCGCACCATTCGCGATACCTCGGATGTCCCCATCATCATGCTGACGGCTAAGGGCGAGATCGAGGACCGTATTATCGGTCTTGAGCTCGGCGCCGACGACTATCTGATTAAGCCGTTCTCGCCGCGCGAGCTCGTCGCTCGCGTTCGCGCTCTGTTCCGCCGTGCCCATCAGGCCGACGAGCCCGCCGTCGAGGTACTCGACTTCGGCGATCTGGTCATCGATATCTCGGGCCACAAGATCTTGGTCGAGGGCAAGGAAGTCGATCTGACGGCTTCCGAGTTCAAGCTGCTCACCACGCTTGCCCGCCATCCCGGCCGTGTGTATAACCGCATGGAGCTGGTCGAGAAAGTGCTCGGGTATGACTTTGAGGGCTATGAGCGCACCATCGATAGCCACGTGAAGAATCTTCGCGCCAAGCTGGGCGATGATCCCAAGAAGCCCAAGTGGCTCTACACCGTCCATGGTGTCGGCTATCGCTTCGAGGCTCCGGCCAAGACCGATAAGTCGGACGAGAAATAGGGAAATCATATATGACACCTGCGCGCTTTGAAATCGGACAAAAGCACAAGCAGGAGAGCGAGGCGGGTTCCAAGGCTAGTTGGAACACGCCTCGTTCCGATTCACGGCCAACGATGAGCTATCCCTCGCGCATGGCACTTGCTTTTGCTCTGACATCGCTCATGACGGTATTGGTGCTGGTGGGCGTTGTCTCTGTTGTGTGGGGCACGGTCTTTTCGGATTACACACGCTCCAATATCGTCGAAATCGCAAATTCCGCTGCCGAGAAGTTGGCAACCTCATATGAGGAAAACGGCTCTTGGACCGCGGGAGAACTGCGCACGGTCGCAACGTCGAGTTTGGTTTCCGACGATCTGGGCATGCAGGTCGTCAATAAAAAGGGCGTCATCGTCTACGACGACTCATGGCCCTCGGCAAGCGCCACCGCCGATGTACGCGAAAACCAGGCTACGACCGACGACACGAGCGGCAAGAGGGCATCGCATAGCCCGGTCTCGTCTGCTCCAACCGACTCCGATAGCGTTGCTAACGTCGAGATTGTAACGTCTTCCGGCGAGCATGTCGGACAGGTAAAGCTGTGGGCCATCGGCTCCGACGCTCTGCTCACTAAGGCGGACTCTGCGTTTAGGGAGAAGACCTTTAACGCTATGGCCCTCGCCGCGGTTGTTGCAATCTGCATTTCGGTCGTTATCGGATCGCTCGTGTCGCGCATGCTCACCAAGCCGATTCATCGCATCACCAGTACCGCAAAGCAAATCCGTGACGGCGACCTGTCGGCTCGCACGGGGCTGCGCGGTGATGACGAGATCGATCAGCTGGGTGAGACCTTCGATGAGATGGCCACCTCGCTCGAGAAGGATATGAAACACGAGAAGCGCCTGACCTCAGACGTTGCACACGAGCTTCGCACGCCGCTTATGGCCATGCTCGCAACGGTCGAGGCCATGCAGGATGGCGTGTATCCCACCGACGATGAGCATTTGGAGACCGTTGCTTCCGAGACGCGTCGCCTGGCTCGTCTGGTGCAGCAGATGCTCGACCTATCGCGTATGGAAAACAGCACGGCTCCGCTCAATCTAGAACCGGTGGACATGGTTCCGTTCGTGCGATCGATTGTGAACGGCCAGGAGCGTCTGTTTGCCGACCGTGACCTTCGTCTTCGCTTTGCAGATGAAACCCAAGGGCACGACGATGTCGTCGAGGCCGATCCCGACATGATCACGCAATGTGTTATCAACCTCATGAGCAACGCCATGCGCTACACCCCCGAGGGCGGTTGGGTCGTGGTGTCGGTGCTCAGTGACCGCAGGCACGTCAGCATTGCCGTTTCTGATACCGGCATCGGTATTGCCAAGGACGATCTGTCGCGCATTTTCGGGCGGTTTTGGCGCGCCGATGCCAGCCGCGCCCGCGAAGCTGGCGGCCTGGGCGTCGGCCTCGCCGTGACCAAGCAGATCGTCGAGCGTCACCATGGCTACATATCCGTGGAGTCGGAGCTTGGAAAGGGTACGACTTTTACAATTCATCTGCCCCGCGAGCACATGGCGGACGCGGCATCTACTACAATGGAGCACTAGCTTTTCGCTATTCGGTGAAGGAGGGGCCGTGTCCCTGCCGCTCCGAGTTTGCGAAAACATGCGGGAAAGAACCCGCATTTCTGTCGTATTTAGGTAAGGAGTGACTCACGTGACAACGATGGAGCGTCGTCCGGATTCCCGTGGCAAGGTTCGTGATATTTACGATGCCGGTGAAAACCTGCTGATGGTCGCCACCGACCGCATTTCTGCGTTCGACTTCATTCTTCCCGACGAGATTCCGTTTAAGGGAGAGGTGCTCAATCGCATCTCGGCATTCTGGTTCGATAAGTTTGCCGACATCGTCCCCAACCATCTCGTTTCCATCGACCCGGCGGATTTCCCCGAGGAGTTTGCTGAGTATCGTGACTACCTCGCTGGCCGCGCCATGCTGGTTAAGAAGGCCCAGACGATTCCTATCGAGTGCATCGTCCGCGGCTATCTGACCGGTTCGGGCAAGAAGACCTACGACGAGAATGGCACCGTCTGCGGCATCCAGCTGCCTGAGGGCCTGACCGAGGCTTCCAAGCTTCCCGAGCCGTTGTTCACGCCGTCCACGAAGGCCGAGATCGGTGACCACGACGAGAACATCTCGTTCGAGCGTTGCTGCGAGATCGTGGGCGAGGACATCGCCACGCAGATTCGTGACCTTTCCCTCAAGATCTACAAGGCCGCTGCCGAGTACGCCGCGACCCGTGGCATCATCATTGCCGACACCAAGTTCGAGTTTGGTGTCATCGATGGCAAGGTCACGCTGATCGACGAGTGCCTCACGCCCGACTCCAGCCGTTTCTGGCCTGCTGCCAGCTACGAGGAGGGCAAGATCCAGCCTAGCTACGACAAGCAATTCGTCCGCAATTGGCTCAAGGCCAACTGGGATATGACGGGGGAGACCCCGCACCTGCCCGCCGAGGTCATCGATGGCACGTCCGAGCGCTATCGCGAGGCCTTCCAGATCATCACGGGCTCCCAGTTCACAAGCATGAAGGAGAACGCATAAGTGAGTACCCGTAGCGCCACGAACAAGCGCACGCAATCCCACGAAGTTACCGGGGTTGCGCGCAAGTCTGCCGCATCTGCTAAGCCCGCCCGCCAAGCAGCGAGCTCCGTTCGCGTCGTGCCGGCTTCGTCTAAGGCACGCCGCAAAGAGCTCGAGAAGGGCGAGAACCTCGAGGGCCTCTCTAAAGAGGAGAAGCGCGCCCGCAAGGCCAAGCAGCGCGCCAAGGAGGACCGCATCTATACGGTGTCGAATATCCTCCTCAAGCAGGACGAGGACTACACCAAGCGCCGTCGCATCTGGTGGATTGTGCTCGCCATTGGCATGGTGCTCGTCGTGGCAATTTGGGCCTCGCTGTACTTCGCTCCCGCTGGCATGGTGTCCAGCCCTGTCCAGATGGTCGGCATCGTTTTGTCCTATGTCATCATCCTAGGTGACTTTATCTACGACTTCGCTCGTATTCGTCCCTTGCGCAACATGTACCGCGCGCAGGCCGAGGGCATGTCCGAGAACAAGCTCAACGCTCTTATTGAGCGCGCGGCTGCCGAGGAGGACCAGAAGGACTCCAAGAAGAAGTAGCGTTTGCATACATACTTATCGCTAAGATATAAGGCGCGTCGTTTTTGCGGCGCGCCTTTTTACTGTTCTATAGATAGATGGAGTGGCACATGATTCGAGCTGCCCTGACGGTCGAAGAGGCTCTGGAGGGCATGAAGGCCCTGGAGCCCAAGATTAAAAACTACGCGCGCCTGGTCGTCCGCAAGGGCGTAAACGTCAAGCCCGGCCAGGAGGTCGTCGTTCAGTCTCCGGTCGAGTGCGCGCCGTTTGCGCGCGTGGTGGTCGCGGAGGCCTATGCTGCCGGCGCCGGCCACGTGACGGTCATTTGGGCCGATGATGCCGTGACGAGGCTCACGTACGAGCATGTCGAGAAAAGCTATTTTGAGCAGACGTCCGAGTGGAAGCGCATGCAGCTGGATTCCTTGGCCCAGGATGGTGCCTGCTTTGTCTTTATCGAGGGTGCGGATCCTGCGGCCCTCAAGGGCATCGATCCAGCCAAGCCGGCCGCGGCATCAAAGGCGAGGAATACGCAGTGCAAAGTTTTCCGCCGTGGACTGGATTACAACATCAATCCGTGGTGCATCGCCGGCGCTCCGGTCGTGGCTTGGGCGCACGAGGTGTTCCCGGGAGACGCCGATGAGGTTGCAATCTATAAGCTGTGGAATGCGATTCTGCACACCGCGCGCGCCGATGGCCAGGACCCAGAGAGCGACTGGGAACTCCATGACGCCGCATTCGAAAAGAACCTGCGTTTCCTGAACGACAATCGTTTCGACTACCTGCATTACAACGCGGCAAATGGAACCGATCTGACGATTGGCATGACGAAAGGTCACGAGTGGGCCGGCGGCAAGGGCAAGACGCCCGATGGGCACCCCTTCTTCCCCAACATTCCCACCGAGGAAGTCTTCACTTCGCCCGATCGCATGCGCGCCGACGGTATCGTGTACTCGGCCATGCCGCTCATCCATCACGGCAATAAGGTCGAAGATTTTTGGATTAAGTTCGAGGGCGGCCGCGTGGTGGACTACGACGCCCGCGTGGGCAAGGCAACGCTCGCAAGTATCATCGATACTGACGAGGGCGCTGCTCACCTGGGAGAGGTCGCGCTCATTTCCAAGAACACGCCGATCCGCGAAAGTGGTGTTCTGTTCTACGATACGCTCTATGACGAGAACGCTAGCTGCCATCTCGCGCTAGGTGTCGGTTTCCCCGAATGCATCGAGGGTGGGTATGACATGTCCAAGGAGGAGCTTCTGGAGCATGGCGTTAACGTCTCGAGCACGCACGTCGATTTTATGATCGGCACGGACGACATCGATATTGTGGGCATTACGCCTGATGGACGTGAAGTTGTGATTTTCCAGAACGGCCAATGGAGTTGGGAATAGTCCCAGACCGTGGTACAATGCCACCCGCGGGCCGTTAGCTCAGCTGGCAGAGCAGGGGACTTTTAATCCCAAGGTCCAGGGTTCGAACCCCTGACGGCCCACCCAAAGATTGTTGAGACGGTCAACTTCGGTTGGCCGTCTTTTTTGTCGCCCTTTCATGGGTTCGAACCCGTCGGGGCGCGGAGCTGAGTAAACGCGTGAGCGTTTGCCAGCGCAGCGCGCAAGGCGCGAAAGCGCCGCAGCGGCCGCCTGCGAAGCAGGCTGAACCCCTGACGGCCCACCATGGAATAGAAAGCGATCAACTCCGGTTGGTCGCTTTTTTGTTGCCGGTGCACGGGTTCGAACCCGTATCTAGCTATATATAAGAACGCTTGGCGAACAAAACCCGCCTTTTACCGATGGGAAACAAATAACTGATGCCTTTGGAGTAAAGTAGCGCTCCAGAGATGACCGATGTCTCAATACACATAAAACAGCTGGTCATCGCCAATATCAGAAGCCAATGCTTCAGTTTTAACCTCAGTGATGCGACTGAGGGACCTATTTATTTGTGAACAAAATATGGAGTGCGCGATTCCCGCCCACGGGGCCCCTCCGGTCTGGCAATATATCTCCTTGCCGCGCGGCCCGGTGGAACCGGGAACCAGCGCAGGCGTGCACCTTGAGAACCGGATACTGCGAGGATGGACACTCACTTCAGTGTCGCATCCGGGCAGACATCGAACCATTTGAAATGGTCTAACTTGGATTTGTT